>JAWKXE010000017.1:0-89694 GCA_041397165.1 Paracoccaceae bacterium | reverse complement strand
GACACCACGGTGGTGATCCACCCGCTGACCGACCACCGGCGCACGCTGCCCTTGGACAAGAAGGGCGAGCTGATCGAGGCGCATCCGGACTTCCAGTTGGTGATCTCGTACAACCCCGGCTACCAGTCGCTGATGAAGGATCTGAAGCAATCGACCAAGCAGCGCTTCGCCGCGCTGGATTTCGATTACCCCGAGGCCGCGATCGAGGCCGAGATCGTGGCGAAGGAGGCGGGCGTCGACGCCGCCACCGCCGAAAAGCTGGTGCAGGTGGCGCAGCGGACGCGGAACCTGAAGGGTCACGGGCTGGACGAGGGCATTTCCACCCGGTTGATGGTCTATGCCGGGCAGATGATTGCCGAGGGTGTCGATCCGGTGGCGGCCTGCCAGATGACGCTGGTGACGCCTTTGACCGACGATCCGGATATGCGCCAGACGCTGCAGGCGGCGGTCGAGACCTTCTTCGTGTGAGTTCGAGTTTGGGTTCATGCGCGAACGACGGATGACCCAATCCTGCGCCCGACTGGTCCTGGGCGCGCCCTGTGCCGGCCCGAAGGGCCCCGGGCCGGTGCAGGGCACCACACCGCCGAATGCCGCGGAGTTGCCGAGATGACGATCGACCTGGAAGACTATCGCGACTGTTTCGCCAAGGCGCCCGAGGATGTCTGGGGCACGCTGGAGGCCACGTTCCACGACGCCGCGCGGGTGATGAGCCCGGCCGGGCTGGCCGATTACATGGAAGGTGCGCGGGGCCTGTGCAATCTGGGGCGCGGCCACGATCTGGTGCTGGCCTATCTGGAAAACATGCCGGCGGTGGTGAAGGAGGTGGGCGAGGACGTGATCCGCGACTGTGTCGGCGCGGCGATGAAGCTGTCCTCGATGACCAGCGGCGAGGTGATCGCCCTGCTGTTTTCCTCGCTGCCGGTGGCGGCGAGGCGGCTGGGCGATGCCGAGCTGGTGCGCGGGTACCTCACGCTCGTGCACCAGCTTTCGGCCAAGGCGGCGCGCGGGCTGCGGCCGATGCTGGGGCATATCGACGAGCTGCTGAGCAAGCTGACGCTGTCGGGGCTGCGGCGCTGGGCGAATTTCGGGGCCGAGGCCTATCGCCGGGATCTGAAGAACCTTGCCGCATACTTTGCGCTGGAAAGCGCGGATTCGAAGAAGGTGCTGACGCGCGAGCGCAAGGGGACGCTGTTCATCGACACGCAGAGGAAGCTGAACTTCTATCTGCGGGCCTTGTGGGGGCGGGATTTCTTCCTGCGGCCGACCGCCGCCGATTACGAGGGGTTCCGGCCCTATATCGACCACCATGTCATGCATCTGCCCGATGCGGTCGACGATCTGGAGGGCGTGAGTGGGCTGGAACTGTACCGCGCCATGGTGGCGCATCAGGCGGCGCATCTGGTTTACATGAAGCATCCGATCTCGGCCGAGCAGCTGAGCCCGGCGCAGATGGTCTTTATCGCGCTGGTCGAGGACGCGCGGGTGGAATGGTGCGCGGTGCGCGATTTTCCGGGGCTGGGCAAGCTGTGGGGGCGGCTTCTGACGCTGGAGCAGGGCGGCACGGTCGAGCATGGCACGGTGGTCTGGTTGGAGCGGTTCGCGGCGCTGTTGAACGATCCGCTGGCGCTGACCGGGCATGAGGGGCTGGATACGCTGGGGGCGAAGTTCCATGCCGAGATCGCGGCCCGCGTCGAGGACCCGATGTTCAGCTGGCATCTGGGGATGGAGCTTTATCATGTCTTCGCCGCCACCCGCGACGTGCCGTCCCTGCGGATTCTGAATTCGATCCGCATCCCCTATCGCTGCGATAACCGGTTTGTCTGGGCCTTCGAGGAGTTCGACTGGGACAAGGGCGCGGAGTATGTGCCCGCCAGCCAGCGGCAGCTGCGCAAATATGTCTCGGTCATGGAAATGGCGCATGAGGTGGATGCCGAGCTGGCGGGCGACGATGCCCAGGAAATCTGGGTCTGCAAGGATGAGTTCCGCCCCTATGAGGATGCGGGCGAAGCCACCACCAGTTTCAACGAGATGTGGGGGAAAGAGCCGATTTCGGCGCCGTTCCATTACCAGGAATGGGATTATCAGGTGCAGCTTTACCGGCCCGACTGGGCGACGGTCTATGAGCGCCGGGCCAAGAAAGGCGACCCGGAGGAGGTGGACCGCATCCTTCTGGACCACAAGCCGGTGGCGCATCGCATCCGGCAGATCGTCGACATGCTGACGCCCGCCGGGGTGGAACGGCAGCGCGGGCTGGAGGATGGCGACGAGATCGACCTGAATGCCGCCGTCGATGCGATGATCGCGATGCGGATGGGCGAACAGCCCAGCCCGCGGATCACCATGCGCAATGTGATCAAGAGCCGCGACCTGGCGGTGACGGTGCTGCTGGACCTCAGCGAATCGACCAACGATGTGATCGAGGGCGGCGACAAGACCGTGCTGGAGCTGACCCGCGAGGCGGCGGCGCTGGTGGCGACGGCGATTGCCGGGATCGGCGATCCCTTCGCGCTGCACGGCTTTGCCAGCGACGGGCGGCATGACGTGCATTACTGGCGTTTCAAGGATTTCGGCGAGCGCTTCGATGCCGAGGCCAAGGGCCGGTTGCAGGGGATGCGGGGCGGGTTGTCCACCCGGATGGGGGCGGCGATGCGGCACGCCGGGGCGCAATTGCTGAAGCAGCCCGAGCGGCGCAAGCTGATCCTGCTGGTGACCGACGGCGCGCCCGCCGATATCGACGAGCGCGACCCGCAACATCTGCGCCACGACACCAGGAAGGCGGTCGAGGAGCTGTATTCCAAGGGCGTGCTGAGCTATTGCCTGACGCTGGACCCGCAGGCCGATGCCTATGTGAAGCGCATTTTCGGGATGAACAATTACACCATCGTCGAAAATGTCGAGCGGCTGCCCGAGAAGCTGCCGCAGCTTTTTGCCAGCCTGACAAGTTGAACGGGTGCTCATCGGTCCTTTGGGGCTTCTTCGCGGCGAAGACCCCCGCAAGGACGGATGAGCGTTGAGGAGAGAGAGCCATGAACGAGCCCAAGCGCTATGTCGGGGTCGATAACGATCTGAACGGCGGGATGACCGACACGGCCAAGATCATCCGCGATGCCCAGGTCTTCGGCCTGATCCCCGAGGACGAGACCTGCGAGGGCTGGCTGGCGGCGGGAATCGAGGATCTGTGGCGCAAGGTGAATGCCGAGTGGGAAAAGCACGGCTTTCTGGTGGCCAACCTGCCGGAAGAAACGCGGGCGCGGTTCATGGCGGTGCACGGTGCGGCCATGGAACGGGCAAGGGCCGCCGGATGGGATGCAGATCGCGACCTTTTGGGCGACGAATAGGGCGCGAGCCCGCGGCGTGGCTTCCCTTCGCGGGGGCGGGCGGGCTATGCTGGCCTTGCGGAGGGGCGCGCGGGATAGGACCGGACCTGGATGTATGGGCGCCATGAACATATCGTCAGGCTGTCGGCCTGGCCGACCAAGGTCGAGGCGCGGCTTTTCAACCTGGCCAAGCGGGCGATGGCCCGGCTGGGCGGAGAGCTGCGGTTTTCGATGCGCGGCCTCAGGACGCTGGACCTGATCGTTCAGGACGCGGCCTGGATCATCGTCGACCGGGGGCTGAACGATCTGCCCATCGCCGCCTGGACCGATTTTCAGGACAGCGAGAACCGCGGCTTGCACGAACCGGTGATCTGCGAGCTGCGCTATTACCACGGCCATGCCGGGCTGGTGATCAAGAAGGTGCTGCGCCGGATGGAGGAAGAGCTGAGCGCGCTTCTGGCCGGCGACGCGGGCGAGGAGCAGGGTCAGGTCATCGCCTTTCGGCCGCGCGGCGGTGACGGATAGGTCGGCGAGACGCGCGCGCCAGCGAGCGGCGAGCGTCAGGTTTCGGCCTTGGCGCGGCGTCTGAGCGGCGCGCGCGACAGGGTGTTGCCCGCCTCGGTCGTCTTCGTCAGCAGGGTCAGAAGCTGTGCCTTTTCCTCGGCGTCGAGCCCGGCCAGGATGTCGTCCTGCAGGGCACGGACCACCGGGTCCACCCGGGCGAGCAGGGTCAGCCCGGCCTCGGTGATCTCGAGCGCCCGGGCGCGGCGGTCGGTGGGCGAGGGGCGGCGCAGGATCAGCCCTTTCGAGGCCAGCCGGTCGACCACGCCGCCGATCGTCGCCTTGTCATAGGCGATGGCGCCGGCCAGGCTGGCCTGATCCATGCCCGGATTTTCGCGGATCGTCGCCAGCGCGGCGTATTGCACCGGTGTCAGCTCGACCTCGAGCGCGGTCATGCGCTCGGCGAAGATCGCGGTGGAAATCTGGTTCAGGCGCCGCACCAGATGCCCCGCCATGGCATAAATCTCACTCACCCTTGCCTCCTGCCGCTGCCGGGATCAGAATAGCAACTGGTAAGTATGCGTGCAAATTCGAAGACACCACGGCGAGGGAGGAACGTGATGGGCGAGGCATTGGGCAGGTTGGAAGACCTGCCGCAGGAGTACCGCGACGATCTGGGCGCGGCCGGGGTGGCGCCGCTGTGGCCGATGATGCGCAACGTGTTGCCGCATGGCGCGCCGAAGCCGCAGAGCGCCGCAGGGTATTGGAATTACGGCAAGATCCGCCCGCTCTTGATGCGCGCGGGCGAGCTGACGCCGGTCGAGAAGGCCGAGCGCCGGGTGCTGGTGCTGAGCGATCCGGGGCGCGGCGTGGGGGCGATGCAGGCCACCGCTTCGATCTATCTCGGGCTGCAGCTTTTGCTGCCGGGCGAGACCGCGCCGGCGCATGTGCATACCCCCAGCGCCGTGCGCATCGTGGTCGAGGGCAAGGGCGGCTATACCGTGGTGGACGGTGAGAAGCTGCCGATGGAAGAGGGCGATCTGGTGCTGACCCCGGGCGGCGAGTGGCATGACCACGGGCATGAGGGCGACGAGCCGGTGGTCTGGCTCGATGCGCTGGACCTGCCCTTGTTCGTCTATCTCGAAGGGTCCTATGCCACCGAAGGGCCGCTGCAGGCGCAGAGGAACCGGCCGGATGCCAGCCAGGTCGAGTATCTGGCGGCGGGCCTCGCGCCGAGCCGGCGGCCGGGCGTGGGCCTGCGCCGCTATCCGATGATGCGCTATCCCTGGGCCCGGACCGAGGCGGCGCTGCGGGCGATGCTGGAACATGGCGGCGATGCGATTGCCGAACTGGATTACGTCAACCCCGAGACCGGGGCCGATGTGCTGCCGACCATGGGCTTCACCGCGATGATGCTGCCCGCGGGCGCGCGCCATGCGCCGAACCTGCGGTCGTCCTCGGCGGCGTTTCATGTGATCAGGGGGCGGGGCCGGACGCGGATCAACGGCGAGGTCTTCGAATGGGGGCCGAAGGATACCTTCTCGGCGCCGGTCTTTTCGGAGATCGTCCATGAGGCCGATGAGGAGGCCTTTCTGGTTCGCATCCACGACCGGCCGCTGCAGGAAAGACTTGGATATTACGAGGAGCGCGCGCGATGAGCGACTATCTGTTCGAACCGCCCGAGGTGCACAGCATCCCGGTCGAGGGCGAGGCGAAGGCCTATCCCATCCACCGGATCTTCTGCGTCGGGCGCAACTATGCCGCCCATGCCGCCGAGATGGGCGGCGAGGTCGACCGCGAGGCGCCGTGGTATTTCACCAAGTCGGCGGTTCACGCGGTGGCGACCGGGGCAAGCCAGCCCTATCCGCCGGGCACGTCGAATTACCATCACGAGATGGAGCTGGCCTTCGCCATCGGCAAGCCGGTGTTCCGCGCCACGAGGGCAGAGGCGGCGGCGGCGATCTTCGCCTATGGCTGCGCCCTGGACATGACCCGGCGCGACCGCCAGCAGGACGGCAAGGACCATCGCCGGCCCTGGGACCTGGGCAAGGATGTCGAGGGCGCGGCGGTCTTCGCACCGATGACGAAGGCGGGCGATTTTGCCGTGGCGGGTCAGCGGATTCACCTCGAGGTGAATGGCGAGGCGCGGCAGGACGCGACGCTGGAGGAGCTGGTCTGGAGCTGCGAGGAGGTGGTGGAGCACCTGTCGCGCTACTATCACCTGGCGCCGGGTGATGTGATCATGACCGGCACCCCTGCGGGTGTGGGGCCGGTGGTGGCGGGCGACGTGATCACAGGCGGGATCGACGGTCTGGCGCCGATTTCCCTGACCATCGGGGCGGCGGAGTAGGCCGGTTTTCCTGGAACGGGTGGCGGGGTGAAACCCCGCCCTACATGTCGCGCCAGCGAGAAGTTGGTATGTATGCATATTAATTCTTGACGGAGTATGGTAAGCATAGTTACTAAATGCACAAATGCGGAGGCCGATGCGGGAATCGGCGGGAGGAGGACCAGCCATGCAATACTATGTCGATGGGTTTCGCGGCGGCGATCCGGATGTGAAGAACGCCGCGCCCAACCGGCGCGAGCGCGGGCCGAATGCACCGCTGCCTGAAAAGGTCGATGTGCTGATCGTCGGCACCGGCCCGGCGGGGCTTTGCCTGGCGGCGCAGCTGGCGCAGTTTCCCGAGATCGACACCATGGTGGTCGAGGCCAGCCCCTGCAACATCGTCAAGGGCAAGGCCGATGGCATCAACACCCGCACCATGGAGATGTTCCAGGCCTTCGGTTTCGCCGACAAGGTGAAGCGCGAGAGCTATTGGGTGAACCAGACGACGTTCTGGCGGCCGGACCCGGCGAACCCGAAGCATATCAAGCGCATCGGGCGGGTGCAGGACGTGGCCGACGACAGCTCGGAAATGCCGCATATCCTGATCAACCAGGCCCGGCTGCACCAGCTGTTCCTGGATGTGATGCGCGACGCTCCGGCGCGGCTGGAGGTCGACTATAACCTGGCGCTGAAGGACCTGGCGGTGGACCCGACCACCGACGATCATCCGGTCACGGTGACGCTGGAGGATACCGGCGTGAACTGGGGCGAGACGACGGTGATCCGGGCGAATTACGTGGTGGGCTGCGACGGGGCGCGCTCGAAGGTGCGCAAGGCGATCGGGGGCGAGCTGCATGGCGACGCGGCCGCATCAGGCCTGGGGGTGATGGACATCCTGGCCAATACCGATTTCCCCGATGTGCGGCAGAAATGCCCTGATCACCTCGGCCAACGAGGGCAATGTGCTGATCCTGCCGCGCGGGGGGCTATCTGTTCCGGATGTGTCGAGCTGGACAAGCTGAACGAGGACGAGCGGGTGGCCGAGCAGGGCTTCACCGGAAGCCGACATGATCGCGGCGGCGAACCGGATCATGCAGCCCTATTCGATCGACGTGAAAGAGGTGGTGTGGTGGTCGATCTATGAGATCGGTCACCGGCTGACCGACAGGTTCGACGATGTGCCGGCGGGCGAGCAGGCGACACGGATGCCGCGGGTCTTCACCGCCGGCGACGCCTGCCACACCCACAGCCCGAAGGCCGGGCAGGGGATGAACGTGTCGATGCAGGACACGTTCAACCTGGGCTGGAAGCTGGCGCATGTGTTCCAGGGCCGGGCCGAGGCCAGCCTGCTGCACAGCTATTCCGCCGAGCGCTGGCTGGAAGCCAAGCGGCTGGTCGATACCGATCACGAATGGGCGCGGATCATGAGCGCCCCGCCGGGGGAAAGCGAGCTGGATAACGGCGACGAGCCGCGGTTCGTCCGGGCCTTCAAGGAGAATCTGGAATTCACCGGCGGGTTGGCGGTGAAATACGACCAGGGGCCTCTGATCGGTCCGGCCACGCATCAGGCGCTGGCGACGGGGCAGGAGGTGGGCCGCCGGTTCCACTCGGCCCCGGTGGTGCGGGTCGCCGATGCCAAGCAGATGCAGCTGGGCCATGCGGCCGAGGCGGACGGGCGCTGGCGGCTCTATGCCTTTGCCGGCGCCGGCGATACCGGCGCGGCGGGCGGTGGCATCGCCCGGCTTTGCGCCTGGCTGGAAGGCGATGCGGCCTCGCCGGTGGTGAAATACACCCGTGAGGGCGAGGATATCGACGGGCTGATCGACCTGCGGGCGGTGTTCCAGCCAACGTTCGACGCGCTCGACTATGGCGCGATGCCGGCACTGCTGAAGCCCGAGAAGGGCGAAGCTGGGATTGCAGGACCACGAAAGGTGTTTTGTGTCGATCACAAGGGGCTGGGCGACATCTTCGACATGCGCGGGATCGACCGCAGCCAGGGCTGCATGATCGTGGTGCGGCCGGACCAGTATGTCGCCCATGTGCTGCCGCTGGATGGCGTGGCCGAGCTGGCGGGATTCTTCGACGGGTTCCTCAAGGCGTGAGGTGGGAGGGTGGGGGCCAGCCCCCACACCCCAGGATATCAGGGTCAGATGAAGGGGCCGGGTCGGGTGGCGAAAGATCGTTGCCTGAAACTAGATATGAAGTATAACTATTATTGTTACGACCTAAATTGAGGGAGGAGGGTCATGGCCAGCGATATTCTTCTGGTGGATGTGTCCGAGGACGGCATTGCGACGGTGACGATGAACCGTCCGGGCAAGCGCAACGCCATGTGCGACGAGCTTCTGGATGCCATCGACGCCTTCTTTTCCAGGCCGCCCGAGGGGGTGAAGGCCGTGGTCCTGACCGGGACCGAGGGGCATTACTGTTCCGGGCTGGACCTGAGCGAGCACAAGAGCCGCGATGCCGAGGGCACGATGCGGCATTCGCGGGCCTGGCATGGCGTCATGGACAAGATCCAGTATGGCGGGCTGCCCGTGGTCAGCGCCATGTTCGGCGCGGTCATCGGCGGCGGGCTGGAGCTTGCCACCTCGACCCATGTGCGGATCGCCGAGCCTTCGACCATCTTCCAGCTCCCCGAGGGGCGGCGCGGCATCTATGTCGGCGGCGGGGCGAGCGTGCGGGTGGGGCGCATTCTGGGCGCCGACCGGATGACGGAAATGATGCTGACCGGGCGCAAGTTCAACGCCGACGAGGGCTTCCTGCTGGGGCTGGCGCATTACAGCGTGGGCGCGGGCGAGGCGCTGCCGCTGGCGCAGGATCTGGCGCGCAAGATCGCCAGCAACGCGCCCTTGTCGAACTATGTGATGATCCACGCGCTGAGCCGGATCGAGGATATGGACAAGGCAGGCGGCCTCTTTACCGAAAGCCTCTGCGCGGCGCTGACCCAGACCAGCCCCGACGCCATCGAGGGCCTGGCCGCCTTCCTGGAGAAGCGCACGCCGAAATTCGGGGGCTGAGATGGGCGCGCCGCTGGTCAAGGCGACCGAGGTGGACAGCGTCAGCGACGCCGCGCTGCGCGGCTTCATCGGCTATCACATGAAGCGCGCGATGGCGGTGCTTCAGGCCGATCTGAACCGGGTGCTGAAGCCGTTCGGGTTGCGCATGGTGACATACTCGGCGCTGGTCATGGTGGTCGAGAACCCCGGGCTGCGCCAGGCGCAGCTGGCCGATGCGCTGGCCATCGAGCGGCCCAATCTGGTGGTGATCCTGGACGAGCTCGAGGAGGCCGGCCTGATCACCCGCGACAAGGTGCCGACCGACCGTCGCGCCTATGCGCTGAACCCGACGCTGAAGGGCCGCAAGCTGGCGGAACGGGCGACGGCGGCGAACCGGGCCGATGAAGCGCGTCTGCTGGGAGGCATGGACGACGCGACCCGCGATCTGGTGATCGCGGCGATGAACCGGATCGAAGGCGGGCAGGGAGGAGCCCAGACATGAAACGAACCACGAGATTTGAGCCGCATGACACCGAACTGGCCGAGCGCGGCGACGGCACGCTGATCTATCGCTCGAAAACGCCGGTGGGGGCCTTTGCCGACACGACCGGAGACTGGTTGCACCGATGGGCGGCGGACGCCCCCGGCCGGGTGTTCCTGGCCGAGCGTTACGGCGCCGGGTGGCGCGAGGAAACATACGCCGACGTATTGGAGCAGGTGCGCGCCGTGGCCGCATCGCTGCTGGGGCGGGGATTGACGGGCGATACGCCGGTCCTGATCCTGTCGGGCAACGGCGTCGATCACGGCGTTCTGGCGCTGGCCTGCCAATATGCCGGCATCCCCGCCGTGCCGATCGCCGAGCAGTATTCGCTGATCCACGGCGCCCATGGCCGGTTGCGCCACGCGATCGAACTGGTGCGGCCGAAGCTGGCCTATGTCGTCGATGCCGACCAGTACGGCGAGGCGCTGCGCCTGCCGGAGTTCGAGAGCATCGAGGTGGTCGCCAGCCATACCGGTGCGAATGGACGGGCGACGGCGTTCGCCGAGCTTCTGAAGGGCGACCGGGGGGTGGATGTCGATGCCGCCCATGCCGCGGTGACGCCCGACACGATGGTCAAGATCCTGCTGACCAGCGGTTCGACCAGCGCGCCGAAGGGCGTGATCACCACCCACCGGATGATGTGCGTGAACCAGGCCCAGATCGCCGCCAGCCTGGGCCCGATCCTGTCGGAGCGGGTGCCGCGGATCGTCGACTGGCTGCCATGGAACCACGTCTTCGGCGGCTCGCACAATTTCAACATGATGCTGGCCAATGGCGGCACGCTCTATATCGACGATGGCAAGCCGGTGAAGGGGCTGATCGACCGGACGCTGGAAAACCTGTCGATGGTGACCGGCACCATGGCCTTCAACGTGCCGGTGGGCTTCGGTTTCCTGATCGAGGCCTTCGGCAAGGATGCCGACCTGAAACGGCGCTTCTTCGAGGACCTCGACATGGTGTTCTATGCCGGCGCCTCGCTGCCGCAGAAGATGTGGCAGGCGCTGGAGGAGATGGCGATGGAGGTCAAGGGCGAGGTGCCGCTGATGACCTCGTCCTGGGGCCTGACCGAGACCGCGCCGGCGGCGATGTTCCAGCAGGAACCGACCGATTCGGCGGGGCGTATCGGCGTGCCGATGGCGGGGGTCGAGCTGAAGCTGATCCCCGATGCGGACATGCGCTGTGAGGTGCGCGTCAAGGGGCCCTCGGTCATGACCGGCTATTTCAACAACCCGGCGAAGACGGCGGAAGCCTTTGATGAAGATGGTTTTTTCATCACCGGCGACGCGATGCAATTCGTCGAGCCGGGCAATCCCGACAAGGGCATGAAGTTCGACGGGCGGATTTCCGAGGACTTCAAGCTGAACACCGGCACCTGGGTGCGGGCGGCGCAATTGCGGCTCGATCTGCTGGCGCTGCTGGGGCCGCTGGTGGCAGATCTGGTGATCACGGGGGCCGACCGGCATCAGATCGGGGTGATGATCTTCCCCAATATGGCCGAGCTTGAGAAAGAGGGTTTCGGCACCGAGGCAACGGACGGCGCCCTGACCAACCGCCTGCTTCTGGGCGAGATCCATCGCCGCCTGGCCGAACGGGCGCGCGAGGTTTCGGGCAGTTCCGTCCATGTCGGCCGCGCCATGGTTCTGGCCGAGCCGCCCAACATGGGCGAGGGCGAGATGACCGCCAAGGGCAACCTGAACTATCGCCGCGTGCTCGACCGCCGCAAGGCGCTGCTCGAGCGGCTCTATTCCGACGGCGATCCCGCCGTCACCACCGTATGAGGAGAAACCAGAATGGTCGATATCACCAAGGTCCGCGCCATCGACATCCATACCCACGCGGAAGAGCCCTGCGGCTGCCATGCCGATGACGGCTATGACGATCTGCAATCGACGATGGCCAAGTATTTCGGCGCGCCGTGGTCGCATCCGCCGACCATCGAGCAGACGGCGGCGCATTTCCGCGAACAGAACATCGCGGCGGTGATCTTCCCGGTCGATGCCGAACGCGAGACCGGCTATCGCCGCTATTCCAACGACGAGGTGGCCGAGAAGGTGGCGGCGAATTCCGATGTGCTGATCCAGTTCGCCAGTATCGACCCCTGGAAGGGCAAGATGGGCGTGCGCGAGGCGCGCCGCCTGATCCGCGAATACGGCGTGAAGGGGTTCAAGTTCCACCCCACCATGCAAGGCTTCTGGCCGAACGACCGGATGGCCTATCCGCTCTACGAGGCGATCCAGGAGGAGGGCTGCATCGCGCTGTTCCATACCGGGCAGACCGGTGTGGGCAGCGGCATGCCCGGCGGCAACGGGATGCGGCTGAAATATTCGAACCCGATGGTGATCGACGATGTCGCGGTCGACTTCCCGACCTCAAGATCATCCTGGCGCACCCGTCCTTCCCCTGGCAGGAAGAGGCGCTTTCGGTGGCGCAGCACAAGCCCAATGTCTATATCGACCTCAGCGGCTGGTCGCCCAAGTATTTCCCGCCGATCCTGGTGAAATACTGCAACTCGATCCTGCGCAAGAAGGTGCTGTTCGGGTCCGACTGGCCGATGATCACGCCGGAACGCTGGCTGAGCGATTTCGAGAAGATCGACATCAAGGACGAGCTGCGCGAGGATATCGTCAAGAACAATGCGGCGCGGCTTCTGGGGCTGATGGAATGAAGACCTTCCAGGCGCCGCTGGAAGATATTCTCTTTGTTCTCAATCACGTCGCCGGGGCTGCCGGGCTGGAGGACTGGGATGCGGACCTAGCTGCCGAACTGGGTAGCCATTTCGCCGCCTTCGCCGAGGGCGAGATCGCGCGACTGGACGAACCGGGAGATCGGCAGGGTGCGCGGCTGGAAGACGGTCGGGTCAGGATGCCCGACGGGTTTGTCGATCTCTACCGCAGCTATGCCGAGGCCGGCTGGCCCGGGCTGACTGCGCCGGAAGAGTTCGGCGGGCAGGGGCTGGATGCGACGATGTTGGCCGTGGTGTCCGAGGTTTTCTCGGGCGCCAACCAGAGCTTGCAGATGGTTACCGGGCTGGTTCCCGGTGCCATCCGTGTGCTTCTGCGGTTCGGCACCGAGGCGCAGAAGGCGCGGCACATTCCGGGGCTGGCCAGCGGCGCGCTTCTGGCCACCATGTGTCTGACCGAGCCGGGGGCAGGGTCCGATCTGGCACGGGTGCGGACACGGGCGGTTCGGGACGGCGGCGTATGGAAGATCACTGGTGAGAAGATCTTCATCTCGGGCGGCGATCAGGACATGTCGGACGGCATCTTCCATCTCGTTCTGGCGCGAACCTCGGATAATGGCGTGAAGGGGCTGTCGCTGTTCGCGGCGCGCGACAGTCTGGCCGCCGGGGCCCGAAATGCCATCACGGTGACGCGAATCGAGGAAAAGATGGGGCTGCATGCCTCGCCCACGTGCCAGATGGCGTTCGACGGAGCCGAGGCGGAACTGATCGGAGCCGAGGGGCAAGGTCTTTTGGCGATGTTCACGATGATGAACCATGCGCGCTCGGATGTTGCGCTGCAGGGGGTGGCCCACGCGGCGCGAGCGTTCGATGTGGCACGGACATACGCTGTGGAACGGTCGCAGGGACGCAAGGCCGATGGGGCGCCGGCGGTGCTGTCGGACCATGCCGATGTGCAGCGGATGCTGGATGAGATCGATATGGCAGCCATGGGAGGGCGGGCAATTGCGCATCTGGCCCTTGTCACCATGGAGCGCGGCGACGATCCGGCTCTGGTGGAGTTTCTGACCCCGCTGGCGAAATACTGGTGTACCGAGGCGGGCCAGCGCGCTGCCAGCCTGGGGCAGCAGGTTTTGGGCGGTTATGGCTACTTGCAGGAATACCGGCTCGAGCAGACCTATCGCGATGTGCGCATCGCCGCGATCTATGAGGGGGCCAACGGTATCCATGCGCGGATGCTGGCGACCCGGCTGATGAAGGGCCCCGAGGCGGCGGCGTTCGACGTCTTCCTTGCCGGCGAGGCCGAGAGGTTCGGCGGTACCGTGGCCGATACGCTGGCGCTGTGGCGCAGTGCGGCAGAGGCCCTTCGGGCCGCCCCGGATGCGTCGGTATTGGCGCATGACTTCATGGAGCTGACCTGCCTGGCCCTGCTGCAGCCGCTATGGGCGCGGATGGAAGAGGCTGCCGAGGCTCATCCCGAGCCCGAGCGTATCCGTCCGTTGGCGGCTCGCGGCGCGCGCCAGGCGCGGGCCTTCGCCCCGGCGTATCTGACTCGGATCAAGGAAGAGGCCGCGGCCTGATCAGCGCCGCGGCTCAGGCCGGACGAAACGACCGGAACAGGGCCGAGGCGGCGAACAGCGCGGCGGCGAGGCAGACCATGGTCGGGCCCGTCGGCGTATCGAAGCGGAACGCCAGGGCGAGGCCGCCCAGAGCCGATACCATACCGATGAGTATGGCGATGAACGCCATACGTTCGGGTGTGGTGGCGAAGGGGCGGGCGGCGGCGGCGGGGATGATCAGCATCGCCCCGATCAGCAGCACGCCCACCACCTTGATCGCCACCGCCACGACCAGCGCCAGCGCCAGGGTCAGCACCAGCTGTTCGCGCCGGGGATCGAGCCCCGAGGCATAGGCCAGATCGGCGTTCAGCGTGGCGGTCAGCAGCGCGTTCCAACGCCACCACAGCAGCCCCAGAACCAGCGCCGCGCCGCCCCAGATGGTGGCCAGATCGCCGCGCGTGACGGCCAGGATATCGCCGAAAAGCCAGGCCGACAGGTCGAAACGGACATTGGTCAGAAAGGCCAGCGCCACCAGCCCGAAGGCCAGCGATGAATGGGCGATGACGCCCAACAGCGTATCCATCGTATGGGTCCGGCCCGACAGGCCCGAGACGGTGGTGGCCATGGCCAGCGCCACCACCAGCACCGTGGCGAAGACCGAGGTATCGAGCGCCAGCGCAAGCGCCACGCCGAGGATTGCCGCATGGGCCGTGGCATCGCCGAAATAGGCCATGCGCCGCCAGACGACGAAACTGCCCAGCGGCGCCGCCGCCAGTGCCACGCCGATCCCGGCCAGCGCGGCGCGGATCAGGAAGTTGTCGAGCAGGGTCATGAAACGGACTCGTGCGTATGGTCGTGACGGGAATGATCGTGATCCTGGGCGCAGATCGCGTCATGGTCGTGATCGTGTTCGTGACGATAGAGCGCCAGCGCGCCATGGGTGCCCGACCCGAACAGCGCCCGGTATTCCGGGGCCGAGGCGACATGTTCGGGCGCGCCGTGGCAGCAGACATGGGTGTTGAGGCAGATCACCCGGTCCGAGGCCGCCATCACCACATGCAATTCGTGGCTGACCATCAGCACGGCGCAGCCGGTGTCGTGGCGCAAGGTGTCGATGGTCTCGTAGAACGCGGCCGAACCAGGCTGGTCGAGGCCCTGCGTCGCCTCGTCGAGGATCAGCAGTTGCGGCGCGCCCAGCAGCGCCCGGGCCAGCAGAACGCGCTGGAACTGGCCGCCCGACAGGCCGTCCATCTGCCGCGCCGACAGATCGCCGGCGCCGGCGCGGGCCAGGGCGGCGGCGGCCTCGGGCTCGGGCACCCGGCGCGGCAGGTCGAGGAACCGGCGCACGGTCATCGGCAGGGTCGGGTCGATATGCAGCTTCTGCGGCACGTATCCGATCCGCAGGCCGGGGCTGTGGCCGACCCGTCCGGCGCTGGGCCGCACGGCGCCGATGATCGTCTTCAGCAGCGTCGACTTGCCCGATCCGTTCGGGCCGACGATGGTGACGATCTCGCCGGGGTCGATGGTGAGGTCGACCGCGCTCAGCACGGTTTGCCGCCCCAGCGTGACGCTGAGGCCTTCGATGGTGACCAGGCTCATGCCGCGTCGTCCGTCCGGCAGGCGGGGCAAAGGCCCTCGACCTCGATCACCGCGCGTTCGAGGGTGAAATCGGCCTCGCGCAGCGCCGCGCCCAGCTCGCCATGCCTGGGGTCGACCGAGGCTTCGGCCACCACCGAGCAGCGCCGGCAGATCAGGAAGGCCGGGGCGTGGATTTCGCCCATATGCGAGCAGGCGATGAAGGCGTTGAGCCGCTCGATCCGATGGGCGAAGCCATGCCCGGTGAGGAAATCGAGCGCGCGATAGGCGACGGGGGGCTGTGCGCCCAGGCCTTCCTCGCGCAGGCGGTCGAGGATTTCATAGGCCCCCATGGCGCGGTGGCCCTCCAGCAGAATCTCCAGCACCCGGCGGCGCTGCGGCGTGAATTGCAGCCCGTTGGCATCGCAATAGGCTGCCGCCGCGGCGGCGCCGTCATGGATGCAGGCGGCGTGGTCGTGATGTTCAAAGCCGATGGGCGGCATGGCGCTGGCTCCCGAATTTTCAGCATTGATATGTTATACCATAACACTTATCAAGTCCCGACTCGCTTGAACGGAGGCAGGAATGAAACGAATCACGGCCCTGACGGCCATTCTATGGGGTCTGGCCGCGGCGGCACAGGCCGAGGTGCCGCGCGTGGCGGTCGACATCCCGCCGGTGCAGTCGCTGGCGGCGCGGGTGATGCAGGGGCTGGGCGAGCCCGATCTGGTGGTGCGGCCCGGCGCCTCGCCCCATGGTTATGCGATGCGCCCGTCCGAGGCGGCGGCGCTGGAGGCGGCGGATGTGGTGTTCTTCACCTCGGGGCAGCTGACGCAATGGCTGGAACACGCGCTGGAGCCGCTGGCCGGCCGGGCGGTGACGGTGGAACTGCTGGAAACGCCGGGCTCGACCGAGCTTGAGTCGCGTCAGGAGGCGCTGTTCGCCCACAAGGATCACGGTGCGGCGAAAGCCGAAGATCATGATCACGGAGAGGGCGAGCACGTCGCGGACCACGATCACGATGCGGATCACAAGGCCGACGCGGACCACGATCACGATGCGGATCACGACCATGGCGACGATGAACACGCCCATTCCGGCGTCGATCCGCATGGCTGGCTGGACCCGGAAAACGCCAAGGCCTGGATGACGACCATGGCCGAGGTGCTGGCCAAGGCCGATCCCGAACATGCCGGGACCTATCGCGCCAATGCCGAGGCCGGGCGGGCCGAGATCGACGCAGCGGTCGCGCGTGCGCAGGCGCTGCTGGACCCGGTGAAGGGCCGGCCGTTCTTCGTGCATCACGATGCCTATCAGTATTACGAGCATCGCTTCGGCCTGGAGGCCACCGGCTCGGTGGCGCGCAGCGATGCCGCCCAGCCGGGGCCGCGCCGCGTGGCCGAGTTGCGCGCGTCGGTCGAGGGCATGGGCGCGGTCTGCATCTTTTCCGAGCCGCAGTTCAATCCCGGCCTGCTGGCCACGGTGTTCGAGGGCCACGAGATGCGCAAGGCCGAGCTTGACCCGCTGGGCACCGCATTGCCGCTGGGGCCGGGGCTTTACCCCGCGCTGATCGAGACGCTGGCCCGGGATATCGCCGGCTGTCTGGCCGACTGAGGCGCTTTGGCCATTGACCTTCCCCGCCCGCGCACCGTTGATGAGCGGGCGGGCAGGGGAAGGATTTCACGGCGTGGCAGGGCAGGGCGCACAGGCGCGGGACGCGGGCATCTGGCGGGCGGCGCCGGCGATCTTCGTGCTGTTCTGGGCGGGCGGATATACCTTCGCCAAGCTTGGCCTGCCGCATATCGAGCCGATCACCATGCTGGTGGTGCGGTTCGCCATCGCGGCGGCGATCCTGGGCGCGATCCTGGCCTTTCTCCGCGTGCCCTGGCCCCGGAGCGCGGCGCATTGGGGCGCGCTGGCGCTGAGCGGCTTCCTGATCCAGAGCGTCTATTTCGGGCTGGGCTATATCGCCATGAAATCGGGGATGAACGCCGGCACGATGGCGATCCTGATGGCGTTGCAGCCGATGCTGGTGGGGGTGTTGTCGGCCTGGACCGCGCCGGGCGCGGGCGGCGGATGGCGGCTTTGGGCCGGGCTTCTGGTGGGGTTCGGCGGTGTGGTTCTGGTGGTGCTGTCGGGCGATACGCTGGGCCCCAGCCCGGGCTTCGGGCTGGGCCTTGCTCTGGCGGCGCTCTTGGGCATCACCACCGCGACCCTGTTCGAGAAGCGCCACGGCTTTGCCACCCATCCGCTGGTCGGCAGCCTGGTGCAATATGTCGTGGGCTTCGTCACGCTGCTGCCCGTGGCCTTGATCTTCGAGACCGGCACGATCGACTGGCAGCCCGGGCTGATCATCGCCATGGCCTATCTGGTCATCGGTAACTCGCTGATATCCGTGACGCTTTTCGTAGGGCTGGTGCAGCGCGGCAATGCCACGCGGATCTCGGCGCTGCTCTATCTGGTGCCGCCGCTGGCGGTGCTGATCGCCTGGGCGGTGCTGGGCGAGACGCTGGGCGGGCTGGCCTTCGCGGGCTTCGTGCTGTCGGTGGCCGGGGTCTGGCTGGTCAATCGCGCGACCGGCTGAGCCGTCAGCCCCGGGTCAGTTCGAACCAGGCGGCAAGCGCCACCACGGCCAGCATGGCCAGCGCCATCAGGATGTTGATGATGCGATGGGTGCGCGGCGGCAGGTTCAATTCGTGCAGCACGGTGCCGGCATAGAGCCAAGCAAGGTGGATCGGCACCCAGATGGCGTTCATGATCAGGATCTTGGCGGCGATCTCGAAGCCCAGATTGTCGGGCGCGAAGGCAAAGCCCATCATCAGCGTGGTGTTGACGACATAGGCCTTGGGGTTGATCGCCTGAAGCGCGATGCCGCCGAGGATACCGGGCGGCGCCTTGGCCTCCATGAAGGCGATGCGCGACCCGGCCAGGGCGATGCGGGCGGCGAGGTAGAGCAGATAGGCCGTCGATCCGGCCAGCAGGACGACGCGCAGAACCGGGATCGAGAGCACCACGGTCGACAGGCCGGTGATGACTGCCAGCATCACCATGTTGGTGCCCAGGAACAGCCCCAACACATAGCGCAGCGAGGGCCGGAAGCCATAGGCGGCGCCGAAGCCGGCCGTGGTCAGCACCCCGGGGCCGGGGGTGATGATCAGGAACAGGACGGCATAGGCGAAGGTCAGCATCGAAGGCACCGGCACAGGCGATATTGCCAGAGTCTTACCCCATCGCGCCGCGGGGTTAACCCGGTTTTTCGCCGAAAAATCGCTGTCTGCGCCGCGGCTGCGTCCTGGCTGCGTTCCGTCTGGCACAGGATGGGTAAGGTTCGGTTCAGGTTTCGGTTAAGGCACCGGCCGGAGGGGGCCGGACAACGCCGCGCGCCGGGTTTGCGCGCAGGCAAGCGCTGGGGTAGAACGGGGCCGCAGGGACAGGCAGGCAGGGACCGGGCAATGACGCATCCCGCGAAGGTCGATTTCGTGGTCGCCGGGGTGCAGAAATCCGGCACCCAGGCGCTGAGGCATTTCCTGATGGCGCATCCCGGGATCGGCCTGTCGACCGAGATCGAGCCGCATTACTTCGACCGCGACTATCCGCGGGACCCGCCCGGGTCCTACGCGGCCTATCACGCCAAGTTCAGCCCCGAGGCGCTGGGAAAATGCACCGGCGATATCACGCCGGTCTATAGCTATCTCGAGGACTGCGCCGGACGGATGGCGGCCTATAACCCCGACTTCAAGGTGATGCTCGTGCTGCGCCAGCCGGCGGACCGGGCCTATTCGCAATATGCGATGGAGGACGAGCGCGGCCTGATGAAGGGCAGCTTCCTGCGCGAGGTCCTGATGGAGCCGATCTATTATCTGCGCTTCGGGCAGCATCGCTGGCATTCGCTGGTGGCGCGGGGCTTCTATGCCCGCCAGATCGAACGGCTGTGGCGGTATTTCCCGCGCGACCGGGTGCTGGTGCTGCTGCACGAGGACCTGTCGAACGATCATGCCGCCACGCTGCGGCGGATCTATCGCTTTCTCGGTGTCGAGCAGATCGACCCGCCGGAGCCGGAACGCATTCACGTGCGCAGCTACGCGCCGATGTCGCGGCCGGCGCGCTGGCTGTTGCGCCTGGTCTATGCCCGCGACACCCGCCGGCTGGAAAAGATGCTGGGCCGGGACCTGAGCGCCTGGCGGCGGTAAGGCGGGGGCGGGCGCGGTCTCGGTCGAAAATCGCGTCCCGGCCGGACGACCCGGCCGCCCGCTGGACGCTGGGCGGCCTGGGTCAAAGCCACGGTCTCGGGGCATCGCGGTTTACAAAACGTGAAGGCCGACGGCTTTCCGCCGCTGCGCGATCCCACCTTTCCAAGTTGGTCAAACTCCTCTATAGCGCCCCCATCTGAGACGTGACGCTCTGACCCCGGCGCATGGCAAGGTAGAGGGGTCGGCGGCAATGGGGCCGCCATGCAAACGGGAGACCCGGAGGGCCGGGAGTGCTCCCAATCAGGAAACGAAGATGTTCAACATTACGAAAAAGTCGATGGAGTGGGGCGAGGAAACCCTCACTCTGGAAACGGGCAAGGTTGCCCGTCAGGCCGATGGGTCGGTCATTGCAACGCTGGGCGAAACCTCGGTCATGGCGAACGTGACCTATGCCCGCGAACAGAAACCGGGGCAGGATTTCTTTCCGCTGACGGTTCACTATCAGGAAAAATACTATGCCGCGGGCAAGGTTCCCGGCGGCTTCTTCAAGCGCGAGGCGCGCCCGACCGAGAAGGAAACGCTGACCGCGCGCCTGATCGACCGGCCGATCCGCCCGCTGTTCGTGCCCGGCTTCAAGAACGAAGTTCTGGTGATGTGCACCGTGCTGTCGCACGATCTGGTCAATGACCCGGACATCGTGGCGATGATCGCCGCTTCGGCCGCGCTGACCATTTCGGGCGTGCCCTTCATGGGCCCGATCGCCGGCTGCCGCGTCGGCTTCGTCGATGGCGAATATGTGCTGAACCCCGATGTCGAGGATATGCACGAGCTGCGCCTGAACCCCGAGCAGCGCCTGGACCTGGTCGTCGCCGGCACCAAGGACGCCGTGATGATGGTGGAATCCGAGGCCTATGAGCTGTCGGAAGACGAGATGCTGGGCGCGGTCACCTTCGCGCACGAGCAGATCCAGCCGGTGATCGACCTGATCATTTCGCTGGCCGAATCTGCCGCCAAGGAACCGTTCGACTTCACCCCGCCGGATTATTCCGACCTCTACGCCGCCGTGAAGGCCGCGGGTGAGGACAAGATGAAGGCCGCTTACGCGATCCTCGACAAGCAGGAGCGCCAGGCCGCCGTCGCCGCCGTGAAGGACGAGATCAAGGCCGGCCTGAGCGAGGACCAGCTGGAGGACGGCAACCTCGGCTCGGCGCTGAAGAAGCTGGAATCGACCGTGCTGCGCTCGTCGGTGGTGAAGGACGGCAAGCGGATCGACGGCCGCGCGCTGGATCAGGTGCGCCCGATCGTGGCCGAAACCGGCCTGCTGCCGCGGACCCATGGTTCGGCCCTCTTTACCCGGGGCGAGACCCAGGGCCTGGTGGTGACCACGCTGGGCACCGGCGATGACGAACAGTTCATCGACGCGCTGCACGGCACCTTCAAGTCGAACTTCCTGCTGCATTACAACTTCCCGCCCTATTCGGTGGGTGAGGTTGGCCGCGTCGGCAGCCCCGGCCGTCGCGAGATCGGTCATGGCAAGCTGGCCTGGCGGGCGCTTCAGGCGGTTCTGCCGGCACCGACCGACTTCCCCTATACCATCCGCATCGTCAGCGAGATCACCGAGTCGAACGGCTCGTCCTCGATGGCGTCGGTCTGCGGCGGGTCGCTGTCGATGATGGATGCCGGCGTGCCGCTGAAGGCCGCCGTGGCCGGTGTGGCGATGGGCCTGGTGCTGGAAGACGACGGCTCCTACGCCGTGCTGACCGACATCCTGGGTGACGAAGACCACCTGGGCGACATGGACTTCAAGGTCGCGGGCACGGAAAACGGCATCACCTCGCTGCAGATGGACATCAAGGTCGCGGGCATCACGCCCGAGATCATGAAGACCGCCCTGGCCCAGGCCAAGGACGGCCGGATGCACATTCTGGGCGAGATGAACAAGGCGCTTTCGGGCGCCGGCGATTTCAGCGTCCACGCGCCGCGCATCGAGACGATGCAGATCCCGACCGACAAGATCCGCGAAGTGATCGGCTCGGGCGGCAAGGTGATCCGCGAGATCGTCGAAGTGTCGGGCGCCAAGGTCGACATCAACGACGATGGCGTCATCAAGATCGCATCGCCCAATGGCGAGGCCATCCAGAAGGCTTACGACATGATCCATTCGATCGTGGCCGAGCCGGAAGAGGGCCATGTCTATAAGGGCACGGTGGTGAAGATCGTCGATTTCGGCGCCTTCGTGAACTTCTTCGGCAAGCGCGACGGCCTGGTGCATGTCAGCCAGATCGAGAACCGCCGCCTGAACCATCCCAGCGACGTGCTGAAGGAGGGCCAGGAGGTCTATGTCAAGCTTCTGGGCTTCGACGACCGCGGCAAGGTGCGTCTGGCGATGAAGATGGTCGACCAGGAGACCGGCGAGGAGCTTCCCCAGGAAGACAAGCCCAAGCGCAAGAAGAAGGACGAAGACGACGAGGATTGATCCCGTCGGCCTGTCCGAGAATGCAAAGCCCCGGTGGAAACGCCGGGGCTTTTGCTTTGGGGGGTGTTGTGTTTCGACATCGGCGGATTGGATAGGCACAAACCGTCTCGTGTTTGGTGCGTCATCCGCAAATGGTTTTGTGTATAACTACACCAAAATTGACAAACACAAACTTGACAGCGGTCAGCAGGCTATGCACAAGTTGTGTTATGGATAGCAAATCGAAATTACTATTGGCAACGCAAGATACGATGCCACCGACGCGGTGCCCTACCATACGGGGCGTTTCCGCCACCGGCGCTTGACCTGGCGCAGCTGATCGGGCCGCAGACCGACGCGGCGATGGCGCTGGTTCGGTATGACACGGAACTTCGGCAATTGCCGCGCAGCGAGTTGCTTCTGGCGCCGTTGCGGGCACGCGACGCGGTTGTTTCGTCGCGGATGGAGGGGACGATCTCGACCCTCGAGGAGGTCTTGCGGCTGAGGCCGATGCCGGGGAAGAGGGTCTGCCGGCCAGCGCCCGCGAGGCGGATCTGGAAGTCGCGCTCTACGCCCGGGCGCTGAAGATGTCCGAGGGGCTGTTGCGGGACGGATACGGTTTGTCCGACCATATCCTGAAACAGGCGCACCGGACCCTGCTGTTCACCGGTCGCGGCGCGCGCAATCGGCCGGGGGATTACAAGAGCGAACAGAACTATATCGGCGACCGCCGGGCGCGGCGGATCGACTATGTCCCGGTCGCGCCCGAGAACCTTGCGCCCGGGCTGGCGGCGCTGTTCGGCTTTGCCAACCTGACGCGCGACTACGACGGGCTGCTGCCGCTGCTGCGCGTCGCGCTGGTCCATGCCGAGTTCGAGGCGCTGCACCCGTTCGAGGATGGCAATGGCCGGTTGGGGCGGATGCTGATCCCGTTGATGCTGTGGCGGCAGGGCCTGCTGAGCGCGCCGCATTTCTTCGTCAGCGACTATTTCGAACGCCACAAGGACGAATATGTCGAGCGGCTGAGGATGGTCTCGGCGCGCGGCGAATGGTCGGAATGGTGCGCCTTCTTCTGTCGGGCGATCTGTTCGCAGGCCGAGGCGAATATCGCCACGATCCGGCAGATCAGGACCCATCACGAGGAGATGCGCGAGAGGTTCCGCGACGTGCTGCGGTCGCGCTGGTCGAATGACGCGCTGGACTATATCTTCGCCAACCCGATCTTCCGCAACAACCGGTTCAAGAGAAACGCCGGCATCCCGCCTCAGACGGCGAACGCCTTTACCAACAAGCTGGTCGAGCAGGGCCTGCTCAGGGTGCTGATCCCGCCGGCGGGGCGGGCGCCGAGGATGTATGTCTTTCCCAGCCTGCTGGAGATCGTGGCGGAACCCTGACCCCTGAAGTCGTGAGCGCCGTCCCGGCCCGTCAATGTCCGATGCCGCGCCAGCCACGGAATTCCCCATGAAATCGCTGCCAAGCCCGCGCAATCTGCGCGCGGACCGGCACGGAGCCGGCGCTTTGGAGACAGTGGAATGAAGAAACAAGTTGCAGAGTTTATCGGGACCTTCACGCTGGTCCTGTTCGGCTGCGGCGCGGCCGTGATTGCCGGAGAGCATATCGGTTTCGCCGGGATCAGTTTCGCCTTCGGGCTGGCGCTGGTCGGGATGGCCTATGGCATCGGGCCGGTGTCGGGCTGTCACATCAACCCGGCGGTGTCGCTGGGCGCGGTGGCGGCGGGCCGGATGAGCGTCACCGAGGCGGTGAGCTATATCGTGGCGCAGGTGCTGGGCGCGATCGCGGCCGCCTTCGTGCTGATGGTGATCGCCAGCGGCAAGGCCGACTACACGGTGGCGGCGAACGGGCTGGGCCAGAACGGCTGGGGCGCGGGGTACCTGGGCGAATACAGCATGGCGGCGGCCTTCGTGTTCGAACTGGTCGCGACTTTCCTGTTCGTGACGGTGATCCTGGGATCGACCGGCGCCGGCGCGCCGGGGGCGATGGCCGGGCTGGCCATCGGGCTGACCCTGGTGGTGATCCACCTGGTCGGGATCAACGTCACCGGCGTGTCGGTGAACCCGGCGCGGTCGATCGGGCCGGCGCTGTTTGCCGGCACGACCGCGCTGAGCCAGCTGTGGCTGTTCATCCTCGCCCCGATCGCGGGCGGGCTGGCCGCGGGCCTGGTGTTCCGGACCGGGCTGCTGGACGCCGACTGACCTGAGCGGACACCCAAGCCGGCCCCGGGCGCCTGTCGTGCCCGGGGCCGCGCCATGCACGCAGGGCGTGACCTTGCGTCAGGGTTACATCTTCCGGATTATTCCCCCTTCTTTTTACCATACGGTCAAATTATATCCGCGCTCGTGAAGGTTGACGTTTACGTAAACGTCAAGCGTCGACCGAAGCACCACTCACCGGACGCGCAGGGGGCATGGGCCCTGTTGCGCATGAGGAAGACGGGAACCCCACTCGCGGGGGTGCGCCGGGTCGACCGGCGCTGCGGGGGTCTTGCTGGGATGGGCAGGGCCCCCGCTTTCGTTTCGCGGGCAAAGAAAAAGCCCCGCGCGCGGCGGGGCTTTCCGGTGTTTCCAGGCGGGGCGCGCTCAGGCCGGATCGGCGGTGGTGCGCAGATAGGGCAGCTTGACGTCGACATCGCCGAACTTGGCCTTGGCCTCGTCCGTCGACAGCGCCAGGCTGACGATCACGTCCTGGCCCGGCATCCAGTTGGCGCCGGTGGCGAGCGGCACGCCGAAGGTCTTCTGCAGCCCGTCGAGGGCGCGCAGCACCTCGGCGAAGTTGCGGCCCACCGACATCGGGTAGGTCATGATCAGCTGCACCTTCTTGTCGGGCGAGATGATGAAGACCGAACGCACGCTGGCCGAATCGGCGGCGGTGCGGCCATCGGGCAGGTAGGCCTCGGCCGGGAGCATGTCGAAGGCCTTCGACACGGCGAGGTCTTCGTCGGCGATGATCGGGAAGCCCGCGGGCGCGCCGGCATAGGCCGAGATGTCCGACTTCCACTTGACGTGCTCGGCGGCCGAATCGACCGAAAGGCCGATCACCTTGGTGTTGCGCTTGGCCCATTCATCGGCCAGCTGCGCCACGGCGCCGAACTCGGTGGTGCAGACCGGGGTGAAATCCTTGGGATGCGAGAACAGGATCGCCCACTGGTCGCCGATCCAGTCATGGAAGGTGATCGTGCCCTGATCGGTTTCGGCGGTGAAGTTGGGGACGATATCGTTGATGCGAAGGCCCATGTGCGGCTTCCTTTCTGCTGGATTAGAATTATTCCAAGGACGAGATATATTGTTCCGCAGCGTTTTCCACCCCTTCCCTTGCGGCTTCTGAACGGGAGTGACAGAGTGTCGCGAATCCCGCACGCGGCGCCTTGCGCGCCGCCGAAACACATGAGGAAATCGCCATGATCGAGAAGCGTCAGTTCTATATCAACGGAAAGTGGGTGGACCCGATCGAGGGCCGCGAGCATCAGGTGATCGATCCGTCGACGGAAGAGCCCGTCGCGGTGATTTCGCTGGGCGGCAAGGCCGATACCGATGCCGCCGTGGCCGCCGCCCGCGCCGCCTTCCCGGCCTGGATGGCGACCCCGCCGGAAGAGCGGATCGCGCTGGTCGAGAAGCTGCTCGAGGTCTACAAGCGCCGCGCCGACGAGATGGGCGAGACGATGAGCCTGGAAATGGGCGCGCCGGTCGACATGTCGAAGACCCAGCAGGTGGGCGCGGGCACCTGGCACCTGTCGAACTTCATCAGGGCGGCGAAGAAGTTCGATTTCGTGCGCCCGCTGGGCGATCATGCCCCGAACGACCGGATCATCTATGAGGCGGTGGGCGTCGCGGCGCTGATCACGCCGTGGAACTGGCCGATGAACCAGGTGACGCTGAAGGTGGGCGCCGCCGCCATCGCCGGTTGCACCATGGTGCTGAAACCCTCCGAGGAAACGCCGCTCGATTCGATGCTGTTCGCCGAGATGATGGACGAGGCGGGCTTCCCCGCCGGCGTCTTCAACCTGGTGAATGGTGACGGTGTCGGCGTCGGCAGCCAGCTGTCGAGCCATGCCGATGTGGATATGGTCAGCTTTACCGGCTCGACCCGGGCCGGTATCCTGATCTCGAAGGCGGCCGCCGACACGCTGAAGAAGGTCCATCTGGAGCTGGGCGGCAAGGGCGCCAACGTGATCTTCGACGATGCCGACGACAAGGCGGTGAAGCGCGGCGTGCTGCACATGATGAACAACACCGGCCAGAGCTGCAACGCGCCGAGCCGGATGCTGGTGCAGCGCGGCGTCTATGACCAGGCGGTCGAGATCGCGGCCGAGGTCGCGGCCTCGGTCAAGGTCGGCAATGCCCATGAGGAAGGCCGCCATATCGGCCCGGTGGTGAACGAGACGCAATGGACCAAGATCCAGGACCTGATCCAGGCCGGGATCGACGAGGGCGCGCGGCTGGTCGCCGGCGGCACCGGCCGGCCCGAGGGGCTGAACAAGGGCTATTACGTGCGGCCGACGGTGTTTGCCGATGCCAACAACCAGATGCGCATCGCGCGCGAGGAGATCTTCGGCCCGGTCCTGACCATGATCCCCTTCGATACCGAGGAAGAGGCGATCGAGATCGCCAATGACACGCCCTATGGGCTGACCAACTATGTTCAGACCCAGGACGGCGCCCGGCTGAACCGGATGGCACGCAAGCTGCGCTCGGGCATGGTCGAGATGAACGGCCAGTCGCGCGGCGCGGGGTCGCCCTTTGGCGGCATGAAGCAATCGGGCAATGGCCGCGAGGGCGGCGTCTTTGGCATCGAGGACTTCCTGGAAGTGAAGGCGGTTTCGGGCTGGTCGAACGACAACGCCTGATCCTGTCGTGGACGCGAACGCAATCCGGGGCTATCACGGCCCCGGATTTTCTTTTTGGATTGCCCGATGGCCGACGCCCCCGACCCCCTGACCTTCGTGCCCGACACGGTGCTGAAGCGCGACGTCTTCTCCGAGACGATCGCGGGGCATCTGGCCGAGGAGCCGGGCGCCAAGGTGGTGTTGCGCAAGCTGGACGGGGTGCCCTGGTGGGCGCGGCTGATCGCCCTGGTCCTGGCCCGCAAGGAGGTGCGCGGCCTGCGTGCGGTGAAGGGGATCGAGGGCGTGCCGCAGCTGTTGCGCGCCGACCGGGTGGGGCTGCTCAGGTCGTGGTCGCATGGGACGCCCTTGCAGCTGGCGCGGCCGGACCGGGCGGAATGGTACCGCGACGCGCGGCGGCTTCTGCGCGAGATGCGGCGCCGGGGGGTGACCCATTACGACAACGCCAAGCCGCAGAACTGGCTGATGACGCCCGAGGGCCGGGCGGCGGTGATCGACTTTCAGCTGGCCTCGGTCCATCGCAGGAAGGGCAAGCTGTTCCGGGTGATGGCGCGCGAGGATCTGCGCCATCTGCTGAAGCAGAAGCGCAATTTCGCGCCGCATCTGCTGACCGCGTCGGAGCGGCGGATGCTGGCGCGCAAGGCTTTGCCGTCGCGGATCTGGATGGCGACGGGCAAGCGGGCCTATAATTTCGTCACCCGGCGGCTGATGAACTGGTCCGATGGCGAGGGCACCGAAGACCGGATCGCCCGCGACGGCGCGGCGGTGCGCGCGGCACTGGAGGGGCTGGGCGAGGTGGCGCTCTGCACCTATGCGCTGCCGGCGCGGGGCGTGGGGCTTTATGCCTTCGTCGAGACCGACCTGAGCCCGCAGGCGCTGCGCGCGCTTGTGCCCGAGGACAAGGCCGAGCTGGTGCAGCCGGTGGCGCGGATGCCGCGCCGCGCCGACGGGTCGTTGCGCGACGATGCGCTGGCGCTGGTGGCGGCCAACCGGCTGGACGAGCTTGAGCTGCTGACGGCCGGCGATGCCGGTTTGGCCGAGGTCATGGCGCCGATCGTCGCCGGGCGGCAGAACCTGACCGACCGGGTGCTGAAGCGGTGACGGCGGTGCCGGTGGCGGGTGTCGGATTCGAGTATTTGCAGAAAGATGAAAGGGGCTTCAAATTGCGCCGCGACTTCATATATTGCAAATCGAATATGAAATCTGGAGGCTGAGATGGCCCAAGCGATGAAACTGACCTGTCTGGACTGCGGCCAGGTGAACCGGGTGCCGGGCGACAAGCTGTCGGCGGGGGCGAAATGCGGGACCTGCGGTGCGAAGCTGGTCTCGGGCAAGGTGGCCGAGGTGGATTTCGCCACGTTGCAGAAGGCGGCGCGCAATGACGACCTGCCGCTGGTGGTGGACTTCTGGGCCCCGTGGTGCGGCCCCTGCCGCATGATGGCGCCGGAATTTTCCAAGGCAGCGCAAGAGCTTGACGGCAAGGCGCGGCTGGTGAAGCTGAACACCGAGGAGTATCCGCAGGCCGGTCAGGCCTATGGCATTCGCGGCATTCCAACCATGGCGGGTTTTCGCGGCGGGCGGGAAAAGGCGCGGCAATCGGGGGCGATGCCGGCGGCATCCATCGTGCAATGGGTCAAGGGCGCGGTCTGAGCGCGCCCTGCCCTTATCGAAGACCTTGGAGGATCAGCGCCGGATGCGGTTTGCTTCGGCGAGGGCGTCGTGCGTGGTCATGACGCGGGTGATCTGCATGTGCAGATAGAGCCCGGCCATGACCAGCGCGACGGGGACGATCGAGGAGACGAGATAGAGCGCGACGGCTTGGGACAGGCTGACATCGAAGCCGAAGAGAGCGATGAGGGCGGTGAACATCCCCACGATCCCCGACATGATCACGATGACAAGTGCCATATTGTCCCTTTCAGCTTCCAATTCGCGCCCTGTTGGTGACCGTTTTCCACCCCAAATGCGCCGAGAATGAGGCACGCTTGGGGCTGTCGCATGGCGGTTCGACCGGGCTGGGCGGGGAACCGCCGACCGCAAAACGCTGGTTTGCCGGCGATGATAACGGATAAGGGTTATCCGAAGGTTAATGGAGGGACGGACATGGACAAGCCCGAGGAGCCGATGGGCAATCTGGCGCTGCGCACGGTGGCGATGCCGGCGGATGTGAATGTGAACGGCGATATCTTCGGTGGCTGGGTGCTGAGCCAGATGGACATCGCCGGCGGCATCGTGGCCATCGAGGAGGCGCGCGGCCGGGTCGCGACCGTGGCCGTCAACGAGATGACCTTCGTGCGGCCGGTGAAGGTGGGCGACGTGCTCTGCGTCTATGCGCGGGTGGCGCGGCTGGGCCGGACCTCGGTCGCGATCGGTCTGGAGGCCTGGGCGCTGCGCCAGATCACCGGCGCGCGCGAGAAGGTGACCGAGGGCGTCTTCACCTATGTCGCCATCGACGCCGACGGGCGGCCGCGGCCGGTGAAGGGATAGGGGCGAGAGGCCCCGGACCGGGTCCGGGGCACGCCCGTGGGCGGGGATCAGACCGCGTCGACCACCTTTTGCAGCATGTCGCGGACCTGGCCCGCGACGGCGTGCAGAGCGTCGTTCTCGATCGCCTGCATCGAGGCGACCGGGTCGATGGCCGAGACCTCGACCCCGCCGTCGGTGCTGCGCAGGATGACGTTGCAGGGCAGCATGGAGCCCAGCCGCGGCTCGAGCCCGATGGCCTGCCAGGCCATGTTCGGGTTGCAGGCGCCGAGGATGCGGTAATCGTCCATGTCCTTGTCGATCTTCTTCTTCATCGTCGCCTTGACGTCGATCTCGGTCAGCACGCCGAAACCGTTATCGGCCAGGGCCTTGCGGGTGCGGGCATCGACCTCGTCGAAGCTGGCGCCGGTGATGATGCGGTCGAGGGTATAGGACATGGGAGCGCCTTTCGCGGGGATCAGAGGACGGTGACCTTGGTGCCGACGGGAACGCGGCCGTAGAGGTCGATCACATGTTCGTTGATCATGCGGATGCAGCCGTTCGACACCGATTGCCCGATCGAAGAGGGCTGGGTGGTGCCGTGGATGCGGAAGAAGGTGTCGCGGTTGTTCTGGACAGATAGAGCGCGCGGGCGCCGAGCGGATTGCCGGGGCCGCCGGGCTGGACATAGTCGTTATCCTTGAACTTGCCGTAATGGGCCGGGTCGCGTTCGATCATCTCTTGCGTCGGGCGCCAGGTGGGCCATTCCTTCTTGACCTGGATGACCGCCTGGCCGGTGAATTCGAGCCCGGCCTTGCCGACGCCGACCATAGCGCATGGCCTGGCGCGGGCCGGTGACGAAATAGAGGAAATGCGCCTTGGGCAGGATCAGCAGCTCGCCCGGGGCATAGGCCGGGCCGATCTTGACCATCTGCGGGGTGAAGACCGGGTTCAGCTCGAACGCCCGGGCGACATGCGGGGCGGCGAGGCTGGCGCTGGCGCCGGCAGCGGCGGTGGCGAGAAAATGGCGGCGGGTGAACATCGGCTGGGCCCTCGTGTTGTGGCACTGGCAAGGTGTGGCGTTGGGTATCTGGGGATTCGATAGCCGAAAACGAAGGCTAGCTCAACGCATCGCACGAAATCGTTAACCGGTTTCCGGGCGGACCGAGGCGGGAACGCGGCGCGCCGGAGGCGCGCGATGGAGCAAGGCCGCGGCGGGGCGGGGGTCGCGGCGCGCGTCGGGTGGACGGCAGGTGCGTCGAAACGCAAAACGCGGCCCGTTTCGGGGCCGCGTCGGATGTTCGTTCCCGATGGATCGGGGCCTGGGCTCAGGCCAGGGCGATATTGATCGCGGCCTCGCGGCCGTCGCGGCCGGCTTCGACATCGAAGGTGACCTTCTGATCGTCGGCGAGGCCCGAGAGGCCCGAGCGCTCGACCGCGCTGATGTGGACGAAGACGTCCTTGCCGCCCGTTTCAGGGGCGATGAAGCCGAAGCCTTTGGTGCTGTTGAACCATTTCACGGTGCCGTTGGCCATATCCGTAGTCTCCAATATGAGCGTTGCCCGCGGACCTGCGGCAACCTGGCGTAGTCGGTCTGGATCGAAAGACTGAACGCCGTTTGAAGGGAGACAGTGGGTCGAAAAAGAATAACGTCTGCGGGGCCGATATGGGGGTTGGCGGTGAGAATGGCAAGGGAATTCGGCGCGACAGCCAGGATTGTGCCCGCGTTCGGGCTCAGATCGCGGCCCAGTCGGTGAAGCGCCAGGGTTTGCGCGGCGCGGGGCGGGGCGGCGGGACGAAGACGGGGGTCGGGGGCGGCTGGGTCATCGGGGCTCTCCTGATTTCGGGTTCGATGACCGTGGGTCGGGCCGGGGCCGCGGCCGGTTCAATCCTTTTGGCTTAACCCGCTGTTAACCAGGATGCGGGCAGGGTGGCGGCATGTCGGACTATCTGAGATGGCGGATCGAGGGGGCGGCGGTGTTCTTCACCGTCTGCCTGGCCGAGCGGGGATCGACCTTGCTGGTGGACGAGGTGGTGCGCCTGCGCGGTGCGGTGCGGGCGACGATGGCCGAGCGGCCGTTCGGGATACTGGCCTGGGTGGTCCTGCCGGATCATATGCATTGCGTCTGGCGGATGCCGGAGGGGGACAGCGATTATTCCACGCGGTGGGGCGCGATCAAGGCGCGGTTTTCGCGGGACCTGCGTAGGGCGGGGTTCACCCCGCCACCCCGTTTGCCGGTGGTAGCTACCGGGAGGTATGCCGGGGTGAACCCCGGCCTACGAGTGGATAAGGGCGAGGTTGGACTCTGGCAGCGGCGGTTTTGGGAGCATCATTTGCGCGGCGAGGCCGATGTGAATGCGGCGATCCGCTATTGCTGGACCAACCCGGTGAAGCACGGGTTTGTGGAGCGGCCCGAGGATTGGGCCTATTCCTCGGTGCATCGGGACATGCGTTTGGGGCGTGTCGCCGCGTAGAGTGCGCATATTGCGCACCCTACGGGTTCGTGGCGGGCGGGCAAATCACCGCGTGAACTTCTTGAACTTCAACCGTTTCGGTTCCAGCGCGTCGGCCCCGAGCCGGCGTTTCTTGTCTTCCTCGTAATCCTCGAAATTGCCCTCGAACCATTCGACATGGGCGTCGCCCTCGAAGGCCAGGATATGGGTGCAGATGCGGTCGAGGAAGAAGCGGTCGTGGCTGATCACCACGGCGCAGCCGGCGAAATCGACCAGGGCATCTTCCAAGGCGCGCAGGGTTTCGACATCGAGGTCGTTGGTCGGTTCGTCGAGCAGCAGCACGTTGCCGCCGGATTTCAGCAGCCGCGCCATGTGGACACGGTTGCGTTCGCCGCCCGAAAGCAGGTTCACCTTCTTCTGCTGGTCGCCGCCCTTGAAGTTGAAGGCGCCGCAATAGGCGCGAGAGTTCACCTCGGCATCGCCCAGCGCGATGATGTCCTGGCCGTCCGAGATCACCTCCCACACCGTCTTGTCGGCGGGCAGCGCGTCGCGGGTCTGGTCGACATAGCTGAGCTTCACCGTGTCGCCATAGTCCACCGTGCCGCTGTCGGGCGTCTCTTGCCCGGTCAGCATCCGGAAGAGCGTGGTCTTGCCGGCGCCGTTGGGGCCGATGACGCCGACGATGCCGCCCGGCGGCAGGCTGAACGACGGATCCTCGATCAGCTGCTTGTCGCCCATGTGTTTCGACAGGCCGGTGACCTCGATCACCTTTGCCCCCAGCCGGGGTCCCGAGGGGATGACGATCTGGGCGCGGGTGATCTTCTCGCTTCGGACTGGTTGGCCATCTCGTTATAGCGGTCGATCCGGGCCTTCTGCTTGGACTGCCGGGCCTTGGCGCCCTGGCGCATCCATTCCAGTTCGCGCTCCAGCGTCTTCTGGCGCGACTTGTCCTCGCGCGCCTCGTGCTCGAGCCGCTTGGCCTTCTGTTCCAGCCAGGCCGAGTAGTTGCCCTCGTAGGGGATGCCGCGGCCGCGGTCGAGTTCGAGGATCCAGCCGGTGATGTCGTCGAGGAAATAGCGGTCGTGGGTGACGATCAGGCAGGTACCCTTGTAGTCGATCAGGTGCTGCTGAAGCCAGGCGATGGTTTCGGCGTCGAGGTGGTTGGTGGGTTCGTCGAGAAGCAGCATCTGCGGCGCCTCAAGCAGCAGCTTGCAGAGCGCCACCCGGCGCTTTTCGCCGCCCGAGAGCGAGGTCACGTCGGCCTCGTCCGGCGGGCAGCGCAGCGCCTCCATCGAGACATCGACCTGGGCGTCGAGATCCCACAGGCCCTCGGCGTCGATCTGGTCCTGCAGGGCGGCCATCTCGTCGGCGGTCTCGTCGGAATAGTTCATCGCCAGCTCGTTGAAGCGGTCGAGCTTGGCCTTCTTGGCCGCGACCCCCAGCATGACGTTGCCGCGCACGTCGAGCGCGGGGTCGAGCTCGGGCTCCTGCGGCAGATAGCCGACATGGACGCCGTCGGCCGACCAGGCCTCGCCCTGGAAATCGGTGTCGAGGCCGGCCATGATCTTGAGCAGCGTCGACTTGCCGGCGCCGTTGACGCCGACGACGCCGATCTTCACGCCGGGCAGGAAGCTGAGATGGATGTTCTCGAAGCATTTCTTGCCGCCCGGGTAGGTCTTGGACACCCCTTGCATGAAATAGACGTATTTGTGGTTGGCCATGGAAAACTCGCGCGTCTTGGGTGAAGGTCTGGTTGGCGGCCTAGATAGCCTGTGGCGCGAGCGGGGGCAATGCGGCATGGCGCGATGCTTTGGGGGGCCAGCCCCCCAACCCCCCCGGGATATTTCCGGTCAGATGAAGGGGCGGATCGGGTGTGAGCCGGACGGTTGCGCGTTGACAGCGGGCCGGGTGGGAGGCGAGAAACGCCTGTCATGGATCATCGGCTTCCATATGCGCCGCCGGGACGGGTGGTGGGATTGCTGGGCGGGTCGTTCGATCCGGCCCATGCGGGCCATGTGCATATCAGCCGCGAGGCGTTGAAGCGGTTCGCGCTGGACGAGCTGTGGTGGCTGGTGAGCCCGGGCAATCCGCTGAAACGGCACGGGCCGGCGCCGCTGGAGGCGCGGATGGCGCGGGCGCGCGAGGTGATGGCGCATCCGCGGGTGAAGATCAGCGATTTCGAGGCGCGGGCGGGAACCCGGTTCACCGCCGAGACGCTGAAGGCGCTGATGCGGGCGCGGCCGGGGGTGCGGTTCGTCTGGCTGATGGGGGCGGACAATCTGAGCCAGTTCGACCGCTGGCAGGATTGGCGCTGGATCATGGAGCATGTGCCGATCGGGGTGATGGCGCGGCCGGGGCAGCGGACGGCGGCGCGCCATGCGCGGGCGGCCGAGATCTATGGCTTTGCCCGCCTGAGCGGGCGGCAGAGCCGTCTGCTGGCGCAGGGGCCGGCGCCGCGCTGGTGTTTCGTCAACCTGCCGATGGTCGATATCTCGTCGAGCGAGATCCGGGCGCGGGGCGGCTGGGGCGGGCCCGCTGGAAACGCGGGCGGAGCGCGAAAGTGATCGGCGGGGCCCGGTTGGGCGCTTGATGAACCCGCGCGCTTGGGGTTAAGTCGCGGCCATGAGGCAGCGCATTTCGAGACGGTTTTTCCTGACATCCGCCATGGCCGGCATCGCCAGCGGCGCCTTGGCCAATGCGCCGGCGCAGTCCTTGCGCCCCGTGCTGCGGCCGGGCGGCGGCGGTAGCGGTGCGGCGGCGCCCGCGGCGGCGAAGGCGGCGGTGCCGGCGGCCGAGGCGCTGATCCGGGCGGCGGGGCTGGGCGCCGGTCAGGTGGGCTTTGCCGTGGCGGATGCCAGGACCGGGCTGATGCTGGAGGCGCATGACGGCGATCTGGGCCAGCCGCCCGCCAGCGTGACCAAGACGGTGACGGCGCTTTACGCGCTCGATGTGCTGGGGCCGGGGCATCGGTTCACCACCGATCTGATCGCCACCGGGCCGGTTGCGGGCGGGGTGCTGCAGGGCGATCTGGTGCTGGCCGGCGGCGGCGACCCGACGCTCGACACCGATATGCTGGCCGATATGGCGCGGCGGCTGAAGGCGGCCGGGGTGAGCCGGGTGAGCGGCGATTTCAAGGTCTGGGGCGGGGCGCTGCCGCAGCTGCACGAGATCGACCGCGATCAGCCCGACCATGTCGGATACAACCCGGCGATTTCCGGCATCGCGCTGAACTTCAACCGGGTGCATTTCGAATGGAAGCGCGGCGCCAATGGCTGGGTCACGGCGATGGATGCGCGGTCGGACCGGTATCGCCCCGAGGTCGGCGTGGCGAAGATGCAGATCGTGAACCGGGACCTGCCGGTCTATACCTATCAGGAGAAGAACGGCGCCGAATACTGGACCGTGGCCAGCAAGGCGCTGGGCAAGGGCGGGTCGCGCTGGTTGCCGGTGCGCCAGCCCGAGATCTATGCCGGCGAGGCGTTCCGCGCCCTGGCGGCCGCCCAGGGAATCGCGATGGGCCGGCCGCAGGCGGCGCGGGCCTTGCCGGCGGGCAAGGCGCTGGTGCGGCAGACGAGTGTGGAGCTGCGCGAGGTGCTGCGCGACATGCTGAAATATTCCAACAACCTGACCGCCGAGATGGTGGGCCTGGCCGCCACCCGGGCGCGGGGCGGCAACCCGGGATCGCTGAGGGCGAGCGCGCAGACCATGAACGGCTGGGCGGCTCAGGCGCTGGGGATGCGGGGCGCGCGGCTGGTCGATCATTCCGGGCTGGGCGAGGCATCGCGTCTGACGGCGGCGGACCTGACCCAGGCGCTGGTGCGGGCCCATACCGAGGGCACGCTGAAGCCGATCCTGAAGAAGATCGACATGCGCCACGACAATGGCAAGGTGAACAAGACCCATCCGATCCAGGTCTTCGCCAAGACCGGCACGCTGAATTTCGTGAGCGGCCTGGCGGGCTATATCGTGGCGCGCGACGGCACCGAGATGGCCTTCGGTGATCTTCGCCGCCGATCAGAAGGCCCGCGCCCAGATCAAGCGCGGCGACTGCGAGCAGCGCCTGGCGGCGCGCGCGGCTGGAACAAGCGGGCGAAGCAGTTGCAGTAGAAGCTGATCGAACGCTGGGGCGCGCTTTACGGGACATGAGGGCGGTGGTGGGCTGAAACCCCACCCTACCCGCATGGGATGGGTTGGCGCCCGCCCGACGGGGCGGGGTCATTCCACGATGTGAATGAGGGTATTGGCGCGGCCGTTTTCCAGAACCAGATTATAGAGGGTTTCCGCGTTCTCGGGATGCAGCCGGACGCAGCCGGCCGAGGCCGGAGTGCCGAGCCGGCCGGTCTGGTTGGTGCCGTGGATGGCGAAATTGCCGGAAAAGAAGATCGACCAGGGCATCGGCGCGTTGTGATAGAGCGTCGAGTAATGGCGCCGCTTCATCGACTGCACCGAATAGAGCCCGACCGGGGTGAACTTGCCCGCCCGGGCGGTGGAGACCGGCCAGCGGTAGAGCGCGACCTCGTCCAGGAAGACGGTCATTTCCTGGTCCGAGAGGTCGATGCGCGCCTCGACCTGGCCGGCGAGGACCGGCGCGGCGCAGAGCCAGAGCAGAAGGGTTGCGGCCAGCCGCACGGCGATCAGGCCGGCAGGTGCCGCGCCCGGGCGCCGCGTTCGATGGCCGCCGCATGGAGCCGGTCGATGTTCAGCTCGTAGCGGATCTCTTCCAGCAGGCGCAGTTCCTCGGCGCCGAGGCTGCCATCGGCGGCGGCGACGTCGCAGGCCAGGGCATAGGCCGTCTCGTTCAGCCGCTCGGGCAGGTTGTCGCGCACCAGGCCGAAGAGCGCGTCGAGCCCGTCTTCCTGATCGAACAGGTCGAACACGGTCTGGGCCATGACCTGCATCCGGTCGATATCGTAATCGGCGAAGACCGGCAGGTTGTTCACCGCCGACTGGATCTTGACCAGCTCGGCGGTGCGGATGTTCTCGTCCGAGGCCGAAACCGCGATCATCACCGCGACAAGGCAGTCCTGCGGCGAAAGCGGGTGGGAGATGTCGTCGGTCATGGTCGCTCCTTCGGGCGGTGGTCTTGCCCCCTGTAAATATTGACCTCTGCGCTGCAGCACAATAGGAACGCCAAGCCTTTGGCCGAAGCCGGGGCATCAGAATCGGAGTGAACCCTCATGTCGAACCTGCGCGCCGCCGCGATGGAGAGCAAAGCCTGGCCCTTTGAAGAGGCGCGCCGCGTGCTGAAACGCTATGAGACCGCGCCGCCCGAGAAGGGCTATGTGCTGTTCGAGACCGGCTATGGGCCCAGCGGCCTGCCGCATATCGGCACCTTCGGCGAGGTGCTGCGCACGACGATGATCCGCCGGGCCTTCGAGGTGATCAGCGACATCCCGACGCGGCTGATTTGCTTCTCGGACGATCTGGACGGGATGCGCAAGGTGCCGGGCAACGTGCCGAACCAGGACAGGCTGCGCGCGGCGCTGCAATTGCCGCTGACCTCGGTCCCCGATCCGTTCGAGGAGTTCGAGAGCTTCGGCCACCACAACAACGCCATGCTGCGCCGGTTCCTCGACACCTTCGGCTTCGAATACGAGTTCTATTCGGCGACCGAGTTCTATGCTTCGGGCCAGTTCGACGAGGTGCTGAAGCGCGCGGTCGAGAAATACGATGCGATCATGAAGGTGATGCTGAAGAGCCTGCGCGAGGAGCGTCAGCAGACCTATTCGATCTTCCTGCCGATCCATCCGGAAACCGGCCGCGTGCTCTATGTGCCGATGAAGGCGGTGAACGCGGAAGACTACACCATCACCTTCGACGACGAGGACGGCCGCGAATGGACGCTGCCCGTCACCGGCGGTCATGTGAAGCTGCAATGGAAGCCCGATTTCGGCGCCCGCTGGGCGGCGCTGGGCGTCGATTTCGAGATGTATGGCAAGGACCATTCCACCAACACGCCGATCTACGATTCGATCTGCGAGATCCTGGGCGCGCCTGCGCCCGAGCATTTCACCTATGAGCTGTTCCTCGACGACAAGGGGCAGAAGATTTCCAAGTCGTCCGGCAACGGCATCTCGATCGACGAATGGCTGACCTATGCCTCGACCGAGTCGCTGAGCTATTTCATGTATCAGAAGCCGAAGACGGCGAAGCGGCTGTTCTTCGACGTGATCCCGCGGGCGATGGACGAATATCACCAGCAGCTGCGCGCCTATCCGGGGCAGGACGAGGCGCAGAAGCTGGCCAACCCGGTTTACCATATTCACGCGGGCGATGTGCCGGTGTCGGATATGGTGGTGCCGTTCTCGATGCTCTTGAACCTGGCTTCGGCGTCCTCGGCCGAGGACAAGGCGGTGCTCTGGGGCTTCATCGCGAAATACGCCCCCGATGCCACCCCCGAGACGCATCCGGGGCTGGATGCGGCGGCCGGCTATGCGGTGCGCTATTTCAACGATTTCGTGAAGCCCGAGAAGCAGTTCCGCGCGCCGACCGAGCAGGAGCGCGCGGCTTTGACCGATCTGGCGGCGGCCTTTGGCGATGCCGGGCTGGCGCTGGAGCAGATCGCGCGGAAGAACGCGGCCGAGGGGGTCGAGGCAGCGCTGCCGGAGGCGGATTTCGGCGACGAGGAGTTCCTGCAATCGGTCGTTTTCGCGGTCGGCAAGAACCACGGGTTCGAGCCCTTGCGCGACTGGTTCAAGGCGATCTACGAGGTCTGCCTGGGGGCCAGCCAAGGCCCGCGTTTCGGTGGCTTCGCCGCGGTCTATGGCGTGGAAGAGACGCGGGATCTGATCGGCAGGCGCTGGGTGGCGCGTTTCGTGAGCAGGTGCGGGTGAACCCCGGCCTACGAAATCCGGTTGACGCGGTGGTGGGTTGTCACCCACCCTACGCGGCATGGCGACGGAGTTGCAGAGCCTCTGAACACGTTGAAACCGGTGGGGCCGGAGATCTGGCTGATCGACAGGCCGGCGATCCCAGTTCCTATGGGATACCGTTTTCGACCCGGGCGACGGTGGTGCGGTTGGCCAGCGGCGATGTGTGGGTGCATTCGCCGACGCAGCTGACCGAAGGCCTGCGCGCGAGGTGACGCGCTGGGCCCAGTGGCGCATCTGGTGGCGCCGAACTGGATTCACTATGCTTATGTCCAGAGCTGGCAGGCGGCGTTTCCGGGCCACCACTGGGCCGCGCCAGGCGTGGCCGAGCGGGCGGCGAAGCGCGGCATGGTGATCGCCTTCGATCACGATCTGGGCGACGCGGCCAGGGGCCGACTGGGCCGGCGGATTGACCAGATGATCGTGCGCAGCTCGAAAGATCATCGCGAGGCGGTGTTCTTTCACCGCGACGAAGGCTGCTGATCCTGACCGACCTGATCGAGAATTTCGAGGCCCGGAACCTGCGGTGGTGGATGCGGGTCGCGGCCCGGCTGGCGGGGATCCTTCGGCCCCGACGGTAAGACGCCGCCGCGACATTGCCGGGCGACCTTCGCGGGCCACCACGATCAGTTGCGCGACGCGGTGGGCGGATGATTGGCTGGGGGCCCGAGCGGGTGATCGTGGCGCATGGCCGCTGGTATCGGAGCGGCAGCGTCGAGCGAGCTGCGTCGGGCGTTCCGCTTCCTGTGGTGAGCGGGCCGTTTGACGGGCGCCGTTCGCGCTCTATGTTGGTCAGGTAACGGCAAGGGAGCGGCACCATGGCGGGCGGCTGGGCAAAGGACGGCGCGGTCAGCGAACAGATCGAGGCCTCGATTTCAGGATGACTCGCTGGACGAAGCGCAGGCCCGGCCGGTGGGCGAGGCCTCAGGGAATGCGCCGAATGCGGCGAGGAGATCCCCGAGGCGCGGCGCAAGGCTTTGCCGGGGGTGAAGCTTTGCATCGACTGTGCGAGCGAGCATCAGGGCCGGGCGGTGCAGCGCGGCGGGATCAACCGGCGGGGGTCGAAGGACGGTCGGTTGAAGTGAGGAAATTGAGTGAACGGTGGTTTTCGCCGGTGGCAGAAACGTATGAGTTTTGGCACCTTCTCACTGTCCTAAGCGTGCTGTGAGCTTCGAAGCGCAACCTTGGACTTGACAATATGAAGCTCGCCGCATAGATAGCTGTTCGAGGCGCAATGTGGTTGCCCACTTTCCGGTACCGGCGTGGGCTTTCGTCATTTGGAGATTATTTGTGACCTACATCGCGTATTTGGACGGTTTGGTCACCGTTGCCATCATGTACCGATCAAGCACAATGACAGCCCGGTCTTCAGCTTGGCAGGGTTCGTCCTGCCGATCGAAGAGGTGCGCAGCTTCGGTACTTGGTTTTTCCAACGCAAATGCGAACTCCGCAATTCGGAATCGACCGTTCCGGAAGTCATCCAGCCATTTGGGAGAAAAGAAGGGCTCGAGCTTGTACACGGTTCAGAACGTCACCAAAGTATCCTGAGCTAAGGAGTTCACGTTTCAAGCTGTTCAACAAGGAGATACAGAAATCAGGTGGTTTCATGTTCTATGTTGGGGGCTCAAAGTCTGAGCCCCAAGCACTAATCCCAATCAGTTCATATGGGTATGTGCTTCGAGAAACTATCAAGCGCATTGATCAGCACTGTACGGAGGATTGCCAGCCCGCTGAGAAGTTCCTCATGGCACTGGACGAACATGACCAACGATCATCGCTGATCACGCATGCTTCCGTAAGCATGTACGGCTCAACGCCGCGCCGGAGCTTGATTGAGCCACCGTTCCAACTCGAAAGCCACCGCTATCAGACTATGCAAGCCGCTGATTGGATCGCCCGGGCTTGGTTAGGTTTGGCGCAATCTGGAAGCACCAGCCGAGTTTCGGAGAACGCGGTCTTCCAGAACCTATTTTGAGACCGTCTGAACAGGGCCGCGCTCCGTAGCGGATCCGGGACTAGGTTGCCAAGACGCTCCCGACAAAGGCCTCCCCGGCAAAAACGGTCGTTTGTGTGTCTGTATTGAAGGCGTGCCTGCCATCAGTGCTTTCCCGGGATTGAGCCCCCCGGCGGGCCCGAGTGGGCTGTGTCAGGGATTTGTTTGGCGGGGCAGGTGTCTTATGCAAGGCAGGCGATGGGTGCAAGCACCCACCCTACGAGGTGGTCGGGTGCGCCGGTCCGCCGCTCACCCTCCGCTCGCCTCCAGCTCATCGTGAAGCCCGCAGTCAGCAGACCCCTTGTCCAGAATTTCGGGTCGGAGGCGTCGAGGCCGGGAACCAGAAGCTCGGAATGGTGCTTCGAGCCGCCGGCCTTCAGCATCGAAATACTTGTCCCTGGAAGCCCTCGGGCGCCTCTTCGTAGACGGCGTAGGGCGTTCACCAGACCGTCGCCGAAGGCATAGGCATAGACGTAGAAGGGTGAGTGGACGAAGTGGGGATGTAGGACCAGAGGTCCTGTACCGTCCATGAAGTCGAGAGCCGGCCAGTTCGGTTGAACCGACGTCAGATGGCGTTGATGTCGTCGGGGTCTGGTCGCCCGTGCGCCGGGCGGCGTGGGTTGCATTCGAAGTCTGCCAGAAGGCGATCTGGCGGACGACGGTGTTGATCATCATCCTCGACCTTGCCGGCCAGAAGGACCCGCTGTTCGGGCGTCGCGGCCTTGTCAGCATGGCGCCCGGAAGGTCAGCATTTCGCCGAACACGCTGGCGGTTTCGGCCAGGGTGAGTGGCGTCGACGACGGCATCTCGCCCTGGCCGGCAACCAGAAAACCTGAGTGAACGCCGTGACCCAGCTCATGCGCGAGCGTCATCACGTCGCGCGGTTTGCCGAGGTAGTTCAGCATCACGTAGGGTGGACGTTGGTCACCGTGGGGTGGGCGAAGGCACCAGAGGCCTTGCCGGGTTTGACGGCGTCGATCCAGCCGCGCTCGAAGAACGGCGGGCGATCTCGGCCATGCGAAGTCGAAGCCGGCATAGGCGCCCATGACCACATCGCAGGCCTCGTCCCAGGTCACGGTGCGAGGATCTTCGATGGGCAGCAGCGCGGACTGAAGTCCCCGCTGACGCATCCGGTCAGGCGAACCGTGCCCTTCAGCTCGTAATGGCAATTGGGAAGCTTGGGATAGGCGGCGACGACGGCGTTGCGCAGGGCCTCGACCACTTGCGGTTCGACATCGTTCGAGAGGTGCCGCGCGGTCTGGGCCGTGGGCATCTTGCGCCAGCAGTCGATGATTTCCTTTTCCTTGGCCAGCGTGTTGTGGACGCGGGCGAAGGTCTTGATGTTGGCGGTGAAGACTCGGGCCAGTTCATGCGAGGCCGCCTCGCGCTTTGCGCGGTCGAGGTCGATCATAGAAATTGGTGGTGCCTTCGATGTTGTAGGTCTCGCCCATCACGGTAAACTCGAGGCCGGCGGTGGTTTCGTCGAAGGGGTTTCTCCCAGGCGTCGCCCACGGCGCCGAGATCGTGCAGGAAGGTCTCGAGCTCGTCCGAGAGCTGATAGGGGCGCATGGCGCGCTGGCGGTCGAGCACGGAGCTTGTAGCGGGCCAGATCGGCGTTGGCAGCCAGAAGGGCGGCATAGGCGTCGTCGTCGATCTGGTTAATTCGAGCAGAAGGGAACCAGCGCCGAGGAGGCGTTGATGATGCGCTCTGACAGTCGGACATGAACTTGGCGCGGGCGGCGTCGACGGTCAGCTGATAATAGCGCAGGCCGGCATAGGACATGATGCGGCCGGCGATGTTGTCCATCTTTTCCAGGCGCTGGATGGCGGTCAGCATCTCGTCGGTCGACAGGCCGGCGAGCTTGCCCTGGTAATCGGCGGCGAAGCTTTGGCCTCAGTCTCGTACCAGCCGAGGTCGCGGGTCAGTTCGGGGCGTCGTCGGCGCTGTAGAGGTCCGAGAGGTTCCATTCCGGCAGAGCGCCCAGATCCTTGCTTGCGGCATTGGCATCGGGAAGGGAAGGGAGATCATGGCGCGCGCCTTTCATGTTCTGCGGGTTGGGAAGAGATAAGCCGGCGGGGCCTTGGGCTCAAGGGGCAGCGGGGAAAGCCGGAGGAGGGGGCGCGGAGGACGGGCGCGCCCCGCCCACACCCGCGCCCGTCCTCCGCGCCGGGCTGTCGTGCGGGCGATGGCGTGGCCGACGGGGAGGGTATTTGTTGGAAGATGAAAGGGAGAGGCGGAGGCGGTTGCGCGGGTCGGTCAGGGCTTGCCGGGAAGATATCGCGATGTCGGTGGCGTTGCGGCCCCGAGGGTCGACCCTGGGATGTGGCCTTGCCGTCCTCGAGCACCGAGCGTCAGCTCAGCCCCTTTGCCCGAGCGAAGCGAGGGCCGCTTGAACCGGGTCGGCGCGGCCCGCAAGGGCCTGCAGCGAAACCGCCTCAGGCAGGGCCAGGCGTTTCGCGGAAGAAGGTCAGCATGGTGTCGAGGATATGGGCCTCGGTTTCGGGCCCGTCCATCAGCACCTCGTGTTCGCCGCCTTCGATCATCTCCAGCCGGCCGCCGGGCCAGCGTGCCATGCGGTCGTGGATGGCGGCGGTGTCGACGATGCGTTCGTTCGAGCCGAGGAAGGCGATCGCCGGCACGGGCGGCGAGGGCATCGAGGCCAGTTCGCGGCATTCGCGCAGCGCCTCGTGCAGCCAGCGCAGCGAGGGGCCGCCGAGCAGAAGCTCGGGATGGGCGACCAGCTGGTCCTTCATATAGAGCCACATGTCCAGGTCGGTGGTCAGCAGGTTGTCTTCGAAATCGGCAGTCGCGACATAGCCGGTGGCATTGGTGCCGGGGGCATAGACATGGCCGAGCCCCAGCAGCCGTCCGCCCCAGGCCATGGCCCAGGCGGCGGGGCGGGTGGCCGGGGCCAGGCCGATGCCCCACATCGGGCCGGTGAAGCAGGCGGCCTTGACCGGCAGGCCGTCATGCAGCGCGCGCAAGCCGATGCAGCCGCCCATCGAATGGGCGATCAGATAGTAGGGTTCGGGCAGGCCGAGATCGCGGGCCGCCTGCAGCGAGGCGGTCACGTCGAATTGATAGTCGGAGAACCAGTGCACATGGCCCGTTGCCGGGTCCTCGACCAGCCGGTCGGCGATGCCCTGGCCGCGCCAGTCGATCGACAGCGTGGCCAGCCCGCGAGCCGCCAGGGCGCGGGCGGTGCGGCCGTATTTCTCGACATATTCGGTGCGGCCGGGAAACAGCAGCACCGTGCCGAGGGCCGCATCCCGGCCCCAGGCGCCGATCCGGATGCGCACGCCGTCTTCGGCCCGGAGCCACCAGGCGGCACCGTCTTCGGGGCCGTCCGCGATGGCTGCAAAAAACGGCGCGCTTTCCATGGCTTAGCTCAGGACGGCGCCCAGTTGCATGGCCAGGCCCATATCGCCATCGACCGAAAGCTTGCCCGACATGAAGGCGGCGGTGGGGTTCAGGTCGCCCTCCATCATCGCCTGGAAGGTGTCGGCCTCGGCGGTCAGGGTCACGTCGGCGGGTTCGTCCGCGGCGCGGGCGCCGTCTGCGTCCAGCATGATGGCGCCTTCGCCTTCGATGACGAACTTGGCCGAGCCGGCAAAGCCGCCGCCGCCAAGCTTTTCGTTCAGGGTGGCCACGGCCGCGTCGATCACTGCGCTCATGTCTTTCAACCTTTCGAGATGTCGTCCGGGGCTGACAAGCGCCGCGAACTGGCGTTAAACTCGGAACCACTATGAGCACGTTTCGGATCAATCTCAAACCTGTCGTCGCGGCAGCCGCCCTGGCGGTGGGGATTTCCGCACCGCTTGCGGCGCAGGAGGCGGGGCTGGACGAGCTGTTCGCCCGGCTGAAAACCGCCGATGCGGTGGATGCGGCGCGGATCGACCGCGAGATCGGCATGGCCTGGTCGCAATCCGGATCGCCGGCGATGGACCTGCTTCTGAAGCGCGGGCGCAAGGCGCTGGAGGCCGAGGACTATGCCGCCGCCATCGAGCATTTCACCGCCCTGACCGATCACGCCCCCGATTTCGCCGAGGGCTGGAACGGGCTGGCGCAGGGGCTGGCCCTGACCGGCCGGCTGGGTCCGGCGGTGGAGGCGCTGGAGCAGGCGCTGCTGCTGAATCCACGGCAATACGGAGGCGATCTTCGGCCTCGGCACGGTCTTCGAGCAGGTCGACCAGCCGGTCTGGCCTATGACGCCTATCGGCTTGTGCTCGATCTCTATCCGCAGCATGAAGAGGCGCAGCAGAGTGAAGCAGCTCGAGCGGGATGAACGGCTCCCAGCTTTGAGGCCTGTCAGGACCGGGGAAGACCCATGCGCGCAGACGGGCGGATCGTTGCGGTTCTCGGGGCCCACGAATACCGGCAAGACCCATTACGCCATCGAACGGATGCTGGGACACAGGAGCGGTGTCATCGGGTTGCCGCTGCGTTCCCCTTGGCGCGCGAGGTCTATGACAAGATCGTCGCGGCGCGCGGACCCAGGGTGGTGGCGCTGGTCACCGGCGAGAACGGATCGTGCCCGAGCGGGCGCAATACTGGGTCTGCACGGTCGAGGCGATGCCCGAGGGCATGGGCGCCGATTTCGTCGCCGTCGACGAGATCCAGCTCTGCGCCGATCCCGAGCGCGGCCATGTCTTCACCGACCGGCTGCTGAACGCGCGCGGGCTGCACGAGACGCTGTTCCTGGGCTCGGACACGATGCGCGGGCCCATTCGGGCGCTGGTGCCGGGGGCGGTTTTCGTGGGCCGCGAGCGGATGAGCCAGCTGAGCTATACCGGGCCGAAGAAGATATCGCGGATGAAGCCGCGTTCGGCCATCGTCGGGTTTTCGGTCGACAGCGTCTATGCCATCGCCGAGTTGATAAGGCGCCAGCGTGGCGGCGCGGCGGTGGTGATGGGGGCGTTGAGCCCGCGCACCCGCAATGCCCAGGTCGAGATGTATCAGTCGGGCGAGGTCGATTTCCTGGTCGCCACCGATGCCATCGGCATGGGGCTGAACCTGGATATCGACCATGTGGCGTTTTCGTCGCTGGTGAAGTTCGACGGGCGGCGGATGCGCGCGCTGGCGCCGAACGAGCTGGCGCAGATCGCCGGCCGTGCCGGGCGCGGGATGAGCGACGGCACGTTCGGCGTCACGGGCGAGGCGCCGGACCTGGAGCCGGAGGTGGTCGAGGCGATCACCGGCCACAGCTTCACGCCCATTCGCAAGCTGCAGTGGCGGAACTCGGGCCTGCGCTTCGGCACGCTCGATGCGCTGATCCGGTCGCTCGAGGAGCGGCCCGAAAGCGAATGGTTCGTCAAGGCGCGCGAGGCCGATGACCTGATGGCGCTGAAGGCGCTGAGCGACGAGGCCGAGATGCGCGCCAGGGCCTCGGACGCGCAATCGGTCCGGCTTTTGTGGGATGTCTGCCGGATTCCGGATTTTCGCGGCATTTCCCATGCCGAACATGCCGCGCTTCTGGGCGAGGTGTTCGGCTTTCTGCACGAAAGGGGCCGCATCCCGGACGACTGGTTCGCGGGGCGGGTGCAGCGGATCGACCGGGTGGATGGCGACATTGACACATTGTCGAAACGTCTGGCCTTTATTCGCACATGGACCTATGTCGCGCAGCGAAAGGGCTGGCTGCGCGACGTTGACCATTGGCGCGGCGAGACCCGCGCGGTAGAAGATCGTTTGTCGGATGCGCTGCATGGCGCGCTGACGCAAAGATTCGTGGACCGGCGGACAAGTGTCTTGTTGCGGCGGCTCAAGCAGAAGGAGGCCCTGGTGGCCGAGGTGAACGACAAGGGTGAAGTGACGGTCGAAGGCCATGTGGTCGGCCGTCTGGAAGGATTCCGTTTCGCGGTGGACAAGTCCGGCGGCGGACAGGAAGCCAAGACGCTGCAACAGGCGGGGATGCAGGCGCTGAAGCCGCATTTCAACCTGCGCGCCGACCGGTTCTATAATTCGCCCGATACCGAGATCGACTTTACCGAACAGGGCGGGCTGATGTGGGGCGACAGCGCCGTCGGCAAGCTGGTGGCGGGGGCAGACCCGATGAAGCCGCAGGTGCAGGCCTTCGTCGACGAAGAGGCCGGCGAAGAGGTGGTGCAGAAGGTCACCCGCCGCCTGCAGCATTTCATCGACCGCAAGGTGGCGACCCTGTTCGAGCCGCTGATGAACCTGAGCCGAGACGAGACCCTGACCGGCATGGCGCGCGGCTTTGCCTTCCAGCTGGTCGAAAATCTGGGCGTGATCCCGCGCGAGGCGGTGGCCGAGGATGTGAAGGCGCTGGACCAGGAGGCGCGCGGCGCTCTCCGCAAGCACGGCGTGCGGTTCGGGCAGTTCACCATCTTCCTGCCCTTGCTGTTGAAGCCCGCGCCGACCCGGCTCAGGCTGGTGCTCTGGGGCCTGTCGAAGGGGCTGGCCGAGTTCCCCGAGGCGCCGCCGCCGGGGCTGGTGACGGTGCCGGCGCCGCAGGGCGCCGAGCCGGGGGTGGACGCGATGAGCGGCTATCGCATCGCCGGCGAACGGGCGATCCGCATCGACATGCTCGAGCGTCTGGCCGACATGCTGCGCGCCGAGGACAGCCGCAAGGGATTCGAGGCCAAGCCCGACATGCTGTCGATCACCGGCCTGACGCTGGACCAGTTCGCCGAGCTGATGCAGGGCCTGGGATATCGGGCCGAAAAGGCCGAGCGCGAGAAGCAGCGGCCGGCGGCCGATGCCGCCGCTGAGCCTGCGGCGGAGCCTGGCGTCGAGACCGGCATCGAGGCCGGGGCGGAGGCTGCTGTCGTGGCCGAGCCCGAGGCCACCGCCGCCGAGGCGCAACCTGAAGCGATCCCCGAGGCCCAGCCCGAGGCGGCGGAAGCCGAGGCCGGGGCGCCGGCCGAACCCGAGGCCGAGGTCTTCTATACCTTCACCTGGGGCGGCCAGCGCCGCGACCGGGGGCAGGGGCGCGGTCAGGGCCGTGGCCGGGGGCAGACGCAGGGCCAGGGCCAGGGTCAGGGTCAGGGTCAACCGCGCGAGGGGCGGTCCGACGACACCCGCCCGGGCGGCAAGCCGCGCGGCCGCAAGGGCAAGCCGGGCGGCAAACCGCAGGGCAAGCCCGGCGGCAAGCCCCAGGGCAAACCCCAGGGCGCGCGCAACTTCGAGGCCGGGCCGAGGAAATCGGACCGGATCGACCCCGACAACCCCTTCGCCGCCGCGTTGATGGGGCTGAAGACCAAGGATTGAGGTTTGGCCGCGCTGCCCGATACCGCCTCGGCCGGGAAGATCCGGCTGGACAAGTGGCTGTGGTATGCGCGGTTCTTCAAGACCCGGGGGCTGGCGGCCAAGCTGGTCTCGGGCGGGCATGTGCGGGTGAACGGCACCAAGGTCGCCAAGCCGGCGCAATCGGTGGGCCCGGGCGACGTGCTGACCTTTCCGCAGGGCCGGGTCATCCGGGTGGTGCGCATCATGGCCCCCGGCACCCGGCGCGGCCCGGCGCCCGAGGCGCAGGCGCTCTATGACGATCTGACCCCGCCGCCCGAGCCCGAGGCCGCGCCGCGCCCGCAGGGCGGCGGCGAGCGCCCGACCAAGCGCGACCGGCGGGCGGTCGAGGCGCTGAAGGGCGGCGACACGGGGCTGTGAGCCAATGCGGCGAGAGAGGTGCTTGATTGATCCGGGCGTCTGAATTAGGCAGGGCCCCGATATCTTCAAGGATGGATGCCCGGATATGACTTATGTCGTGATCGATAACTGCATTGCCTGCAAATACACCGACTGCGTCGAGGTGTGCCCCGTGGACTGTTTCTATGAGGGCGAGAACATGCTGGTGATCCATCCCGACGAGTGCATCGACTGCGGCGTCTGCGAACCGGAATGCCCGGCCGACGCGATCCGCCCCGATACCGAGCCGGACATGGACAAGTGGGTCGAATTCAACCGGAAATATTCGGAAATGTGGCCGGTGATCATTTCGAAGAAGGACCCGCTGCCGGGCTATGAGGAACGCGACGGCGAGACCGGCAAGCTGGACAAGTATTTCTCGGAAAACCCCGGCGAGGGCGGCTGATTCGGCTCCGACGCGGATTCGCGTCAGGCAGGCCAAACGCCTTGCGGGGCAGGGAAAAACGCGGACGTGATCCCGCGGCACTTTGAATCGGTGGCGATTCGTGTTATACAAACTTCACAAATGAAGAGACCTGCATGACCCCATCCATCCGAGCTGCCGTTCATGGATGGGTTTATTTGCGACGAAGTCAGCCGGAACGGAGGGATGGGTGCCCGCCGGATTGGCAAGCGAGCCTGCGCAAAGGTCTTTATGTCTGCGATGCTGAGGAAAGAATTGCATGAGCAAAGGGAAGAAATCGGAGTTTCGTCCGAATGATTATGTCGTGTATCCGGCCCATGGTGTGGGCCAGATCGTGTCGATCGAGAAGCAGGAGGTCGCCGGCTTCGAGCTGGAGCTGTTCGTGATCTCGTTCGAGAAGGACAAGATGACCCTGCGGGTGCCGACCAACAAGGCGGCCGAGATCGGGATGCGCAGCCTGTCGAGCCCCGACGTGGTGAGCCAGGCGATGAAGACGCTGAAGGGCAAGGCCAAGGTCAAGCGCGCGATGTGGTCGCGCCGGGCGCAGGAATACGAGCAGAAGATCAACTCGGGCGACCTGATCGCGATTGCCGAGGTGGTGCGCGATCTGCACCGCAACGACGACCAGCGCGAGCAGAGCTATTCCGAGCGTCAGCTCTATGAGGCGGCGCTGGAGCGGCTGACCCGCGAAGTGGCCGCCGTGGCCGGTGGCGACGAGGTTGCCGCCGCCAAGCAGGTGGACGAGGTGCTGCTGGGCCGCGCCGCCTGAGCCGGCCGGTGAATGTGACGAAGGAAAGCCGCGCCCCCGGGGGGCGCGGTTTTTCGTTTGGGGGCGAGCGAAGGGGAGAACACGCATGTCCGAGGCGCATGATTTCGAGGCCAGGGTCGTCTGGACCGGCAACCGGGGCGAGGGCACGGCGCATTACCGCGCCTATGACCGGACATGGGAGGTGCGGACGCCGGGCAAGCCCGCGATCCCCTGCTCGAACGATCCGCGGCTGGGGGGCGACGCGGGGCTGCACAACCCCGAGGACATGCTGATCGCCGCGCTCTCGGCCTGTCACATGCTGTGGTATCTGCATCTGGCCTCGGATGCCGGGATCACGGTGCTGTCCTACGAGGACAGCCCGCTGGGGCATGGCGAAAGCGAGGCCTCGGGCGCGGGGCGGTTCACCGGGGCGACGCTGAGGCCGCGGATCCGGGTGGCGGCGGGCACAGACCTGGCAAAGGCGGATGCCATCCACCATGAGATCGGCAAGGTCTGTTTCATTGCCCGCTCGGTGGCGTTTCCGGTGGCGCACAAGGCGCGCTATCAGGTCGGGTGAGATCGAGGTGACCGGGTGCCGGGCTGAAGCCCGGCCTACGGCCTTGTCTCTCGGCTTGCTTGGCCCTAGGGGTGGGGCATGAGACTTCTATTTCTGGGCGATGTCGTGGGCCGGGCCGGGCGCCAGGCGGTGATCGAGATGCTGCCGCGCCTGCGCGTGGACTGGCGGCTGGATTTCGTCGTGGTCAATGGCGAGAACGCCACCGGCGGCATGGGGCTTTCGGGCGAACATGCCAGGCTGCTGCTGGAGGCCGGCGCCGATTGCCTGACGCTGGGCGATCATGCCTTCGACCAGAAGGACATGATGCAGTTCATCGAAGGCGAGCCGCGCATCGTGCGGCCGCTGAATTTCGCCAAGGTGGCGCCGGGACGCGGCGCGCGGGTGTTCGAGGACCGGCGCGGGCGCAAGGTTCTGGTGGCGCAGGTGCTGGGCCAGGTCTTCATGAAGCGCGCCTTCGACGACCCCTGGGGCGCGATCGAGACGGTGCTGAAGACGCACCCGCTGGGCGGTGCGGTGCAGGCGACCATCGTCGACATGCATTGCGAGGCGACGAGCGAGAAGATGGCGATGGGCCATTGGTGCGACGGCAAGGCCAGCCTGGTGGTCGGCACCCATACCCATGTGCCCACCGCCGATGCGCAGATCCTGCCGCGCGGCACGGCGCATCTGTCGGATGCCGGGATGTGCGGCGACTATCTGAGTGTCATCGGCATGGAGACGGCCGAGCCGATGCGGCGTTTCGTGACCGGCATGTCGAAGACGCGCTTCACCCCGGCGCTGGGCGAGGCCACGCTGTCCGGCGTCTTCGTCGAGACCGACGACAAGACCGGCCGCGCCACCCGCATCGCCATGGTGCGCCAGGGCGGGCGGCTGGAGCAGGCGGGGCCGTGACACAGCGTCTGCGGCTGACCGCGCTTCTGGTCTTCATGGGGGCGAGCTGGGGCCTGACCCAGCCGCTGACCAAGATCGCGGTCAGCGACGGATACCGGCATTTCGGGCTGATCTTCTGGTCCGAGGCGATTGCCGCCACGATCCTGGGCGCGATCCTGGCCGGACAGGGCAAGCGCCTGCCGCTGAACCCGCGCCAGCTGGGGTTCTATCTTGCGATTGCCCTGCTGGGGATGATCCTGCCGGCGGTGGCGGGATACGAGGCGGCGCGGCATCTGCCCGCCGGCGTGCTGTCGCTGGTCATCGCGGCGGTGCCGATGTTCGCCCTGCCCATCGCATTGGCGCTGGGGATCGACCGGTTCTCGGGGCTGCGCCTTCTGGGGCTGGTCTGCGGGCTGGGCGGTGTGGCGCTGTTGACCGGGCCCGGCGACAATCTGAGCGGCGTCTCGCTGCCCTGGCTGTTGATCGCGCTGATCACGCCGTTCTTCTATGGGCTCGAGGGCAATTTCGTCGCGAAATGCGGCACCGGCGGCGCCGGCACGCTCGAGCTTCTGTGCGGCGCGTCGCTGGTCGGCATGGCGATCACCGGGCCGCTGGCCTGGGTCACCGGCCACTGGATCGACCCGCGCCCGCCCTGGGGGCTGCCGGATGCGGCGCTGGTCGGGTCGGCGGTGATCAACGCGCTGATCTATGCGCTTTACGTCTGGCTGGTGCAGCGGGCCGGGCCGGTCTTCGCCGGTCAGGTGAGCTATCTGGTCACCGGCTTCGGCGTGATCTGGGCGATGATCGTGCTGGGCGAAAGCTATGCCACCGGGTTCTGGGCGGCGCTGGCGCTGATGCTGGCGGGTTTGTTCCTTGTTCAGCCGCGGGAAAGCGCGCCGCTTGCGCAGTTGCGCGGCCCGGGCGAGGATGGGGCGATCTAACCCCGGGAACCGCGTGTCATGATGAGTTTCTTCGAGATCGGTCAAACCGGACAGGCGCTGGTCACGCTGGGCGTGGTGGCGGCGATGTTCGTGCTGTTCCTGCGCGAGGTCTATCCGACCGAGGTGGTGGCCATCGCCGGTGCCGCCGTGCTGCTGGCGCTGGGGGTGCTGCCCTATGACGACGCGCTGAGCGTGCTGTCGAACCCGGCGCCCTGGACCATCGCGGCGATGTTCATCGTCATGGGGGCGTTGGTACGGACCGGCGCGCTGGATGCCTTCACCCGTTTCGCCGATGCGCAGGCGCGGACCAATCCGGCGCTGGCCATCGGCTTCCTGCTGGGATTCGTCATCGTCGCCAGCGCGGTGGTGTCGAACACGCCCGTCGTGGTGGTGATGATCCCGGTCTTCGTGCAACTGGCGCGGACGTTGGGGATGAAGGCCTCGAAGCTGCTGATTCCGCTGAGTTACGCGGCCATTCTGGGCGGCACGCTGACGCTGATCGGGACCTCGACCAACCTGCTGGTCGATGGCGTGGCGCGGGCCCAGGGGATGCGGCCCTTCTCGATCTTCGAGGTGACGCCGCTGGCCGTGGTGCTGGTGGCCTGGGGCATGATCTATCTGCGTTTCTTCGGGCCGATGCTGTTGCCCGACCGCGACAGCATGGCGATGCTTCTGAGCGACCGCTCGAAGATGAAGTTCTTTTCCGAAGCCGTGATCCCGCCGGGCAGCGAGCTGATCGGGCAGGAGGTGACGGGGGTGGCGCTGTTCAAGCGCGCGGGCGTGCGGCTGATCGACGTCATTCGCGGCGACCTGTCTCTGCGCCGCGACCTGAGCGGGGTGGTGCTGGAACCGGGCGACCGGGTGGTGCTGCGCACCCAGATGGCCGAGCTTCTGAGCCTGCAGCAGGATCGCAGCCTGCGCCCGGTCGATCAGGTCAGCGCGGTCGAGACGACCACGGTCGAGGTTCTGATCACCCCGGGCTGCAAGATGGTGGGGCGCAGCCTGGGCGAGATGCGGCTGAGGCGGCGTTACGGCGTCTATCCGCTGGCGGTGCATCGCAAGAACCAGAATATCGGCCGGCAGCTGGACGATCTGGTGGTGCGGGTCGGCGATACGCTGCTGCTGGAAGGGGCGCCGGCGGATATCCAGAGGCTGGCGGCCGAGATGGACATGGTCGATGTCAGCCAACCCTCGGTCCGGGCCTATCGCCGCGGCCATGCCCCGGTGGCGGTGGCGGCGCTGGTCGGCGTGGTGGCGCTGGCCGGGTTCGGGGTGGCGCCGATCTTCCTGCTCAGCGTGCTGGCGGTGACGGTGGTCCTGATCACCCGCTGCATCGACGCGGACGAGGCGTTCTCGTTCATCGACGGGCGGCTGCTGGCGCTGATCTTCGCCATGCTGGCCATCGGTGCGGCGCTGGAGGCGTCGGGGGCGGTGAAGCTGATCGTTCAGGCGGTGGCGCCGGGGCTGTCGGTGCTGCCGGGGGCGCTGGTGGTCTGGGCGATCTATCTGCTGACCAGCCTGCTGACCGAGATGGTGAGCAACAATGCCGTCGCCGTGGTGGTGACGCCCATCGCCATCGGACTGGCGCAGGCCATGGGGGTGGACCCGCGGCCGCTGGTGGTGGCGGTGATGGTGGCGGCCAGCGCATCCTTCGCGACGCCGATCGGATATCAGACCAACATGCTGGTCTATGGCCCCGGCGGATACCGGTTCACCGATTTCATGAAGGTGGGCATTCCGCTGAACCTGTCGGTCGGGGTGCTGGCCAGTGCGCTGATCCCGATCTTCTGGCCCTTGTGACCGGTCGCTCGTCGCGCCCTGGCGTGCGCGCCTCGCTGGGGGCCGGGGTGGAATTGCCGGTTTTTCGGGCGGCGCGCCGGGAAAACGGGCGGAGTTTCGGGAAAAAATTGACCCAATGGTCAAATTCAGAAATTCTCTTGCCTGAAACAAGGCGAATCCGGCAGGGTTCGGAAGCTGCAACAAGGGGGTTCCTGACATGAAGGCAATGACATTCACGCGCCGGCTGATGCTGGCGGCGACGGCGGCGGCGGGGCTGGCGGTTTCCGCCGGCGTGGCCGCGGCCGAGAAGGTGAAGGTGGCGGCGATCTATACGCTGCCGGTCGAACAGCAATGGATCAGCCGCATCCACAAGGCGCTGAACGCGGCGGCCGAGCGCGGCGATATCGACTATGTCTTTTCCGAAAACGTGGCCAACACGGATTACGAGCGGGTGATGCGCGAATATGCCGAGGCCGGTCAGCAGCTGATCGTGGGCGAGGTCTTCGGCCTCGAGCGCGCGGCGCGCAAGGTGGCGGGCGACTACCCGGAAACCGCCTTCCTGATGGGGTCGTCCTTCGGGCCGGTGGCGCCGAATTTCAGCGTCTTCGACAACTGGATCCACGAGCCCAGCTATCTGACCGGCATGATCGCCGGGTCGACCACCAAATCGAACGTGATCGGCATGGTCGGCGGCTATGCCATCCCCGAGGTCAACCGGCTGATGAACGCCTTCATGGAGGGCGCGCGCTCGGTCAACCCCGAGGTCAAGTTCCTGGTGAACTTCATCGACAGCTGGTACGATCCGCCCAAGGCCAAGGAAAGCGCCTTTGCGCTGATGGATAAGGGCGCCGACATCATGTATGCCGAACGCTTCGGCGTCTCGGATGCGGCGGTGGAGCGTGGCGTGAAGGCCATCGGCAACGTCATCGACACCTCGGCCGATTACCCGAACACCATCCTGGCCTCGGCGATCTGGCATATGGAGCCGACCATCGACCGGGCCATCGCGGCCGTGGCGGCGGGCGGCTTCGAGGCGGCGGATTACGGCCAATACAGCTTCATGGGCTATGGCGGCGGCTCGATCACGGTCGACGGCAATCTGGTGGCAGAGGACGTGCTGAAGGCGGTCGAGGCCAAGGAGGCCGAGATCCGCGACGGGCTGTTCCGGGTCAACGTGAACGACGCCGCGCCGGTGTCCGATCAGTGACAGGGCCGGGGGCGGCCGGGGTTCCGCCGTCCCCGCGTTGGCGCGCCTTTCGGGGTGCGCAGGGGGAAAGCCATGACAGTGCAGCCGGTTCTTGCCCTGCGCGGCATGACCAAGCGGTTCGGCTCGGTGCTGGCCGCCGAGGGGATCGACCTCGACCTGGCGCGGGGCGAGGTTCTGGCGCTTCTGGGCGAGAACGGCGCCGGCAAGACGACGTTGATGAACATGCTCTTCGGGCAATATGTGCCGGATGCGGGCGAGGTGGTGGTGTTCGACGCGGCCGGGCAGGAGCATATCCTGCCGCCCGGTCAGCCGCAGGCCGCCATCGACGCGCGGATCGGCATGGTGCACCAGCATTTCACCCTGGCCGAGAACCTGACGGTTCTGGATTCGGTGCTGCTGGGGACCGAACCGCTGTTCGCTCTGCGCCGCCGCCGGGGCGCGGCGCGCGAGAAGCTGACGGCGCTGATGGAGCGCTCGGGGCTGAAGGTGCCGCTGGGCGCGCGGATCGGCGATCTGTCGGTGGGCGAACGTCAGCGGGTGGAAATCCTGAAAGCGCTTTACCGCGATGTGCGCATTCTGGTGCTGGACGAACCCACGGCGGTGCTGACGCCGCAGGAGGCCGATACGCTCTTCGCCGCCGTGCGGGGGATGGTGGCCGAGGGCCTGTCGGTCATCTTCATTTCGCACAAGCTGCGCGAGGTGCTGGCCTTTTCCGACCGGATCGCGGTGCTGCGTCACGGCCGCAAGACCGGCGAGATGGCGACGGCCGAGGCCGATGCGGAAAAGATCATCCGCATGATGGTGGGCGAGGATCACGCCGCGCCAAGCCGCGTGCCGGGGAGGCCGGGCGCCGAGGTGCTGCGCTTCGATGGCGTGTCGGTGGCGCCGGGCAAGGAGATGCGGCCGCTCAGGGATGTGTCCCTGACCCTGCATGGCGGCGAGATCATCGGCATCGCGGGCGTGTCGGGCAACGGGCAGAGCGCCTTTGCCCGGGTGCTGTCGGGGCTCATTCGGCCGCAGGCGGGCGAGATCGTGCTGGGGGGCGTCGGCCGCCGGGGGCTGAGCCCGAAAGAGGCGCTGCGCGCCGGTGTGGGCCGCATCCCCGAGGACCGGCATCACGACGGCGTGGTCGGCACGCTGAGCGTGGCCGAGAACCTGGTTCTGGAGCGGCTCGATGCGCCGGATGTGTCGCGCGCGGGCTTCCTGCGCAAGGCGGCGATCAGGGCCCATGCCGAGGAGCTGAGCCGCGCCTATGACGTGCGCGGGCCGGGCGTCGAGGCCGGGCCGAAGCTCGTCGGGCGGCAATATCCAGAAGCTCATCCTGGCGCGGGTGCTGGAGAATGCGCCCGGCATCATCCTGGCCAATCAGCCGACGCGGGACTTGATTTCCGCGCCGCGGCCGAGGTCTCGCGCCGCCTGCTCGAGGCGCGCGACCGGGGCGCGGGGTGATCCTGATTTCCGAGGATCTGGACGAGGTGCTGAGCCTGGCCGACCGGATTTTCGTCATGCATGACGGGCATTTGCGCGAAACCGCGAGCCGGGATCGGGCCGAGATCGGGTATCTGATGGCGGGGCAGCACGGGCCAGAAACCGGACCGGAGGCGGCGGCATGATCGAGATCGTCCGCGCGAGAATGTCTCGAAACCGGTGCAGGCACTGGTGCCGGTTCTGGCCGCCGTGGTGGCGCTGGCGCTGGCGGCCATTCCGCTGGCGGCGGCCGGGGCGCCGGTGTTGCCGGCCTATGCGCAGATGTTCAAGGGCGTGTTCGGATCGCTCTTCACCTTTACCGAGATGCTGACGCGGGCGACGCCCTTGATCTTCACCGGGCTGGCGGCGGCGGTCGCCTTCCGCGCCAAGCTGTGAATATCGGCGGCGAGGGCAATTGTATCTGGGCGCGCTGGCGGCGGTCTTGGGTGGGCACCGGCATGGTGGACGGGCCGGCGGTTCTGATGGTGCCGCTGGTCTTGCTGGCGGGCGCTGGCCGGGGGTCTGGGGATGCTGGTTCCGGCCGCGCTGAAGACGCGGTTCGGGGCGGATGAGGTTGTGACCTCGCTTCTGCTGAACTTCATCATCCTCATTTTCGTGCAGATGATGCTGGAAGGCCCGTTCAAGGACCCGATGGGGCTGGGCTGGCCGCAATCGGAACCGATCGTCGAAGCGCCGTCCTGCCGGTGCTGATGGCGCGGATGCGGCTGCACGCCGGGTTCATCGTGGCGCTGGTGCTGGCGGCTGTGGCCTGGTGGTGATGACGCGGACGGTCTGGGGCCTGAAGCTGCGCGCTGTGGGCGAGAACCGCGAGGCCGCGCGCCATGCCGGATTGGGGGTGACGCGGGTCTATATCGCGGTGGCGCTGGCCTCGGGCGGGCTGGCCGGGCTGGCGGGGGTGAGCGAGGTGGCGGGGCTGAAGGGATACCTGACCGCCGATCTGTCGCCCGGCTTCGGCTATACCGGCATCATCGTGGCGATGCTGGCGCGTTTGAACCCGGCCGGCGTGGTGTTGGCGGCGCTTATGTGGCCAGCGTCTTCGTCGGCGCCGACAGCATGAGCCGGGCCATGGGCGTGTCGAGCTTTCTGGCCGATCTGACGGTGTCGATGTCGCTCATTTGCGTGCTCTTGGGCGGGTTCTTCGCGCAATACGGCGGCTGCGCTTCGCGCGGAGGGCCGAGGCATGATGGACATTCTGAACATCTTCCTGACCGACTGTTTCTGGGCCGCCAGCTCGCGCATCGCCTCGCCGCTCATCTTCGGTGTGCTGGGGGGGCTGCTGTGCGAGCGTGCGGGGGTGCTGAACCTCGGGATCGAGGGCATCTTCGTGGTCGGCGCGATGTCGGGCTGGATGGCGGTCTGGCTCGGCCTGCCCTTGTGGCTGGGGGTGGTGGTGGCGGCGCTGTCGGGGCGCCGGTCTCTTTTCCATGCGGTGCTGACGGTGCCTTTGGGCCTGTCGCAGCATGTCAGCGGCCTGGGATCACGCTGTTCGCGACCTCGGTGGCGAGCTTCGCCTATCGCACGGCGCTGCCGCAGGTGTCCAGCCCGCCGCGGATCGAGGCGTTCAAGCCGCTGGATATTCCGATCCTGTCGGACCTGCCCTTCGTCAGGCCGGTCCTCTTCCAGCAGACGGCGCTGACCGCTGGCGCTGGTGCTGGTGGCTGTGGTCTGGTGGGTGATGGACCGCACGGCCCTGGGCGTGGCGCTGAAGGCGGTGGGGGACAGCCCGGATGCGGTGAATGCGCAAGGCCTGTCGGTGATGAAGCTGCGCATCGGCGCGGTGGTGGCCGGATCGGCGCTGATGGCGCTGGGCGGGGCCTTTCTGACCATGAGCGCCTTCGATGCCTTCTTCTTCGGCATGGTGAACGGGCGGGGCTGGATCTGTATCGCGCTGGTGATCTTTGCCAGCTGGCAGCTGGGCAAGGCCTTGCTGGGGGCGCTTCTGTTCGGCATGTTCGATGCGCTTCAGGTGCGGCTGCACGACCGAGGCCGGGGCGCTGGTGCCGGGGCAGGTGTTTCTGATGATGCCCTATATCCTGTCGATCATCGCCCTGGTCGTGGTGGCCCGGCGGGCGGATTATCCAAGGGCGCTGTTGGTGCCGTGGCGGAAGGGGCAAAGGTGATGGTCGATCTGCTGGTGAAGAACGCGGTGCTGGTGGACGGCGCCCGGGTGGATATCGCCTGCGAGGCCGGTGTGATCGTGGGGTCGAACCCGGGATCGCGGCCGAGGGGGCAGGTGATCGACGCCGGCGGCGTTCGGTGGCGCCGCCCTTCGTCGATCCGCATTTCCACATGGACGCGACGCTGAGCCTGGGCGGCCGCGGATGAACGTCTTGGGGACGCTGCTGGAAGGGATCGCGCTCTGGGGCGAGCTGAAGCCCTTGCAGACGGTGGACGAGATCGTCACGCGCGGGCGCTGAAATACTGCGATCTGGCGGTGGCGCAGGGATCGGGGCGATCCGCAGCCATGTCGATACCTGCGACGACGAGTTGAAGGGGTCGAGGCGCTGCTGGAGGTGCGCGAGCAGGTGAAGGGCTACTGACCTGCAACTGGTGGCTTTCCGCAGGACGGCGTCTTTCGCGATCCGACGGCGATGGCGAATAGCGCTGCGCGCGCTCGACATGGGGGTCGATGTGGTCGGCGCATCCCGATTTCGAGCGCACCATGGCGGATGGGGCGACTCTCGGTCACGGCGCTCTGCGAGATCGCGGCCGAGCGGGGCTGATGGTCGACATGCACGCGACGAAAGCGATGACCCATGAGCCGCCATATCGAGACGCTGGCCTATGAGACGCAGCGGCTGGGGTTGCAGGGACGGGTGGCGGAAGCCATCTGACCTCGATGCATTCGATGGACAATTACTATGTCTCGAAGCTGATCCCGCTGATGGTCGAGGCGGGGGTGCACGCCATCCCCAACCCCGCGATCAACATCATGTTGCAGGGCCGGCACGACATCTACCCCAAGCGGCGCGGCATGACCTTCGGGTGCGCGAGCTGCGCGGATGCCGGCATCACCGTGGGTTTCGGCCAGGATTGCATGATGGACCCGTGGTATTCGCTGAGCCGCGCCGACATGCTGGACGTGGCGCTGATGGCGCTGCATGTCGGGCAGTTGTCCAGCATGGCCGACATCCGCTGGTGTTTCGATGCGGTGACGGTGAATTCGGCCCGCATCATGGGACTCGAAGGCTATGGCGTCGCCAAAGGGTGCCGGGCGGATTTCAACATCCTACACGCCGGCGACGCGATCGAGGCGATCCGGCTGCGCGCCACGCGGCGGCAGGTGGTGCGGCGCGGCAAGGTGGTGGCCGAGACGCCGGCGCCGGTGGCGGCGCTGAGCCTCGACGGGCGGCCGGGGGTGGCGGATCCGAAGCTGGGCTGAGGCCCGGGACACCGTCCCGAAACCGCGGCATCGTGGCCCATTCTAAAGAAATGGAAACATATCGCTTGCTATGCTGGGCAGGTCGTCTATCGGTTTGCCCGAGCAGAAAAAAGCAGGCACATGACAGTCTTGGAAAAAGCCCGAACCTCGACGCCGGTTCCGGACGCGGAGCCCAGGAGCGGGCGCGACTGGGTCAAGACGCTGGCGCAGTATCGCGAGCCGAACCAGATGCGCAGCCTGTTCGAGCTGGCGGTCAGCCTGGGCCCCTTTCTTCTGCTCTGGGTGCTTGCCTGGAAGGCGTTGTCGGTCAGTTACTGGCTGAGCTTCGGGCTTTCGGTTGTGAACGCAGGCTTTTTGCTGCGGTTGTTCACCATTCAGCATGATTGCGGTCATGGCTCGTTCTTCCGTCAGCGTGGGCTGAGCGACTGGGTCGGCCGCGGTATCGGCGTGCTGACGCTGACCCCCTATGACGTGTGGCGGCGGACGCATTCGATCCACCACAGCTCGGCCGGGAATCTGGAAAAACGGGGGATCGGCGATATTCACACCCTGACGATCGAGGAATACCGCGCCCTGTCGCCGTTTCAGCGGCTGATGTACCGGCTTTACCGCAACCCGTTTGTCCTGTTCGTGCTTGGGCCGATCTACCTGTTTCTGCTGCAGAACCGGGTGCCGGTCGGGTTGATGGACGGGACGAAATACTGGGTCAGCGCGATGGGCACGAACATCGCGATCTTCGCGGCGCTGACGGCGATCTGGTATTTCGGCGGTGTCATGGCGGTGGTGCTGATATTCCTGCCCTCGACCCTGATCGCGGCCGCGGCGGGGATGTGGCTGTTCTTCGTGCAGCACCAGTTCGAGGACACCCATTGGAAAAGCGACGAGGCCTGGCAATTGCACGATGCCGCGCTCGAGGGCAGTTCGCATTATGTGCTGCCGCAGCCGCTGCGCTGGATCAGCGCCAATATCGGCATTCACCATGTGCACCACCTCTATAGCCGCATCCCGTTCTATCGCCTGCCCGAGGTGTTGCGCGATCACAAGGCGCTGGACGAGGCGAACCGCATGACGATCCGCGAGAGCCTGGGATGCGCCCGATTGCACCTGTGGGACGAGAAACGCGGCAAGCTTCTGTCCTTCTCGCAGGCAAAGGCGCTCTACGGCTGATCCTGGCCGGTTTCGCGAACTGCGCCGCAGCGTTCCTTCCTTTCGGTTATTGCAAGGCGCCCGGGCCGTGGGCCATGCTGAGCTCGTGCGAACCGGGGGAGGAGACCATGGCGAAGCTGCGTTCAGCGAAGGTGACCGAGGGCAAGACGGCGGCGGCGGCGCGGTCGCTCTGGCTGGCATCGGGCGTGAAGAAGGAGGATTTCGGCAAGCCGGTGATCGCGGTGGCGAACTCCTTCACCGAGTTCGTGCCGGGACACGTCCATCTGGCCGAGGTCGGCCGGCTGGTCTGCGAGGAGATCTGGGCGGCGGGCGGCATCCCGCGCGAGTTCAACACCATCGCGGTCGATGACGGCATCGCCATGGGTCATGACGGGATGCTCTACAGCCTGCCCTCGCGCGAATTGATCGCCGACAGCATCGAATACATGGCCAAGGCGCATTGCGTCGACGCGCTGATCTGCATTTCGAATTGCGACAAGATCACGCCGGGGATGATGATGGCGGCGCTGCGGCTGAACATCCCGGCGATCCTGGTGTCGGGCGGGCCGATGGAGGCGGGGCGGCTGCCGGGCTCGAGCGAGGTCAAGCGGGTCGATCCGATCCTGGCCTATGTCGCCGCCTTCGACCCGGAACAGGGCAATGCCGCCCAGGCGATCGAGGACAATGCCTGTCCGACCTGTGGGTCGTGCTCGGGCATGTTCACCGCCAATTCGATGAACTGCCTGGCCGAGGCGATCGGCCTCGCGCTGCCCGGAAACGGCTCGCTTCTGGCGACCCATGCCGACCGGCGCGGGCTGTTCCGGCAGGCGGCGCATCGGGTGGTCGCGCTGGCGCGCGAGCATTACGAGGGCGAAGACGATGGTCTGCTGCCGCGCGCCATCGCCACGAAAGCGGCCTTCGAGAACGCGATGAAGGTCGATATCGCCATGGGCGGCTCGACCAACACGATCCTGCACATGCTGGCCATGGCGGCCGAGGCGGAGGTGGATTTCACCATGGCCGATATCGACCGGCTGAGCCGCGAGGTGCCCTATATCTGCAAGGTCTCGCCGGCGACGCAGGACTATTACATGGAGGATGTGCACCGCGCCGGCGGCATCATGGCGGTGATGGGCGAATTGCAGCGCGGCGGGCTTCTGGACGAAAGCGCGGCGACGGTGTCCGGCCTGACGGTGAAGGACCAGCTGGCGCAATGGGACGTGATCCAGAGCGACGACGCGGCGGTGAGCGCGTTCTATCGCGCCGCGCCCGGCGGGCGGCGGACGATCAAGGCCTATGGCCAGGACATGCGCTGGCGCGAGATGGATCTGGACCGCGAGACGGGTTGCATCCGGTCGCTTGAGCACGCCTATTCGAAGGAGGGCGGGCTGGCGGTGCTGCGCGGCAATATCGCGCCCGATGGCTGCGTGGTGAAGACCGGCGCGGTGCCGGCGCAGATGCTGCGCTGGGAGGGCGCGGCGCGGGTGTTCGACGATCAGGAAGACGCGCTGCATGCCATCGACGGCGGCGAGATCGCGCCGGGCACGGCGGTGGTGATCCGTTACGAGGGGCCCACGGGCGGGCCCGGAATGCAGGAGATGCTGAAACCGACGATGAGCCTGAAGGCCACCAAGGTCGATGACAGCTGTGCGCTGATCACCGACGGACGGTTTTCGGGCGCGACGGCGGGGCTTTCCATCGGCCATGTCTCGCCCGAGGCGGCGGCGGGCGGTGCCCTGGGCCTGGTGCGTGATGGCGACCGCATCGCCATCGACATCCCCGGCCGCCGGATCGAGCTGTTGCTGAGCGACGCGGCGCTGGCGGAACGCCGGGCCGAGATGGAGGCCGCCGCCGCGCCCTGGCGCCCGGCGAAGGCCCGCCCGCGCGAGATCAGCGCGGCCCTGCGGGTCTATGCCGCCTTTGCCGAAAGCGCCGACAAGGGCGGGTTCCGGCGGGTTCCCTGAACCTCGCCGCGTCCCCGCGCGCGCCCGCGGATCGGTCACATTCGCCTGATCGCGCTTGATCCGGCGCGGATTTGACCTGTTATTATGGGGGCAAAACGTGGAGGAGCCCAGGATGGCATATGAAAAGACCGACGCGGCGCTGGCGCGGCTGACCCCGGAACAGTTCCGCGTGACCCAGCAGAACGGCACGGAACGGCCCTGGTCGGGGGCGCTTGTGAACAACAAGGCGGCGGGGATCTACGTCGACGTGGTCTCGGGTGAGCCGCTCTTCGCCTCGTCGGACAAATACGAATCCGGCTGCGGCTGGCCCAGCTTCACCAGGCCGATCACACCGGCGCATGTGACCGAGCATCGCGATCTGACGCATGGGATGGTGCGGGTCGAGGTTCGCTCGCAGCATGGCGACAGCCACTTGGGCCATGTCTTCCCGGACGGCCCGCCCGACCGGGGCGGCCTGCGCTACTGCATCAACTCGGCCTCGCTGCGCTTCGTCCCGCGCGAGGAGATGGAGGCGGAAGGCTATGGCGACTATCTCGATCAGGTGGAGGATGTGACATGAGCGAGGAACGCGCGGTTCTGGCCGGCGGCTGCTTCTGGGGGATGCAGGACCTGATCCGGCGGCTGCCCGGGGTGATCTCGACCCGGGTGGGCTATACCGGTGGCGATGTGCCCCATGCCACCTATCGCAACCACGGCAGCCATGCCGAGGGGATCGAGGTGATCTTCGATCCGGCGCGGCTGAGCTATCGCCGGCTGCTGGAGGTCTTCTTCCAGATCCACGACCCGACCACGCCGAACCGGCAGGGCAACGATGTCGGACCGTCCTATCGCTCGGCGATCTATTACGGAAGCGAGGCACAGAAGCGGGTGGCGCAAGAGACCATCGCCGATGTCGATGCCAGCGGATTGTGGCCGGGGCCGGTGGTGACCGAACTGGAACCGGTGGGCGATTTCTGGCAGGCCGAGCCCGAGCATCAGGATTACCTGGAGCGCTTCCCGGGCGGCTATACCTGCCATTTCCCGCGGCCCGGCTGGGTGCTGCCGCGGCGCGACGCGGCGGAATAGCCCGGTTCCCGGAGGCGGGCCCGTGCCTCGAGCCCGGACGCCGCCGGCGGGAGTATTTGCCGGAAAGATGAAAGGGCAGGGTCAAGGCGCCCCTCCCTTTCATCTTTCTGAAAATACTCGAAATTCGACGGTTCCACCGGCACCGGCCCCGAGGGCGTTGCGCAACCGTGCCAGCTGTCCCGCCGAGCATCGGCGAGGCGCCTCCTCGAGCGCAGCGAGAGGCGGGTCGACGGCGCAGCCGGCGAAACTCTTCGAGGGATCAGCGCTTGCGGTCGCGGCGCGAGGACATCGGCTGGAAGGCGACGCCGACATGGGCCTCGCAATAGGGTTTGCCGGACTGCACCGGCAGGCCGCAGAACCAGAAATCTTCCGTCGCAGGGTCGCCCACCGGCCATTTGCAGGTGCGCTCGGTCAGTTCCATCAGGGTCAGCTTCTTGGCCTTCTTCTCGACCTCGTTGACCTTGGCCAGCGCCTCGGGGCTGATCTCGTTGGCCGAGGGCTGGGGGGGAAGCGGCTGGCCGGCGGGGATGATCGCCTTGCGCGCCGGCGGCGTCGGCGCGGGGGCGGCCGGCTTGGGATCGGGGGCCGGCGCGGCAGTGGTTTCCTTGGCGGGCTTCGCCGGTTTCGTGCGGCTGGCGCGCGGTTTGGCCTCGGGCTTTTCGGCGGGGGCGGTCTTGACCGGTTCGGCCTTGCCGGCGGTGCCGGAGGTGCGGTTCGACAGGCCCAGGCGATGGACCTTGCCGATGACCGCGTTGCGGGTCACGCCGCCCAGTTCCTTGGCGATCTGGCTGGCCGACTGGCCTTCGCCCCACATCTTCTTCAACAGCTCAACGCGTTCGTCGGTCCAGGACATCGGTTTCCCTCGGGTCTCGTGCAGGTCATATGCAAAAGCGAAAAGCGGCCACGGGATGCCGGGCCGCCCTGCCTTTCCGGTCAGCGCCCTATTCTAGCCATGCAAGGCCCGAGCGCAAGGCGCCTTGTTCACGGCTTGTTTGCCGGCGCCGCGGCTCAGAACCGCATGCTGCCGAACACCAGCGGTCCCATCAGCATCGGCAGATTGTCGACCACCTCGGGGAAGCGCAGCGTGGTGCCGTTGACCACCAGTTCGGTGCGTTCGATATCGGGGCGGGCGATGTCCCAAGCGAAGCCGCCGTCGCCGGCATCCCGGCCCAGGTTGCGCAGCACGGTCAGGACCGAGGCCGCCTCGGGCACGTCCTGTTCGGCGAAATAGCGGTTCAGCCCGTCGATCCCGCTGAGCGTGACCTGGACCTCGCCCTCATAGGGCAGAAGGCCCAGCATCTTGGCCGGGTAGAGCCGCGCCTTGCCGGTCTGGGTCAGGCGGAACAACCCGGTGCGATAGACATCCTCGCCGGCCGAGATATCGAACACGGTCGCCGCGGCATAGAGCGCCAGCGGCAGCAGGATTTCGACCGGTTCGTCCAGCCGCCGGATCGTCACATCGGTGAAGAGCTTCTTCAGGAAGGCCTCGTTCAGGTTCGAGACGCTGGATTGCAGCCTGAGGTCGAGCGGCAGCCAGGCCTCGACATGCGGCAGGTCGCGGTCGCGGAAGGCCGGACCGGGGGTGAAGCGGCCGCCGTCGAGCCCGGCGCCGAGGCTGAAGGTTCCCTCGTTGCGGTTCAGCCCGGCCAGCTCCAGATTGGCGCTCCAGCCGTCATAGCCCAGGGTGAACTGCGTCCGGTCCTCATCGGGATTGTCGGCCGAGGGCGGCGGATAGCGCTTGATCTGCACCACCGACAGGCCGGTGCCTTCGGTCGACAGACCGATGCGGCCGAACTCGGCGATGCCGTCGAGCAGGGTCCGGGCCTGCACCGGAAAGCCGCGCTCGGCATTGGTCACGGCCTGGACCATGTCGAACATGTCGCCCACCGGCAGATCGTCGCCTTGCAGCCGGATCTCGGCCGCGTCGATCGTGGTGTTGCCGGCCTTGACGCTTTCGGTCTGGTCGATGGCCTTCAACAGGACGGTGATGTCGGCCCCGCCCCAGTGGCGCGGCTCGACATCGGTCAGGGTGGTCTTGACCTCAACCGTGCCGGCGCGGAAATAGCGCTCGTCCGGGCGGTTGCGGTTGGTCACGCTCAGCTGTCCCGCGGCCAGGTCGAGCGACACGACGCCATAGCTGTTGCCCAAGAGGCTGCGCGCCAGGGCCTGAAGCTCGGACCCGCCGTCGCGCATCGAGCTGACCATGATCACCTCGCGGATCACCGAATAGAGGTCGACCGGCTTGTCGCCATTGGCGGCGAGCAGCGCGCGCGCCTCGCCCACCGTCACATCGTCGGGCAGCAGGCCGGTGACGGAAACGTCGCTGGCGATGATCCCGAAGCGGCTTTCGGTGTCGGTCTCGTCCGATTCCTTCAGCACGTCGAAGGTCAGCCCGCCCAGGCCGAGGTGACCTTCGGGCGCATTGCTGGGGGACACGCTGAGATCGCGCAGCGCCATATGCAGGTCGGAATAGGACCGGCGCGAGGTCGACCAGGTGCCTGCCATTTCGATCCCGCCATGGGTCAGCCGGGCGAAGCCCGGAAAGTCCATGACCGGCGGCAGCGTCATTTCGCTGATGCGATAGCGGTCGTCGTCGAGCGGCACCAGCTTCATCGAGATATCGCCGAACGGGAAGATGCCCATCAGGGTCGCGTCGGTGAGCGTGGCACGGAAGCCGTCGCCCTCGGCCGTGACGGTGACGTCGCGGGTCAGGATCGGGCCGACCACCGTGATCGGCAGCGGCGTCGACAGGGCCGAAAGCACGTCGAGCTTGACCTTGTCGGTCGATTGCGCCGCCAGCGGCAAGGCGCTGCCGAGGGTGACGACAAGGCAGGTGAGAATAACATCGAGGCGAAGAATGCGCACTGGTCCACTCCGTCTTGGCCGGGGCCTTGCCCCGGGCGTTTCGCGGCAGAGTGACGGCTTCTCGTCCGGTTGGCAAGGCGCCGGGCGGCCCGATCAGGCGCCGCGCCGCTTCGCCCGCGCCTCGCGCCAGGCCAGAAGGGCGGCGCCGGCGACGATGATGGCGGCGCCCAGAGCCGAGATGGCATCGGGGATCTTGCTGAAGACCGCCGCGTCGAACAGGGCGGCGAAGATCAGCGTGGCATAGGCGAAAGGCACGATGAAGCTGGCCTCGGCCCGGGCCATGGCATTGACATAGGCCATCTGCGCCAGCGCCATGAGGATGCCCACCCCCACCAGCGCCGCCCATTGCGCCGGCGCGGGCGGCACCCAGACCGGCCAGACCGCGGCCGAGGCGATGATCAGCCCGAAGCTGTTGTTGATGAACAGGATCTGCAGCCAGCCTTCACGCCCCGAGAGGCGCTTGATCAGGGTAATCTCCAGCCCCATCGCCAGGGCCGCGCCCAACGCCAGCAACGCGGCGGGCTGGAAGCTGGCAGGCGTGGGCCGCAGCAGCACCAGCGCGCCCAGAAGGGCGATGCCGGCGGCGGCCCAGCGGACGGGGCCCACCTTTTCGCCCAGCAGCGGGATCGCCAGCATCATGGCGAAGACCGGGTTGAGAAAGCTGATCGCGGTGGCGTCGGCCATTGGAATGAAGGCCACGGCGGCGAACATCAGGCTGACCCCGCCCCAGCCGGCCAGGGTCCTGAGCCCGTGGACGGGCAGGTTGGGCCGGCGGATCTTCAGCCGCAGCGCGACGGCCAGCGTGGCGACCAGCAGCCAGGCGAAGACGAACCGCCCGTGGCTGACCTGAAGCGGGTGCAGCGGATCGCCCAGGGTGGCCGTGCCCGCCAGCTTGGCCATCAGCGTCGAGGCGGCGATGAAGGCGGTCGCGGTGAGCATGAAGCCCACGGCCAGGCGGGGGTTGGGGGCGGGGGGCGTATCCATGGCGCCAAGCTGTTGCCGGGACCGGCGGCCGATGCAAGCCGGAAAGCGGCGGGCGCCGCGAAAGGCGGCCTTTGCGTTGATCGGTGTCATCGTTCTGCGGACGGAGTCCGGATACACTTCCGGAACGGCGGGGCCGATGGCGTTCGGCCTCGGACCCCCGGCCGGAAGGAGGCTGCCATGAAGATCGTCGTTGCCTATGCCACGAGCGAGGGCCAGACCCGCAAGATCGCCCGCCATGTCGCCGACAGGATCGCCGATGCCGGGCATGCGGTCGAACTGCTGGGCCTGTCCGATGCGGGCGATATCGACCTCGGCCGGTTCGATGGGGCCATTCTGGCCGCCTCGATCCATGTCGGGCATTACCAGCGCGCGCTGACCGATTTCGTTGCCGCCGAGGCCCGCGCGCTGACGGCGATGCCGACGATCCTGCTGTCGGTTTCGCTGGCCGCGGCCGGGCACGATGCCGAGGACTGGCGCGGGCTCGACCGCATCCTGGCCGATCTCCAGGAGGCGACGGGCTGGCAGCCGGGCCGCGTGGTGCAGGTGGCTGGCGCCTATCTGCCGTCGCGCTACGATCTCTTCCGGCGCTTCGTGATGCGCCGGATCGTGACCGCGAAAGCGCCCGACATGGACCTGGACGCGGATCACGAGTTCACCGATTGGCGCGCGCTCGATGCGCTGGTCGATGCCTGGCTGGCCGCGAACGCCGCCCGCGCGGATTGATATCTTTACAGAGGCGCCGCGCCGCGCTATGTGGCGCGGCATGATCGAAGCACGCACCTCTCTTGCCATCCGACGCCGACGCGCCCGCGCGTGACGTCCCGCTTTTGATCTCCGGCCGCGCCGACGCGGCCTCACCCCCTGAAAATCGTTGACGAAGGCCCCGCGCTGCGGCACTCACGGGGCTTACTTATGGGAAAGGATACCCTGATGATCCCCTCTGTCCTGCCGACCTATAACCGGGCGCCCCTGCAATTCGTGAAGGGCGAAGGAAGCTGGCTGATCGAGGCGGACGGGCGCCGATTCCTCGACCTCGGCTCGGGCATCGCGGTGAACGCGCTGGGCCATGCCAACCCCGAACTGGTCGCCACCCTGACCGAACAGGCTGCGAACCTCTGGCATGTCTCGAACCTCTATCAGATCCCGCAGCAGCAGAAGCTGGCGGACCTGCTGGTCGAACACACCTTCGCCGATACGGTGTTCTTCACCAATTCCGGCACCGAGGCCTGCGAGCTGGCAGTGAAGATGGCGCGCAAATACTGGTACGACAAGGGCGAGCCGGGCCGGACCAAGATCATCACCTTCGGCGGCGCCTTCCATGGCCGGTCCTCGGCGGGGATCGCGGCCTCGGGGTCCGAGAAGATGACCAAGGGGTTCGAACCGCTGCTGCCGGGCTTCGTGCATGTGCCCTGGATGGCCGAGGATCACCAGGACAAGCTGGCGGCGCATGTGACCGACCAGACCGCCGCGATCCTGATCGAGCCGATCCAGGGCGAAGGCGGCATCCGGGTGCTGCCCGACAGCTGCCTGCAAGGGCTGCGGGCGCTCTGCGACGCGACCGGCACGCTTCTGATCCTCGACGAGGTGCAATGCGGCATGGGCCGCACGGGCCGCCTCTTCGCCCATGAATGGGCCGGCGTCACCCCCGATATCATGATGGTCGCCAAGGGCATCGGCGGCGGCTTCCCGCTGGGCGCGGTGCTGGCCACCGAAGACGCCGCCAGCGGCATGACGGCGGGCACCCATGGCAGCACCTATGGCGGCAACCCGCTGGGCTGCGCGGTCGGCGCCAAGGTGGTCGAGATCGTCTCGGACCCCGCCTTCCTGGCTGGCGTCAATGCCCGCGCCGGGACGCTGCGGCAGAAGCTGGAAGGGCTGGTCGCCTCGCATCCCGAGATCTTCGAAGAGGTCCGCGGCGCCGGGCTGATGCTGGGGCTGAAATGCAAGGTCACCAACACGGATGTGGTCAAGGCGGGCTATGACAAGCTGGTCGTCACCGTGCCCGCGGCCGATAACGTGATCCGCCTGCTGCCGGCGCTGAACATCACCGAAGACGAGATTGCCGAGGCGATTGCCCGTCTCGACGCCGCCGCCACGGCGCTGGACGCCGCCTCTTCATCTGACTGAAAATATCCCGGGGGTCCGGGGGCAGCGCCCCCGGTTCCCGCCGACGACACGAAAGACCCGTGACATGAACCATTTCCTCGACATCCACAAAACCGACACCGCCGCGCTGACCGGCATGATTTCGAACGCCCGGGCGATGAAGGATGCCCGCGCCGGCCGCCCCAAGGGCGCCAGGGACGACGACCAGCCGCTGAAGGACCGCATGGTCGCGCTCATCTTCGAGAAACCCTCGACCCGGACCCGGGTCAGCTTCGACGTCGGCGTGCGCCAGATGGGCGGCGAGACGATGGTGCTTTCGGGCCAGGACATGCAGCTGGGCCATGGCGAGACCATCGCCGACACCGCCCGGGTGCTCAGCCGCTATGTCGACATGATCATGATCCGCACCTTCGATGAATCGGTCCTGCTGGAGCTGGCCGAACATGCCGACGTGCCGGTGATCAACGGCCTGACCGACCGCACCCATCCCTGCCAGATCATGGCCGATGTGATGACCTTCGAGGAACATCGCGGCCCGATCAAGGGCAAGAAGGTGGTGTGGTGCGGCGACGGCAACAATGTCTGCGCCTCGTTCCTGCACGCGGCGGCGCAGTTCCAGTTCGACCTGACCTTCGCCGGGCCGGTGCAGCTGGAGCCCGAGCCGGAATTCGTCGGCCTGGCGCGCAAGGCCGGATCGAAGGTGATCATCGAACGCGATGCCGCCAAGGCCGTCGAGGGCGCCGACCTGGTGGTCGCCGACACCTGGGTTTCGATGCATGACAGCCAGTCCTCGCGCGAGCGGCGGCACAACATGCTGCGCCCCTATCAGGTGAACGAGGCGCTGATGAAGCACGCCAAGCCCGATGCCCTGTTCATGCATTGCCTGCCGGCGCATCGCGAGGAAGAGGCGACCAGCGCGGTGATGGACGGGCCGCATTCGGTGATCTTCGACGAGGCCGAGAACCGGCTGCACGCCCAGAAGGCGATCATGCGCTGGTGCCTCGGGCTGTGATCCGGCTGGCCCGGGCCGCCTGTGTGGCCTGGGCCGCCCTGCTGCCGATGCCGGTGCCGGCGGCTGCGGATGTGCTCGACCGGCTGATGGGCCGCCCGTGGAGTCATGTTCGCCCCGAAGGCGGCGCCTGCGAAGAGGCGTTCTGGTTCGAGCTGAACCCCGAACGCAGCCGCCTGACCGTGCGGCTGAACGAGCCGGTCCCGAGCCGCGACATCGTCGGCGACACCTTCCATTACCAACTGCGCGAGGTGCACGAGACCACCGCGCGGATGTTTCTGGAGCATGAGACCTGGAGGGATGGCAGCGGCCAACTGGTGGAGTGGTGGCTGATCCTTCTGGGGCCGGACAGCTTTGCCTGGCGCCGGTCGGATTGGCCGATCTGGAACCTGACGCCCTTGCGCTATCGCTGTGCCCTGCCGGGCTAGGGCCGCCGGGTGCCATCGCGGTCGCGCGCGGCCTGCGGTGGCGGGAGACGCGGCGGGTGACGGATGCCTTCGGCGAGAGTATTTTCGGGAAAGATGAAAGGGGGCGGGATGGTGGAGCCGAGAATCGTTGTCGCCGGGGCCGGGGCGGTGGGCTGTTTCGTCGGCGGGTTGCTGGCGGCGGCGGGGCGCGATGTGGTGTTGCTGGGCCGGGCGCGGCTGGTCGAGGAGTTGGGTGCGGCCGGGCTGCGGCTGAGCGATGTCTCCGGGCGCGGCTGGGAGGCGGCGCCGGAGGTGACGGCGGACGCTGCCGTGCTGGCCCGGGCCGAGGTGGTGCTGGTCTGCGTGAAATCCGGCGCGACCGAGGAGATGGGCCGGATCGTCGCCACCCATGCGCCGGCGGGCGCGGTGGTGGTGAGCCTGCAGAACGGGGTGCGCAACGCCGATCTGCTGCGCGCCTGCCTGCCCGGGCGCGAGGTGCGGGCCGGCATGGTGGGGTTCAACGTGGTGGCGCTGGGCGCGGGCCGCTATCATCGTTCGACCAGCGGCGAGGTGCTGATCGGCGCCGGCGACGCCGCGCTGGCCGCGGTGCTGAGCGTGCCGGGGCTGCGGGTCGACGCGGTGGGTGACATCGCGGCGGTGCAATGGGGCAAGCTGTTGTTGAACCTGACCAATGCGGTGAATGCGCTGTCGGGGTTGCCGTTGCGCGACATGCTTCTGGACCGGCGCTGGCGGCGGGTGATGGCGGCGCAGATGGACGAGGCGCTGACGGTGCTGCGCGCCGCCGGAATCGTGGCACGGGTGCCGGCGAAGGCGCCGGGCTGGGCGATCCCTTACGTCCTGCGCCTGCCGACCGGGCTCTTCCGGCTTGTGGCGGCGCCGATGCTGGCGGTGGACGGGACGGCGCGCACCTCGATGGTGGCCGATCTCGAAGCGGGACGGACAACCGAGATCGAGGAGTTCCAGGGCGAGGTCCTGCGCCTGGCGGCAGCGCGTCGGCTGGCCGCGCCGGTGACCGAGCGGGTGCGCGCGGCGGTGAAGCGGGCCGAGCGCGACGGGCTGCAGCCGGTGGAGCCCGAGGCGCTGCTGGCGGGGCGGGAGAGCTGACGGGCCCGGCCTTGGGGGATGACGGGCGTGCGCCCACCCGGGCGGTCAGCTGCCGCGCGGCTTGGCGCGCAGCGTCGGGTCGGCCTGGGTCGGGTCTTCGGGCCAGGGATGGCGGGGATAGCGGCCGCGCATGTCCTTGCGCACATCGGCATAGGAGCTGGCCCAGAACCCGGGAATGTCGAGCGTGGTCTGCACCGGGCGCCCGGCCGGCGACAAGAGCGTGACCCTGAGCGGCTGGCCGGCCACGCTGGGGTGGCTGGTCTGGCCGAACATCTCTTGCAGGCGCAGGCTGATTTCGGGGTGATCGCCGGCATAGTCGATGGGAATCTGCCGCCCCAGCGGCGTGGTGAAGGCGGGCGGGGTCAGCCGGTCGAGCCTTTGGGTCTGATCCCAGGTGAGCCGCGCGCGCAGGGCCGGCAGGAGGTCGAAGCCTTTCCAGTCCTGCGCGGTCCTGACGCCCTGAAGATGCGGCAGAAGCCAGTCCTCGAGGCTGTCCAGCAGCGCGGGGTCGGACATGTCGGGCAGGTCCTCGCCCGCCGCGCGGGCCAGGGCCACGCGGGCGCGCAGACGGTCCGCGGCGGCGGAGGGCGCAAGGCCCAGATCGCGGATGCCGTCGCACATGGCCCGGGCGATGGCCTCGCCCGGCGCGTCCTTCCAGATCCGGTCGTCCAGCACCAGCGCGCCGAACCGCTCCTGGCGGCGGGCCACCACGCGACGGTCGCGTTTCGACCAGGCGCAGGTGTCTTCCCAGGCGATCTGGTCTTCGAACAGCGCCCGGATTTCGGCCTGGCCGATGGGCAGGGCCAGGCGGATGCGGGCCTCGCGCGGGTTGCCGTCGGTATCGGTGACGACCAGGAAGGGGGCGTTTGCCAGCGGATCGGCCTCGTCCAGAACCGCGCCCTTGCCGCCCGAGAGGACATAGCGCGGCTGATCGCCCTTGCGGCGTTGGCCGATGCGGTCGGGATAAGCCAGCGCGGCGCTTTCGGCGGCGCTGTGGGCCGCCGCGTTCGGAGCGGGCCTGGGCAGGGTCCGGGACAGGCGCTGGGCCTCGCTGCGGATGCGGTCGAGCGTGGCGCGGTTCGTCTCATAGGCGCGCTCGGAGCGGAAGCGCCTGGGATCGCTCAGCGCCTCGAGCCGGAGCGACAGGTCGCAGGGCGCGCTGCGCGGCAGCGGGTCGCGCTCCGACAGAAGCGCGGCCATGGGCGCGGCCTCGGGGCCCGAGAGCGCCAGCATATGGGCCAGCCGCGGGTGCAGCGGCAGCGCGGCCAGCGCCTTGCCATGCGCGGTGATGCGGCCGGCACGGTCGAGCGCGCCCAGCATCCCGAGCAGCGCCTGCGCCTCGGCGAAGGCGCCGGGGTTGGGCTGGGTCCAGGAACGGCAGATCGGCGGGGGCGGCGCCCCAGGCGCCAAGTCGAGGAGGCGAGCGCGGCAAGGTCGGCGGCCTCGATCTCGGCCGGGGGGAAGGCGGCGAGCGCGCCGTCCTCGCCCCGGGTCCAGAGCCGGTAGGCGATGCCCGGCGCGACCCGGCCGGCGCGGCCGGCGCGCTGGGTGGCCTCGGCCCGCGTCACCCGTTCGGTCACCAGCCGCGACATGCCCGAGGCGGGGTCGAACCGGGCGCGGCGGGCGCGGCCGGCGTCGATCACCACGCGGATATCCTCGATGGTCAGAGAGGTCTCGGCGATCGAGGTGGCCAGCACGATCTTGCGACCCTCCGGCGCGGGCTGGATGGCGGCGCGCTGCTCGGCGAAGGGCAGGGCGCCGAAGAGCGGGCGGAGGTGGTGCCGGGGCAGCTGCGGCTTCAGAAGCGCCTCGGTCCGGCGAATCTCGCCCTCGCCCGGAAGGAAGACGAGAACGCCGCCCCGGGTCTCGGACAGGGCCTGCAGGGTCAGCCTGGCGGTCGCCTCTTCCAGCCGCGCGCCCCTGGGCAGGGGCGTGTCGAGCCAGCGGGTCTCGACCGGGAAGGCGCGGCCTTCGGAGGTGATCAGCGGCGCCTGCATCAGATCGGCCAGCGGGCCGGCGTCGAGCGTGGCGGACATCGGCAGCAGGACAAGGTCGTCGCGCAGGGCGCCGGCGATCTCGAGGCAGAGTGCCAGGCCCAGATCGGCGTTGAGCGAGCGTTCGTGAAATTCGTCGAAGATCACCGCGCCGATGCCGGAAAGCTCGGGATCGGACTGGATCATCCAGGTCAGGATACCTTCAGTGACGACCTCGGTCTGGTTTTGTTTCGAGGTCTTTGCCTCGCCCCGGATGCGATAGCCGACGGTCTGGCCGCAGGGCTCGCCCAGGGTTTCGGCCATCCGCTCGGCGGCGGCGCGGGCGGCCAGGCGGCGGGGTTCCAGCATGACGATGCGGCCGGGGGCAAGGCCCGCCTCCAGCAGGGCGAGCGGCACGACGGTGGTCTTGCCGGCGCCGGGCGGGGCCTGGAGCACGGCGCGGCCATGGCTTTGCAGCGCCGCCAGAAGGGGCGCCAGGGCGTCGTCGATGGGAAGGCCGGACCGCATGGGGGCTTTATGCGGCGGCGGGCGGGCGCAGTCCAGCACTGGACTTGCGCGCCGGCATTGGGCAAGTAGGCCGGCGACAGTCCCGGGGGATTTGACATGGATATCGCCGCCACGGCCGAGAAGATCGCAAGCGGAGACCGGCGCGCGCTGGCCCGCGCCATCACCCTGGTGGAAAGCGGCCGGGCCGATCACCGGGCCCAGGCGACGGCCCTTCTGGAAGCGCTCAAGCCCTTGGGAAGACAGGCCATTCGCATCGGGTTGAGCGGCACGCCGGGGGTCGGGAAATCGACCTTCATCGAGGCGTTCGGCTGTCTGCTGACGGGGCGCGGGTTGCGGGTGGCGGTGCTGGCGGTGGACCCCAGTTCGGCGCGCTCGGGCGGGTCGATCCTGGGCGACAAGACGCGGATGGAGCGGCTGTCGCGCGACCCCAAGGCGTTCATCCGGCCGTCGCCCAGCCAAAGCCAGCTGGGCGGGGTGGCGCGGCGGACGCGCGAGGCGATCGGGCTCTGTGAGGCGGCCGGCTTCGACGTGGTGCTGATCGAGACGGTGGGCGTGGGCCAGTCCGAGACCATGGTGGCCGAGATGGCGGATCTGTTCGTGCTGCTGCTGGCGCCGGCGGGGGGCGACGAGCTGCAGGGCGTGAAGCGCGGCATCATGGAGATGGCCGACCTGATCCTGGTCAACAAGGCCGATGGCGATCTGCGCCCGGCCGCGATGCGGACCTGTGCGGATTATGCCGGAGCCTTGAAATTGCTGAGAAAAAGGCCGCAGGACCCGGCCGGATTCCCGAAGGCGATGATGGTGTCGGCGCTGGCCGAGGACGGGCTGGAGACCGCCTGGGCCGAGATGCAGGCGCTGGTCGGGTGGCGCCGCGAGAACGGGTTCTTCGACACGACCCGGGCGGCGCAGGCGCGGTTCTGGTTCGGCGAGGAGGTGCGCCAGGGGCTGCTGCGCCGGCTGGAAACCCCCGAGGCGCGGGCGGCGATGGAGGCCCTGGCCGAGCGGGTGGCGGCGGGCGAGATCACCGCCGCGCGGGCGGCGGACGAGGCGCTGGCACGGCTGGGCGGGGCGTGATCGTCCGCCCCGGGCTGCATGGATTTCCTTCCGAAAGGTGACGGCGGCGTCCCGGCGGGTTAACCGGGCTTTCGGGCGGATTTGGCGATGTCTGCATCCCGGCTGCCCCCTGGCTGCCTTGCGTCGGGCGCGCGGTGGCGCAAGGAACCGGCAGGAAACCGGTTAACCCGGCGCGCGCCAAGCCCCCTCGACGGAGCGCCCACCCACCCACCCCGCTCCGCCGAGGGGGCTTGGCGGAGCGCTTCGACGGCGGGCCGTGAGGGGCGCGTCGATGAGTATTTGAAGAAAGGTGAAAGGTGGGAGCGGCGCGTTTCGACCGGGGGTCTGGTTGGGCGAAAGCTGCGCCGGCGCGGCGCGAGGCGCGGCGCGAGGCGCGGCGCGAGGCGCCGGAGGTCGGTCTCGCCCCGGTGTTTCGGTCCCCGGTGTTTCGGGCCTGTCGGTTGATGCGGGGTGGCGGTTCCGGCCCAGCGGGGGAGGGATGGTTCCGGCCTGAACGCTATGCCGTGCCGGCGGCCGAAGAGGAGTTTCGGCATCCGGTTGGCGCCGCGTTCGCCAAGGCTTTCCCTCGGGCAAGGTCGGGCGGGACCTCCGGGTCGGCTGGCCGGGCGCGTGGGCAACGGGCTGGCGCGGAGCGGAGAGGCCCGACTTCGTGACCTGTTGGGGGCCAGGCGCCGGGCAGATCGCGGGCGATGGGGCGGGCCGGGTGACGTGGGGCTGAGGTTGGGGCTGCGGGGGGGCGGCGATCGGGCGCCGGGGTGAAGAGAGCGTGGGTATTTTTGAAAAGGTGAAAGCGAGGGCCGGCGTCGCTGCGCGGCCTTTTTACCTGTGCCGGATGGGCCTGCCTGGGTGTCGCGCCTGAGGTTGCGGGGCGGCGTTCGGGCTGGGCTGGCCGAGCGGCAGGGCGGCGGGGCGGATGGCGCGGATTTTCCATCATGTCGCCCCATTTGCGCGTTAGCCGGGACCTGGAAGAGCCTGTCGAACGGAGCCGGAGCTGTGATTGCATTTCTGAAGAAACTTGGCGTCATCGTCGGATTGGCAACCCTGGGCGGCGTTCTGATGGCCGTCTCGCCGCAGATCGCGGTCTGGTATGGCGCGGTTGTTCTGGGCCTGTCGGGGCTGGCGCTGATCCGGCCGTTGCCGTCGCTTGGATTGGGGCATCGCGGTTTTGCGCTCTGGGTCTTCCTTGGCGTCGGGATGGTGGTGACCGCCGCGGCGCAGGGCGAGGCGGTGAAGCAGCGCGACACCCGGCTGGCGGCGCTGAAGGCCAGCGACACCGGCGCCTATCTGGCCGAGCTGCGGGCGCTGGACCCGGACCGCTGGCTGACCGAGTTGAAGGAGATCGACCCGCAGCGCCATGCCGAGGAACTGGCCCGCATCGCCGCGGAGACTGCCCGGCGCGAGGCCGAGGCGCGGGAGACCGCGCGGACCGAGGCCGCCGCCCTGCGCGAACGCGAATGCGGCGAGAAGAACGAGACGCTGGCCTTCGTGATGAGCCAGGATTTCGTCAAGCGCCAGCTGAAGGCGCCGAGCACGGCCGAGTTTCCCGCCGGCCGGGGCAATTATCGCTCGCAGGCGGTGGGCGATTGCACCTTCAGGGTGTCGTCCTATGTCGATGCCCAGAACGGCTTTGGCGCCATGCTGAGAACGCATTACAGCGCGACGATGGTGTTGTTCCCGAGCCAGGGCAGCTGGTCGGCGCTGGAGGTCAAGTTCAACTGAGCCCGCCCCCTTTCCCGGCCCCGGGCGCATGGGACGCAGCGTTGCGCATCCGGGGGGGTGACAGCGCCGGAAGGATCGGCTAGCGTCGCCGGGCAACCGTCAAGGAGGGTGCAATATGTATCACGGGCTCTGGTTTATCTGACCGAAACGTCACCCCCGTGCGGGTGACGTCCATGCCGGCCGACCGGGAAGCCCCCGGAGGCGGCGGCTGTCGTCATCTGACAACATATTGCGTCTGCTCTTCTGATGGGACCCCCTCTCATGCTTCGTCTGTTCCGTTTCTTCGAAAACCTTGTCGACCCCTATTGCGATTATCCGCAGGAGGACCGGCCGCCGCGCGATCTGTGGCGCTTCATGATGGGCTATTCCCGGCCGTTCAAGCGGGTCTTCTGGCTCACCGCGATCATGTCGGTCGTCGTCGCCGCGATCGAGATCGTGCTGATCGCCGCGATGGGCTGGATCGTCGACATCATGCAGGGCGAGCCGGCGCAGGTCTGGGCCGAGCATGGCGGCACGCTGATCGGGCTGGCGGTGTTCATCCTGCTTCTGCGGCCGGCGATCCAGTTTCTGGACGTGGCGCTTCTGAACAATGCGATCATCCCGAATTTCGGCACCATCATTCGCTGGCGGGCGCATAAGCATGTGCTGCGCCAGTCGGTCGGCTGGTTCGAGAACGATTTCGCCGGCCGGATCGCCAACCGGATCATGCAGACCCCGCCGGCGGCGGGCGAGGCGGTGTTCCAGGTGTTCGACGCGATCACCTTTTCGCTGGCCTATGTGGTGGGCGCGGTGATCGTGCTGGCCGATGCCGACCCCAAGCTGGCGCTGCCGCTGGTGGTGTGGCTGGTGGCCTATGGCTGGCTGCTGCGCTGGACGGTGGTGCGGGTCGGGCCGGCCTCGCAGGCGTCGTCGGATGCGCGGAGCGCCATCACCGGCCGGGTGGTCGATGCCTATACCAACATCCATTCGGTGAAGATGTTCGCCCATCACGAGGGCGAGCTGGACTATGCCCGCGAGGCCATCGAGGGCGCGCGCAAGACCTTCTTCCGCGAGATGCGGATCTTCACGCGGATGGATCTGGGGCTGGTCACGCTGAACGGGTTGCTGATCGTCGGCGTGGTCGGCTGGGCCGTGGCGCTGTGGATGCAGGGGCAGGCCAGCGTGGGGGCCGTCGCCGCGGCCTCGGCCCTGGTGCTGCGGCTGAATGCGATGACCGGCTGGATCATGTTCGCCATCACCAGCCTGTTCCGCCAGCTGGGGGTGGTGAAGGAGGGTATGGAGACCATCGCCCAGCCGATCGACCTGCTGGACGCACCCGGCGCCGCGCCGTTGCGGCTGGGCGAGGGCAGGATCGAGATCGACGCGGTCAGCCACCATTACGGGCGCGGCAGCGGCGGGCTGGACCGGGTCAGCCTGACCACGCCCCGGGCGAGAAGGTGGGGCTGGTGGGCCGGTCCGGCGCGGGCAAGTCGACCCTGGTGAAGCTGCTCCTGCGGTTCTACGACGTCGGTGGGCGGCGATCTCGATCGACGGGCAGGACATCTCGCAGGTGACCCAGGACAGCCTGCGGGCGCAGATCGGGATGGTGCAGCAGGACAGTTCGCCGCTGCACCGCTCGGTGCGCGACAACATCCGCTATGGCCGCCCCGGGGCCAGCGCGATGCCGAGATCGCCGCCGCCGCCGCGCGCCAGGCCGAGGCGCATGACTTGTCCTCGGGCTGGAGGACAGCCAGGGCCGCGCCGCATACGATGCCCAGGTCGGCGAGCGGGCGCGTGAAGCTGGGCGGCAGCGCGGCAGCGGGTGACGCGAGTGGTGATCCTTGAAGGATGCGCCGATCCTGCTTCTGGACGAGGCGACCAGCGCGCTGGACAGCGAGGTCGAGGCGGCGATCCGTGAGACGCCTATGGCATGATGGAGGGCAAGACGGTGATCGCCATCGCCCACCGGCTGAGCACGATTGCGCTGCGCATGGACCGGATCGTGGTGCCGGACGGCGGCCGGATCGTCGAAGAGGGCCGGCACGACGCCTTGCTGGCGCAGGGCGGGCTTTACGCCCAGTTCCGCGCGGCAGTCGGGCGGGTTCCTGGGCGACGAGGCCGGGAGGACATGGCGACGGGCGAAAGCGAGGCGGCGCAATGAGCCGCAGCCGCTATACCGACTGGAGCCTGCGCGCCGGATCGACCCCGAGACGCCCGCCGCCGGCCCGCCGCCGAAGACGTTGGCGGCCTTCTTCGTCTGGGATCTGGGCGCCTGGGGCCGATCTGGATCGCCACCGCGCTGAACGCCCTGGGCGGGGTGTTCGAAGTGGTGATGGCGCTGCCAGGCGGTGGTCGATGCCACCTCGGGCACGCCCGAACCCGGCTTCTGGGCGGCGCAGGGCGGCTTGCTGATCTTCGCGGCGCTGGTGCTGATGGTGTTGCGCCCGGTCTTCTTCACCCTCGGCAACTCGTTCCAGAGCATCACGGTGATGCCGGCGCTGTTCGGGCAGGTGATGGCGCGGCTCAACCGGCATGTGCTGGGCCAGGCGGTGAGCTTCTTCGACGAGGATTTCGCCGGCCGGATCGCGCAGAAGCAGATGCAGACCGCGAATGGCATCGTGGCCATCGTGCAGGAAAGCGGTGAACGCTGATCAGCTTTGCCCTGGCGGCGGTGCTGGGGATGGTCGTGCTGACTGGGTTCGTCGATCCCGTCATGACGGCGATCCTGCTGGTCTGGCTGGTGCTTTACGGCGCGCTGCTGCGCCATTTCCTGCCGCGTATCCGGGCGCGGTCGGCATTTGCGCGGCGGCGCGGCGCAGGTGATTGGGCAGATCGTGGATACGGTGACGAATATCCGCACGGTCAAGCTGTTCGCGCATGACCGGGCCGAGGATCGCGCCGCGCTGGACAGCCTTGCCACCTATCGGGCGCGGGCGGTGGACTGGGCGGCGTTGGCGGTGTGGTTCCGCTTTCTGCTGTTCGTGCTGGAGCGGCGCTTGCCGGTGGCGATGGTCGGCTATGGCGTCTGGGGCTGGACTGGCGGTACCGTGACCAGCGGCGACATCGCCGCTGTGGGCGGCATGGCCATCCGGCTGGCGCATGACCGGCTGGGTCAGCTGGACGCTGATGACGATCTATGCCGATCTGGGCGAGGTCGAGGATGGGATGCGGCACGTTGAGCCCGGATCACCGCCTGACCGACGCGCCGGGTGCGCGCGAACTGGTGCCGGACGGGGCGATCGCCTTTCACGACGTCGGTTTCGCCTATGGCCGCGAGACGGGCGGGGTCGAGGGGCTGACCCTGTCGGTGCGTCCGGGCGAGAAGATCGGCATCGTCGGCGCCAGCGGGGCCGGCAAGTCGACGCTGGTGTCGCTGCTGCTGAGGCTTTACGACCCCGAGACGGGCCGGATCGAGATCGACGGGCAGGACATTGCCGGCGTCACCCAGGAAAGCTCGCGCCGGCAGGTGGCCATGGTCACGCAGGATACCGCGATGTTCAACCGCTCGGCCCGCGACAACATCCTCTATGGCCGTCCCGACGCGGACGAGGCGATGCTGCGTGCCGCGACCGAGCGCGCCGAGGCGCATGGCTTCATCGAGGATCTGGAAGACGGCAGCCGGGCGGCTGGGGTACGACGCCTATCTGGGCGAGCGCGGGGTGAAGCTGTCGGGCGGGCAGCGGCAGCGCATCGCTGGCCCGCGCCATCCTGAAGGACGCGCCGATCCTGGTGCTGGACGACATCGGCGCTGGATCCAGAGGTCGAGGCGGCGATCCAGGCGGCGCTGGCTCGGGTGATGGAGGGCAAGACGGTTCTGGCCATCGCCCACCGTCTGAGCACCATCGCCCAGATGGACCGGATCGTGGTGATGGATCGGGGCCGGATCGTCGAGCAGGGCGGGCATGACGAGTTGCTGGCGCAGGACGGCATCTATGCCGCGCTCTGGGCGCATCAGTCGGGCGTGGGTTCATCGGCCTCGAGGACGCGGCGGAATAGGGCGGCGGTCAGAGGGTCTTCTCATAGCGCCAGATGTCGATCGGAAAGGGGCCGGCGCTGGTCTCGAAGGACATGCGCTGGGTGGCGGCGCGGGTGAAGCCGGCCTTTTCATAGAACCGCGCGGCGCGGGTGTTGCCGACGGTGCAGGCCAGCCAGGCGGTTTCGTGGCCGGCGGCGCGCAGGCGGCGTTCGGCCTCGGCCATCTGGGCCTGGGCCACGCCGGCGCCACGGGCCGCGGCCGAGACATAGAACTGGTCGATCTCGTTGCCCTTGAGCAGGGTGAAGCCGAGGATTTCGCCGTCGTCGGTGGCGACGAAGGTCTTGTCGATGTTGCGGGCCAGCCGGTCGCGGAAGCTGTCCTCGGTGCGCAGCCGGGTCAACTCGGCCGGGACCACGGCGTGATGGCCGAGGCGCCAGCCTTCGAGCCAGAGCGCGGCGACCGTATCGAGATCGGCGGGGGCGAGGGGGCGGAAGGTCGGCGTCATGTCGGCTCAGGGGGGGCGGTGGGGTGAAACCCCACCCTACGGGGTTTGGCGTCAGGCGCAACCGGCCGGCAGCGGCGCATCGAAGGGCAGCGCCGCACGGTCGGGGGCGAGCCAGGCATGGCGGGCCGCCGGGGTGAAAAGGCGCTCGCGGCTCCAATAGGTCAGGATCCAGTCGGAGCGGCCGAGGGGGCCGGCGCAGATCGTGTTGCAGACGGTATGGAGCGCCGCGCCGGGCGCCTCGGTCCGCGCCTGGGCGGCGGCCAGAAGCGAGGCCTGGGTGATGGTCTCGTGATAGCCTTCGGTATCGGTGTTGCGGCCGCCGACCGCCTCGTTATAGCGGCGGATCAGGCCTGGCATATCGGCCTGGGCCCGGATCAGGCCGCGATCCGAGATCACCCAGAGCGCGGCGGCCCAGTGGCAATCGTGGGTCCAGTGGGATTTCGGCCAGCTGCCGGACACCATGCCCTGGCCGATGGCTTCGATTTCGGCGTCGGACGAAAACGGGGCGCGGGCTTTCATCTTGTCTCCTCGGGGTGGGTATGGGCGTCGGCGGCGGTGAGGCTGCAGCCATAGACCTGTTTCAACTGGTCGATGGCGGCGCGGGTCTGGGCGCTGAACGGGGGTGGCTTGCCCTCGAAGGCGTGCAGCACGATGCCCTCGATCAGATCGCCCAGCGACATGTCGAGATATTCGGCCAGCCCCTTGAGGGTCTTCAGCAGCGAGGTCTCGATGCGGACGCCGGTCTGGGTGCGGGGATAGGTCATGCGTGTTACCATGGTAACATATGGGTCGTTCGTCAAGTGGGGGCGCGTGGTGGGTTGGCACCCACCCTACGGGGATTGCCTTTGGCCGCGGGACAGGCATCATGAGCAAACCAGAGGGAGGGGAGCCATGGCCCGCAAAGTCATCATCACCTGCGCCGTCACCGGCGCGATTCACACGCCCAGCATGTCGCCGCACCTGCCGGTGACGGCACAGGAGATCGCCGAGGCGGCGGTGGGCGCGGCCGAGGCCGGCGCGGCGGTGGTGCATCTGCACGCCCGCGACCCGAAGACCGGCAAGCCCGACCAGACTCCGCAGGCGTTCGAGCCCTTCCTCAAGGTCATCAAGCAGCGCTCGGACGCGGTGATCAACATCACCACCGGCGGATCGCCCTTCATGACGGTGGAAGAGCGGGTGCGCCCGGCCGAGGTGTTTGCGCCCGAGGTCGCCTCGCTCAACATGGGGTCGATCAATTTCGGGCTCTACCTGATGCTGGAGCGGTTCAAGACGTTCGAGCACGATTGGGAGCGCGAGCATCTGGAGAATTCGCGCGACCTGGTGTTCCGCAATTCGTTCAAGGAGATCGAATATGTGCTGCGCACGCTGGGCGACAAGGGCACCAAGTTCGAGTTCGAATGCTATGACATCGCGCATCTCTATAACCTGGCGCATTTCCTGGACCGCGGGCTGGTGAAGCCGCCTTTGTTCGTGCAGTCGGTGTTCGGCATCCTGGGCGGGATCGGCGGGCATGAAGAGGACGTGATCCACATGAAGCGCACGGCGGACCGGCTGTTCGGCGATCAGTATCAATGGTCGGTGCTGGGGGCGGGCAGGAACCAGATGCGGATCGCGGCCCTGTCGGTGGCGATGGGCGGCAACCTGCGGGTCGGGCTCGAGGATTCGCTCTGGGCCGGGCCGGGGAAGCTGGCGGCATCGAATGCCGAGCAGGTGCGGACCGCCCGCGCGCTGGTCGAGGGGCTGGGGCTCGAGATCGCCAGCCCGGACGAGGCGCGCGACATGCTGGCCCTGAAGGGCGGCGACAAGGTGGCGTTCTGAACGCGCCGCTTTCGCTTGACGCCTGAAGCGATTCCGCCTAAAGACCGCGAACGGAATTTTGGGCGCTGCTTGGGGCGGCGCCCGTTTGTGTTGACGGGGTCGGTCCCATCGGGCGGGCCCTGCCAGATCAGAAATGAGGATGAAGAGATGTCGCGTGTCTGCGAACTGACCGGTAAGGGCCCGATGACTGGCAACAATGTCAGCCACGCCAACAACAAGACCAAGCGCCGCTTCCTGCCGAACCTGAACGACGTGACGCTGCAGTCGGAAAGCCTGGGCCGTGGCGTGAAGCTGCGGATCTCGGCCCATGCGCTGCGCTCGGTCGATCACCGCGGCGGGCTGGACGCCTTCCTGATGAAGGCCAAGGACGGCGAACTGTCGGCCAACGCGCTGAAGGTGAAGAAGGAAATCCAGAAGGCCCAGGCCAGCGCCTGACCCCTTCCCGGGACGATTTCAGACGGCCCTGCCCGATGCGGCGGGGCCGTTTGCTTTTCAGGGATTGCCTGAATTGCCGCCCTCACGCGTCTCCCGCCCCTTCGACCGGGTGCGGGCGGCGGGGGTTAGGCGCGCCCAAATTCCGACGCGCTCGGGCGGCAATGATGCGCGCCCTTCCGGCGCCGGGGCGGGGAGTGCGGGTGCCCGGCGGGGATATTTGGGGTCAGATGAAGCAGGGATCGGTCCGTCCTTCATCTGACCCCGGGGCCCCGGGGGGTCTGGGGGCTGGCCCTGCGCTGTGCGGTCTGGGGCTGGCCCCCCAGCTTTGCAGGGCAGGAGTGGTGCTGCGGGCACGCCTTGATCGGGCCTGTCAGTTGCCGTCGAAGCGCAGCCGCGTGGGCAGGGGCGGAAGTTGCGGCTTTGCGCCACCTCGTCGATGAAGCCGGCATCGAAGGGCTGGTTCAGGTCGGCGCCGTCGAACGGGAAGCTGCCTCCGGTGTGCGCGGATAGGTGCCGTCGTCGATCGGGGCGATGGCGGTGCTGGCCGCCTTGGCGTGGCGGGCGATCGAGCGGGTCAGCTTCCTGGCCTCGGCATCCGAGGCCACCACCTGCGGCCGCAGCATCACCAGAGCACGCGCTGGCTTTCGAGGCGTTCTGCCGCGGAAGAGCCCGCCCAGAAGCGGATCTCGATACAGGCCCGGCACTCGCTGGCTCTGGCATCCCCGAGCCGTTCTCGAGCAACCTGCCCAGCATGATCACATTGCCGTCGCGCACCAGAACCGTGGTCGACAGCGCCCGTTTCGAGGTGATCTCGCCGCCCGAGGCCGAGGTGTTGCGGGTGAGGTTCGAGACCTCCTGGCTGATCACCAGCTTGACGGTGCGGTCGGCGTTGATCTGCGGCGTCACCGCCAGGGTCAGGCCGACATCCTGGCGTTCGACCGTTCGAACGGGTTTTCCGGCGCGGCGCCGTCGGTGGCGGTATAGGAGCCGGTGACGAAGGGCACGTTCTGGGCCACCACGATCTCGGCTTCCTTGTTGTTCAGCGTCATGATCGAGGGCGTCGACAGCAGCCTTGTCGATTGCTGCGTGGCGACGGCGGCGAGGAAGGCGGCGAAGCCGTTGCTGGCATTGTCGGGCACGGCGGCGATGACGCCGCCATTGCCGGCGTCGATCACCTCGCGGTTGACGATGGCCGAGACCAGCGAGGTCAGGTTGGGCCGGCCCTCGAGGGTGAATTGCGCGCCGCCGATGATGGCCTGGTTCATCAGCCCGCCGAATTGCGCGGTGAGGTCGGAGAAGCCCTCGACCGTCATTTCGAAGATCACCGCCTCGACCAGCACCTGGGTGGGGCGACGGTCGAGGAACCTTACCATGTTCTGGATGTCGTCGATCCGCTCTTGCGGGGCGGTGATCAGCAGCGTGTTGGTCTGCGGTTCCGGCACGATATGGATCTGGGCCTGGTTTTCGGCCGGGGTTTCGCTCTGCAGCGAGCGCAGCACGATATCGGCCAGGGCCGAGGCATCGGCATAGTTCAGCCCGATGGCCGTCGAGACGGTGGAATTCTGCTGCGCGTCGAGCCGTCCGGCCAGGGTGCGGACCTGGGAATGCAGCCCGTCGGGCCCCGACACCACCAGCGCGTTGGAGCGCCGGTCGACGGTGATCGAGGCGCCCTCGGGGATGATGTTCATCGCCTGGATGACCTGCAGCACCTCGGCCGCGTTGGCGTTGCGCAGGCGGATCATCTCGATCGGCGCTTCCGAGGGCTTGTCGAGCCGGCGGATCAGCGTTTCGATCCGGCGCTGGTTCTGGCCACGGTCGGACAGGATGATCAGGTTCGAGCCGGGCACGACCGAGATCACCGCCTCGGCCGGCAGGAGCGGGCGGACGACTTCCAGAACCTCGTTCGGGGTGATGTTCTGGACTTCGATCACCCGGGTGACGAAGGCGCCGTCGGCATTGCCCAGGGGCGAGCCGGCGGCCATTTCTCGGGCCGAGGACATGGCGACGATGCGGTCCGAGCCGACGCCTTCGATGATGGTCAGGCGGTTCAGTTCGAGGACCGAGAGGAAGACCTCATAGAGCTCGTCCGGGGTCAGCTCGCCCGGGGCCAGCACGGTGACGGTGCCGCGCACATTGGGGTCGAGCACATAGTTGCGGCCCGTCGCCTCGGCCACGATCTCGACGAAACTGCGCAGATCGGCATCGCGCAGGTCGAGCCGGACCTGGGCCGATGCGGGGGCGGGAAGGGCGGTTGTCAGCGCCAATAGCACCAACAGGGCGAATGCCCAAACCCTTGCTTTCACAAGTTTTTTCATGGCCTGCTCTCTGCCTCTCCGTCTGCGGGCGTGCCAGGCTCTTCGGCCGGTCATCCCCGTGACGGGTGTAATTTCTTTCCCGGCATTCTACCCCATTGCGGGGAAAAGGATAGACATTCCTTGGGGTTTTGCCGGCCTGGGGCGATTTCGTGCCGGGGCGTGGCAGAGGGGAGACGGTGCGGCGGCAGCGGCCGTCAGGGCGTGGGCTTGTCCTGACGGAAACCCAGCAGCGCCGGTTCGGACTGGCCGTCGGTCACCCAGATGCCGGCGCTGTCGATGCGGCTGACCGTGTAGCCCTCTTCCAGGCTGTCGCCGGGATGCAGGATGCGCTGGCCGGTCGGGTGCGAGATCAGCGCCCAGACGGCGCCTTCGGCGCGCACCAGGCCGGTGAGCTCATATCCGAGGCTTTCCAGCGGCGGCATCTGCGCCTTCGGCGGCTCGGGCAGGGTATCGGGCGTGGGCGGTTGCGGCTCGGCCGAGGGTGGCATCGGCGGCATCGGTTCGCCGAAGAGCGCCGGCCACACCCGCGGCGGAAGCGCCTGGGCGGGCGGCTGCGGTTCGCCCTTGGCGGCGACGGTGGCGGGCTGGGTCTTGGTCGGGGGCGCCTTGACCTCGTGCCACAGACCCTGGCCCGCCAGGGCGGCGGCCGTCAGGGCGACGAGGGTGAGCAAAGCGGCAACAAAGCGCATCGGAAATCCTGTGACGTCTTGAAAAACTTGGACCCGTTTCGTCCGATATGTTAATTAATGCCTAATTATACAACAAGAATGTAAGAGAAAACAATGCAGGCAGGACGAGCAGGTAAGGCCGGGATTCTGGCCATGACGGTCTTTGCGCTGGTGGCATGCGAGGAGGGCGCGCCGTTTGGCGGACAGACCTTCCGGTCGCAATATGCCGTGGCACGCAATGCGCTGGAAGCGGGCGATTACGACAAGGCCGGGCGCAGTTACCAGCATCTGATGGAGAAGGCGGGGCCGCTGGAGCCGCGGCTGCGGCTGGAATATGCCCATGCGCTGCTGCGGCAGGGCGATTTTGCCGGCGCGGCGGCGCAATCCGGGGCGCTGGTCGCGGGCCAGAAGGGCGCGGCGCGGGCGGCGGCCCTGGCGGTCAAGGCCACGGCCGAGCACGAACTGGCGCTGCAGGCGCTGGCGGGCGGCGACAAGGCCGGGGCCCGGCGGTTGCTCGACAGTGCCGACAAGGGCATGGCCGAGGTGCTGAAGACCCATCCCGAGATGGACCCGCTCGGCGGCCTTGCGGCACGGCGCGCCAGCATCAAGGTGCGCAAGAAGGCGCTTTGACGGCGTGACCCTGTTTTCGGCCAATCTGGGCTTTCTCTGGACCGGGATACCGCTGCCGCAGGCGATCCGCGCGGCGGCGCGGGCCGGGTTCGACGCGGTGGAATGCCATTGGCCCTATGAGGTGCCTGTGGCCGAGGTGGCGGCGGCGCTGGACGAGACAGGGCTGCCGATGCTGGCGCTCAACACAAGGCGCGGCGGCGACGGGGAATTCGGCCTTGCGGCCTTGCCCGGGCGCGCGACCGAGGCCCGGGACGAGATCGCGCGGGCGGTGGACTATGCCGCCCGGATCGGGGCGAAGCAGGTGCATGTGATGGCCGGCCGGGCCGAGGGGGACGCGGCGCGGGCGGGGTTTCTGGAGAACCTGGGCTTTGCCTGCGACCTGGCGGCGCCGGCGGGGATCGGCATCCTGATCGAGCCGCTGAACCGCTGGGACGCGCCGGGCTATTTCCTGAAGGACAGTGCCCAGGCGGCCGGGATCGTTGCCGAGCTGGCGGCGGAAAACCTGTCGATGATGTTCGACTGCTATCACGTCGCGCGGACCGAAGGCGATGTGCTGGCGCGGCTGGAGGCGGTTCTGCCGCGGGTCGGCCATATCCAGTTCGCCGGCGTGCCGGCGCGCGGCCGCCCGGACGAGGGGGTGCTGGATCATGCCGCGCTCTTCGCCGGGATCGCGGCGCTGGGCTGGGACAGGCCGCTGGGTGCCGAATACCGCCCCGAAGGCGCGACCGAGGACAGCCTGGGCTGGATGCGGGCGTTGCGCTGAGCCCGCGCCCCCTCCGGAAAGCTCCCCTTCCTGTGGCGGTCGTGGTTGCGGCGCCGCGCTCTCCCACCCGCCCCGCTTTCCGGAGGGGACGTGGGCCGGGATTTGAGTATTTCTGGAAAGATGAAAGGGCGGGGCCCGGTCAGCGGCCGTCTTCGAAGCGCGAGATATCGGTGAGGCCGCTGCCCTTCCAGAAGGCCATGGCGAGGAGCGGCTGGGTTTCCATCGCAAACCCGTGCATCTGGCCGGGGGCGTGGTGGATCAGCGTCCCGGGGGTGGCGAGGATATCGTCGCGCCCCGCGGCCTGGAACCGGGCGGAGCCGGCGAGGACGCAGTAGATCTCTTCCGGCGCATGGGCGTGGCTGGGATAGGTCAGCCCCTGTTCCCAATAGCCGACCGAGACGCGGAGCGCCTGGGTGGCATAGGGGCCGTCGGGCGAGACCAGGTCGAACCAGCCGTAATTCGCCAGGTAATGCGCGCCGACCTGGGCCTCGGAATAGCTTTGCTGCCAGGTGAGATGCGGCGCGGCGGAAAGCGTGGCGAAGGTCAGCTCCATGGTGTGTGGCCCGGCCAGCGGCATCAGCATCGGTAGCCGGTCGGTCACCGCCAGCGCCCGCGCCGCGGGCCGGGTATAGGCCAGGCGTTCGAGCCCGCTGCCGGTGAAATCGGCCAGTTGCGGCGTGCTCGACACCAGGTTGCGGGTGGCGATCAGCAGGGCGGCGAGGGCGTCGTCTGGGGTCATGGGCGGCTTGGCTCCGGGGGTAGGGGGTGCGGCCGCAGTCTGGACGGTTCCGAGCGA
>JAWKXE010000016.1:0-92641 GCA_041397165.1 Paracoccaceae bacterium | reverse complement strand
AAGGAGGTTGGACATGGGGGATCTCCGCTGCGAAGGAACGGGGCTTCCCTGTCATATCGGGGCGGCGGGCGCAATTCCAAACTCTTCACGATGATCATGAGCGGGGTTCGATGCGCCGTCGCGGCGCACCGAGAAGGCGAGGTCGGCGGCGCCCAGGATCAGCCCGGTCCGCGTGGGCGCGGCGAGGTAGAGCGGTTCCAGCCGGGGCGCGAAGCTGAGCTTGAACTGGGCCAGGCCGGCGCCGCCGGCGGCGGTGAAGACGGCGGCGCGCAGGCGCCGTTCGAGCGGCCCGGGGGCGCGGCCCCGGGCGGGGATCGAGGCCAGCGACAGGCGCCGGCGGCCGCAGGCGGCGGCCTGGGCGATGGCCTGGGCGACCAGCGCGTGCATCGTGCCGGGTGGCGCATCGTCGGCCGAACGCATCAGGTCGAGGCACAGCTCGTGCGCGGTGACGTGGAAGCTGACGAAGCCCTGCAGCGCGCCGCCCGACCAGGCCAGGAAGACCTGGTGATGCGACAGGTAAGCGGCGTCGAACCGGCCCATGGTCAGCCCGCGCGCGCCGCCCTGGCGGGCGCGCCATTCGGCATCGACCCGCGCCATCGCGGCCAGCGGCAGCGGGTCGGGCCGGGTGATGCGGAGGCCCGCCTTCTCGGCCTGGCGCAGCTTGCGGCGGAGCTGCCGGCGGGCGGGGGTGTCAAGGTCGAAGCGCGCCGGGTCGATCACCGCCTCGTCGGCGACATGCCACAGCCGGAACCCGGACCGGCGCGCGCCGGCGGCGCTGCGGGCGCTGCATTTATAGAGCAGCGGCAGGCGGTTACGCGTCCGGGCGCGGTCCGTCAGCGGCTGCAGCAGCGGCGCGATATCGCCGCTGGCGGGATCGAACAGCAGGGTGACGGTCTGGCCGGTTTCGACGGCGATGCCTGCGGCCTCGTCCCCGGGGGCGTGGAGCAGGCGGCCGTCGTTCTGCCGCGCCACGCCCAGTTCGGCCCGGCGGGCATGGGCCAGATCGCGCAGCCCCGGGCGCGGCAGCGCCGCGGCCCGCGACGGGTGGCGGACGGGGCGTTGCGGCAGGGCCAGCAGCAGCGCCGCCAGCACCGCCGGCAGGGCATAGTAGATCAGGCGGAAGCCGAGCACGCCGGCGATCAGTTCGGGTTCGGGCAGCTGCGGCAGCAGCGCCAGCAAGGTCAGCTCGAACGGGCCGACGCCGCCGGGGGTGCCCGAGACCAGCGCCGCCCCCAGCGCCAGCAGGAAGGCCGGGTAGAGCGTGGCGAAATCGAGCGCCAGCCCGGCCGGCAGCAGGAGATAGAGCGCCAGCGCCGCGGCCGCCGTGTCGAGAAAGGTGAGCCACAGGATCGTCGCCATCGCCGGCAGGCTGGGCAGCGAGAGCCGCCGCCCGCCCGGGAGCCGCAACCGGACCCGCAGCAGCGACAGCACGGCAAGGCCGAGCGCCAGCACCGGCGGCAGCAGCCAGAGCGGGCCGAGCGCCAGAGGCGCGGGCAGGATCAGCCCGGCCAGCGCGGTGATCACCGCCCAGCCGGTCAGGAACGAGACCGCCACCAGCGCCGAGATCCGGGTGCAATCGGCCAGCGACAGGCCGGGCAGCGCCCGCCAGCGCGCCAGCGCGCCGGTAATCACCCCCAGCCCCAGGGTCTGGGCCAGGGCGATCGACAGCATCCCGGCGCGGGTGGCCTGCGCCGCGGCGGCGGGGGCGGCACAGGCGGTGCCGAGGTGGCGGTGGATCACCAGATCATAACGCCCCACCGCCTGAAAGCTGATGGCGGTGGCGAGGGCGGCGAGGCCCCAGCGGGCGGGCTCGATCCGCTGCAGCGCCGCGCCGAGCGCGGCGAGGTCGAACCCGTGGAGCCGCTGCGCCAGTAGCCACAGGCAGAGACCGCCGATGAGAAGCGGCAGAAGCTGACGCGCGAGCAGCGCCAGCGCCCTGCCGGCGCCGCGCCCCGGGCCGCGCCCGGATCGCGCCAGCGGGGCGCGGCCACGAGGGCAAAGGGCCGGGCGCTGTTGCGCGGCGGTTCGCGGTCGGGCCGGGCAGGGCGTGGCCCGGGGCGGGCGGGGATGCAGGCGGAGGCGACCCGCCGTCGGGATGCCCGGCCCTATGTCCACGGACACGGGTCAGCCGTTTCAATCGTATGGAAAAGCTCACCTTCGCCCTCGCGCCTGCCGCCCCGACAGCGGGCGGTTCGCAGCATAGCGTAGAGCAGGCGGGTTACCCGGGCCTTAACGCCTTCGGTTTTGGCCGCCCGCCGCGGAACGACGAACGCCGCCCGGGACCCGGACGGCGTCTGTTGGTTGTTCTGTCCGTGTCCGGGCCGGGGCCCGGCGGCGGCGGGGCGGGGTCAGCCGACCTCGGTCATGATCTGGGCCTTGGCGACCGGGGTCAGCTCGGCCAGCTTGGCGCGGATGGTGTCGGCGTCGGCGATATCGCCCAGGTCGGCGGCGACCTTGCGGATTACGTCCTCGTGCCCGGCCTCGACGAAATCGGCCTTCACCACTTCGAGCGCATAGGCCGTGGCCTCGTCGCCCGATTTGCCCATCAGCTCGGCCGCCCAGAGGCCCAGCAGCTTGTTGGCGCGGGCGGTGGCCTTGAACCTCATGTCCTCGTCATGGGCATATTTGTTCTCGAATGCATTTTCGCGGTCGTCGAAGGTCGTCATCGGGAAAGCTCTCCGGCTGGCGTTGGTTTGCCTCCATATGCCCATGCCGCGCCCCGAGGGCAAGCCCTGATGGGGGCTTGCGACAATGCACCCTTTGCAAATCTTCGCCCATCGAATAAGACGGCGCCAATCGGGCGGGGAGTCTTTGCCCCCGCGCCCCGATCCCTCTTACCCGAGCGAGGAGCCCCCATGGCACGGCGCAAGAAGATCTATGAAGGCAAGGCCAAGACCCTGTTCGAGGGGCCGGAGCCGGGCACCATCGTGCAGTATTTCAAGGACGATGCCACCGCCTTCAACGCCGAGAAGCGTGCGACGATCGAGGGCAAGGGCGTGCTGAACAACATGCTGAGCGAGTATTTCATGGTCGGGCTGACCAATATCGGCGTGCCCAACCATTTCATCCGCCGGCTGAACATGCGCGAGCAGCTGGTGCGCGCCTGCGAGATCATCCCGCTGGAGATCATCGTGCGCAATTTCGCGGCAGGCAGCCTGAGCAAGCGGCTGGGGATCGACGAGGGCACGGCGCTGCCGCGGCCGATCATCGAATATTGCTACAAGGACGATGCCCTGGGCGATCCGCTGGTGGCGGAAGAGCATATCGCCGCCTTCGGCTGGGCCAGCCAGCAGGACATGGACGACATCGTCAGCCTGGCGCTGCGGGTGAACGATTTCCTCAGTGGCGTGATGTATGGCGTGGGCATCAAGCTGATCGACTTCAAGATCGAGGTCGGGCGGGTCTATGACGGCGATTTCCAGCGTCTGGTGGTGGCCGACGAGATCAGCCCGGACAGCTGCCGGCTGTGGGACGTCGAGACCGGCCAGAAGCTGGACAAGGACGTGTTCCGGCGCGATCTGGGATCGCTGACCGACGCCTATTCCGAGGTGGCGCGGCGTCTGGGCGTGATGCCCAAGGCCTCGGCCGTGCCGATCAAGCCGACGCTGATCAATTGACAACAAGGGCGGTGGGTTTGCACCCACCCTACATGGGGGACGGGCGATGAAGGCCAAGGTTTACGTGATGCTGAAGCAGGGCGTGCTGGACCCGCAGGGCGAGGCGGTGCGCCACGCGCTTGGCGCCATGGGCTTCGACGGCGTCGAGGGCGTGCGCCAGGGCAAGGTGATCGAGCTGGACCTGGCCGAGGGCACCTCGGAAGCCACCGTGAAGGACATGTGCGAGAAGCTGCTCGCCAATACGGTGATCGAGAGCTATCGCATCGAGATCTGAGGCGGAGGCGACATTGACATGTCGCGCCGCGCTTTCGACAGTGGGCGGCGATGCCCCTGACGAAAGATCTGCCCCATGATGTTCCTGTTCAGCCGACCCTTCCTGTTCGAGGAGACCGGGAGCGGCCGGCGGATCGTGTCCTGGCGGGTGTGGTTCCTGATCTGGCTGCTGCCGGGGATGTTCGCGCTGACGGCGGCGGGGCTGGCGGGCTGGACCGGGCTGCGCTATCTGACCACGGTGCCGGGCGAGGGCGAGGTGGTGCGCGTCTACGACTGGCCGGGAGAAACGATTTTCGACCGTGGAACAGTGAATTACGGGCCAGTCTTCAGGTACGAGTTCGCCCCGGGCGAGGAGACCGAGGCCAGCACCGGCATGTCGAGCCCGGCGTGGAATTTCGAGATCGGCAGCCGCCATGCCATCCGCTTCGATCCGCGGGCGAAGGGCAATGTCATGCTGGCGGGGCGGCATAACTGGTTCGTGGCGGCAGTGATTGCGTTGATTGCGCTGGTGACGGCGGGGCCGGCCTGGTGGGGCACCGGCGGGTGCGGCGCTGGATGCATCACGGGCGTGTCGAGGGCTGAGCGGGCCGCGAGGCATGGTGGGGTGAAACCCCACCCTACGGGAAGAGGGATGGGGGTGACTCCCTCAAGGGGAGAGGGACGGAGATGAAGGCAGCACAGCTTGTGGGGTGGCGGGAGCCGCTGGCGATCACCGACCTGCCGGACCCCGCGCCGGGGCCGGGCGGCGTGGTGTTGAAGGTGCTGGCCTGCGGCGTCTGCCGCAGCGACTGGCACGCCTGGACCGGCGCCGACCCGGACGTGCATCTGCCGCATGTGCCGGGGCACGAGTTCTGCGGCGAGGTGGTGGCGGTGGGCGCGGGCGTGCGCCGCTGGCGGGTGGGCGAGAGGGTGATCGCGCCCTTCATCCTGGCTTGCGGGCAATGCCCTGATTGCGCCGCCGGCAACCAGACCATCTGCGCCGGCCAGCAGGTGCCGGGCTTCACCATCCCGGGCGCCTTTGCCGAGCTGATCGCGGTGCCCCATGCCGACCATAACCTGACGGCGCTGCCCGAGGCCATCGCGCCGGCGCTGGCGGCCGGGCTGGGCTGTCGCGTCACCACCGCCTGGCACGCGCTGACCGGCCGCGCCGCGCTGCGCGCCGGGGAATGGCTGGCGGTGTTCGGCGGCGGCGGGGTGGGCACGGCGGCGCTGCTGCTGGGGCGGGCCCTGGGCGCGCGGGTCGTGGTGGTCGATGTGGTCGAGGAAAAGCTGCGCTATGCCAAGGGGTTGGGTGCCGACGCGGTGGTGAACGCCGCCACTTGCGATGCGGCGGAAGCGGTGCGCGAGATCGCCGGCGGCGGCGCCGACCTGGCGGTCGAGGCCCTGGGGATCGAGACGACAGTGGTGGGCGCGATGCGGTCCCTGCGCAAGTTGGGGCGCATGGTGATGGTGGGGATGCCGGCGGGCGCGCATGTCAACATGACATTGCCGATGGATGCGGTCTATTCCGGGCAGCTGGCCTTCTTCGGCACGCGGGGGATGCCGGCCTGGCGCTATCCCAGCCTGCTGAGCCTGATCGAGGGCGGGCAGGTCGATCTGGCGCCGCTGGTCACGCGGCATATCGCGCTGAGCGAGGCCAGCCGCGAGCTGGCGGCCTTCGACGCCCCGGCGCCGCCGGGGGTGGCGGTGATCACGGAGTTCACCCGTTAGGCGGTCCGCTCGTCCGTCCTGGCGGACGGTCTCGCCCGGCGGATGCGGGCGCGGTCCGTCGGATCGGCCGGCGGCCGGGCCGGCCGCGGCGCCTGGAGCGATCGTCCGCTTCCTCGTCCAGGTTTTGTGCGAACAGGGGCGCGTTGCGGCGAAAGGCGATTTTTGTCGCGCGCGGGGCTGCGGGGCGGCCTGCGCGGACTTGTCAGAAAAGGGGCCGGGGCCTATGAAGGCGCCACGGACCCGCCGCTGGACAAGGAGCTACCGCCCATGCACGCCGCCGTCATCACCTTTCCCGGATCGAATTGCGACCGCGACCTGGCCGTCGCCTTCGAGAAGGCCGGGGCCAAGGTCTCGAAAGTCTGGCACAAGGATGCCGACCTGCCCGCCGGGGTCGACGTGGTCGGCATTCCGGGCGGCTTCTCGTTCGGGGATTACCTGCGCTGCGGTGCGATTGCCGGCAATTCTCCGATCATGCGGTCGGTCATCGGGCATGTCGAGAAGGGCGGCTATGCCCTGGGGATCTGCAACGGCTTTCAGGTGCTGACCGAAACCGGCCTGCTGCCCGGTGCGCTGCGGCGCAACGCCAACCTGAAATTCCTGTGCAAGCGGATCGGCCTGAGGGTCGAGGCCTGCGATACGCCCTATCTGGCCGGTTATGACGCGGGCCAGGTGATCGAGATCCCGATCGCGCATCACGACGGCAATTACTATGTCGACGACGAGAAGCTGCGGCAGCTGCACGACGAGGGGCGGATTGCCTTCAGCTATACCGACAACCCCAATGGCTCGGTCGGGGATATCGCCGGCGTGGTCAGCCGCAACCGGCGGGTGCTGGGAATGATGCCGCATCCCGAGCGGGTGGCCGAGGACGCCCATGGCGGCACCGACGGCGCCGCGCTGTTCACGGGGCTGATGCGGGACATGGCGCTGGCGTGAGCGGCGGGGCGGGGCATCGGGTGACGACGCCCCGGACCATCGAGGCCTATCACGCCGCCCTGGCCGAAACCGAGCGGCCGATCTGCGACGCGCTGCGGAGCGCGCTTGACGATGGGCTGCCCGGGGCCGAAAGCCGGCTGTGGCATGGCCATCCCGTCTGGTTTCTGGAGGGCAATCCGATTGCCGGCTACGACCGGCTGAAGACGGGGGTGCGGCTGTTGTTCTGGAGCGGGCAATCGTTCGAGGCGCCGGGGCTGGTGGCCGAGGGCAGGTTCAAGGCGGCCGGGATGCGCTATGGCACGCTGGCCGATCTCGATACGGACGCACTGCGGCGTTGGCTGGAGGAGGCGCGTGTCGTCCAGTGGGATTACAAGAACATCGTCCGGCGCAAGGGGCGGCTGGAGCCGCTGTTCTGACGCGCGCCGCAAGGGGCGGGAAGGGGTGGGAATGAGCCAGGACTGTGCCGCCTATGTGATCTGCACCGCGCCGCGCAGCGGCAGCACGCTGCTGTGCAACCTGCTGGCCGCGACCGGGGTGGCGGGAAACCCGGATTCGCATTTTCACGAGCCGTCGCTGGCGGGCTGGCTGGAGGCCTATGGCCTGACGCCGCGCCCCGGCGCGGGCGAGCGCGAGGTTCTGGAGGCGGTGTTCGCGGCGGCGCGGGCCGAGGGCAGCCGCGGCGGCATGTTCGGGTTGCGGATGCAGCGCCACAGCTTCGATTTCTTCGCCGGGCGGCTGGCGGTTCTGTTCCCCGACCGGGCCGGCGACCGGGCGCGGATCGAGGCGGCGTTCGGGCCGGTGCGGTTCATCCATCTGAGCCGGGGCGACAAGGTCGAGCAGGCGGTATCCTTCGTCAGGGCACGGCAGACGGGCCTCTGGCACGCCGCCCCGGACGGCAGCGAGCTGGAACGGCTGAGCCCGCCGGCCGAGCCGCGCTACGATGCCCGGGCGATCGCCGTGGAGGTCGAGGCCCTGACGGCGCAGGACCGGGCCTGGCAGGACTGGTTCGCGCGCGAGGCCATCGCGCCGATGCGGCTGGGCTATGACGCGCTGGCCGCCGATCCGGGCGCCGCGCTGCGCCGCGTGCTGGGCTTTCTGGGGCGCGATCCGGCGGCGGCCGAGGGCGTGGTGCCGGGGGTGGCGAAGCTGTCGGACGCGCTGAGCCGCGACTGGGTGGCGCGGTTCCGGGCCGAACGGGGCGGGGGATAGGCGGGCGCGAGCGCCGCATTTGAGAGCGGATGGTGGGTTGGCACCCACCCTACGGGGGGCGAGAGCGGCGGGATCGGCGGCAAACGGCGCATCGGCGGCGGCGTTCCGGCGGTGGAGCACCGGAAAGGCGGCACGATGTCCGGCCATGCTTGAGCGCGCCGCCCGAGGCGCGTAGATTGTCGCCATGGTCCAGACCGCTGCCCCCAGACCGCCGAAGCCGGCCCGCACCCGCACCACGGGCTGGCGGGTGCGGATGGCGCTTGGCATCCTGATCCTGGTGGCCATCGCCACGGTGGTCACCACCAACAAGCTGCTGACCGACCGCTTCACCGAGACCACCCGCAACCGGGCCGAGCTGCGGCTGGCGCTTTACAGCGGCAACCTGTTGAGCGAGCTGCGCCGGAACTCGATCGTGCCGCAGCTTCTGTCGCGCGACCCGGCGCTGATCGGGGCGCTGAATTCGAGCGATTACAGCCAGTCGACCCAGCGGCTTCTGTCCTTCGTCGAGGAGATCGGGGCGGCCTCGCTGATGCTTCTGGACGTCGACGGGCGCACGGTGGCGGCGACCGACCGCAACCGGATCGGCGAGAACCATCGCGGCCAGAAGTTCTTCGTCGATGCGCTGCGTTCGAACCAGACGGTGTTCACCGTGTCCGAGCGGGAATCGGGCGGCTATCGCTTCACCTATTCGCGCAAGGTCGAATGGCAGGCCTCGAACCTGGGCGTGATCGTGGTCGAGGTCGATCTGCAGAAATTCGAGCGCGCCTGGGCCGATTTCACCGCCGCCGTGCTGGTGACGGATTCGACCGGCACCATCATCCTGGCGACCGAGCCGCGCTGGCGCGGGCTGACCGAGGCCGAGGCGGTGACCCGCGAGCCGGTGGCCAGCGCCATCGAGCGCGCCATCCGCGCCACCGCCGACTGGACGGCGCTTCCGGCCGATGCCTATGTCCAGGGCCAGGCGGTGATGCGGATGGAGGGCAAGGTCGCCTTCCGTGGCTGGCGCATCGCCAGCTTCACCACCTATGAGAGCGTGCGCGAGCGGGTCAACGGCGTGCTGGCGCTGGAGATCATGGGATTCGCCATGCTGCTGGCGCTGACCTTCTATTTCCTCAGCCGGCGCTCGGCGCTGAGGGTGGCGCTGTTCCAGCGCGAGTCGGCAGAACTTCGCGCATTGAACGAGAGGCTGCAGCGGGAAATCGCCGAGCGCGAGAAGATGCAGGGCCAGCTTGCGGTGGCCGAACAGACGCTGGCGCAGAGCTCGAAACTGGCCGCCCTGGGCGAGATGTCGGCGGCGGTGAGCCACGAGCTGAACCAGCCGCTGGCGGCGATGAAGACCTATCTGGCCGGCGCCGGGCTGCTGCTGCGCCGCAACCGCCCGGACGAGGCGCTGGCGAGCTTCCAGCGGATCGACGATCTGATCGAGCGGATGGGGGCGATCACCCGTCAGCTGAAGTCCTATGCCCGCAAGGGCGGCGAGGCGCTGGCCCCTGTAAACATGGGCGATGCGCTGGTTTCGGCGCTGAGCATGATGGAGCCGCAGCTGAAGCGGCGCAAGGTGCAGATCACCCGCGGCATCCCGTCCCGGCCGGTGATGGTGATGGGCGACCGGGTGCGGATCGAGCAGGTGATGGTGAACCTGCTGAGGAACGCGCTGGACGCGACGCAGGCGGTGGAGGACCCGCAGATCGACCTGCTGTTGTCGGCGGGCGAGACCGCGACGCTGACGGTGCGCAACAACGGTCACGGGATCGAGGATCTGGAGACCCTGTTCGAGCCGTTCTACACCACCAAGAAGCCGGGCGAGGGGGTGGGCCTGGGGCTTGCGATTTCCTCGGGCATCGTCAACGACTTGGGCGGACGTCTTACGGCGCGCAACGCCGCTGCCGGGGGGGCTGTATTCGAGATGCAGCTTCCTATCTTGGAACAGGAAGAAACCAGGGCCGCGGAATAGCGGCACGAAGGAGACCCAGATGGCCAAGGCCATGAAGATCGCGATCGTCGACGACGAGCAGGACATGCGGCAATCGATCAGCCAGTGGCTGGCGCTGAGCGGCTATGACACCGAGACCTTTGCCAGCGCCGAGGATGCGCTGAAGAAGCTGGGGCCGGATTACCCCGGCATCGTGATTTCCGACATCAAGATGCCCGGCATGGACGGGATGCAGTTCCTGAAGAAGCTGATGGGCAACGACAGCGCTTTGCCGGTGATCATGATCACCGGCCATGGCGACGTGCCGATGGCGGTCGAGGCGATGCGGGTCGGCGCCTTCGATTTCCTGGAGAAGCCGTTCAACCCCGACCGGATGAGCGAGCTTGCCAAGAAGGCCACCAACCTGCGCCGGCTGACGCTGGACAACCGCCAGCTGCGCAAGGAGTTGAGCGACGGCGGCCAGCTGATGAAGAAGCTGATCGGCCAGAGCCCGGTGATGGAGCGGCTGCGCGAGGATATCCTCGACCTGGGCCAGGCCGATGGCCATGTCCTGATCGACGGCGAGACCGGCACCGGCAAGACGCTGGTGGCCCATGCGCTGCACGCGGTGGGCGCGCGGGCGGGCAAGAAATTCGTGCTGGTCAGCTGTTCGGCCTTCGAGGAGGAGGCGCTGATGAAGCGGCTGCTCGGCCCGATGCAGGCCGAGGACAGCCGGCTGCCGGCGGTCGAGGAGGCCCGCGGCGGCACCCTGGTGCTGGAGGATATCGAGACCCTGAGTGAGGTGATGCAGGGCCGGTTGCTGAGCTTCATCAACGACGAGGGCACGCCGCCGGAAACCCGGATCATCGCCATCTCGAACCTGCAGGAGCAGGGCAAGACCTGCGAGGACGCGCTGCGCCCCGATCTGTTCTATCGCCTGGCGGCGCTGAAGATCACGGTGCCGCCGCTGCGCCAGCGCGGCGAGGACATCCTGACGCTGTTCACCCGCCTGGCCGATCAGTTCGCCGAGGAATACGGCTGCGAGGCCCCGAAGGTGGCGGCGCAGGAGGCGGCGCAGCTGCTGCAGGCGCCCTGGCCCGGCAATGTGCGCCAGCTGATCAACGTGGCAGAGCGCGCGGTGCTGCAATCGCGGCGCGGCAGCGGGTCCATCGCCTCGCTTCTGATGAGCGATCACGAGGAGATGCAGCCGGTCATGACCACGGAAGGCAAGCCGCTGAAGGAATATGTCGAGGCGTTCGAGCGGATGCTGATCGACAACACCATGCGCCGCCACAAGGGCAGCATCTCGAATGTGATGGACGAGCTGTGCCTGCCGCGCCGGACGCTGAACGAGAAGATGGCGAAATACGGGCTGCAGCGCTCGGACTATCTGTGAGCCCGGAACGGGCGGCGTGATCCGATTGCGCGGCTGACGCCGCAAGACGACGCCGCGGACCCCCTCCCTGACCCTCCCCACGGGGGAGGGAACCGCTTGGCCGATCGAGTGCGCATCCCGCCGATTCGGGAGATGCGGCGGGCGGTGCCGGGGCAGGGGTCATGCCGGGGCAGCGGCGCGGTCGAGGCGGGGCGCCGCGGGACAAAAAGCGGCTGCGGCGCGTTTTGCCATTGTCATGGGACCGTCACTGACCTTATGTAGATAGAACGGCTTTGCACGCCCTAAACGGGCAAGCCGGATGAGTTTCGCTGTCAGGCAAACGGGTTACGGAGCACCGGCCCGCTTCTCAGACAGGCAGAATAGGCCCCGGACGGGGCCGCTAGAATGCCCGCCACCCCGCCAAGACGGGTGCTCCGGGCGGTAGAACGGGCGCTGCGGGGCCTCCGGGGATCGGGTTTCATCCGGTCTACGGGATCGCGGCGCTGGAGAAGAACCGCGATGAAGCGCGCGACACCTTTGAAGGCACGAGCGATGGGTTTGACAGCCCGGCCGCGCCATGCCGCTTCCATTGCCCGAAATAGACACACCGCCATCCCTGCCGCGCCCCCCGGGTGGGGCAGCGACGCGCTGTGCACATGGACAACATGGCTAAGAAAATGCTTATCGACGCCACCCACGCGGAAGAAACCCGCGTCGTGGTGGTGGATGGAAACAAGGTCGAGGAATTCGACTTCGAATCCGAGAACAAACGCCAGCTTGCCGGCAATATCTATCTAGCGAAAGTCACCCGCGTGGAGCCGTCGCTCCAGGCGGCTTTCGTCGATTACGGCGGCAACCGGCACGGTTTCCTGGCCTTTTCGGAAATCCACCCCGACTATTATCAGATCCCGGTCGCCGACCGCGAGAAGCTGATGGAGGAAGAGCGCGCCTATGCCGAGGCGATGCGCGCCCGCGAGGAGGAGGAAGAGAAGAGGCCCAGCCGAGGCGGACGCGGACCGAAGGCGGCGCAGTCGCATAACGGCGACGCGGTCGAGACCCGCGACATCGAGGGGATGGAGACCATCGACCTCGACGAGGCCGAGGCCGTCGAGGACAGCCTGGAAGGCCATTCGCCGATGGACCTGGTCGCCGATACCCCGGTCGAGGAACCGGCCGAGGAGGGTGCCGACGAAAGCGGCGATGTCGAGGCCGAGGACGCCGCCGAAGAGGGTTCGGACGAAAGCGCGGATACCGCCGAAAGCGACGAGGACGAGGACGACGAGGCGGACAGCCGGTCGTCGTCGCGCCGGTCGTCGTCTTCGCGCCGCCGGGGCGGGCGGTCGCGGTCGCGGTCGCGGTCGAAATCCGACGACGATGCCGAGGCCGATGCCGGCGTCGCCCGCGATGCCGCCGAGAAGGACGACAGCATCGAATCCGTGGCCGACGACGACGATCACGAGGATATCCGCCCGCCGCGCAAGCCGCGGGCCCGGCGCTACAAGATCCAGGAAGTGATCAAGGTGCGCCAGATCCTGCTGGTTCAGGTGGTCAAGGAAGAGCGCGGCAACAAGGGCGCGGCGCTGACCACCTATCTGAGCCTTGCCGGGCGGTATTGCGTGCTGATGCCGAACACGGCACGGGGCGGCGGCATCAGCCGCAAGATCACCAATGCCGTCGACCGCAAGAAGCTGAAGGAAATCGCGACCGAGATCGACGTGCCGCAGGGCGCGGGCCTGATCGTGCGCACGGCGGGCGCCAAGCGCACCAAGACCGAGATCAAGCGCGATTACGAATACCTGCAGCGGCTGTGGGAGCAGATCCGCGAGCTGACGCTGAAGTCGATCGCGCCGGCGAAGATCTATGAAGAGGGCGATCTGATCAAGCGCTCGATCCGCGATCTCTACTCGCGCGAGATCGACGAGGTTCTGGTCGAGGGCGAGCGCGGCTATCGCATCGCCAAGGACTTCATGAAGATGATCATGCCGTCCCACGCCAAGAACGTGAAGCTCTATGCCGAGCAGATGCCGCTCTTCGCGCGCTATCAGGTGGAAAGCTATCTCAGCTCGATGTTCAACCCGACGGTGCAGCTGAAATCCGGCGGTTACATCGTGATCGGCGTGACCGAGGCGCTGGTGGCGATCGACGTGAACTCGGGGCGGGCCACCAAGGAGGGCTCGATCGAGGAGACCGCGACCAAGACCAACCTGGAGGCCGCCGAGGAGGTGGCCCGCCAGCTGCGGCTGCGCGACCTGGCCGGTCTGATCGTGATCGACTTCATCGACATGGACGAGCGCAAGAACAACGCCGCCGTGGAAAAGCGCCTGAAGGACAAGCTGAAGACCGACCGCGCCCGCATCCAGGTGGGCCGGATCAGCGGTTTCGGCCTGCTGGAGATGAGCCGGCAGCGGCTGCGGCCGGGGATGATCGAGGCCACGACGCAGGCCTGCCCCAGCTGCCATGGCACCGGGCTGATCCGTTCGGACGACAACATGGCGCTGAACATCCTGCGCCAGATCGAGGAAGAGGGCACCCGCGGCCGGAGCCGCGAGGTTCTGTTGAAATGCCCGGTCGGCATCGCCAACTTCCTGATGAACCAGAAGCGCGAGCATATCGCCGGGATCGAGGCGCGCTATGGTCTGGCGGTGCGGGTCGAGGGCGATCCGATGCTGATTTCGCCCGATTTCAGCATGGAGAAGTTCAAGACCGCCACCCGCGTGGTGCCCGAGGCGGCGCCGGTGGTGTCGGTCGATACCTCGCTGATGGATCAGATCGACGACGAGGCCGAGGCCGAGGAAGTCGAGGAAGAGGAAACGGCGGAAGAGACGCCCAAGCCCAAGAAGCGGCGGCGCCGGCGGCGGCGGCGCAGTTCGAGCGGGCGCGGCGACGGTACGGGCGATGCCTCGGGCGACGACGATCAGGACGACGAGGCCGACGAGGCCGACGAGGCTGACGCCGAGGGCGAGGAGAGCGACGAGGCCGAGGCGGCGACCGAGGAGCCGGTCGAGGCCGAGCCCGAGGCGGCCGAGGTCGAGGTCGAGGCTGAGGAGAAGCCGAAATCGCGGTCGCGCAGCAGCCGGTCGAAGACGGCCAAGGCCGCGGTTGCGGATGAGGGCGAGAGCGAGGCCGCGCCGGCAGAGGCCGAGACCGAGGCCGAGACGCCGGCACCGAAGAAGCGCACCCGGACGAGCAGCAGCCGCAAGAAGGCCGAAGCCGTCGAAGAGGGGGCCGAGGCCGGAGAGGCTGGCGACAGCGAGGCGGCCGCGCCGAAGAAGAAGGCGCCGGTGCGCCGCACGAGCAAGGCCAAGACGGTCGAGCCCGAAGTCGTGGCCGAGCCCGAACCCGAGGTCGTGGCCGAGCCCGCGCCCGAAGCGGAGGCCGCCGAGGTCGTGGAAGAGCCGGCAGCGGTGATGGCCGAGGCCGTCGCGGCCGATGCCGTGGCGACCGCCGAGCCCGAAGCCGTGGCCGAGCCCGAGCCGGAAGCCGACGACAAGCCCAAGCGCCGCGGCTGGTGGTCGCTGGGCAAGGGCTGATACGCCCGCCCTGACGGGATGAAAGGACGCCGCCGGGCAGAAATCCGGCGGCGTTTTTCTTGCCGGGTTTCTTGCCGGGTGAAACGGGTTCAGCCCTTGCGCAGGGTATAGAGCTGGGCGCCGTCGCGCTCGTCTGTCGAGAGCAGCTCGTGGCCCTGTTCGGCGCAGAAATGCGCCACGTCGATCCGCGCCATCGGGTCGTCGGCCAGCATCCGGAACTCGGCCCCCACCGCCAGAGGTTGCAGCCGCTTGCGCAGTTTCAGCACCGGCAGCGGGCAGAGAAGGCCACGGGCGTCGAGGTCGATATCGCTCATGGCCGCAGGCTTATCCGGGCGCGGCGGGCGCGTCCACGGATTTGTGACAGAAGGCCGCGTGACGGGACCGGCAGAATCGCCTAAGGCTGGACCCCATGTTCGGGATCGAGATCATAGACGCCGCGTTGCTGCCGGCGATGCTGGTGGCGCTGATGGCAGGGCTGTTGTCGTTCCTCAGCCCCTGCGTGCTGCCCATCGTGCCGCCCTATCTGGCCTATATGTCGGGCGTGTCGTTGAGCGATCTGAACGAGGGCCGCAACCGCGCCGTGCTGCCGGCGCTGTTCTTCGTACTGGGCCTTTCCACGGTGTTCCTGTTCCTGGGCTTCACCGCCTCGGCGGTGGGGCAGGTGTTCCTGCGCTATCAGGACTGGTTCAACATCATCGCCGGCGTGCTGGTGATGGTGTTCGGGGCGCATTTCGTCGGCGTCTATCACATCGACTTTCTCGACCGCGAGGCGCGGATCGACGCCGGCGACCGGGGCGGCAGCGCCTTTGGCGCCTATGTCCTGGGCCTGGCCTTCGCCTTCGGCTGGACGCCCTGCATCGGGCCGCAGCTGGGCGCGATCCTGGGGCTGGCGGCGCAGGAGGGCTCGGTGGTGCGCGGCACCGCGCTGTTGGCAGTCTATGCCGCCGGGCTGGGCATTCCCTTCCTGCTGGTCGCCGCCTTCCTGCCCCGGCTGGGCGGGCTGATGGGCTGGATGAAGCGGCATATGGAGCAGATCGAGCGCGTCATGGGCCTGCTGTTGTGGACCATCGGCCTCTTGATGCTGACCGGCGGCTTCTCGAGCTTTTCCTATTGGCTGCTGGAGCATGTCCCGGCGCTGGCCAAGCTGGGCTGACGCGCCGCTCGTCGCTCCCTTGCGTGAGCGCCTCGCCTGGGCGTCAGCCGGCGGTGATCCAGCCGCCGCCCAGCACACGGGTGCCGCCGGTCTCGTAGAAGACGCAGGCCTGTCCCGGCGAGACGCCTTCCTCGGGGGTCAGCAGTTCGACCTCGGCGGTGGTGGGGGTGAGCGCCCGCAGGATCGCCGGGCGCGGCGGCCGGGTCGAGCGGACCTTCACGGATATTTCGCGCGCGGGCGTCGCCATCAGATCGCCATCGCCCAGCCAGTTGACCTCGGCCAGCGGGACGATCCGGGTCGAGAGCGCCTCTTTCGGGCCGACGATGACGCGGCGGGTGTCGACGTCGAGCTTGACCACATAGAGCGGGTCCGAGAGGCCGCCGATGCCGAGCCCCCGGCGCTGGCCGATGGTGTAGTGGATGACGCCCTGATGCGTGCCGAGGACAGTGCCGTCCATATCCACGATCTCGCCCGGCTCGGCGGCGCCGGGGCGCAGCTTCTCGATCACGCTGGCATAGTTGCCGTCGGGCACGAAGCAGATGTCCTGGCTGTCGGGCTTCATCGCCACCGGCAGCCCGTATTTGGCCGCCAGCGCCCGGGTCTCGTCCTTCGACTTGAGATGGCCCAGCGGAAAGCGCAGGAACCCCAGCTGCTCGCGCGTGGTCGAGAACAGGAAATAGCTCTGATCGCGGGCCGGGTCGGCGGCCATGTGCAGCTCGGGGCCCGACGCGCCCTCCTTGCGCTGGATGTAATGCCCGGTCGCCATGCAATCGGCGTCGAGGTCGCGGGCGGTTTCCAGCAGGTCCTTGAACTTCACCCGCTCGTTGCAGCGGATGCAGGGCACGGGGGTGGCGCCGGCGAGGTAGCTGTCGGCAAACTCCTCGATCACCGCGTCGCGGAAGATGTTCTCGTAATCCAGCACGTAATGCGGAAAGCCCATCGTCTCGGCCACGCGGCGGGCATCGTGGATGTCGATCCCGGCGCAGCAGGCGCCCTTCTTGGCCAGCGCCGCGCCGTGATCGTAAAGCTGCAGCGTGACGCCGATGACGTCATAGCCTTCCTCGGCCAGCATGGCGGCCACCACCGACGAATCGACCCCGCCCGACATCGCCACCACGACACGGGTTTCGGCCACCGGCTTGGGCAGGCCGAGCGAGTTGAGCGGCGGGGTTCGGTCGAGCGGCATCGGGGCGTCCTTGGAGGTCTTGCGGCAACTGATCGAAAATATAGGAAAATCCTAGATACTCTCAAGTCACGGTTTCACCCCGCATTAAGGCACGGCGCGGCATCAAGGCCCAACACCAAGAACGAGGTCGATGCCATGTATCTCAAGAAGGTCGAAGGGCCAAGAGCGGTCACCCTGCCGGATGGCAGGATCATGACTCGCGCCGATCTTCCCCCCGAAAACACCGTCCGCTGGGTGGCCAGCCGCAAGGCCGCGGTTGTGAGGGGCGTGGTCTACGGGCTGATTCCCCAGGACGAGGCACTGCGCCGCTATACCCTCAGCCAGGAGGAATTTCTCGAATGGGTTTCGGCCGTTAGCGAGCATGGAGAGGAGGCGCTGAAGACCACCTATCTACAAAAATATAGACAACCATAGGATGAAAGTGCAATATTCTCAGTGTCGGTAACGAGTGGTTAACCATTTTTGTTCACGTTTAGGTCCAACGAGAACAAAGCTGCGGAGACTGAGACATGCGCGTCCTGCTTGTGGAAGACGACCCCACCACCTCGAAAAGCATCGAGATGATGCTGACCCATGCCAACCTGAACGTCTATACGACGGATCTGGGTGAGGAAGGGATCGATCTGGCCAAGCTCTATGACTACGATCTGATCCTGCTGGACCTGGGCCTGCCCGACATGAACGGACACGAGGTGCTGCGCCAGCTGCGAATGGCGCGGGTCGACACGCCGATCCTGATCCTCTCGGGCGCCGACGATACCGAAAACAAGCTGAAGGGCTTCGGCTTCGGGGCCGACGATTACCTGACCAAGCCGTTCCATCGCGAAGAGCTGGTGGCGCGGATCCATGCCATCATCCGCCGCTCGAAAGGGCATTCGCAGTCGATGATCAAGACCGGGACGATCACCGTGAACCTCGACGCCAAGACGGTGGATGTCGAGGGCAAGCCGGTGCATCTGACCGGCAAGGAATACCAGATGCTGGAGCTTCTCAGCCTGCGCAAGGGCACGACCCTGACCAAGGAGATGTTCCTCAACCATCTCTATGGCGGCATGGACGAGCCCGAGCTGAAGATCATCGACGTGTTCATCTGCAAGCTGCGCAAGAAGCTGACCCAGGCGACGGGCGGCGAGAATTACATCGAGACGGTCTGGGGCCGCGGCTATGTGCTGCGCGATCCGGAACCGGCCAGCTATGAGGGCAGCCAGGTGGCGATCGGCGCCTGAGCGCCGGCCGCCTCTGCGGGAGATCAGGCTCGCGCGTTTCCCCGACGCGCCCCACTCACGGGCCGATGGCCGCGCAGCACACCCCCCAGGTGCTGCGCGGTCGCTTTTTTGCCCGGCCTCGGAAGGACAGTATGGTCGCGGGCGGTGCGCGCGGCGCCCCCCGGATCGGCCTGTCGGGAGGCTCGAGGCGCGCGAGGCCGCCCGTGAGGGTGGACAAGCGGGCGCCGATGGGCCCGGGCGCTGGCGGCCGGGGCCCTGACCGGGCCACGACGAGCCCCCGCCCGGACGCCCGGTCCCGGTTGCGCTGTCCCGGAGGCGTTTTTTGCGAAATCCGGATACAGCTTCGGTGCAAAAGGCTCTAGGCTCGCCGACGATACGACCCTGCGGAGCCCATCGCCGATGCCCAACACCCCTGACGCCGCGCACCTTCCGGTGGACGCCCTGTCCGATGCCCAGGCCAGCGCCGAACTGGCCCGCCTGGCGGACGAGATCGCGCGGGCCAATACCGCCTATCATGCCGAGGACGCGCCCGAGATCAGCGACGCCGCCTATGACGCGCTGAAGCTGCGCAACGCCGCCATCGAGGCGCGCTTTCCCCATCTCAAGCGCAGCGACAGCCCCAGCGAACAGGTCGGCGCGGCGCCGGCGGAAGGCTTCGGCAAGATCGCCCATTCGGTGCCGATGCTGAGCCTGTCCAATGCCTTCGAGGACGAGGACATAACCGAGTTCGACGACGGCATTCGCCGCTATCTGAACCGGGCCGAGCCGGTCGCCTATACCGCCGAACCCAAGATCGACGGGCTCAGCCTGAGCCTGCGCTATGAGGCTGGGCGGCTGATCAGCGCCGCGACGCGGGGCGACGGCCAGGTCGGCGAGAATGTCACCGCCAATGCCCGCGAGATCGCCGATATCCCGCAGCGGCTGGACGGGGCGCCCGAGATCCCGGAAGTGCGCGGCGAGGTCTATATGAGCCATGCCGATTTCGACGCCCTGAACGCGCGTCAGGCCGAGGAGGGCGGCAAGGCCTTCGCCAACCCGCGCAACGCCGCCGCCGGATCGCTGCGCCAGCTAGACCCCGCCGTCACCCGGGGCCGGCCGCTGAAATTCTTCGCTTATGCCTGGGGGGCGCATTCCGAACCGCTGGCCGAGACCCAGATGCAGGCCATCGCCCGGCTGGCGGGCCTGGGTTTCTCGACCAACCCGCTGACCCGGCTCTGTTCCGGGCCCGCGGAGATGCTGGAGCAGTATCGCGCCATCGAGGCGCAGCGCGCGACGCTGGGCTATGACATCGACGGGGTGGTCTATAAGGTCGAAGACCTGGCGTTGCAGCACCGGCTGGGATACCGCTCGACCACGCCGCGTTGGGCGATTGCGCACAAGTTCCCGGCCGAGCTGGCCTGGACGCGGCTGGAAGCGATCGACATCCAGGTCGGGCGCACCGGCGCGCTGAGCCCGGTGGCGCGGCTGCATCCGGTGACGGTGGGCGGCGTGGTGGTCAGCAACGCCACGCTGCACAACGAGGATTACATCGCCGGGCGCGATTCGAACGGGGCCGAGATCCGGGGCGGCAAGGATATTCGCGTCGGCGACTGGGTGCAGGTCTATCGCGCGGGGGACGTGATTCCGAAGGTGGCGGATGTGGACCTTGCGAAGCGGCCCGCCGATGCGGTGCCCTATGACTTTCCGCATCTCTGCCCGGAATGCGGCAGCGAGGCGGTGCGCGAGGAGGGCGACGCGGTGCGGCGCTGTACCGGCGGGCTGATCTGTCCGGCGCAGGCGGTGGAAAAGCTGAAGCATTTCGTCAGCCGCAAGGCCTTCGATATCGAGGGGCTGGGGGCGAAGCAGATCGAGATGTTCTATGCCGACGAGAGCCTGCCCATTCGCAAGCCGGCGGACATTTTCACGCTGGAGGCGCGCGATGCCGAAGGGCTGACCCGGCTGAAGAACCGCGACGGCTGGGGCGAGACCAGCGCCGCGAACCTCTTCCGGGCGATCGAGGAAAAGCGGGAGATTCCGCTGGCGCGGCTGATCTTCGGGCTGGGCATCCGCCATGTCGGTGAGGTGGCGGCGCAGGATCTGGCGCGGCATTACGGCGATTGGGATGCGATGGCGCAGGCGCTGGATGTGGCGCGGCCGGCGGCGCTGGCCTGGCGCGCGGCGGAGGAGGCGGCCGAGGGCGAGCGGGTCGCGGCGCAGGCCGAGGGACGCCGGGCCCGGTTGGCCGAGGCGCGGGCGGCGGCCCTGGCCGAATGCGCCGTGCCCGAGGAGGCCCAGGCGGCCTGGGACGATCTGATCGGCTCAGACGGGATCGGGCCGGTGATGGCGCTGTCGCTGAGCGACGCCTTCGCCAACCCGCCCGAGCGCGCGGCGATCGACGAGCTGCGCGCGATGCTGACCCCGCTGCCGCCTGAGGCGCGGGCGACCGAAAGCCCGGTTGCCGGCAAGACGCTGGTCTTCACCGGCACGCTGGAAAAGATGACGCGGGCCGAGGCCAAGGCGCGGGCCGAGGCCTTGGGGGCGAAGGTGGCGGGCTCGGTCAGTGCCAAGACCGATCTGCTGATCGCCGGGCCCGGCGCCGGGTCGAAGGCCAAGAAGGCGGCCGAGCTGGGCATCGAGACCATCGACGAAGACGGCTGGCTTGCCCTGATCGAGGGGCTATGATCGCGCCATGACGGGCCGGCCGGAACAGCTTTACCCGCTTTTCGCGGAGATCGAGACGCTGGAAGGCGTGGGCAAGAAGACCGCCCAGCACCTGGCGCAGATCGGCATCGAGCGGCCGCGCGACGTGCTGTTCACGCTGCCCTATTCCGGCATCGACCGGCGCCGGCGCGAGACGGTGCAGGGGGCGGACCTGCCCGAGGTTCTGACCGTCGAGGTGACGGTGGGCCAGCATCGCCACCCGACCCGGCGTGGCGGGCCCTATCGGATCACGGTCGAGGATGCGCAGGTGGCGTTCCAACTGGTCTTCTTCAACGCCCGCGACGATTACCTGCGCCGCATCCTGCCCACCGGCGCGCGGCGGGTGGTGTCGGGCAAGGTCGAGCTGTTCGACGGCATCGCGCAGATGGTGCATCCGGATCATGTGCTGGAACCGCAGGAGGCCGGCGAGATCCCGGATTTCGAGCCGGTCTATCCACTGACGCAAGGGGTGACGCAGAAGACCATGGCGAAGGCCGCGCGCTCGGCCCTGGCGCGGGCGCCGGAGCTGGCCGAATGGATCGACCCGCTGCAGAAGGCCCATGCCGGCTGGCCCGACTGGCTGGAAGCGGTGACGGCGGCCCATGCGCCCGCCGCGCTGGCCGATCTGGCCGACACGGCGCCGGCGCGGGAGCGTCTGGCCTATGACGAATTGATGGCGCATCAGCTGACGCTGGCGCTGGCGCGGTCCTCGCTCAGGCGCGCCAAGGGGCGGGAAAGCCACGGTACCGGGCGGTTGCAGGCGAAGGTGTTGGAGGCGTTGCCCTATCGTCCTACGGGCGCGCAGCAGCGGGCGGTGGACGAGATCGCCGCCGATATGGGGCGGCCGCATCGGATGAACCGGCTCTTGCAGGGCGATGTCGGGGCGGGCAAGACGCTGGTCGCCTTCCTGGCGCTGCTGGTCGCGGTCGAGGCGGGCGGGCAGGGGGTGATGATGGCGCCGACCGAGATCCTGGCGCGGCAGCATCTGGCCGGGCTGCGGCCCTTGGCGGAAAGCGCCGGCGTGGTGCTGGAGATCCTGACGGGGCGCGACAAGGGGGCCGAGCGCAAGGCCAAGCTGGAGGCGCTGAGGCGCGGCGACATTCATGTGCTGGTGGGCACCCATGCGGTGTTCCAGGCGGATGTGGAGTTTCACGACCTGCGGTTGGCGATCGTCGATGAACAGCATCGCTTCGGCGTGCGCCAGCGGCTGGAACTGGGCCGGAAGGGGGCGGCGGCGGATGTGCTGGTGATGACCGCGACGCCGATTCCGCGCAGCCTTTCGCTGGCGCAATATGGCGACATGGATGTCTCGATCCTGGACGAGAAGCCGCCGGGGCGGCAGCCGATCCGGACGGCGATGGTGTCGACCGCGCGGATGGACGAGGTGGTGGGCCATCTGAGGCGCGCGGTGGGCGAGGGCAGGCAGGCCTATTGGGTCTGCCCGCTGGTCGATGAGAGCGAGAGCGTCGATCTGACGGCGGCCGAGGAGCGGTTCAAGCATCTGCGCGCGGCTTTGGGCGAGGGTGTGGTGGGGCTGGTCCACGGCCAGATGCCCCCCGCCGAGAAGGACGCGGCGATGGCGGCGTTCCAGCGCGGCGAGACCAGCGTGCTGGTCGCCACCACGGTGATCGAGGTGGGGGTCGACGTGCCCAACGCGACGATCATGGTGATCGAGCGGGCCGAGATCTTCGGCCTGGCGCAGCTGCACCAGCTGCGCGGCCGGGTCGGGCGCGGCAGCGGGGCGTCGTCCTGCATGTTGCTCTATCAGGCGCCGCTGAGCGAGGGCGGCGAGCGGCGGCTGACCACGCTGCGCGACACCGAGGACGGCTTTCGCATCGCCGAGGTCGATCTGGAGATGCGCGGCGCCGGCGATCTGATCGGCACGGCGCAATCGGGGTTGCCGAAGTTCCGGGTCGCCGATCTGGAACGGCAGACGGCGCTGATGGCGGTGGCGCAGAGCGATGCGCGCAAGCTGTTGAATGACGATCCGAGCCTGGAGACGGATCGCGGCCGGGCGGCGCGGGTGCTGCTGTGGCTGATGGGCCAGGACCAGGCGATTCGCCTGATTTCAGTGGGTTAGCCCTCGAATTCGTTAAAAGTTCGCAAATGTTCTCAAAAAGTTCTTTACAGGGGTTCCGTGATATGAGAACAAAGGAGCAACAAAAGCACCAAGCGAGCAGGAGAGCCCCATGTTGACCCAGATCGAAGCCGTTCTTCACCGCTGCCGCGACACGATCTGGCAGGACGCCCTGGGCGCTGCCGCGCTGATGGTTCTTCTGCTGGCCGGGCTGCACCTGCCCGGCATGATCTGAAAGGTTTTACGATTTCTGCCTCGTGATCCTTGGGCCTTGTCCCCGGCGGCCCGTCTCTGTCCCAACCTGACCCATGCCGCTGGACGCTTTGCCTGAGACCTGCCTGTCTCACCCGTCAAGGGATCTGCCTTTTCCCCCTTGGAGTTTCGGCAGGGCCCGATCGGGATCACGCACCTTGCCGCCGCCCCGGTCCCCCGGGTGCGGCGGTTTTTTTATGGAAAAGGGCGGGGTCAGACCCGGTTGCGCGCCGCCATCAGCCAGATCAGCGCCAGCACCAGAGAGGCGAGCAGGTTGAGGTTGGCCATCGACAGGCCGGCGAATTCCCAGGCGATCTTGTCGCACATGACAAGCCCGGTGGGCGCGTCGAGGCTGAGCAGGTCCGAGCCGGAAAGCCCGCCCAGGGCGCCGCCATTGCCGGTGCAGGAGGCGGGGCCGGGCCAGAGCCCGCGTTCGATCCCCGAGTGATAGAGGCCGATGCCGGCGGTGGTCAGCGCCGCCAGCGCGCCCAGGCGGGGCAGGGCGCGGCCCGGCACCATCAGGGCCAGCAGGCCGATCAGCACGGCGGCGGCATGGGGCCAGCGTTGCCACAGGCACAGCTCGCACGGGGCGATGCCGCCGACATGCTGGAACAGGAAGGCCGCCGCCAGCATCGCGGCCGAGCCGCCGGCGGCCAGCAGGACCAGGTTGGGTCGGGATGTCATGGTTTCGAACATCAGAAATACCTCACCGCATAGAACCCGCCCAGAAGCAGGACGACGAACAGGACGAACATAAGCCCCAGGCGGCGTTCGATGAAGTCACGAATGGGTGCGCCGAACTTCCACAGCAGCGCCGCGACGATGAAGAAGCGCAGGCCGCGGGCCAGGATCGAGGTGGCCAGGAAGGTGCCAAAGGGCATCCCGGTCCAGCCCGACATGATGGTGATGACCTTGTAGGGGAAGGGGGTCATCCCCGCGGTCAGCACCGCCCAGAAGCCGAAATCGTTGAACTTCTGGTTGAAGGCCGCCATCGCATCGGCCTTGCCCATCGCGGCCAGGATCGGTTGGCCGATCTGGTCATAGGCGAAGGCGCCGATGAGATAGCCGAGACAGCCGCCCAGCACCGAGGCGACCAGAGCGACGGCGGCGATGGCCCAGGCGCGGTGCGGCCGGGCCAGCACCATCGGGATCATGATCACGTCGGGCGGGATCGGAAAGACCGAGCTTTCGACGAAGGCCACCGCCGCCAGCGCCCACATCGCGCGGGGATGGTCGGCCAGCCGCATCGTCCAGTCGTAAAGCCTGCGCAACATCTGCCCTTCGCCGCCCTTTCCGGCCCGTTTCAGGCGGAGTAGCACAGGGCGCGGCGGCCAAAACGAAAAACGCCGCCGCCCGTGGCCGGGCAGCGGCGCATTTGTGGTTGCGCTTACTCGAACGAACGGGCTTCGAGCGCGGCGAGGCGGTCTTCCAGCGCGTCGTTCTGCGATTGCAGCTGGCCGATATAGATATGGGCCTTCTCGAGTTCGTTCAGCATCCGACCCAGCTTGTCGCTGACATTGATCGGCTGGTCTTCCAGGGTCGGGCCGACGGTGGGAAGGTAGCCCAGGGCATACATCTCGCGGACATGGTCATCGATGGACGGCAGATCATACTCTTCCGAGAAGACCGCATCGCAACCGCCGCCGCAGCTGGTGCCGCCGGTGGTGAGCGTTCCGGTCAGGATGGCGTTGCCGGCGGGGTCAATCTCGAAGAGCTTGGTCTTGGCGTTCGAGGCCGAGCCCACGGCGCCCTGTTTCAGAATGAAGTTGGTGCCGGCGCCGAAGCTCCATTCGCCGCCGGTGTCGGAGTTGCCCATGACGATCTCGGGGCGGCCGTTGTTGATCAGGTGCAGCAGCGTGCGCGGGCTGGTGGTTCCCGAGGTCTCTTGCACATAGAGCCGGCCGTCGCCGGTCGAGGATTGGACATGCAGCCGCGCCGTCGGGTTGCCGTTGATGCCGACCTGCCCCTGGGCGTTGATCACCAGGGCGTTGTTGGTCGCGGCGCTGGCGGCGATGGTGATCGGCGTCGCGCCATTGGTGATGTCGTTGAGGAAGAAGCCGTAACTGCCGGCCATGATCCTCCAGTCCTGGGCCGGGTTCGATTGCGAGGTGTCCTGCTGGAACCGGATGGTGGGGGAGAAGCCGGAAACGATGTCGATATCGGATTGCGGGAACTGCGTGCCCAGACCGAGATTGCCGTTGCTGCCCATCACCAGCGCGCTTTCCGGGGCGTTCAGCATGATCTGGAACGGGGTAAAGCCGGTGCCGCCATCGCGGATGCCGAAACGCTCGGTCGCGTTGTAGTTGGTCAGCAGGTACCAGTCGCGCTGCGCCGCCTGGGTGTCTTCGAACCGCAGGGCCGGGTTCGACGCTTTCACCTTGATCTGTTCGATGTCGTAGGTTTCGGCCAGCACGCAGTCGCCGGCGCAGATTTCGTTGGCGAGCGCGGCATTGGCCCAGAGCGCGAAAGCGAGGGCGCCGGTCGCGGCGATGCTGCGGGAAGACAAGCGGATAGAGACGGTTGGAAACAAAGTAACCTCCGGTATTGATTTCGATAATTCGCCGGGTGGCCGGCAGGGTTCGGAACCCGGAAATTATGAAAGCGGGTGACCGGCCGAACAATTGCGGGAACCCGCAAGCGGCCTGTCATGGCGGCGGAAAATGGTGCGGATTTCTACATTTGCCCTTCCGGCGGCGCCTGCGACGCGCTAAATGGGGCGCACCGCACGCCCAAGTGGTGGAATTGGTAGACACAGGATTCAAAATCCCCCGGCCGAAAGGTCTTGTCGGTTCGAGTCCGACCTTGGGTACCACCTCTCAGTTCCGATCCGGACAGGCTTCGACCGCGTTCGACCCTGCGCCCGGGGCGTCGGGGATGACGGCGGCCATCCGCATCGCGGGCCCGGCGAATCGGCCGCGCACCGGCCCGGAGGCCGATTCGGTTGAATTGTGGCGGGGATCCTTTCGATTTGTGATCAATTTGCGGGAACTTCTTCGATTGGATCGCCATCCGCGATCAATCCCTGTGCCCCGTTCCGTCGCGTCGCCGAATTTTGAAGGCATGGCCCGGCATCGCGATTGTTTCCGCTTGCGAAACAGGTGGCGGTGGTGCGGGGCGGCGGAAATGACCCCCGGGGAGGCCTCCGACCATAATGAAAATTGTGTTAACGGCCTCGATTTCGCCGGCGCGGGGGTGGAAACAATCGGGGCGCAAGAGCGGTCGAATGTGGCGAAAACGTGGCGACGCGGAGACGAGGGGGGAAGCCGCGCGCCTTTTTCCCGTCAAGATTCCGGTTTGTTGGGCGCGAATGTGGCGGTATGAATGATCTTGCCCGACTGGGGGGCATGTCTGCTGGCCATGGGGCGGCCGCTGAACTGTGATGCATCGGAGAGATGCGAAAAGGTGCGCAAGCCGTGATCCGCTGCAGGGTTACGGGCCGCGCTGAAGCTGCCGAACGGGTGCCCCTGGGCACTGACCCGCCGCTGAGCCCTTTTCCCGCTTTTCCCGTGTGTCGCGCGAACAAGAGATTGAGCGCGTCCGCACGCAACCGGGCACGCGGCCGAAGCCGGCAAGGGACTGCCGGCGACATTGAAAGGGTCTGGAACGATGGCTGATCTGGTACTTGATTGGGGGCTTTTCGGGGCATACGGCACGGATATGGGGCCGTCGCAGACGGTCGATACCGGCGGCGTCAACGTGACGGTGGGATTCACCGCCATCGACGAGAACGCCCAGGCCTTCACCTATAATGCCGATGGCTATGTGGCCGCGGGCGAACCGTTCGATCCGAACTCGTTCCTCAAGCTGTTCGGCGAGGGCGGCGAGGGCGGTGTCGACGATACCTCGACCACCACGATTTCGTTCGCGTCCTCGGATGACGCCTATGACGACCAGGTGCAGAACGTCAGCTTCCGGATCGACGATATCGACCTGGGCTGGGACGATGTCGGCGACCCGAGCGCCAACCACATCGACATGCTGACCATCCACGCCTATGACGCGGACGGCAACGAGGTTCCGGTGACCATCACCGCCGGCAGCGCCATCGGCGTGAGCGGCAACGAGATGGACGGCACCGCCGGCGATTACGACCCGACCGATGCTGCCAGCTCGGCGCTGATCGAGATCGCGGGCCCGGTGGCCAGCATCGAGATTTCCTATCAGAACGGCGATCTGGGCGACCAGCGCGTGATGATCTCGGACATCCATTTCTCGACCTGCGAATGCACCGACGAGATCCCCGATGCGGTGGATGACAGCGCGACCACCGATTACGAGACTTCGATCGTGATCGACGTTCTGGCCAACGACACCGACCCGCAGGGCCAGACCCTGACGATCGTCGGCACCACCGATGGCGCCAACGGCACCGTGACGATCGACCCGGTCACCGGCAACCCGGAATATACCCCGGCGGCCGGCTTCTCGGGCACCGATACCTTCACCTATACGGCCGCCGATCCCGACGGCAACACCGACACCGCGACGGTGACGGTGACGGTCGGCCCCGACGCCAACAGTGTCGACGCCGTCGACGACAGCACCAGCACCACCGCCGGCACGGCCGTCGTGGTTCCGGTGCTGCTGAACGACACCGACCCGGAAGGCGACACCTTTGCAGTGACCGGCGTGACCGACGGCGCCAACGGCACCGTCGCCATCGACCCGGTTTCGGGCAACCCGGAATACACACCCAATGCCGGCTTCACCGGCACCGATACCTTCACCTATACCATCACCGATGCCCAGGGTGCGACCGACACCGCGACGGTGACGGTGACGGTGAACGAAGGCGGCGCGCCCGACTATATCGTCGAGGGCGACGAGGGCGACGATCTGATCGACTACGACTATACCGGCGACCCGGAAGGCGACCTGATCGACCATAACGACAACATGCCCGGCAACCCGCCGCAGCAGGATACGGTCCAGGCCGGCGGCGGCAACGACACCGTCTATGCCGGCGAGGGCGACGACGATGTCAATGGCGGCACCGGCGACGACCTGCTCGACGGCGAAGAGGGCAACGACACCCTGATCGGCGAAGAGGGCAACGACACGCTGATCGGCGGCGACGGCAACGACAGCGCCTTCGGCGGCGACGATGACGACGTGATCGACACGTCCGGCTCGGACCCGGCGATCGACGTGCCGACCCTGCCGGGCATCCCGGTGGACGCGGCGCCCGAGGACGACCGCGACTTCGCCGATGGCGGCGACGGCAACGACGACATCACCACCGGTGACGATATCGACACCATCTATGGCGGTGCCGGCGACGACACCATCAACCCGGGTATCGACAACGACATCGTCGATGGCGGCGACGGCAACGACCTGATCACCGACCCGCAGGGTGCGGATTATGTCGATGGCGGGGCCGGCGACGACACCATCCTGGTGGGCATCGACACCTTCTCGGATTATGTCGGCGACGATCCCAACCTGCCGATTCCCGATGGCATGGGCGGCGAGATCCTGAGCGATCCGAACACCACCGATGGCATGGACACCGTCTTCGGCGGCGCCGGCAACGACTGGATCGAGACCGGCGACGATGCCGACTATATCGACGGCGGCGACGACAACGACACCATCTATGCCGGCATCGACGACGATACCGTGATCGGCGGTCTGGGCGACGACACCATCATCGGCGGCCACGGCTCGGACTCGATCGAGGGCAATGACGGCGACGACTGGATCAATGCCGGCGACAGCACCCTGCTGTGGGGGCAGGAACCCGACGCCACCGATCCGGTGCCGACCAACGGCATGGACACCGTCTTTGGCGGGGCCGGCAACGACACCATCTTCGGCCAGGACGACGATGACAGCCTGGACGGCGGCGACGGCAACGACGTGATCGACGGCGGCATCGACGATGACCGCATCGCCGGCCGCGTCGGCGACGACACGCTGATGGGCGACCAGGGCGCCGACACCATCACCGGCGGCTATGGCAACGACGTCATCTATGGCGACGACACCGCCAATGCCTATGACATCCCGGACGCCACCGATCCGGACCCGGATGACAACCGCGATTACCTGGATGGCCGTCAGGACGACGACACCATCTATGGCGGCGATGACGACGACACCCTGCTGGGCGGTCTCGGCAACGACTACCTCGATGGCGGGATCGACGACGACTCGATCATGGGCGGCGAAGGCGAAGACACCATCATCGGTGGCGAAGGCGTCGACACCATCTATGCCGAGGAAGGCCGCGACACGATCATCGGCTCGAACGTGGGCGATTATGTCCATGGCGGTTCGTCGCCCACCGGGATCAACCCGGCCGACGGTCTGCCCTATGACTATGACACGCTCGACCTGAGCGGTTCGGCCCCCGCGGGCGGTCATATCGAGATCGAATACACCACCGCCGACCACGAGGACGGCATCGTCCATTACTTCGACGATACCGGCGCCGAGATCGGCACCAGCGAGTTCCACGACATCGAGAACGTGATCGTGCCCTGCTTCACCCCCGGCACGGCGATTGCCACGCCGAAGGGCGAGCGGCTGGTGGAAGAGCTGAAGGTGGGCGACAAGATCATCACCCGCGACAACGGCATCCAGGAAATCCGCTGGATCGGCTCGCGTACCCTGACCGGGTTCGACCTGGCCCGGGCACCGCAACTGCGGCCGATCCTGATCCAGAAAGGCAGCCTGGGCGACAATCTGCCCGAGCATGACATCCTGGTCAGCCCGCAGCACCGGATGCTGATGACCGGCGACAAGGCCCAGCTCTATTTCGAAGAGCGCGAGGTTCTGGCCGCCGCCAAGCACCTGACCGATCTGCCGGGTGTGGACGAGGTCGGCACGCTGGGCGTCACCTATGTGCACTTCATGTTCGACCAGCACGAGGTGGTTCTGTCGAACGGCGCCTGGACCGAAAGCTTCCAGCCCGGCCAGGGCGTTCTGAACGGGTTGAACGACCCGCAGCGCGACGAAATCCTGGCTCTCTTCCCCGAGCTGGCGACGATCGACGGGATCGAGGACTATGCCGCTGCCCGCCGTTCGCTGAAGAAGCACGAGGCGCGCCTGCTGGTCCGCTGAGCGGGAACGATACCTGAAAAGGGCAGGGACCGCGCAGGCGGTCCCGCCCGACACTTCCAACTTCGAATTATGCAGCACACTCGGGCGTTCCCAGACCTTTCGCCCGGGTGCCGGGAAGGGGTTTGCGCCCCTTCCCGTTTTTCGTGTGCAATCGGCAATATTTTGCTGAACTGTCCATGGTTTTCACGGTTCGGCCGTATTTTGGCCACCGGTGGCGAAGACTCTGAGTGTGGTTAATCGCCCCTGTCGGGACGAGAGCCGCAACGAGTGGTTAGAGTCAGAGTAAACGATATGTTCAGTGTCAGTATCGACGTCGCAAATGTCTGCGCCGCCCCCGCGGCGGAGACGGCCGCGGATTTCATCGTCCGGCCCAGCGGTTTGGGCCTGGGGGAGGATCGTCTCATCGGCGGCCAGAACGACCGGGAGTATCGCCGGATCGACCTCAGGGCGCTGACCCATCCGGTCGAGGTTCAGTGGACGTCCGAGGACAGCGGCATCATCACCGACGGCGCCGACAGCATCGTGTTCCAGGGGATCGAGGAAATCCTGCTGCCCTGCTGCATGTGCGAGCGTGACATCTGCCCGTTTCACGCCATCGCCAACGAGGCCTGAGGCCTAGACCGGCTTTCGCGCGGCACGCCAGGCGGCCCAGTCGTCCGGCGTGTCGAGATCGGTCAGGGCGTGCGTGCCGGGCAGGGGCACGGGATGCACGGCTTCCCGCCCGAGGATGTCGCGGCCGCCGGTATCGCCGGTCAGGGCCTGAAGCGCCGGGAAGAGCCGGCGCGGAAAGATCACGGGATGGCCGGGTTGTCCGGCGGAACCGACGCCGCGGTGAATCGCGTCCGGCGCGCGTTGAAAGGCATCCAGCATCCTCCGCAGATCGGCGGTGTCGAGATCGGGCATGTCGGCCGGCAGGACCATCAGCCCGCAGGCCCCTGCGTTTCGGCCTGGCGCGCGCCGGCGCGCAGCGCGGCGGCCATGCCTTCGCGCCCGTCGATCGCGGTCAGGGTCAGGGCGGGCGAGGCGAGCCGCGTCAGGGCATCCGCCCGATCCGGGCGATCGTGCGAAAGGGCCACGAAGACCGGCGCGCCGGTGGCCAGGGCGCGGGCGGTCTGCCGGGCCAGGATCGGCGTGCCGTCGATCTCTTCCAGAAGCTTGTCGCGCCCGCCCATCCGGGACGAGGCGCCGGCGGCCGGGATCACGATCAGAACCGCGCCCATCGGCGGGCCGGCTCAGGCGCAGGCGGCGTTTTCGGCCGCGTCCCAGGCCTCGGCAATCGCTTCCAGCGTCAGCATGATCGAGGCGTGGCGGTTCTTGTAATCGCGCGCCGGGCGCAGCACTTCGAGCCCGTCGAAGGGCGCGGGCGGGGTCGGGCCGTCGTCTTTCAGCATGGCGCGCAGCGCGTCGCGGGCGGCGATCACCTGATCCTTGCTGCAGCCGACGATATTGGCGCCGACCACGCTGGCCGCCGCCTGACCCAGCGCGCAGGCCTTCACGTCCTGGCCGTAATCGGCGATGCGCCCGTCTTCGAGCGCGATGTCCACCGTCACGGTCGAACCGCAAAGCGGCGCGCGGCGTTTCACCGTGGCGTCGGGATTCGGCAGCCGGTCGAGATGCGGAATATCCGCCGCCAGCGCCAGAATGCGCCCGGAATAGAGCTTGATCAGGTCTGTCTCGCTCATGGCTTTGCCTCCGCTGCGATCATAGCATAGATAGACCGCGAAACCGAGGATGCAAAGGGGGCGGCCATGGGGTTCGATGCGAAGACGCTGGCTTTCAACGATCAGGGCCTGATCCCTGCCATCGCGCAGGAGGCCGAGACCGGCGAGGTGCTGATGATGGCCTGGATGAATGCCGAGGCCGTGGCGCGCACGCTGGAGAGCGGCCGCGTGACCTATTGGTCGCGTTCGCGCCAGGCCTTCTGGGTCAAGGGCGAGACCAGCGGCCATGTCCAGGAGCTGGTCGAGCTGCGGGTCGACTGCGACCGCGATTGCCTGCTGGTGCTGGTGCGCCAGGCGGGGCCGGCCTGCCACACCAATCGGCGCAGCTGTTTCTATACCGCGGTGCGCGCGGGCGACGAGGTCGTGTTCATGGCGCCGATGGAATAAGTTCCCGGCTGCGACGTTCCGTGCTAGACTTTTCTCCGAAGGTTATTTTTCAGGGAATAGTTTCATGAAAGCAAATGCTTGCGCTCTGACATTGATGCTGTGCACCGGGGCGGTGCCGGCCGACGCCGAGGAGATCCGGGGCTTCGATCCGTCGAAATCCTGTGTCGAGATCCTGTCGAATACCGGTGGCGGCACCGATCAGTTCATGATTGCCGCCTGGGTCTTCGGCTTTCTCGCGGCGCAGGACGGCACGCTCAGGCCGGTGACACCCGACAACAACAAGGTGCTGCTGCAGAACCTGACCAAGGCCTGCATCGAGCGCGGCGGGGCGCCGCTTCTGGAGCTGGTGCAGGCCAATCGCCCGGCCGCAGAGGCCGCGCCGGCGCAGCCGTCCGGTCAGGCCCCGGCGGGCCTGCCCCCGGGCAGCGAGGCGGAGGCCCGCGCCCGGCTGATGGAATTCCTGCAACCCGGTACCGACCGCGCCCGGCTGACCTGGGCGATGAAGCCCACCGACGCCGATATCCGGGCCGTCTATGCCGAGCCGCTGGCGGGCAAGCTGATCGCCGCCTATGGCGAGATGTTCACGCCCAGCGTGGCGATCGGGCCGAAGGAGGGGCAGACCGAGGTGCTGACCTGGTACGCCACCACCCGCGAGCTGCGCGAGGGCAACCCTGTGCTGAAGGAGTTTCCGGGCGGTTACAAGAAGGCCGTCGGCTTCATGCAGGGCGATTATCCGATCCTGCGCTTCAAGTTCGTGGAGCCGGGCGAAACCCTGGGGCTGGCCTTCGACGGGTTGATCTTCGTCAATGACCGCTGGGTGCTGATGCCGAAGCCCTGGCGTTACCTCGAGGAGTGAGCCCGCCCTCGCGGCGGGAAGGCGGGCGCGCGCCCGCGTGGGGCGAGGCCGCGCGGCCTCGCACCGGTCTAGAGGCCGACCATGGCGCGGATATCGGCCGGGCTGGCGCCGTCTTCGCGGAAACGGGCGATGGCGCGGGCGTCGTCGCGCTTGGCCAGGCGCTTGCCCTGATCGTCGCGGATCAGCCGGTGGTGGTGATAACCGGGCGTCGGCAGTTGCAGCAGGCGCTGCAGCACGACATGGATGGCGGTGGCGCCGAACAGGTCCTGGCCGCGCACCACCTGGGTGATGCCCTGCACCGCGTCGTCGATCACCACCGACAGGTGATAGGAACCGCCCATGCCGCGCCGGGCCAGAACCACGTCGCCGACGGTGTCGATCAGGGCGTCGGGGTCGAGCGCGATGAAGCCGGTTTCGCCCTCGGGGCCGGTGCCCCGTTCGACGAAGCCCAGCGGCGGGCGCATCGCCTGGGCCTGGATCAGACCCAGGGCGCGGCGCAGGTCGAGCCTGAGCGCGGCCTCCTCGGGCAGCGGCCCCTGCGGCGGCTGCGCGGGGCGGCAGGTGCCGGGATAGACGATGCCGTCGGGGCCGATCCGCGCGCCTTCCTGCGGGGCCGTTGCGGCCTCTTCGATGTCGCGGCGGGAACAGCTGCAGGGATAGAGCAGCCCGCGGGCCCAGAGATATCGCAGCGCCGCGCGATAGGCGGGCAGGTGATCCGACTGGCGCCGCACCGGGCGCGGCCAGGACAGGCCGAGCCAAGCGAGATCGTCGAAGATCTGCACCTCCCATTCGGGGCGGGCGCGGGTGGTGTCGATATCCTCGATCCTGAGCAGGAACTGCCCGCCTTCAGCGCGCGCGAGGTCCTGCGCCAGAAGCGCCGAGAAGGCATGGCCCAGATGCAGCGGACCGGTGGGAGACGGGGCGAAGCGGGTAATGAAAGTCACGTTTTCTCAAATACATAGACGCTGGATTTCAACCCGATTCCGGGCAGGTGATCGCCATAGCTTTGTTCCAGCAGGCGCATGTCGGGCCCGGCCAGAAGGGCATCGCGGGCGTGCGCGCAGGCGGCATCGGCCAGGGCGTGGTCGTTGAGCGAGAAGACGAACCGCCCGCCCGGCGCCAGCGCGGCGGCGATCTGGTCGATAACCGAGGGCGGCGCGGCGCCGGCCCCGATCACGCCGATGGCGGCGATGGCGGCATAGCGACCGGGGGCGCCGGGAATGTCGGCGCCGGGCTCGATATGGAGGAGATTGCGGTAGAGGCCGCGCCGTTCCGCCTGGGCCAGCATTCCGGCGGCCGGGTCGATGCCGTCGATGGCGGTGAAGCCCTGCGCTGCCAGGGCCAGGCCCGAAAGGCCGGTGCCGCAGCCGAAATCGAGGATCGGCGCCGATCTGTCCGCCATCTGCCGGGCCAGCGCCGCGGCACAGCGGGCGGGGGTGGCATAGCCGTTCTCGGAGATCTCGGCGTCATAGGTGGCGGCCCAGCGGTCGTAATGCGCGCGGGTGGCGTCGGGGCTGTCGCAGCCATAGGTCTTTTCGAGGAATTTCTCGGCCATGGCGCAACTCTGTCAGGAAGCGGCCTGCGCGTCCAGCCAGTCTTGCCAGGCCGCCTTGGCGCGGTCGGTATAGGCCTTGTAGCGGTCCTTGCGGCCGCGCCGCCCGCCCTTGAGGCCGGTGACCGGCGGGAAAAGGCCGAAATTCACGTTCATCGGCTGGAAGGTCTTGGCCTCGGCCCCGCCGGTGATGTGGGTGACGAGCGCGCCGGTCGCCGTTTCGGGCGGGGGCGGGGGCAGGTCGCGGCCCAGGATACCCTGCGCGGCCATGCGCCCGGCAAGCAGGCCCATGGCGGCGGATTCGACATAGCCCTCGACCCCCGTGACCTGCCCGGCAAAGCGGATATGCGGCCGCGAGCGCAGGCGCATCCGGTCGTCCAGAAGCGTGGGAGAGTTGAGGAAGGTGTTGCGGTGAATCCCGCCCAGGCGCGCGAAGGAGGCGTTTTCGAGCCCGGGAATGGTTTTGAAAACATCGGCTTGGGCGCCGTATTTCATCTTGGTCTGGAAGCCGACGATGTTGAAGAGCGTGCCCAGCGCATTGTCCCGGCGCAGCTGGACCACGGCATAGGGTTTGTCCTCGGGCCGGTGGGCATTGGTCAGGCCGACCGGCTTCATCGGCCCGTGGCGCAGGGTTTCGCGGCCGCGTTCGGCCATGACCTCGATCGGCAGGCAGCCGTCGAAATAGCCGGCGGTCTCGCCGTCGTGGAACTCGGTCTTGTCGGCGGCGAGGAGCGCGTCGATGAAGGCCTCGTATTGCGGTTTGGTCATCGGGCAGTTGAGATAGGCCTTCTGCTCTGCCTCGGTCTCGCCCTTGTCATAGCGCGACTGGGCCCAGACCACCGACATGTCGATCGAGTCGGCATAGACGATGGGCGCGATGGCATCGAAGAAGGCCAGCCGGTCGGCGCCGGTTTCGGCCTGGATGGCCTGGCCCAGCGCGGCCGAGGTCAGGGGGCCGGTGGCGACGATCCAGTGGCCGCTGTCGGGCAGGGCGGTGATTTCGCCGGGCTCGACGGTGATGCGGGGATGGGCCAGCAGCCGCGCGGTGACGGCCTGGGAAAAACCGTCGCGGTCGACGGCCAGGGCGCCGCCGGCGGGCAGGCGGTTCCGGTCGGCCATCTGCATGATCAGCCCGCCGGCGGCGCGCATTTCCCAGTGCAGGAGGCCGACAGCATTCTGTTCGCTGTCATCCGAGCGGAACGAGTTCGAGCAGACCATCTCGGCCAGGTCGCCGGTCTTGTGGGCGAAGGTTTCGACCTGGGGGCGCATTTCGTGGATGACCACGTCGATGCCCAGTTCCGCCGCCTGCCAGGCGGCCTCGGACCCGGCCAGGCCGCCGCCGATGATGTGAAGCTTTTCCATGGCGGCGGATGTAGGGGATGCGGGCGCGGTTGGAAAGGGCTCAGTGCAGCGGCGGGCGGTCGACCGGCAGGCCCGAGGGCACATGCGTCGGCGCGCCCAGACGGCCGATGGCGGTGCCGGGATCGGTGAGGGCGGTGAGGAAGGCGAGGATATCGGCGATCTCGTCCTCGGTGAGGGCGACGGGCTCGAGCTCGATCGCGGCGGCGATGCGGGCGATTTCGTCAGGCCCGGGCATGGTGGGCGGCTCGGGTGCGGTGCCGTCGAGGCCGGGCAGGGCGACGCTGGCCGGGTCATAGGCCAGCAGCGCGGCGTGCGGCGACAGGTGGTGGCGCACCACCTGATCGAGCGTGGCATAGGCGCCGGAATGGCCATAGGGCGCGGTCAGCGCGACATTGCGCAGCGACGGCGTGCGGAAGCGGTAGAGATCGGCCGGATCGCCGGTGACAGCGGCGCGGCCATGGTCGGCGAAGGGGGTGCCATGGCCCTTGCCGGGGCCGATCTGGGGCATTCCGATGGCGTGGAATTGGTGATCGGTCTGGAACGGGCCGGAATGGCAGGAGGAGCAGCCGGCCTTGCCGTAGAAGAGTTCGGCCCCGCGGGTCTGCGGCGGGGTCAGGGCGCGGCTGCGGCCCGAAAGGAAGGCATCGAAGGCGCTGTCGGTGGCGCGGAATTCATAGGCCTCGAACGCGGCGATGGCGTTGGCGATGTCGGTGATGTGCAGGGGTTCATCGGCGCCGATGATGGCGTCGAAACGGCGGCGATAGGCGGGGATCGCCTCGACCCGTTCGGTCACCGTCTGCCAGACGCCGCTGGGGCCACGGAGCTTGCCCTGGGCGGTCAGGGCGCCGATGGCGTTTTCCCCGGGCGCGCCGGCCATTTCCTCGGGGCTGGTGACGGGCATCAGGGCCTGGGCGGCGAGCGTGCTGGCGACCGGCCGGTCGAGCCGGGCATTGGGCGGCATGGCATGGCCCATATAGGCCGAGGCGTCCTTCGATACCCGGCCATCGTGGAAGAGCGTGGTAAATTCGGCCGCGCCGAGGTTGAAGAGCGCCGGCGCGTTGCGCGGGATATGGGCGCGGGCGGCATAGTCCGACTGGCCGGTGCGGGCGGGGCCAAGGCCGGTGCCGCCTTCGCCCACGCTCAGCGCCACGCCGTCGCCCGAGCCCAGCACGGCATGGTGGCAGGTGGCGCAGGCGATGTTGCGGTTGCCCGACAGGATCGGATCGTGGAACAGATCGCGGCCCAGCAGGATGGTCGACATCGGATCGGAGGGGAAATCCGAGTGGGTCACCGGGTTCGGAAAGTCGGCGGCCTGAGAGAGAGCGGCCTGGAGGGACAGTAGTCCGGCGGTGACCCACTTGTGCATGACGGATACCAAGGTTCCTTGGTGCGTTAACCAAAGCTATAGCAAAGGCAATTGCGGCGAAACAGGGGCAAATGTGGAAAAGTCGGGCGGGGAATTGGAAACGATTGATCGGGCGGTTCCGGTCTTTGGACAGTTCCGCCGGGAGGCGCCGGTTTGTTTCCGGGTTTGTTTCCGGGCGCACCGGGTCGAGGCTGGGCCGCGTCAGCCGGTCGCCAGAAGGGCGACGCCCAGAAGGATGACGCTGGCCCATTTCAGCCGCCGCCTGAGATCGCCTTCGTGCAGCAGGATCGAGCCCAGCAGAACCGCCAGCAGCACCGAGGTTTCCCGCAGGGGCGCCACATAGAGCACCGGCGTGAAGGTCATGGCATAGAGCACCAGGATATAGGCGAGCGGCGAGATGATGCCGACCAGCAGCGCCTCTTTCCAGTGGTTGCGCCAGAGCAGCGCCAGCGCCTCGCGCCGCCGCATCGCCACCGGCACCAGGATGAGCGAGCGGCCGAAATTCGAGAACCAGTCCATCAAGAGCGGCGCGATCAGGAGCTGCGACACGGCATAGGCGTCCCAGACGGTATAGCCGCCGATGAAACAGCCGACGACCAGGCCGAAGCCCAGCGATTTCAGCGTGCCGTCGCCCTTCTTCGCCTTCAGCCCGCCGCCCAGCATCAGGACGCCGAAGACGATGACGATCCCGCCGGCCAGGGCCTGAAGCGAGGCGGCCTCGCCCAGCACCAGCACCGCGAAGCTGACCGAGAGAAGCGGGCCGGTCGAGCGCGCGGTGGGATAGACCAGGCTGAGATCGCCATGGCGATAGCCGGCCTGGAGCATCAGGAAATAGCCGGTATGGAGCAGGGCCGAGCCGATGAGGAAGCCGAAATGGATCGGCTGGAAATCGAACAGCGCCCGGCCATACCAGAGCGCCAGCGGCAGGTAGACCAGCGTCGCCATCGCCGAGAACAGGAAGACCAGTTCCGGCCCCGCCTTGATCCGCTTGACCAGGAAATTCCAGGTCGCGTGGCAGACGGCGGCGAAGATGACCAGCGAAAAGCCGAACAGCGTCATGTCAGGGGACTCGGGGCGCCCGGAGAGGGCGGGGGCAGGGCGTCACTGCTGCCAATCCGGGGGGCGCTTTTCGATGAAGGCCGAGATGCCTTCCTCGGTATCGCGCCAGAGCATGTTTTCCACCATCACGGCGCCGGTATGGGAATAGGCCTGATCCAAGGGCAGGCCGATCTGGTCGTAGAAGGCGCGCTTGCCGATCTTGACCGCCGCCGACAGCTTGGCCGCGACGGTCTGGGCCAGTTTCATCGTCTCGGCCTCGAGGTCGTCATGCGGGGCGATGCGGTTGATGAGGCCGATCTCGCGGGCGCGGGTGGCGTCGATGAATTCGCCGGTGGTCAGCATCTCGAAGGCCTGCTTGGGCGCGACGTTGCGGGTGAGCGCCACCATGGGCGTCGAGCAGAAGAGGCCGATATTCACCCCGTTGACGCCGAACCGCGTGCCTTCGGCGGCAACCGCCATGTCGCAGGAGGCGACCAGCTGGCAGCCGGCGGCGGTGGCGATGCCATGCGGCATGGCGATGACCGGCTGGGGCAGGTCGCGGATGGTCATCATCATCGCGGCGCAGCGGTCGAACAGATCCTTGAAATAGGCCTTGCCGCCGTCTTCGGCCTGGCGGCCCTGCTGCATCTGCTTCAGGTCGTGGCCGGCGCAGAACGCCTTGCCTTCGCCCGACAGGATCACCGCGCGGGTGGTGTGATCGTCCTTCAAGGCATCGAACTGGGCCTGCAGCGCGGCGATCATCTCGTCCGAGAGCGCGTTGAGCTTGCCCGGGTCGTTGAGGTGCAGGCGCGCGATGCCGCCCGTGTCGTGACGTTCCAGCAGAGCCATCTTGTCCTCCCATCCGTTTGACGACAGTTTTAGGACGCAACTGGCGAAGAGGGAAGAGATGCCGTTACAGCTGACTGCCGAAGAGCTGATGGGGTTCCTGGAAGAGGTCTTTCCCCAGGTGGCGGGCGATTTCGCCGTCGACCGCCTGGTCGAGGGCGAGATCGATCTGCGCCTGAAGGTGGCCGAGCGGCATTTGCGGCCCGGCGCCACGGTGTCGGGGCCGAGCATGTTCGCGCTGGCCGATTGCGCCGCCTATATGATCATCCTGGCGATGATCGGGCGGCAGGCGCTGGCGGTGACGACGAATTGCGCGATCGACTTCATGCGCAAACCCGAAGCGGGGCGCGACATGGTGGCGAAATGCCGGGTCCTGAAGCTGGGCCGGGCGCTGGCGGTGACCGACGCGCTGCTCTTTTCCGAAGGGGTGGAGGCGCCGGTGGCGCGGGCGTCGCTGACCTATTCGATCCCGCCCAAGGGCTGAGAGGGCGGAAGGGGGGGGGCGCGCGCCCCGCACCCCGGGATATTTAGGGTCAGATGAAGGGGCCGGAGCGGGAAGCGGCCGGGTCCGGCGGGCCTTGTTCCGTTACGTCCTTTGTGCCGGCGTGGCTTGCCGCCCGGGGCCAAAGCGGCCTTGATGGGCGGGAAGGGGCGCGGGCGATGATAACGGTGGACGAGAGCGCGGCGCGCGGCGGCAGGCGATGAAGGCGGTGGCGCTGCTGCTGCTGGCGATTCTGTGCTTCGATGTGATGAGCCTGCTGGTGCGGATGCTGACGGCGCGCTATGCCCCGCCCGAGCTTTCGGCCTATCGCAACGTGCTGGGCATCGTGCCAAGCCTGCTGCTTTTGGTCTGGACCGGCGAGCTGCGTTGCGCGGCACCTCGCCCGAAGATCGAGAACTGGCCGCTGGCGGTGGCGCGGGGGCTGGCGGTGGCGCTGGCGCAGCTGCTTTACTATGCCGCCTTGGCGCGGCTGGAACTGGCGACGGTGGCGACGCTGGGGCAGACCAACGCGCTGTTCGTGGTGGTGCTGTCGGTCCTGCTGCTGGGCGAGAGGGTGGGGCCGTGGCGGGTGGGCGCGCTGATCCTGGGCTTCGTCGGGGTGATCTGGATCCTGCGGCCGGGCTCGACGCCTTTACGCCGGCCGCGCTTTACCCGGTGGGGGCGTCGCTGTGCTATGCCGTCTCGATGGTGACGGTGCGTCTGTTCGGCGACGAGGTGTCGAACGGGCTGCTTTACCTCTATTCCTCGGCCACGGCGGCGGTGGGGGCGGTGGTGCTGGCGCTGTTCACCACCGAGTTCAGCCCGATCCAGAGCTGGGGCGATGCCGGGCTGATCTTTTCGATGGGGGTTCTGGGCGGGGTCGGCGTGCTTTTGATGATGCTGGCCTATCGCAGCGCGGCGCCGTCGCTTCTGGCGCCGTTCGGCTATTTCGCGGTGCTGAGCGCGTTCTTCTGGGGCTGGCTGTTCTTCGGCGAGGCGCCGGTGGACAAGCTGTTCCCCGGCGTGCTGCTGATCATCGGCGGCGGGGCGCTGATCATGTGGCGGGAAAATCGCCGCGGGTGATGGGGTATTATAATACCGTAATTTCAAGTCATTGAAATCATGCGATTTATCCCGCGCAAATCCGCTTGACTGGGCAATCATTGGGTTTATAACCCGCCCATCCCGCGAAAGCGTGACCTGCAACCAATCGAAGTCGAGGGTTCGATAATGAAAACCTTTTCTGCAACCCCTGCAGATATCGACAAGAAATGGATCCTGATCGACGCCGAGGGCGTGGTTCTGGGCCGTCTTGCGTCGATCGTCGCCATGCGCCTGCGTGGCAAGCACAAGCCCAGCTTTACCCCGCATATGGACATGGGTGACAACGTCATCATCATCAATGCCGACAAGGTGCAGCTGACCGGTAACAAGCGTGCCGACAAGCATCACTATTGGCATACCGGCCATCCCGGCGGCATCAAGAGCCGGTCGGCCGGCCAGATCCTGGAAGGCGCCTATCCCGAGCGTCTTGTGACCCTGGCGATCAAGCGCATGTTGCCCGGCGGCCGCCTGTCGCGCCGCCAGATGACCAATCTGCGCGTCTATGCCGGCGCCGAGCATCCGCATGAGGCGCAGAGCCCGGAAGTGCTGGATGTGAAATCCATGAACAAGAAGAACACGCGGAGCTGAGAGAGATGACCGATCAAGTGAACTCGCTCGAAGAGCTGGGCCAGGTCGCCGAAGGCACCGCGCCCATGATCGAAGTCGACGCCCCGCGCGAGCCGGTGCGCGACGCCCTGGGCCGGTCCTATGCCACCGGCAAGCGCAAGGATGCGGTCGCCCGCGTCTGGATCAAGCCGGGCAGCGGCAAGGTCGTGGTCAACGGCAAGGAGATGGACAAGTATTTCGCCCGTCCCGTGCTGCAGATGATCCTGCGCCAGCCCTTCACCATCGCCGGCGTGGAAGGCGAATTCGACGTCATGGCCACCGTCAAGGGCGGCGGCCTGTCGGGCCAGGCCGGTGCGGTGAAGCACGGCATCTCGAAGGCGCTGCAGCTTTACGACCCCAGCCTGCGCAGCGCGCTGAAGGCGGCGGGCTTCCTGACCCGCGACAGCCGCGTCGTCGAGCGGAAGAAATACGGCAAGCGCAAGGCGCGCCGCAGCTTCCAGTTCTCGAAGCGCTGATCCGCCGGATATATCGTTCAGGGAAAGGGCCGCATCTGCGGCCCTTTCTTTTTGCCGCGCGGTGCCTCTCCGGGGTGGCAGAGAGGGATTTTCAACCATCTGGGGCCGGTTCGCCGCCGTTGGCGGTACTTTGCACGAAACAAGGACAAACCCCTTTTCGATCAATATTTCGCCATATTGTGCGGCTACTGATTAACCGAGTTAGCAGGTTAAGCCAGTCACCAGTGCCCACGTCGAATAAGAAGAACCTTGTGGGGTAGGCAATGACGGATACGAAGACAACCCGGGTTCTCGTCGTCGACGACGAACCCAGCATTCTGGAACTGTTGAAGACGGCGCTTGTGGCGTTGGGCGGTTATGACGTGACCACGGCTTGGTCGGGTCAGGATGCGCTGATCGCGATGTCCAAGGCGAAGCCGCGCTTCGATATGGTGCTGCTCGACATTCAGATGCCCGAGATGAACGGGGTCGAGGCCTGCCGGCAGATCCGGGCCATGGCGTCTTACGAAGACGTGCCGGTGATCATGCTGACGGCGATGTCGCAGATGGATTACGTCGAGAAGGCCTTTCTGGCCGGGGCGACGGATTATGTCACCAAGCCGTTCAATTTCGAGGACCTGCGCAACCGGATGGTCAACGCCTTCCGTGCGGTCGAAACGCGCCGTGCCGCCGATGCCGCGGCCCGCGAGACCGCGGTCAAGGCCGGCCTGGGCCCGCATGAGCGGATCAAGTTCGACGCCAAGCTGGATTTCTCGCAGTTCGACCGGGTGCTGGAGACCGACCGCTTCGACAATTACGTGCGTCAGATGGTGGGATCGCGCGCGCCCCATACCAGTGCCTTCGCGGTCAAGGTGTCGAACGGATACTATCTGCACCGGGCGCTGACGAACGACGAATTCATCGACACGATCCGCGAGGTCACGGCGCTTCTGGCCGAGGCGACGGCGAAGATGGGCAGCCTGATCTCGTATCGCGGGCAGGGCATCTTCCTGTGCGTGGAATACGGCAATCGCCTGTCCGATCCGGAAGAGATCGAGCATTTCCTCAATATTCAGGTGCATGGCCACACCGACAAGAACATCCGCCCCAAGATCGTGGTCAGCCCGCATGCCGAGTTGAAGCAGAACGACAAGGCGACGGCGCGCCATCTGATCAGCGACGCGATCTCGAAGGTCGAGCTGCGCGACAGCGAAAGCGCGGCCGAGGCCAGGTCCCCCGCGCCGGCGGCAGCGCCGCAGGGCGCCGCCGCGATGATGCGCCGGCCCATCTGGGGCCTGGGTCAGCCCGATCCGGCCAACGAGCAACGCAGCTATCGCACGATCCTGTCGTCTGTGCTGCGCGGCTCGTAGGGCGGGCAGGGACGAGCGATGCGGCGGGCGCGCGGCATGATCCTTCTGACGCTGAAACATCGGTTCCTGGCGGCCCGCAAGGAGCAGGTCGAGGATTACGTCGCCGCGATTCGCGGGCTGTTCTGGCAGCGCCAGGGCATCTTCCTGGCGGTGTTCGCCCTGACCGTCATCTATCTCGATACCACGGTCGCCGTGCTGTGTTTCCTGTCGGTGATCGTGGCGGAAATCCTGGATTTCCGGATCGCCCGGCTGGTCGGGCGATGGCAGACCGGCGACGCGGTCGACATCCCGCAGGCGATGCGGATGATCGCCATTTCGACCACGCTCAGCGCCGTGGCGATCAGCGGTTTCGTGCTGAATTTCGCCCTTCTGCAAGAGGCCACGGGGCATTTTCCGCCGCTGTTCTTCCTGCTGGCCGCGGCGCTGTTCGCGGCGATGAACAATCACCAGCTTCTGGCGGCGCTGGTCCTGCGCGAGATCATCTATGGCATCGCCTTCATCTCGGTCGCGCTGATCGACGTGGTGCGCTATGCGCCGCCGCTGTCCGACCAGATCTGGCTGAACTTCTTCACCGTGCTGTTCGTGATGTATTTCATCCTCGATGCCAGCCGGGTGTTCCTGGGCATGTATCGCCGCAACCTGCGCAGCCTGCGCCGCATCCAGTATGAAAACCGCAAGACGCTCGAGGCCTATAAGGTCAAATCCGACTTCGTCTCGACCGTCAGTCACGAATTGCGCACGCCGCTGACCTCGATCAAGGGGGCGCTCGATCTGATCAATTCCGGCGCCATGGGCGCTGTGCCCGAGGGCCAGGCCAAGCTTCTGGATATCGCCGGGCGCAACAGCGAACGGCTGGAGCAGCTGATCAACGACGTGCTCGATTTTCAGCGGATGGAAAGCGATCGCGGTTTCCGCGCCTTCGAGCCGGTCGCGGTGGATGCGCTGCTGCAGGAGGCGGTCGAGGCCAATAGCGGTTTCGCCGACAAGCACAAGGTGCGCCTGGTGCTGGCCGATTGCCCGGTCGATGCCGAGGTCCTGGGCGACGAACGCCGTCTGATGCAGGTGCTGACCAACCTGATTTCCAACGCCGTGAAGTTCTCGGAACCCGGCGGCACGGTCGAGGTCCGGGCCGAGCGCCTGGACGAGAATATCCGGTTCCAGGTGCGCGACACCGGCATCGGCATTCCCGCCGGCGCCCGCGACAAGGTCTTCGGCCATTTCACCCAGGTCGATTCTTCGGATCAGCGCCGCAAGGGCGGATCGGGCCTGGGGATGAGCATTTCGCAGCAGATCGTCGAGGGCCATGGCGGCTCGATCGACTATGTCAGCGAGCTGGGCAAGGGCTCGACCTTCTTCTTCCTGCTCAGGGACTATCGGCTGTCCGCCGAGCCCGACCGCCTGGCGGCGGAGTAGATCGCACAACCAATCAGGTAGCACGCCAGGGAAGAATCGCCCGTTTGCGAGGGGGCTTCTCGGTTGCGAAACGGGGCCGGCCTTGCGGCGAGAGCCCGGGATTTTCGCCGCGGCCGGAGCTTCAACAGCAGGCAACAACCGCTTGTGACCTAAGGTAAGTGTTGCAGATCGGCCAAGCTGATCCGGCAATTCTGGCATTACGTTAACTTTTTGGTGAAAAATCGTGGACAATCCCTGTGCCTGATCGGTTACTGGTTCCGGGATGACAAAAAAATACAACTTGGGCGCAAGATGAAACACCAGCGAGTCCAAGCCTCGGGGTCGCGTGCCAGTGCCATTTTTCCGGATTTGCCGCCGAGCAGCCCGCAAGAGCGGGTCCGGAAGAAGCTTGTCGAAAAGTCCGCGTCCGCGAAGGCCATAGAGTTTGATGTCACGGGGCTGACCGGCAAGAACCGGGCGGTCAAGACGACGGTGATGTCCTTCGCGTCGATGCATCGCTATGGCGAGCTGTTCGTGAACTTCATGAAGATGCGCAAGTCGGTGTTCATCGACCAGCTGGGCTGGAACCTGCCGCATACCGACGGGATGGAATTCGACCAGTACGACACGCCGCTGGCCCGTATGGTGGTGGTGCATGAATATGGCGAGGTGCTGGCCGGTATCCGGCTGAGCCCGACCACCGCCAGGGTGGGGCTGCATTCCTATATGCTGCGCGACGCGCAGCTGGGTCTGCTCGAGGGCCTGCCGCGCGATGTGCTGTTCTTCGAGGCGCCGGTCGATCCCTCGATCTGGGAGGCGACGCGGGTGTTCATCTCGGACACGGTCGGCGCGTCGCGACGCCCGGCGATCCAGCGGCTTCTGGTCGATACCATGATCAAGGCCGCGGTCGATGGCGGGGCGAAGAGCATCATCGGCATCGTGCCCAGCCTTTACGCCCGCTGGCTGCGGCGGCTCGACCTGGCGGCGGTGCCGGTGGGGCCGCGCTTTGTCGTCGACCGGCTGCCGCATCAGGCGATCCTGTTCAACACCCATCACGGTATTCAGTAGGCCGGCCTATCCGGGCCAGAATTCATAAGCCGCGACAGATCACTCGTCGGGCTTGATCAGGCCAAGCCCGCGCAGATAGATGCCGATGCCGGATTCCAGCAGGTCCTCGGGCGGGAACGGGCTTTGGCTGCCGGGGAATTGCGCGCGAACAGCTCGACCACGCCATGGCTGAGCGCCCAGATATGGGCCGAGAACATCGAGGCCGGCGGACGCTTGTCGGCCGGGATATGCCGCGACAGGTCGCCTGCGGCTTTCTCGAGCACGCCGCGCGCCCGGGCCGAGACGGCGGCCAGTTCGGGGGTGCGGTTGACCGAGATGCCGGATTCGAACATCGCGATGTAATGCCCGGGATATTTGCGCGCGAAGGCCAGATAGGCGCGCCCCGTCGCCTCGAACGCGGCCAAGGCCGAGGGCTGGCCCTTATCGTAGGCATATTGCATCACGTCGGCGAATATCTCATAGCCCTGCCGCGCGGCTTCGGCGATCAGGTCGTCGCGGCCCTCGAAATGGCGATAGACCGCAGCCGGGGTGACGCCGGCCTGTTTCGCGGCCTCGGAGAGGGTGAAGCCGGTCGGGCCCTTGGCCTCGATCAGGGCCAGGGCCGCCTCGACCAGGGCCTGTTTCAGGTTGCCGTGGTGATAGCCGCGCTTGCGCATCCTATCCCGCCCAGATCTCGGGCCCGCCGCAGACCGATGGGTCGATCTGGCCCAGGCCCTTGTCGTCGCGGCGGGCATAGTCGAGCCCGGAGAGAACGGCGCGGATCGCGTTCAGCCGGGCGCGGCGCTTGTCGTCCGAGCGGATCACGGTCCAGGGGGCGTGGGGCGTATGGGTGCGGTCAAAAGTTTCGCTAATGGCGGCGGTATAGGCATCCCATTTCTTCAGGCCCTCGACGTCGATCCAGCTGAGTTTCCACTGTTTCAGCGGATCGCTTTCGCGTTCGAGGAAGCGTTTCAGCTGTTCCGCCCGGCCGACGTTCAGCCAGAGCTTCACCAGGTGGATGCCCTCGTCGACCAGCATCTTCTCGAATTCGGGCACCTGGGCGAAGAAATGTTCGCGCTGCGCGTCGGTGCAGAAGCCGAAGACCTTCTCGACCACGCCGCGGTTATACCAGGACCGGTCGTAGAAGACGATCTCGCCCCCTGCCGGCAGGTGGTCGATATAGCGCTGGAAATACCATTGCGTCGCCTCGACCTCGGTCGGCTTCGACAGCGCCACCACACGGGCGCCGCGCGGGTTCAGGTTTTCGCGGAAGCGCTTGATGGTGCCGCCCTTGCCGGCGGCATCGCGGCCTTCGAACACCACGGCGATGCGGGCGCCGCTGTCCTTGACCCAGGCCTGGGCCTTGGACAGTTCGATCTGCAGCGCCGCCATTTCCTTGTCATAGGCCTTGCCCGGCATCCGTTCGGAATAGGGATAGGAGGCGTCGAGGATATCGCCCTTTTCGCCGCGCTTGATCGCGTCGCGCACGGGCTTAGGGGCGTCGTCTTGGAAAAAGGCGCTGATGGCGCCATCGAACGGCAGGTCGTTGCTCACCTCTTCGGGTCCTTCTTGCTTGGGCCACATGTTAATGGGCTTAACTGATTTCCGCGCCGGGAGAAAGGGCGGGCACAAGCCCGGCGCGGCGGGCGGCGCGGTGGACGGCGGCGATCACCTGCGGCTGGGCGACGTGCTGGGGCATGTGGCCGATGCCGGGCAGCGGGGTGAGATGCACCGAGGGCAGTTGTGCCGCCAGCGGCTCGGCATGGATGTGAAAGCCCACGGTGGTGTCGGCGGTGCCGTGCAGCGCCTCGACCGGGAGCGGGATGCGGGGATAGAGCGGTTGCAGCGCGCGCACCTCGGCCAGCAGGTTGGCGCGTTGCAGGGCGTTGGCGCGGAGCGAGGCGCGGCGCAGGGTCAGGCCGGCGCCGATATGGGCGCCATAGCCGGGCGGCGGCGCTTGCGGCGCGAAGATCGCCGCAAGCTCGCGCGCGACCCTGTCGTCACGGACGAAGGCGGTCAGCAGCGGGATCGCCAGCGGCCCCAGGACCGGGTTCGACAGCAGGGTGTAATACCAGCCGAGCCCGCTGCTCCAGGGTTGGGTCGGAGCGGCCAGCAGCACCAGCGCGGCGGCCGCGTCGGCGTGATGCACCCCCCAGGCCAGGGCCACGGCGCCGCCATAGGACTGGCCCAGAACGATGGGCCTTGTCGCGCCAAGCTGGCGGGCGGCCTTCGACAGAAGCGCCGCCTGCCGGGCGATCGAGGCGCCCCCGGGATCGGCCTCGGCGCTGTAGCCCAGCCCGGGGCGGTCGAAGACCAGCACGCGGAAATCGCGCGCGAGCGCGGGGGCGAGGCCATGGGTGAAATCGCGGGTATTGCCCGAGGAGCCGTGGATCAGCACCACGGCGGGCGCGTCGCGGGGCCCGAGATCGACGGCATGAACCTCGTGGCCCTCGACCTCGACCACCTGGCCTTCGGGGGGAAAGGCGGCCTCGGCCCGGGCCTCGTGCCGGCGGGCGCGGGTGCGGACGTAAGCCGCGAAACCGGCCGTGCCCAGCCCCCCGGCCATGGCGGCCCAGCCCAGCATGGGTCTCAGCCCCTCAGATCGGTGCTTTCCAACCCGATCCTGTCGATGTCGAACGGGGTGGTCTCGTAGATCTCGGAAATCCAGTTGCCATAGAGCAGATGGCCATGGCTGCGCCAGCGGTTCTGCGGCGTCATCGACGGGTCGTCGCCGGGGAAGTAATTCACCGGTTTCTGGATCTCGGCGCCCTCGACCTGCACCGATTGCAGGTCGCGGCGGTATTCCTGGTTCAGCGTGTCGCTGTCGTATTCGAGGTGGTTGAAGATATAGAGCGCCCGTTTCGACCGGTCGCGGAGCAGCCCCGGGCCGACCTCTTCGGAGTGCAGCATGACATCGAGCCCCGCCGCCTCGGCCTCGTCGCGGCGGACCTCGGTCCAGCGGCTGACCGGCATGATCAGGTCGTCGGAGAAGCCCCTGAGATAGGCGCTTTGCGGCGCCAGGTTGGCGTGGCGATAGCAACCGAACAGCTTGTGCGGCAACATGTGCTTGGTCAGCCCGTGGAAGTGATAGGCCATGGCCATGCCGCCCCAGCAGACGCCGAAGGTGGAGTGGACATTGCTCTGGGTCCATTCGAACACCTGGGTCAGTTCGTCCCAATAGGTGACCTCCTCGAACGGCAGATGTTCGATCGGGGCGCCGGTGATGATCAGCCCGTCGAGCTTTTCGCCGGTGGCCTGAACCTCGGAGAAGGGGCGATAGAATTCTTCCATATGATCGGCGGCGGTGTTCTTGGTCTGATGCTCGCTCATCCGGATCAGGCTCAGCTCGATCTGCAGCGGCGTCGCGCCGATCAGGCGGGCGAACTGGTTCTCGGTCTGGATCTTCTTCGGCATCAGGTTCAGAAGCCCGATCCTGAGCGGGCGGATGTCCTGACGCGCCGCCTGGTCCTCGTCCATCACCATCACGCCCTCGCGCGTCAGCACGTCGAAGGCGGGAAGCGAGGAGGGGAGCTTGATGGGCATTGGCTTGGTGTCCTGTGGCGGGTCTTGTGGCAGTTAGGTGGCGGCCCCGGCTTTCTCAAGGGGCCTTGTCGAGCGCGTCTGCGACCAGGTCTTCGAAATCGGCGGGGGTCCTGACCGTGGCCACATCCTCGGCCGCGAGGGTCAGGCCCCAGTTCTTCGCCATCGCCTGATAACGCGGCTGGCGGTGCGCCAGGGCCGAGGCATAGGTGTAGCGGATGAAGGCATCGGGGTCGACCTGGGCCTCGGAGCAGCCGGTCTCGGCCAGATAGGCCTGCCATTGCGCGTCGAGAAATTCGGGCTGATAGGCCATCGGCTTGGGGGCGCGGTCGAAGCGGCGGATCAGCTCCTCGGTATGGGCGTCCGACCCCTCGATCCAGACCATGAGGGTGGCCTCGGACAGGGCCTTGAGGATCGGATCGTTCGGGTTCTCGGGATCGACCCATTCGCAGATCGACCCGCCGGTGTCGCAGACGAAATGCGGATAGCCATAGAGCGATTGCGCCCGGTCGATGAACTGCGGCGTGTCCATCAGCGCCGCGACCTCGGCCTCGCGGAACTGGGCCTGGCGGCGGGTGTATTCGGCGTAGGGCAGACCGCCCTTGGCGGCATCGCCGGGCTTGCCCAGGTAGGTCGACACCGGGGTCAGGTTGTTGAAGGTGATGTTCGAGCCGATATAGATCGAATCCGACATCAGGAGATCGCGCAGGAAGGGGTTTTTCATCGCTTCGCGCTTGGCGTTGTCGGCGATGTATTCGCCCATGTAGCGGGTGCCGATGCGGTAATCGATGGAATAGTGATACCAGTCGCCGCCGGCGCGCAGCATGTTCGAGACATGGGTCTTGCCCAGCCCCGACATGGCGAAGAGCAGCACCCGCTTGTGCGGCGCATCGCGCCAGTCCCGTGCCGAAGCGTAAAGCATCCCTGTCCCCTGACTGCCGTTTGTCCGCTTGGTAGAACGGCGGCCCGGTGGGGTCAAATCTTTAAGCGTTTCAGCAGCCGGCCGTCGATCACCACGAGCCCGGCCGCGATCAGGGCGAAGCCCGCGAAGGCTTGCGGCGCCAGGGTTTCGCCCAGGGCGACGGCGCTGATCACGATGGCGCAGGGGGCGACCAGAAGCGTGACCAGCAGCAGGTTCGAGGACCCGGCCAGGGCCAGCACGCGGTAGTAGAGCATGAAGGCGATCGCCGTGCCCGGGAGGGCGGCATAGGCCAGAAGCGCCAGGGTGAGGGGCGTGTAATCCAGGCTGGGCGGGGCCTCGAATATCCAGGCGACGGGCCAGGCGAAGAGGGCAGCGAAGCTGAGCATCCCGGCGGCGGCCAGATCGGATTGCACGCCGCCCAGCATCTTGCGCGCCCAGACCCCGGCCAGGGCATAGCTGAACGCGGCGGCCAGAAGCGCCAGTTGCGCCAGGCTGCGGATGTTGAAATCCCGCAGGTGATCGAGCCCGATGACGGTGGCGACGCCGAGAAAGCCCAACACGACGCCGACGATCTTGGCCCGCGTCAGGCGTTCGTCCGGCAGGAAGATCGCCGCGGTCAGCACGCCGAAGATGGCGGTCGAGCCGTTGAGGATGGCGGCCAGGCCGGCCTCGATATGCTGCTGGCCCCAGAAGATCAGCGAGAAGGGCAGCAGGTTGTTGATGACCCCCATGCCGGCGAAGCCGATCCAGATGCGCGGGCTGCGCGGCAGCGGCTGGCCGCGCCAGGCCACCACGGCCCAGAGGAACAGCGCCGCCCAGAAGGTGCGTTGCGCCACGATGGTGACCGGGCCGACCTCGCGCAGGGCGATCTTGCCGACCGGAAAGATGCCGCCCCAGATCAGCGCCAGGGTGAGAAGCAGGGCCCAGGCGAGGGGCGAAAGGGTTTTTTGCGGTGCCATGGCGGCGGTCTAGCCTTCCGGCGAAAGGTGGGCGACCCGGATCATGCGGGTTTTCGCGCGCTTCGGGTTTCTGTCCATATGTTCAGGTAGTTGCCGGCAAAGATCACCGCCGCGCCGAGGAAGACCCAGGCGTCCAGCGGCTCGGCATAGAGGATCATGCCGACCACGGCGATGACCGGCAGGCGGATGAAGTCGACCGGCACCACCACCGTGGCCGGCGCCAGCGACAGCGCCTTGGTGATGCAGAAATGCGCCAGCAGCCCGCCCAGGCCGACAACGAAGACGAAGGGCACCGCCTGAGGCGGGCCAGGCGATATCGCCGTCCTGGCCGGCGCAGATCACGCCGAAACAGGCCTGGATCGCGGTCAGGAAGAACAGGATCGAGGTGACCGGCTCGGTCCAGGTCAGCTTCTTGGTGAAGAGCGAGGTGAAGGCGAAGCAGATCGCCGAAGCGCCGGCGGCGAGGATGCCGAGGTTCAGGCTTTCCGGGGCTGGGGCGGGCGACGATCAGGATGCCGGCAAAGCCGATCAGCGCAGCCAGGGCGCGCACCGGGGTCAGCCTTTCGCCCAGATCAGCGGCGACAGCAGCACCACCCAGATCGGCGAGGTGAACTCGGCGCGAAGACCTGGGCCAGAGGGATCAGGGTGACGGCATAGAACCACAGGTTCTGGCCGGTGAAATGCGCCAGGTTGCGGATGCCGTGCAGGCGCAGGCGGCGCGGGTGGATATCGCCCAGCCGCCCCATCGCCATGGCGGCGCCGAGCACGATGACGATGCCGATCAGGCTGCGATACATCATGATTTCAAAGGTATCGAGGTCGGACGAGAGCTGGCGCCCGGCCACCGCCATGGCGGAAAACGACGCGCCCGACATCCACAGCGCGGCCCGCAGGGGCGAGACGACAACGGCGGTCATCGGGGATGGCGGGGGCTTGTGCGCATCATGAGGCTATCTCTACGGTAATGGCAGGCGATGTCCATGGCGAAAGGGAGCGGCATGATCGGGATCGAGGGTCGGCTGATCGGCGAGGTGTTCGACACCGCGGTGGCGCAATGGGGCGGGCGCGATTTCCTGAATTGTGCGCGCCGCGGCGCGCGAGGCCGCAATGCGCGCCCTGACCTATGCCCAGGTGGCTGAAAAGGTTGCGGAATATGCCGATGCGTTGCGCGCGCTGCGGGCTATGGCGCGGGGCAGCGGCGGCGGCGGTGCTTCTGGGCACCTGCCGGGCATTACATCGTGAAGCTGGCGCTCAACCGCCTGGGCCTGTCCTGCGTGCCGGTGAACCCGGATTACCGGGCGTCCCGGGCTGGCCTATCTGTTGCGCGACAGCGGCGCGGTGCTGGCGATCGTCGGCGCCGAGTGGGGCTGATGCGCGCGGCGCTGGCCGAGGCGGCGACCGGGGCGGTGCTGGTTGCGGTTCGACGCCTTGCTGGAGGGTGGCGCGGGCGCCTGCCGCACCGCCGGGTGGGGCCCTGACCCCCGAGAGCGAGGCGAGCCTGCTCTATACTTCGGGCACCACCGGGCGGCCCAAGGGCTGCATCCCTGAGCCACGCCTATGAACTGCAGGTGGGCGCCGCCTATCCGCAGGTCGGACCGCCGGTCGCCTTGAGTGAAACCGACAGAATTTTCAACCCGTTACCGGCGTTTCACATCAATGCCGGCGTGGTCAGCTTCCTGGGTGCGATGCTGGTGGGCGCGGCGCTGATCCGAAGCCGGAAAGGTTCGGCGCGCGGGTCTGGTGGCGCGACATTCAGGAGACCGAGGCGACGGTCTTCCACTATCTGGGCGTGATCATCGCGGTGCTGATGGCCGAGCCGAAGACCGGCCCCGAGGTGCTGGGCAAGCTGCGGCTGGGGATCGGCGCGGGGGTGGAGCCGGCGCTGCATGTGGGCTTCGAGGCCCGTTTCGGTATCCCGCTGATCGAGCTGTGGGGCATGACCGAGATGTGCCGGGTGATCGTGATGTGGCAGGAACCGCGCCACCCCGAGACCCGCGCCTTCGGCCGGGCGCGCGACGATCTGGAGGTGCAGGTCTGGGACGGCGAGGGCCGCGAGGTGCCGCGCGGCACGGCCGGCGAAATGGTGCTGCGGCATTCCGCGCAAACGCCGGGGAGGGGCTTTCTCGGGCTATCTCAACAAGCCCGAGGCCACGGCGGAGCCTGGGAGGAGGCGGCTGGTTCCATACCGGCGACACGGTGGTGATGGATGGGGATGGCATTCTCTATTTCGTCGACCGCAAGAAGAACATCATTCGGCGGGCGGGGGAGAACATTGCCGCGGCCGAGGTGGAGAACATAGTGCTGAGCGATGAACGGGTGGTGAACGTGGCGTGCGTGGCCGTGCCGGACGCGATCCGAGAGGAAGAGGTCCTGGCCGCCATCGTGCTGGCCGAAGGGGTCGAGCCCAGCCGCGAGACGGGGATGAGCATCGTCTCGCAATCGCTTGAAAAACTGTCCTATTTCAAGGTTCCGGCTGGGTTCTGTTGTCGAATCCCTGCCGGTGACGGGGAACCCAGAAGGTGGTGAAGCACAAGCGCTGTTCGGAGCGCGGGCGAGGACCCGCGCCAGCGGCCAGGCATCCTGGACCTGCGCGAGATGAAGACCAGAGGTTAACGGCAGCGCACGGTCGGAAACCGGATGTCTGCATCCCGGCTGCCCACCGGCTGCTTTCCGTCTGGCGCGCGGGGTGAAGGTTTTGGTAACAGGCCGGGTTAACGCGCCGCGCGGTCCTCTGGTGCGGGGTGGCGCAGAATGCCCGCCTCGGGTTTCAGGTCAGGCCGGGCTGTCATATCCGAAACGGTTGAAATCCTCGAAATGGCGCTCGACAATGCGGCGCGAGGCGGGGGAGAGCATCCGCGCCGCCTCGGCGGGCGTATAGCGCGCTGCGGTCGCATTGTGCCAGTCGAGCCCGGTCTCGACCCCGGCGCGGCCGGCGATATCGGGCCAGTGATCCTTCAGGGTCGAGATGTCGAAGACAGCATCGACCAGCAGGTCGCCAGCCGCATCGCAAAGCCAGTCTACCGCCGGCGCGAACATCAGCGGGATGTTGTAGAACTTGCGGCTGCCGGAGCCTCGAAAGCGCGCTCGATCAGTCGTCGAGCCCGATCTCGTCGGTGGCGATCTGCGACACGTCGCGCTTCAGCCGGAAGTGGTAAGAGCGAGCAGACCCGGGCAAAGGGGTGGCGGGTGGTGGCAAAGCACATCCTGTCCCAGGCCGGCCGACCGATCTTGGCTATGCGCTGAAGCGCCGTGTCATACACCTTGGGGATGCCGAGCGCGGTTTCGATGCTGGTGCCGCCGCATTTGTTGGTATGGATAAAGCAGACCCGGCCGCTGTCGCGCTGCTGCAGGAGAAAGTCGCGCTTTTCCGGCCCGAACGCATCGAGCGAATTACGGTCGATGGGATCGCGCGGCGCGGACAGGAGGCATCGGCTCATTCCACTCGATCGTGCCCGGGGGTTTCGAGGTGATGTCATAGGTGACGCGGTTGATGCCGCCGACCTCGTTGATGATGCGGGTCGCGGTTTCGCCCGGGAATTCGTGGGTGAAGGGATAGTAATCGGCCGTCATGCCGTCCACCGAGGTCACCGCGCGCAGGGCGCGGGCATAGTCTAGGTGCGCCCGTCGCCGCTCCGCCGACGGTGCGGACGGGGATGGCGACGAAGGCCTGCCAGGTCTCGTCATACAAGGCCCATGGCGGCGGATCTGGTCGATATAGACGGCATCGGCCTTGCGCAGGATTTCCAGCTTGTCGCGGGTGATCTCGCCCGGGCAGCGGATGGCGAGGCCGGGGCCGGGGAAGGGGTGGCGGCCGATGAACGACGCCGGCAGGCCCAGTTCGTGACCCAGGGCGCGGACCTCGTCCTTGAAGAGCATCGCGCAGCGTTCGACCAACGAGACCCATCTTTTCGGGCAATCCACCCACGTTGTGGTTGATTGATCGTCACCGAGGGCCCGCCGGAGAAGCTGACGCTTTCGATCACACGTCCGGATAGAGCGTGCCTTGCGCAGAAACTCGGCATCCTCGATCTGGTTCGCGTATTTCTGGAACACGTCGATGAAGAGCCGGCCGATGGTCTTTGCTTTGACTTCCGGGTCGGTGACGCCCTCCAGCTCGCCCAGGAAGAGGTCAGTTCGTCGGCGTGGATGAGCTTGATGTTGTAATGGTCGCGGAACATGGTCACGACCTCTTCGGCCTCGTTCATCCGCAGCAGGCCATGGTCGACAAAGACGCAGGTCAGCTGATCGCCGATCGCCTCGTGCGAGAGGATGGCGGTGACGGATGAATCGACGCCGCCGGAGAGGCCGCAGATGACATGGGCGGGGCCCACCTGGTCGCGGATCTTCTGGATCGCCTCTTCACGGTAGGCGCCCATGGTCCAGTCGCCCAGCAGACCCGGCCAGCTTGACGAAATTCTCGTAAAGCGTGGCGCCGTTGGGGGTGTGGTGGACCTCGGGGTGGAATTACACGGCGTAGAAATGGCGGCTGGCGTCGCCGGTGATGGCGTAGGGGCGTTGGGCGAGGTGCCATAGACCTCGAACCAGGGCGAGGCGGCTGACATGGTCGCCATGGGACATCCAGACCTGTTCGCGGCCGTCGAGGAACCAGCCGAAGAGCAGGTCGTCATGCTTGCCCTTGGGCTCGACATAGGCGCGGCCGAACTCGGCGGTGCCGCCGCCGCCGGTGATCTTGCCGCCCTCGACCAGACCGCCCAGGTCCTGCATCATGACCTGCTGGCCATAGCAGATGCCGAGGATCCGGCACGCCCAAGGCATAGACCGATTGCGGCGGGCGCGGAGAGCCGTCGCGGGTGACAGAGTCGGGCCCGCCCGAGAAGATCACCGCCTTCGGCGCGAAATCGGCCAGGAAGGCGTCGGTGACGTTCTGATAGGGGTGGATTTCATAATGAGCCGTTCAATTCGCGCAGGCGGCGGGCGATCAGCTGCGTCACCTGGGAGCCGAAGTCGATGATCAGAAGGCGGTCATGCGAGGTCTGGGTCATGGGGTTTGCATTACGCGGGCGCGGGCGGCGGCGCAAGAGGTCAGCCGGGGGCGCAGACCAGGCGCCGCGCGGCGGCAGGATTTCACGGCGATAGCGGGGCTGGTCCCAGCCGCGGGTATGGGTCAGCGCCTCCCCAATTGGGCACGAGGAGCGGGTCAGAGCAGATCGGTCGCCGTGTCGGGCGAAGGCCCGAGGCCCAGGTCGCCGTCGCGCTCGAGCGCGCGAATCGCCGCCTCGACCCCTTCGCGCATGTCCTCCATGCGCTTGGCCCAGGCGGCGCGGGCCTCGGGATCGTGGCGCTCCATGTCGAGGAAGGCGCGGGCGGGGCCATAGATTTTGGGGATGTAATCGGCCCAGGCGGTGACGAAGGCCTCGAGCCGTTCGGCCCCCGTGGGCGCGGCGCGGCTGGCGGCGAGCCGGGCGTCGGAATTGAGCACATGGTCGTGATAATAGGTCGCCTGTTCAAGCAGTTCCGCGCGGGTCTTGAAGTGCATGTAGAGCGCCTGGCGCGAGACCTTGGCGCGCTTGGCGATGTCGGACATGCGCACGGCGTTGCCATCGCCCGAGGACAGAAGATCGAGCGTGGCGACAAGGATGCGGGTGCGGGTGTCGGGGGGGGATGCGGTGCTTGACATGGTGTCAATCTACACTTACTTGGCGCGGTGTCAATTTACCATGTAAAGCGAGCGACCATGGCCGAGACCCGACTGACGATCCTTCATTCCAGCCCGCTGGGCAGCACCGGCGAGATCGCCGCTGGATGGCCGCGCGGGTGCCTGGCGCGGTGGCCGGCGAGATCGGGGCGAGCGCCGCTGCCCCCGACCAGGGCGATCCTTCTGGCGGCGCCGATCCGCTATGACCGCTGGCATCGGCCGATGCGCGATTTCGCGGAACGGCACCGTCCGGCGCTGGCGGCGCGGCCGGTGGCGGCGCTGTTCACCTGCCTGAGCCTGTCGCGCGAGGGGCCCGCAAGCCGGTCGCGACGGGGCGAAATACCGCGCCCGGGTGGCCGAGCTGCTGCCCGGGGGTCGCGCCCGAGCAGGTGGGGGCTTTGCCGGGGTTCTGGACTTCGCCCGTTTTCGCCTGGCCGATGCGGCCGCTGGTGCGGGGCGCGATGGCCGGGCTGGGGAATACGGCAGGGCGATTACCGCGATTGGCAGGCACTGGACAGCTGGCTGCGCGACACGGTGGCGCGGCTCGAAAGGCAACCTGAGCGAAAGGATGAAGAGACGATGAAATTGGTGATCTTCGGAGCGAGCGGCAAGGTCGGGCGCGCGCTGGTCGAACAAGCCCTGGCGCAGGGGCACGAGGTGACGGCGCTGGCGCGGAATGCGGCAGCGCTGAGCGCCTGGGGCGGGCGTATCCGCGTGGTCGAGGGCGATGCCCGCGACGGCGACGCGGTGCGCCGGGCGCTGGAGGGGCAGGAGGCGGCTGTGGTGGCGCTTGGCAAGCCGCTGTTCAATCGCGAGGGGCTGCGGGCCAGGGCGACGCAGGCGATCGTCGAGGCGATGCAGGCCGCGGGGCCGCGGCGGCTGGTGGTGTTGTCCTCGGCCGGGGTGGGCGACAGCGCGGTCCTGTTGCCGGCGCTTTATCGCTGGGTGATCGTGCCGCTGCTGTTCCGGTCGACCTTTGCCGACCATGCGGCGCAGGAAGAGATCGTGCGGCAGAGCGGGCTGGACTGGGTGATCGCGCGGCCGGTGAACATGGGCGACGGGCCGAAGACCGGGCAGTATCGGGCCGACCTGCCGCAGACGCTGGCGGGGCGAAAGATGAAGCTGGCGCGGGCCGATGTGGCGGATTTCCTGCTGCGTCAGGTGAGCGAGCGCGACTTCCTGCACCAGGCGCCGGTGTTGACCGGGTGAGGCCGGGCCGCAAAGCAAAACGCGGCCCCGGGGGGCCGCGTTTCGGTTCGGTTTGGCGGAGGCCTGTGGCTTACCACTTCCAGGTCATGCCGACCGACAGTTCATGCTGGCTCATCTGCGACGAGATCGGCGCCGCGCCGGGGAAGGGCGGGCTGGGCAGGACGCCGGAGATATCGTTGTCGAAGGCATGGGTATAGGAGACATGCAGCTCGCGACGGTCGTTGATATGCAGGGTGCCGCCGATCGAGGCGTGCCATTGCGGCGTCGCCGGGGCCAGGGCGTTCAGGGTCGCCTGGCTACCGTTGGTGAACTCGGTGTTATACGAGAGACCGCCGCGGATGGTCCATTTCGGGTTCATGTCGTATTCGGCGCCAAGGCGGAACACGTCCATGTCGTCCCAGCCGAAGCCCGGGCCACCGGCGGCGCCCAGCGGGGCGGCCGTGGGGAAGGGATTCGAGATCGCCGAGACGCCGGAATAGAAGATGCGCTGCCATTCGGCGCTGATCCGGAGCGATTTGTTCGACGCGGGCGAGAAGGTGACGCCCAGGGCGGCGGTGGCCGGGATGTCGAAATCGCCGCCATCGGCGAAGAGGCCGGAATAGCTGCTGAACGGGTCCATCTTGATCTTGGTGCGATAGCTGACACCGAAGGTCAGGTTCGGCCCGGCCTCGATCAGGGCGCCGATCTGGCCGCCGAACCCGGTCGACCAGTCGTCGCCATTGTTGGTCAGGGCTGCCGGGTTGCTCGAGAAGGCCGCGAAGCCGGCGAGGCCGGTGGCCGAGAAGCGCTGTGCCGCGAAGATCGGCGCGATACCGAGCGAGACGCCGTCCGAGACCTCGGTCGCGTAGTTCACCTGGATGAAGAGCTGTTCCAGGTTCACGCCGAGCGGGCCGGGGACGACGCCGCCGCCGAAGAAGTTGGTGTTGTATTCGGTGTTCATGCCGCCGTTGCCATACATCAGCACGCCCAGCGCGGCGCCGTTGCCGAGCAGGAAGTTGGCGCCGCCGCAGGGCACGGGGAAGAATTCGTTGTTCGACTTGAACGTGCCCATGCCGGTGATGGTGGTCGACCGCGACGGCATGAAGGCGGAAAGGCAGGCATCGGCCTGGTTGGTATACTTGGTGCCGAAGGCCGGGTTGGCGGCCATCCCCATGACGCCGGTGCCGATCGACACGCCCGAGCCGGCCATGCCCTTGGATTGCACGCTGGTGCCGTTCGAGAAATAGCCGGTGGTCGCCATGGCCGGGGCCGCGCCGAGCGCGAGGCCAGTCGCCAGCGACACGCCGAGCGCGTGTTTGGTCATTGTCTTCATACTGTCTCCTCCCTTGGGGGTGAGCGCCCCCGAATTCTGGCCCCGCCGGTTGTTTTGCATGGGTTGTGGGGCCAAGGCTGTGGAAATTGTTAGATACAAATAGGCAAATGTAAACCTTGGGGTTGCATTCCGGCCCATTGTCTGTCTCGGGCCGGACGGTTTGCGGCAGCGGCGCAACAGCGCGGCGATGTCGCATTTTCACCGCAATGGCCGCAAATCGCGCAAGCCGGACCCGGCGCTTGGCCTAGAAGAAGGCAGAGTTTCGCGGCTGCGCCTGGGGCGCGGCGGTTGCAGGGGATGGATCCAGAGATGAGCGATACGGGCACCAGACGGCGGGCGAGATCGGGCGGCGGCGCAGCACGGCGGGCCGAGCGCGGGGCGGTGTCGTTCGAGACGGCGCGCTTCATCAGCCGCAACATTCCCGACTTCGAGGTGCTGAACGACGAGGCGCTGGAGATCATCGAATACAATGCCGATACGGTGCTGGAAGAGATCGGGGTGAATTTCGTCAACAACCCCGCCGCGCTGGAGCGCTGGCGCCAGGCCGGGGCCGATGTGCAGGGCGAAAGGGTGCATATCCCGCGCGGGCTGGCGCGCAAGCTCTGCGCCACGGCGCCGTCGCAGTTCACCCAATATGCCCGCAACCCCGCCCGCAACGTCGAGGTCGGCGGCCGCAACCTGGTCCTTGCCCCGGTCTATGGCCCGCCCTTCGTGCGCGACCGCGCCGGCGGCCGGCGCTATGCCACGATGGAGGATTTCCGCAAGTTCGTGAAGCTGGGCTATATGTCGAAATGGCTGCACCATTCCGGCGGCACGGTCTGCGAACCGACCGACGTGGCGGTGAACAAGCGCCATCTCGACATGCTGCACGCCCATATGGTGCTGTCGGACAAGCCCTTCATGGGCTCGGTGACCGACCCGTCGCGGGCCCGCGACAGCGTCGAGATGTGCGAGATCCTGTTCGGCCGCGACTTCGTGCGCGAGAACACGGTGATGACCTCGCTGATCAACATCAACTCGCCGCTCACCTTCGACGATGTGATGATGGGCGCCTTGGAGGTCTATGCCGCCGCGAACCAGGCCAGCATCGTGTCGCCCTTCATCGTCGGTGGGGCGATGGCGCCGGTCAGCGTGGCGGGCACGCTGACCCAGGTGCTGGCCGAGGTGCTGGCCGGGATCGCCTATAGCCAGCTGGTGCGCCCGGGCGCACCGGTGATCTTCGGCGCCTTCGTCAGCTCGATCGACATGAACAGCGGCGCCCCCACCTTCGGCACGCCCGAGGCGTCGCTGATCACCTATGGCGCCGGTCAGCTGGCGCGGCGGATGGGGCTGCCCTATCGCAGCGCGGGCTCGTTCTGCGGCTCGAAGCTGCCCGATGCGCAGGCGGCCTATGAGACGGCGAACAGCCTGAACATGGGGCTCTTGAGCGGCGTGAACTTCATGCTGCACGCCTGCGGCTGGCTGGAAGGCGGGCTGGTGGCGAGCTTCGAGAAATTCGTCATGGATGCCGATCAGCTGGGCACGCTGCACCGGCTGGCGGAGGGGGTGAAGGTGGATGCCGACGCCCAGGCGATGGACGCGCTGCGCGAGGTCGGCCCGGGCGGGCATTACCTGGGCTGCGCCCATACCCAGGCGCATTTCAAGACCGCCTTCTGGAAATCGGACCTGCTGGATTACAAGCCGTTCGAGACCTGGGAAGAGGAAGGCGCCCGCGACACCGAGGCGCTGGCGGCGCTGAAGGTCGAGAAGATGCTGGCCTCCTACGTGCAGCCCGAGATGGACCCCGGCATCGCCGGGGCGCTGGCCGAATACGTGGCGCGCAAGAAGGCGGCCGAGCCGGACGCCTTCCTGTAAGGTCAGGCATCCTTCGGCCGGGCGTTGCGCGCGGCCGTCAGGCGACGGGCCGGGGTGCTTTGGCCTGCGATTGCGCCAGGCGCAGCAGCCGGGCCTCGCCCATCATCGCGATCAGCACGTCGACATGGGCAACCAGCGAATAGCCGCCGTCGCCCTGGCGGCGCTGCTGGTCCAGCATGTCCTCCATTTCGATCAGCCGGATCAGCGCGGCGCCCGTCCGCGGCACCGGGGACGGACCGAACAGGCGGCGCAGATGCGGCTCGCGCCGGTAGTCGGCGCAGCCGGCGCGGGCGGCCTGGATCAGCAGCCGCGGACGGCGCAGGCGGTCGAGCATGGCGAAAAGGTCGGTCATGGGGCACCTCGGTCGGTCGTTGTTTCGAGGGCTATCCATGGCACGGGCCGGGGGGGTGTTGCGCATGGCGGCGCGACAGCGCGCGGTGCGGTCAGCTTTGTTTAGCTTTTGGCAATCATGGTGAACTTATCGTTACGAATTAACCTTGGAGTAACCATTGCACGCGTAAGTTGTGTGTAAATCCGTGGATAAGCTGTGGATAGGAAGGGGGCCAGAAGCGACGCGATGAGCCAGCAGTTGGGACGGCAGGGCAGAGGCGTGCCGGGATTTCCGAATTGGGTTCCGGCAGGGGCGCGGCGCTACCTCGAACATATCGAGGCGGGGGTCTCGATCCGGTCGCTGGCGCGGCGGGCCGCGTGCCATCCCTCGACGGTGCTGCGCCAGGTGCGCCGGTTCGAGACCCTACGAGACGATTTTCTGATCGACGAAGCCTTGCGGCGGCTGGGGCAGGCGATGCGCCGGCCGCGCGGGTTGGGCAAGACAAAGGAGCCAGCCGAGATGAGCTTTCAAGACCGCGGCGAAAATCGCAGCACCGGCGACGCGCCGGCGGACGACCAGGCGCTGGAGCGCGAGGCGCGGCGGGTGCTGCGCCGGCTGACCGAGCCCGGCGCCGTGCTGGCGGTGGCGGCCGAGATGGACAAGGCGGTGGTGGTGCGCGACGGCGCCGGGGGCGAGACCATGCGCACCGCCGTGGTCGCGCGCGAGGTGGCGCAGGCGCTGGCCCTGAAGGACTGGATCGCCTGCGCCCAGCCGGGGCGGATCGCGCGTTATCGCATCACCCCGGCTTGGGCGAGCAGCGGTGCTGGGCCGGATGCTGGCGAGGCCGAAACGCGGCGCAGCGCGCCCATCAGGAGGAGACTGCCGAGCAGGCGCGCCGTTTGCCGCCGCCGAGGCCGGCGCCGTGGCGGCGTCGGGCACGGGAGGCGCGGCGGGTCAGGCACGCGGTTCCAGTTCGGGGAAACCCCGCTGGGGGCGCTGGCGCGGCGGCGCGACCGCGACGGCCAGCCGTTCCTGAGCGACGATCTGGTCGCGGCGGGCGAACGCCTGCGCGAGGATTCCCGGCTGGCCCAGATCAGGGCCGCGCACCGCCTACAGGACCGCTTCCTGACCGGCGGCACCGACGAGGGCTTCGGCCCCGGCGATGCGATGGGCGGCTCGCGCGCGGCCCCGCGACCGGGTGGCGGGGCGCTGCGCGATCTGGGGCTGGGCCTGGGTGACGTGGTGCTGCGCTGTTGCTGCTATCTGGAGGGGCTGGAGAGCACCGAGAAGCGCATGGGCTGGAGCGCGCGGTCGGGCAAGATCGTGCTGCGGATCGCGCTGCAGCGGCTGAAGCGGCATTACGAGGGCTGGGCCGCGAGGCGGAGGATGATCGGGTAGAGGGGCAGGGCGCGCGCCGGGGGGCGGGCGCCCGTCATCCGCGACGATCGAGCCGACGGCGCCCAGGCGACGGCGGCGCAGAGGCTGCCGACGGCGACGGTTTCTTGAGCAGCGCAGCGACCGTTCGCCGGTGGCGTTCCAGCGCAGCAGGCCGAGCCCGACCAGCGCGAGACCGGTCGCCGCCAGCGACAGGCGGAAGGCGGTGGCGCATCCGGCGGCAGCAGGAAATAGGGCAGCAGCGGGATGGTGCCGAAGGCGACGAAGGCCAGGAAGGTGACCAGGCCTTCGATCGCCGGGTATCGGCGGCGGCTCCATCTGCGGTATATAGGTCATCAGATCGGCCACCATCTCGGGGCTGCGGGCGAGGATCTCGGCCGCGGCCCTGTCGAATGGACAGGCCGCGTTCGCCGCAGGATGGTCAGAAGCTCGGCCCGTTCCTGGGCCGGGTAGTGGTGAATTCCTGCAGCTTCTCGGGCGCGGCAGGCGTGAAGCAGGTCATGCGCCGAGCGGGTCGAGAGCGAGGAACAAGCAGGCCCATGCTGACGGCATCGGCGAGAGGTGGCCAGGCCGAAGACCAGCACCGCAGCCCGCCGATCCTGGGCGGCGCCGTCGGCCGCAGCGCCGGCGAACCCGGCGACGATGGCGAAGGTGGTGACGATGCCGTGTTGCGCCATAGGTGATCTGCTTGAGAATTCCTGCGTGCGGCTGGCGAGGGCGTGGGCCTCGCGGCGGTGTCGTTCCCAGTCAGGTCTCCTTGTGCTGGCGGTCGGCTGGCATGGCGGCGCAGTTCATCTTCTGCCTGCCCGGTGGTGGGCAATTGGCAAGAGATCACCGGTCAGGCGCCCGGATCGGGATCGCGAGAACGTGAGTTTCCGTTCGTAACCAATTACCATAGTTAACAAAATCATGGTTAGAGTGATGCTGATCATCGTTCATGCGTGGTTTTGCCATTGGGTTTTGGCGTCGAAACGATGCCGCATCGCTGCCTTGATCAGGTCCCAAACCCGGCTAGAATCGGCGGGTGATTTGGACCTGTCGCCAGTTTCAGAGGCCGAAGGGACCGGGCCAATTTCCGGGAAAAGAAAAACCCCGCGGGGACGTTATCAGGACGAAGGAGGTCAGAGATGTTTCAACCGCGCCCCGAAAGTTTTGAGACTGGTCATGCGATGCCGCTTGCCAAGTGCCGCCCGTCCCGCGCCGCTGCTGGCAGGCACGGCCTGTCGCGCCCGCAGCCTGCGGCGAGGCACGCTGGTGGAAACCGCCACCGGCTGGCGCGGGTCGAGGCGCTGGAGCCGGGCGCGCGATCTGATCGCCACGAGTCGAAGGTAGCCTGCGGCCGCTGAGGGGCGGCGCTGCAGGTGGCGCCCGCGACGGCGGCCGGAACTGGCGGTGCCGGAAGGGTGCTGCACAACAATACAGCACGGTGCTGCCCGGCAATCAGATGGTGATGATCGACAGTCTGCTGCCCGAGCGGCTGTTCGGCCTGTCGCTGGCGCTTGTCCGAAGGCGGGCGATCTGGTGGGGATGCAGGAGCATCGCGCCGGTCGAGCGCGGGCGCACGACCTGCTGGCGCTGCAGTTCGAGCGGGAAGGGCGATCTGGGCCAATGGCGGCATGTGCCTGTTTCCGCTGTCCGGCGCGTGGACCGGGCTGATGCCCGGCCTATCCCCGGCTGTCCCGGGCCGAGGCGCGGCATGTCCGGGCGGTGGGCGGCGGGCCCGCCTGCGCCGCGCCGCCTGGCGAGCGGAGCAGGCGTGCAGGGCGGACGGCCAGCTTCGGCCATGGCGCCGGGCGGCGCGGGGCGGGTATATGGGCAGAACCGCCCCCTGACAAAGGCCCGAGCCAGCCCATGCGCGATCTGAAACGCTGCCCGGCGAGCGCCACCCGAAGGCGCACCGCTGACAAGGCCCAACCGAAGAAGCCCGCCTGGATCCGGGTCAAGGCCCCGAGCGGCAAGGGCTATGCCGGAACTCACCACGCGCATCTGCAGGGAAAACAACTGGTCACTGCGTCTGCGAAAAAGCAGGCTGCCCCAATGCCGGCGAATGCTGGAGCCAGGGCCACGCCACGATGATGATCATGGGCGAGATCTGCACCCGTGGCTGCAGCTTCTGCAACGTCGCCACCGGCCGCCCCCGATCTGCTGGACGCGTTGAGCGGGCCGGGTGGCCACAATGCGGTGAAGACGCGCTGGGCCTGGCCCATGGTGATCTGAGCGTCGACCGCGACGATCTGGAGGATGGCGGGGCCGAGCATTTTCGCCCAGACCATCCGGGCGGTGCGGCACAGAGCCCCGGGACCACCATCGAGATCCTGACGCCGGACTTTGAAGTGCGATAACAAGGCATTGGAGGTCGTCGTCGAAGCGCAGCCGGATGTCTTCAACCACAATCTGGAGACCGTGCCGGGGCTTTACCCGACGGTGCGGCCCGGGGCGCGCTATTTCCACAGCTTGCGTCTGTTGCAGCGGGTGAAGGAGCTGGACCCGGCGATGTTCACCAAGTCGGGCATCATGGTGGGCCTGGGCGAGGACGCGCAGGCGGTGAAACAGGTGATGGACGACATGCGCGCGGCGGATGTCGATTTCCTGACCATCGGGCAGTATCTGCAGCCGACGCCCAAGCATCATGCGGTGGACCGCTTCGTCCATCCCGACGAATTCGCCGCCTATGAGAAGGCGGCCTATGGCAAGGGCTTCCTGATGGTCTCGGCCACGCCGCTGACGCGGTCGTCCTATCACGCCGGCGACGATTTCGCCCGGCTGCGCGCCGCCCGGCTGGAGAAGCTGGGGCGCGGCTGAGCCGTGGCGTCCTGCTTGGCGGGCGGTTGATTGCGCCCTAGGGTGGGCGTGACCCATCTTGCCGGAGCTTGCCGATGTTGACCGATGCCTATGGAAACCCGCTGGAGACCCAGGTGCAGGCGGCGCGCGATGCCTATGTCGAGGGCATGAGCGCCTATCTGGAGGCGCTGCCCGGGGTCGATGCGGCGCTGGACCGGGCGATTGCCGCCGATCCGGGCTTTGCCCTGGCCCATGCGCTGAAGGCGCGCAACGCGCAGGTCTATGCCCGGATGGGCGAGGCGCGGGCGCTGATGGCGCGGGCGATGGAGCTGGGCGCCGGGCTGACCGGCCAGGCGCGGGCGCATCTGGAGATCTTCGATCATCTGATCAACAGCCGGGTGCGCGAGGGCTATGCCGCGGTGCGGGCGCATCTGCTGGCGTTTCCGCGCGACGCGATGGTGGCGCAGACCTGTCTTGGGGTGTTCTCGCTCATCGGGTTTTCCGGCCTGCCGGGGCGCGAGGCCGAGCACCTGGCCCTGGCCGAGATGCTGGCGCCGGCCTATGGCGAGGATGGCTGGTTCCTGGCGCAGCTGGCCTTTGCCCAGATGGAGGCGGGGCAGCTGCGCCCGGCGGAGGGCTCGATCGAGACCTCGCTGCGGCTGAACCCGCGCTCGGGGCATGGCAGCCATATCCGGGCGCATCTGTTCTATGAGATGGGGCAGACCCGCGACGGGCTGGATTACCTGAGCGGCTGGATGGAAGGCTATGACCGCGCCGGGATGATGCATTGCCACAACGCCTGGCATTGCGCGCTGTGGTCGCTGGGGCTGGGGGACGAGGCCGGGATGTGGACCATCGTCGACCGCGATCTGGCGCCCGAGGCGACGCAGAGCCCGGCGCTGAACGTGCTGACCGATCTGGCCTCGCTCTATTACCGGGCCGGGCTGAAGGGGGTGGCGGTGGGGCCGGAGCGGTGGGCGGCGCTGTCGGATTACGCGGTGCAGGCCTTTCCGGCGCCGGCGCTTGGCTTTGCCGATATTCACGCGGCGCTGGCCCATGCCATGGCCGGGCGGGGCGAGGCGCTGGCGCGGATCGCCGAGGCGCCTGGCGTGGGGCCGGCGGCGGATCAGGTGGCGCTTGTGCCCGGGCGTTCCGGGCGGTGGCGGCGGGCGACTGGGCCGGGGCCGAGGCCGAATTGCTGCCGGAGATGGCCGATCACGCCGCTGGGCGGGAGCCGGCGAAGACCCGTTGAACATACGCTGCTGAATGCGCTGATCCGGCAGGGCAAGGCCGATGAGGCGCGCCGGCTGCTGCGCCGGCCGGTGATCGACGCGATGGGCGCGATACGGGCCTGGCGGCGGCTTGATCACCCGGGATCGGTCAGCCAGCCGGCGGCGCGCAGCTCGGCCGGGACGGGAACCACAGCTGGTCATGCGGGGTGGTGAAGGCGCGGGCGATGAAGCCGGGCGCGATGCTGCGAGACCGCAGGAAGGCGCGGTCGCGGGCCTCTTCTTCGGTCAGCGAGAGCAGGTGCCGCCATCGAGGCCGACAGTGATAGCTGTAAAGCTCAGCCGCGCGCCGGGGGCGAGGTTGCGGCGCGGGCCGGCGCTGGCGATCAGCGTGCAGGCCGAGGGCAGGTGCCGGTGGCGCGGGTCGCGAGCCCGGTCGAGGATGCGCCGGGCGAGCGCGCGCGGCGGCCGCAGGCCGCCGGGGCTTTCCAGTTCGATCAGGGTGATGGTTTCCGAGGCCAGCGCCGCGTCGAGCCGGCGGAGCGGTGAAGTCGACATCGCCTCGATGGATCCGCCGCCTTCGCACCGATAGGCGCATGGCTGCGGCAGGGCCGGGGCGGCAGGGCGCGGGCGGACCAGGTGTCGATCTCGGACACGGTGAAAAGGACGGCGGTGGCCAGCAGCGCGGCGCCGCCGGCCACGCTTGCGATCAGGTCGTGGCTGTTGCGCGCGACGGCACGGGCACCGCCGACAAGCTGCCACAGCAGCACCAGGGCGCTGAGAAGGCTGACCGCGAGCGTGGCGGCGAAGGGCCAGCCGGGGGGGCGCAGCCCGGTCAGGACGTCGAGCCCGAGCCGCAACCCGAGGCCGAGCAGCAGGCAACCGGGCAAGAGCGCGAGGCGGCCTTGCCAGTGCAGCGCGATGAGACGTCCGAGCGGTTGCGGCATATCGGCCGAGGCTAGAGCAGTTTTCGAACAGATTGAATCGGAAATACCCTGTCATGCCTTCGGCATTCTCGGGACATTTCCGATCAGCCAACTCTGTTTGGTTCGAAAACGCTCTAGCACGCGGCCGGGCGGCCGTCGCCCCTTCAGTTGGTGGCGGCGGCGGGCGGCAGGGCCTTGAGATAGGCGGCGATGGCCAGCAGATCGTCCTGCGGCAGATGGGCGAGGTTCTGCACCACATCGGCCATCTCGCCGCCGGCGCTGTCGTATTCGGGGGTGAAGCCGGTCGAGAGATAGGCGGCGATATCGGCCTTCGACCAGTCGAGCGCGTCGGGCGTCAGCGCCGGGACCTTGCCCTTGCCGTCGGGTGTGGGCGCGCCCTGCAGCCAGCGGGCATAGTCGGGCCCGCCGAGCGCGTTGCGCGGGGTATGGCATTCGCCGCAATGGCCCAGCGCCTCGACCAGATAGCGGCCGCGGGTCAGTTCGTCGCCCTCTGCCGGGCGGACCCAGCCGGGATGCTCGAAGAGCCATTTCCAAACCCCCAGCCCGCGCCGGATGTTGAAGGGAAAGCCGACATCGTGCGGCTTGCTGGCGCTGTCCGAGGCCGGAAGCGTGTGCAGGAAGGCGTAGAGGTCGGCGATGTCGGTCAGGCCGGCCCGGGTATAGGTGGTATAGGGGAAGGCCGGATAATAATGCCGGCCGCCGGGCGAGGTGCCCTTCTGAACGGCGCTGGCGAAGTCGGCCAGGCTCCAGCCGCCGATGCCATGGGCCGGATCGGGCGAGATATTGGGGGCGAAGAAGGTGCCGAAATCGGTGGCGAAGCCCAGCCCGCCCGACAGCACCAGCCGGGCGTCGCCCTCGGCCCCCGGGGCGGCGTGGCAGCTGGCGCAGCCGGCGGCCCAGAACACCGTCTCGCCCCGCGCGGCATCGCCCTCGATCCCGGCCAGATCGGTCTCGGACAGCCGTTGCGGGGTCGTCAGCCACCACCCGGCGGCACCGCAGGTGATCCCGAGAAGGACAAGGGTTATCAGGAGTTTGCGCAGCATCGTTTATCCGGAACGGGTGCCGGGCGAGACCGCCCCGGCGCCCTTCTTGCCGTGGTTCAGTTGCTGGGCTGGCGATAGGCCTTGTGGCAGCTGCCGCAGGCGCCGCCCAGCGCGCCCATCGCGCCCTGAAGCTGATCGAGCCCGGCGCCGGCGGCGGCGTTCATCGCATCGGCCGCGGCGGCCAGGTCCATGCCCTTGGCCATGGCGGTGCTGTCGGCGGCCCAGATCGCCGGCAGCGCGGCGGTGGTATCGCCCAGCGCGCCGTTGTCCGAGCCCTGCGGCCACAACCGCGACTGGTCGAGCTTGGTCAGCGCGGCGAGGTTGCCGGCGGCCTTCGAGGCGGCCTCGGCGTCGTAGGGGACGGCGCCCTTGGCCATGCCGCCGAGCAGCGACAGGTTGAAGGCATAAAGCTCCATCTGCGCCTGGCGTGCCTTGACGGCGGCGGAAAGGTCCTGGGCCAGGGCCGGGGCGGCGAGGCTGGCGGCAAGGGCGAGGCCCGAGAGGGCGGCGGTCAGTTTGTTCATGGCTGTCTCCCTGTGAACGGTTGGGTATCCGCGTGTTGTGGTGCGAGCATACCACATGAGTGTAACAATCCGAGCGTGCAGAAGGGCATAGGGAATGTGCGGCAATGCACCGCTGATCGCGCGATTGTGACCGGAGCGGGCACCGGGAACGGCGATGCCAGGGGCGGTGGCCGGCGCGGAGACGACATCATCGCCGGCGTCGCCACGCAGGCGAGGGCGGTGATGGCGATCGACGCCGGCTGCGGTGGCTCGGGCACTCTGGCGGGTGCGTCGAGGGCCGATATCGACGCCAGCGGCTTTGGTTTCCGGTCGGCTCGGGCGGCGGTCTCAAACGAATCTTTGCCGGGTGAAATCGGCTGCCGTAACTGTTGCGTCATGGGCCTCAGCCATTCCGGGTGCCCGGTTCTTCTTTGGAGACATAAGTCATGGATATTACCTATTTCGGACCCAGCAGCAATTTCCTGGTGCAGGGCTTTTTCGACCAGGGGCTGGGGCAGTTCGCCGATTTCCAGCTGGTCACCAACGGGCCCGGCCTGGTGGTCTTCGCCAACCCGTCGACCGGCTGGCAGGTCGAGCTTTCGGGCACCGGGCTCGATGCGACGACGCTGTCGGGGACCGTCACCGCGTGGTCGGTCCGGGACGACACCGGGACGGTGGTGGCGACCTTCTCGGACCTGTCCTGGGGGGCCGCCGACATGTTCGACAGCTTTGCGGCGCTGTTCAATTCCGGCAGCATCAGCGGCTATCTGGCGCTGTTGAACCAGGCGCCGATCACCTTCGACGGATCGGGCGCGGTGGACGGGATCGACTTCATCCTGCCCGCGGTCTCGCAGCCGGTGAACGTGACCGGAACCGACTTTGGCGACCATTTCTTCCTGGGCAACGGCAATGACGTGGTGTTGACCGGCGCGGGCAACGACACCGTGGATGCCCTGGGCGGCAATGACCGGGTGTTGGGCGGCGGCGGCAACGATTTCCTGCGCGGCGGCGACGGTCAGGACCGGCTGGTCGGCGATATCGGCAACGACCACCTGCTGGGAGAGGCCGGGCGCGACACGATCCTGGGCGGGTCGGGCGACGATGTCTGTCAGGGCGGCGACGGCAACGACCGCATCCTGGGGGGCAACGACCAGGACGACCTTTACGGCGAGGACGGCGACGACGTGATCCTGGGCGGCACCGGGCGCGATACGCTGACCGGCGGCGTCGGCAATGACGTGCTGCGCGGCAATGGCGGGTTCGACACTCTTCTGGGCGGTCTGGGCGACGATTCCATGACCGGCGGCGCGCAGGCGGATGTGCTGTTCGGGATCGCCGGCAACAACACGATGGAAGGCGGCGGCGGGTTCGACCGGCTGGTCAGCGGCATCGGCGACGACCTGATGACCGGCAATTTCAATGCCGATATCTTCGTGTTCGAGGACGGCAACGGCAATGACACGATCACCGATTTCGCCGCCACCATCGCGGCCGAGAAGATCGACCTGAGCGGGGTTTCGGCGATCACCGGGCTGGCCGATCTGAATCTGGCCTCGGCGACGGCGGGCGCGGCCACTCAGGTGGGGGCCGATGTGGTGATCGACACCGGCGGCGGCAATTCGATCACGCTGCTGAACGTCACGCTGTCCGATCTCGACGGCACGGACTTCATCTTCTGAGCCGGGGTCAGACCGTCAGACCGTGTCGGTGAAGCGGACCTTGCCGATGAAGGGCAGGTTGCGGTTGCGTTGCGCGAAGTCGATGCCATAGCCGACGACGAACTCGTCCGGGATCTCGAAGCCGATCCAGTCGGCCTTGACCGGGGTTTCGCGGCGCGACGGCTTGTCGAGCAGCGCGATGGTGCGGAGCTTGCGCGGGCCGCGGCTTTCGAGCAGGTGGATGACGTGATCGAGGGTGAAGCCGGTATCGACGATATCCTCGACCACCAGCACGTCGCGGGCCTCGATCCCCGAGCGCAGATCCTTGAGGATGCGGACCTCGCGGGTGGATTCCATGCCGTCGCCATAGGAGGAGGCCTCGAGGAAGTCGACCTCGACCGGCAGGTCCAGTTCGCGCACCAGATCGGCGATGAAGACGAAGGAGCCGCGCAGCAGGCCGACGACGACCAGCTTGTCGGTGTCGGAGAATTCGCGGCTTATCTCGCGGGCCAGCGCCTCGATCCGGGCGGCGATGGCCTTGGCCGAGATCATCTCGTCGATGACATAAGGGCGGTGTGGCATGATATCCCCTTGCAACTGCGGCGCCAGCATACGACATGGAACGTCACTGTCACGGACCAAATGGGGCGACATGCCGACCCACTCGGAAACAAGGGACTTGCCGTATCGGGCGCGGCAGATGTTCGATCTGGTGGCCGATGTGGCCAGTTACCCGCAGTTCCTGCCATGGTGCGCGGCCGCGCGGGTGCGGTCGGTCACGCCGATGGCGGATGGCGGCGACGAGATGCTGGCCGACCTGGTGATTTCCTTCAAGGTGTTCCGCGAGCGTTTCGGCAGCCGGGTGCGGCTTTACCGGGACGAGGAGCGGATCGAGACGGAATATCTGGACGGGCCGTTCAGGTATCTGCGCTCGACCTGGGCGTTCCGCGACACCGGCGAGGGCGGCTGCGAGGTGGCCTTCTTCGTCGATTTCGAATTCAGGAACATCATCCTGCAGAAGGCGATCGGCCTTGTGTTCAACGAGGCGATGCACCGGATCGTGCGGGCGTTCGAGGCCCGGGCCGAGGCGCTTTACGGTTGAGCCCGGGGCCTGCTTCACAGTTCGCGGGGCCAGCCTCACACCCCCGGGATATTTATGGTCGATGAAGGGGCCGGGGTGGTTTTCATTCCCGGCGCCGGTGTTAGGGTTCGGCTGAGTTTTCGGGAGAGCATGATGGGAATTTCGGAGAAACTGGCCGGGTTCGCCCTGGCCGAGTGCGGCGCGCCGGACAGGGTGCGGGCGGTGGCGCGACTGTCGCTGATCGACTGGATGGCGGTGGGCATCGCCGGTGCGGGCGAGCCGGTGGCGGGGCGATGCGCGCCTTTGCCGGGGAAGAGGGCGGCGCCGGCCGAGCGGTTGATCGGCGGCGGGCGGGGCCCGGCGCGGATGGCGGCGCTGGTCAATGGCACGATTTCCCATGCGCTGGATTATGACGACACGCATTTCGCCCATATCGGGCATCCGTCGGTGGGGGTGATTCCGGCGGCGCTGGCGGTGGCGGAGCATCGCGGCGCCACGGGGGCCGAGATGCAGGAGGCGGCGCTGATCGGCATGGAAGCCTCGATCCGGTTCGGCGAATGGCTTGGGCGCGGCCATTACCAGGTGGGTTTCATCAGACCGCGACGGCGGGGGCGGTGGGGCCTGCGTGGCGGCCGGGAGGCTGATGCGGCTGAACCGCGCGCAGATGGAGACGGCGCTGGGGCTGCTGGCGACGCGGGCGAGCGGGCTGAAATCGCAGTTCGGGACCATGGGCAAACCGTTCAATGCCGGGTTGTCGGCCGCCGACGGGGTCGAGGCGGCGACGCTGGCGCGGCTGGGGATCGAGGCGCGTCTGGGGGCGCTGGAGGGGCCGCAGGGCTTTGGCCCCACGCATCATGGCGAGGGCAGGGCCGAGGCGCTCGACGGGCTGGGCGAGGTCTGGCGGTTCGAGAGCGTCAGCCACAGTTTCATGCCTGTTGCCACGGGCTGCACGCGGTGCTGGAGGCGGCGGCGAAGATCGACGCCGCGCCGGACGGGATTGCCGCGATCCGGGTCGAGACCCATCCGCGCTGGATGAGCGTCTGCAACCAGCCGGCGCCGGAGACCGGGCTGGGGGCGAAATTCTCGTACGCCACGGTGCTGCCGATGCATTTCCTGGGCCATGACACGGCGCGGCTGTCGAGCTTCAGCGACGCGCTTTGCGCCGATCCGCAGCTGCAGGCGCTGCGCAGCCGCGTGACGGTGGTGGCGAGCGAGGAGGTGGGCGAGATGCAGGCGCGGCTGGAGGTCGAGCTGGGATCGGGCGAGGTGCGGCGGGCGCTGCATGACCTGGACGCGCCGCTGCCCGCTTGGAGGAGCGGCGGGCAAAGATCGCGGCCAAGGCGGCGTCGCTTCTGGGCGCGGCGCGGGCCGAGCGGGTCACGGCGCTGGTCGAGGGCTGGCGGCGCCGGCCGGGATCGCGGCGGAGCTGGCGGGCTGATTATTTTCTCGATGCAGGTTTGAACCTTTTCCCGGCCCCGGCCGACAGAGGAGAGAAGGCCGCGATGGTGCGGCGCTTCGCCAAGGCCGGGGAGGAGCCCGGCGCCACCCTCTGATGCCGGAAAGGAAAACCCATGCATCCCTTCGTCAAGACCGTCACCCTGACCGCCCTCGTCTTCGCCTCGGCCAATGCCGTTCTGGCCGGCGGGTCCAGCCTTCAGGTTCCGACCAAGCCGATCCAGATCAAGCCGCAGATCGGGCTGAACAAGCACCTCAAGGCGCCGGACATTCTGCGCCGCTCCTGTGTCGACCTGGCCGTCTTTGCCAGCAAGACGCGGGTCGGCGACCGGGTGCGCATCACCTATGGCGTGCGCAACGTCTCGACCGCGAACTATGTCAGCGGCGCCAACCAGCAGGCGATCGTGATCTCGACCTATGGCGGGGCCGTGGGCACCGGGCGGTTCACCAACCTGGCCGCCGGCCAGAGCCGCAGCTGGAGCGTCGACGTGCCGCTGGCGTTCGAGTTTCCGAACACCTATCAGGTCTATTATTCCTACGATCCCGATCTCTATATCGACGGCAACACCGCCAATGACGACTGCAACCGCGCCAACAACCAGCGCGAGGTGACGGTCAGTCATACCGGCTGAGCCGGACACGCAACGAAAACGGCCCGTCCTGTCGCGGCGGGCCGTTTCCGTTTTGCGGGCAAGGGGTTACGAGTTGAAGTCGTAGGCGCGTTCGCCATGGACCGAGAGGTCGAGGCCGTTCACTTCGGTTTCCGCATCGACCCGCAGCGGGGTGATCAGCGCCACCAGCCTGACCAGCGCCAGCGTCACCACGAAGGTGAAGGCGCCGACGATGGCGAGGCCGCCCAGCTGCGCCGCCCAGCTGCCGGCGCCGAAGACGGCGATCATGATCGTGCCGAAGATGCCGCCGACGCCGTGCACGGCGAAGACATCGAGCGTATCGTCGATCTTCAGGCGAGTGCGGATGAGGCCGACCGCCTCCTGGCAGAGGATGCCGGCGATGGCGCCGATCGCCAGCGCCTCGAGCGGGCCGACGAAGCCCGATGCGGGGGTGATCGAGGCGAGGCCGGCGATGGTGCCGGTGACGATGCCGACGAGCGAGGCGCGGCCGAACTTGATCCGCTCCCACAGCGCCCAGCTGAGCGAGGCGGTGGCGGCCGAGAGATGGGTGACGGTGAGGGCCATGGCGGCGGTGCCGTCGGCGGCCAGCTGCGAGCCGCCGTTGAAGCCGAACCAGCCGACCCAGAGCATCGCCGCGCCGATCATCACGAAGCCGGGATTGTGCGGCGGGGTGGTGCGGTGGCGGCGCGGGCCCAGGGCCACGGCGACGATCAGCGCGGCAAGGCCGGCGGTTTCATGCACCACGATGCCGCCGGCGAAGTCCTTTACCCCGATGGCGCCGAAGATGCCGTTATCGGCAAGGAAGCCGCCGCCCCAGATCCAATGGGTCACCGGGGCATAGCAGAGCAGCATCCAGAGCCCCGAGAACAGCAGCACGAAGCCGAAGCCGATGCGCTCGACATAGGCGCCGACGATGAGCGCGGGGGTGATGATGGCAAAGGTCATCTGGAAGGCGAAGAACAGCACCTCGGGCAGGGTGCCCTTGACGGTGCCGGTGTCGATGCCGTTCAGGAAGGCCTTGCCCAGGCCGCCCCACCAGCCATTGCCGTCGCCGAAGGCGATGGAATAGCCCAGCGCCAGCCACAGCACGCTCATCAGACAGGCGATGGCATAGACATGCATGAAGACCGACAGCACGTTCCGGGCGCGGACCAGCCCGCCATAGAACAGCGCCAGACCCGGCAGTGACATGAAGAGGACCAGCGCCGTGGCGACGATGATCCAGGCGGTATCGGCTGCAACCATGATGTTCCCCCCGTTTCGAGATTGACCCGCGTTTCGGGCGCTCAAAGCGGATACGGAGCGGGGAAAAAAGAGGCATCCATGCCGAGGGGCGGTGAAAAATGCATCGTTTTGCATATCGCCTAAATCATGTGCGAAAAATCGAGCGCTTGGATGAAATTTCAGGCGATATCAGGACAGGGCGGAGAGCAGCAGGAAAAGGGCATGATCGCGGGCCGCCTTGCGCACCCAGTCGCGGCCGCGGGGGCCGAACTCTTGCGTTTCGCTGTCGGTGACGCGGCCGTCGCGGGCGAGGCCGAAGCAGACCCGGCCTTCGGGCTTGTGCTCGGACCCGCCGGGGCCGGCGATGCCGGTGATCGAGACGGCCAGCTGCGCGTGGGAATGCGCCAGCGCGCCCTCGGCCATTTCGCGGGCGACCTCTTCGCTGACCGCGCCGAAACGGTCGAGCGTGGCGGGGGCGACGCCCAGCATCTCGACCTTGGCGGCGTTGGAATAGGTGACGAAGCCGCGCTCGACCACGTCCGAGGAGCCGGGGATATCGGTGAGCGCGGCGGCAACCAGGCCGCCGGTGCAGCTTTCGGCGGTGGCGATGGTCACGCCCGCCTTGCGGGCGCGTTCGAGCACATGGGCGGCGGTCATCCCTGGATCATGCCATGATAGACGCCGGCGGCCAAGACCACGACCACGGCGGCGGCGATGCCGGCGAAGATGTCGTCGAGCATGACGCCCAGGGGGCCGGTCTGGCGGTCGGCCCAGCCGATCGGGCCGGGCTTGAGGATGTCGAAGAAGCGGAAGGCGAAGAAGGCGGTGACCCAGCCGGGCCAGAGGGCGAGCGCATCCATGCCGGTGAAGCCGGCATGCGAGGCGCCGATCAGGACCGGCAGCAGGGCGATCCATTGGCCGGCGACCTCGTCGATGACGATCTCGGATGGGTCGTGATCGTCGGAGCCGGCGGTTTCCACGGCGGTGGCCCACCAGCCGAGGCCGAAGGCCACGGGGATGAGCGCCGCGACGAGCATCCAGCCGCCCAGCAGGAAGAGGCCGAAGCCCGCGATCACGGCGGCGGCCGAGCCCCAGGTGCCGGAGAAGGGCTTCATGTAGCCGGTGAAGAAGAAGGTGGCGATGAGGCGGGTCATGGTCGGCGTCCGTTCTGGTTTCGAGGGCGGGAGCGAGGGGCCAGCCCCTCGCGCTCCCCGGGATATTTGGGGTCAGATGAAGGGGCGGATCAGGGTTTCATCAGGGTGGCGGTGGCGATGGCGGCGATGCCTTCCTCGCGGCCGGTGAAGCCGAGCCGTTCGGAGGTGGTGGCCTTGATCGAGACGCGGGTCGGATCGATTTCGAGGATCTCGGCCATGCGGGCCTGCATCGCGGCGGCATGGGGGCCGATCTTCGGGCGCTCGCAGATCAGGGTGCAGTCGATATTGGCGATGGTGAAGCCCATGTCGCGGGCGAGGGCGGCGGCGTGGCTGAGGAAGATATGGCTGGGCGCGCCCTTCCACTGCGGATCGGAGGGCGGGAAGTGGCGGCCGATATCGCCCTGGGCCAGGGCGCCGTAGAGCGCGTCGGTCACGGCATGCATGCCGACATCGGCATCGGAATGGCCCTTGAGGGCGCGGTCATGCGGCACCTCGATGCCGCAGAGGGTGACGTGGGTTCCGGGCTCGAACGCGTGCACGTCGAAACCGTTGCCGAGGCGGATGTCCATGGGCTCTCGCAGTGTCTGTGCGGCCAGGAATTCGCTCGGCCAGAATTCGCTCGGCCTGTGCGAAATCGGGCGCGTGGGTGATCTTGAGATTGTCTTCATGGCCCGGAACGATGGCGATCTCAAGGCCGGCGGCGCGGGCGACCTCGACATCGTCGGCGGCGTCGCGCCCATGGGCGCGGTGGGCGGCGAGGATGGCGTCGAAATGGAAGCCCTGCGGGGTCTGGGCGCGGTAGAGGCCGTCGCGGCTGGCGGTGCCGGCGACGCTGCCGTTTTCGCCACGCCAGAGCGCGTCGGTGACGGGCAGGGCGGGGGCGGCGCCGGGGTGGGTGTCGAGCGCCGGACCACGGCGGCGATGACCGATCGCGGAACGCAGGGGCGGGCGACATCGTGGATCAGAACGCGGGCGGGGGCCAGCGGCGCCAGCGCCTCGAGCCCGGCGCGGACCGAGGCGGCGCGGCTGTCGCCGCCCGTGCAGGTGAGCACGCCTTCGGGCGCGTCGAAGCCGGCGATGTCGTTGGGATGCAACGCCAGCATGACGGGACCGATGCCGGGGGTCGAAAGGAAAGCATCGAGCGTCCAGTCGATCACCCGGCGCCCGGCCAGTGGACGCCATTGTTTCGGCGCGCCGGGGCCGGCGCGGCTGCCGCGGCCGGCGGCGACGATCAGGACGGATGTTGTCATGCGGTCTGCCATGGTCCGATTGCATAGGGGCTGTGGCGCGGAAGGGCAATCGCGGCGGTGCCGCAGGGTGATTGCACAAAATATAGGCGGAAGCTCGCGGGGGGTGAAAATCAAGGCGTTGATTCATTGTGAAACCTGTCGCCGCGCCCTAGGTGGAAAGAGGTGCACAAGGATTAAGCGCATTGGACGAGTCGTCACGATATCTCGATATGGCCCCTCCGGTGGCGCTGGCGCCGCTGGCGGGAATCACCGATTTGCCGTTTCGCAGCCTGGTCGGCCGGTTCGGCGCCGGGCTGGTCGTGTCCGAGATGATCGCCAGCCGCGAGGTGCTGACCGAACGCCCGGCGGCGCGGGCCAAGGCCGAGCTGGGGCTGGGTGCCGCCAACACGGCGGTGCAGCTTGCCGGGCGCGAGCCCGAGCCGATGGCCGAAGCGGCGCGGATGCTGGCCGACATGGGCGCGCGGGTGATCGACATCAACATGGGCTGCCCGGCCAAGAAGGTGACGGGCGGCATGTCGGGCTCGGCCCTGATGCTGGATCTGGAACGGGCGCTGCGGCTGATCGAGGCGGTGGCGGAGGCGGTCGCGCTGCCGGTGACGCTGAAGACGCGGCTGGGCTGGGACGAGGGCCGGCTGAACGCGCCCGAGCTTGCGCGCAAGGCGGAGGCCGCAGGCGTGGCGCGGGTGGTGATCCACGGCCGCACGCGGTGCCAGTTCTACAAGGGCCGGGCCGACTGGGCGGCGATCGCGGCGGTGAAGCAGGCGGTGGGCATTCCGGTGATCGCCAATGGTGACATCTGCAGCGCGGCGGATGCGCGGAGCGCGCTGGCGGCCTCGGGCGCCGATGGTGTCATGATCGGGCGCGGCGCGCAGGGGCGGCCCTGGCTGCTGGCGCAGATCGCGCATGAGCTTTACGGCCAGGCGGCTCCGGACGTTCCGGTGGGCGACGTGTTGGTCGACATGATTTCAGAGCATTACGAGGCGATGTTGATGTTCTATGGCCGCGATCTGGGGCTGCGCGTGGCGCGCAAGCACCTGGGTTGGTATATGGATCGGGCCGAGACCGGGCCGGCCCTGCGCCGGGCGGTGCTGACCAGCCGCGACCCGGACGAGGTGCTGCGGCTGATCCCGCGCGCCATCCTGGAGCCCCGTGAACCGCAGGGGGCGGCCGCATGACGCCCGATTACTGGACCCCCGACGACATGATCTGGGCCTCGCTGCCGGTGCCGGCGCTCTTGGTCGACGAGAACGACCTGATCGTCGATATCAACCCGGCGGCGGAGGGCTTCATGCTGGCCTCGGCCAAGGTGCTGAAGGGGCAGCCGGTGTTCGACCGGCTGACCATCGACGCGCCGCTGGAAGAGGCGTTCGAGCGGGCCCGGGCCAATGCGACGCCGTTGTTCGTCAACGATGTCGATGTCGGCACGGGCGAGCGCGCGCCGCTGCATTGCAACCTTCAGATCGCGCCGGTCAGCGGCCGTCCGGGGGTGATGATGATCCTGATTTCCCCGCGCGAGCTGGCCGGGCGCATGACGCAATCGCATTCGGTGAAATCGGCCGCCAAGTCGGCCATCGGCATGGCCGAGATGCTGGCGCACGAGATCAAGAACCCGCTGGCGGGGATCACCGGAGCGGCCCAGCTTCTGAGCATGAGCCTTTCTCCGGAAGACCTTGAATTGACGGACCTTATCGTCAACGAGACCCGGCGGATCGTGAAGCTGCTGGAGCAGGTCGAGCAGTTCGGCAACCTGTCGCCGCCGGATTTCCGGCCGGTCAATGTGCATGATGTGCTGGACCGGGCGCGGCGTTCGGCGCTGCTGGGGTTCGGGGCGCATATGAAGATCCGCGAGGATTACGACCCCTCGCTGCCGCTGGCCTGGGGCGACCCGGACCAGCTGTTGCAGGTGTTGCAGAACCTGCTGAAGAACGCCGCCGAGGCCTCGGAACGCTCGGGCGAGGGCGGCTCGATCTGCCTGCACACCTTCTATGAGCACAGTTTCCGGATGCGCCGGGCGGACGGCAAATCGCAAAGCCTGCCGCTGCAGATCGAGGTGATCGACGATGGCCCCGGCCTGCCGCCCGAGATTGCGGCGGATGTGTTCGAACCCTTCGTCTCGGGGCGCGAGAACGGCACCGGGCTGGGCCTGGCGCTGACCGCGAAGATCATTTCCGACCATAGCGGATGGATTTCGGTGAACTCGGTGCCGGGGCGCACGGTGTTCCGCATCTCGCTTCCGCTGGCCCCGAAACACGCATTGGAAAAGGAGTAGTCGTATGGATGGCACGGTTCTGGTGGCCGATGACGACCGCACGATCCGCACGGTTCTGACCCAGGCCCTGACGCGCGCGGGCTGCAAGGTTCATGCCACGTCGAGCCTGACGACGCTGATGCGGTGGGTGGCCGAGGGCAAGGGCGACGTGGTGATCAGCGACGTGATGATGCCCGACGGCAACGGGCTGGAGATGCTGACCAAGATCCATCAGGACAGGCCGGGTCTGCCGGTGATCGTGATTTCGGCGCAGAACACCATCATGACCGCGATCCAGGCGACCGAGGCCGAGGCCTATGATTACCTGCCCAAGCCGTTCGACCTGCCCGACCTGATGAAGCGCACCGCGCGGGCGCTGGAGAACCGCCGCCGCAGCGCCGGCGCCGCCCCGGTCGATGACAACGACCGGCCGGACGAGCTGCCCCTGGTGGGCAAGACCGCGGCGATGCAGGCGCTTTACCGGCTGGTGGCGCGGGTGATGAACACCGACATGGCGGTGATGATCTCGGGCGAGAGTGGCACCGGAAAATCTCTGATCGCGCGGGCGATCCACGATTTCTCGGACCGCCGCACGCTGCCCTTCGTGACCGTGACCGCCGCCGACCTGCGCGAGCTGGAGGGCCCGGCGCGGGTTCTGGCGCGGGCCAAGGGCGGAACGGTTTTATTCGATGAAATCAGCGATATCGAGCCTGAACTTCAGGCGCGTATCGTGCGCATGATGGACAATCCCGGCGATCATGTGCCGCGCTTCATGGCCACCAGCCAGCGCGATCTGGCGCAGGCGCTGGACGATGGCGCGATCCGTCAGGACCTCTATTACCGGCTGGACGGGGCGGCGATCCATGTCCCCAACCTGCGTGAGCGGGTCGAGGATATCCCGCTGCTGACCGAGCATTTCCTGACCAAGGCCGAACGCGAGGGCGGCGCGAAGCGGCATTTCTCGGCCGATGCGATGGGGTTGATGCGCAAGTACAGCTGGCCCGGCAACGTGCGGCAGCTGGAAAACGCGGTGCGGCGGCTGGGGCTGACGGCGCGGGCGGATGAGATTTCGCGCTCGGAGGTCGAGGCGGTGCTGGGCAACCAGCCCGAGACCGAACCGGTTCTGGGCATTGCCGATGGCGACAAGCTGTCGACCAGCGTGGCGCGGCACCTGCGCCGGTATTTCGATCTGCATGGCAACATGCTGCCGCCGCCGGGGCTTTACGCCCGCATCCTGCGCGAGGTCGAGATGCCGCTGATCGAGATCGCGCTGGACGCGACCGGGGGCAATCAGGCGAAATGCGCCGACCTTCTCGGCATCAATCGCAATACTTTGCGCAAGAAGATCACCGATCTGGATATTAGCGTGACACGCCGCCGCAAATTGATGTAAAACCGCAACAGAACAGTGGCGCGCAGGCCTCAGGCCGGCGGACAAGCCACAAGATGAGCGGTGTAGGCGCAGGGTCACGTCAATATCCTGTGCCGCGAAATCAAGAGGGTGGCGGGTGGCATCCCGGGCACAAAACAGCCTGTGGAACAGGCTTTCGCGCCTGCGTCGGATGCGGCGCACGCAGACCATTGCGACCTGGGCGCTGGTCAGCCTGGCACCGGTTCTGGTGCTGGCGACGCTGCTGGTGCTGTTGCAGATCCAGCAGGGCGCCAGCTCGGCGCCGCTGCGCTTGGTGTTCCTGGCCGATCTTGTCTATGTCGTGATCGTCGCCGCGCTGGTGCTGAGCCGGGTGGCGCGGATGATCGTCGACCGGCGGGCGAAATCGGCCGGATCGCGGCTGCACATGCGGCTGACCTTCGTCTTCGTCATCATGGCGCTGATTCCCACGGTGATCGTGGCGATCTTCGCGGTCTTGACAGTGAATATCGGGCTCGAGGGCTGGTTTTCGGAACGGGTGCGCTCGGTCGTGGGATCGTCGTTTTCGGCGGCGCAGGCCTATGAGGCCGAGCACCGCACCACGCTGGAAGACAGCGCGCGCTCGATCGGGCGGATGATCGACCTGGCGCAGACCGCGACCCCCTTCATGCAGGACCCCGAGGTGCGCGAGGTGCTGACGCTGGGCCAGCAACGGTTCCAGCCGGCAATGCGCGAGGCCTATGCCATCGACGGGACCGGAGAGCTGCGGGCGCGGGGCAAACAATCCTATCTGTTCGATTTCGAGAAGCCGACGGAAGATCAGATCGCCGAGGCCCGGGAGAAGGGCATCGCCGTGATCCAGGACTGGGACAATAACGAGTTCCGGGCCATCGTGCCCCTGGCCAATTTCCCCGACCGGCTGGTCTATGTGAGCCGCGAGGTCGACGGCAAGATCCTGAAACTGCTGGATGAAACGCAGGAAACGGTGCGGCTTTACCAGCAGCTGGAATCCGAGCGCGGACGGGTGCTGTTCGAGTTCGGGCTTCTGTATCTGGGCTTTGCCGTGATCCTGATCCTGGCGGCGATCTGGCTGGGGCTGTGGTTCGCGGAACGGCTGAGCCGGCCGGTGGGGCGGCTGGCGGGGGCGGCGCAGCGGGTCGGCGCGGGCGATCTGGACGTGCAGGTGATCGAGGAAGAGGGCGATGACGAGATCGCCATGCTGGGGCGCTATTTCAACCAGATGACGCGGCAGTTGAAGGGCCAGCGCGACGCGCTCTTGGGCAATACCGAACAGATCGAGCGCCGGCGGCGGCTGTTCGATTCGGTGCTGAGTTCCGTCACCTCGGGGGTGGTGGGCGTCGATGCGCAGGGCTGCGTGACCTTCGTCAACCGCTCGGCCGAGCGGCTTCTGGGCTGGCAGGAGGATCAATCGCAACTGGCGCTGTCGGTGGCGGTGCCCGAATTCGGGCCGCTGTTCGAGACGCTCCGGGCCGGGCCCGGGCGGGTGGTGCAGGGCGAGGTGCGGGTGACCCGGGCCGGGCGGCTCGAGAACCTTCTGGTGCGGATGTCGACCCGCGAGGGCGAGGCCGGTGAGCTGGAAGGCTATGTGGTGGCCTTCGACGATGTCACCGACCTGGTCAGCGCCCAGCGGATGGCCGCCTGGGGCGACGTGGCGCGGCGCATCGCGCATGAGATCAAGAACCCGCTGACGCCGATCCAGCTGAGCTCGGAGCGGATCAAGCGCAAGTTCGCCCGCCAGTTGGACGAGGAGAACGCGCAGAGCCTGGGCGAACTGACCGATGTCATCGTGCGCCAGACGAACGATCTGCGCCGGATCGTCGACGAGTTCTCGAAATTCGCCCGGATGCCGGAGCCCGACCGCCGTCACGAAAGCCTGTCGAAGCTGGTGAACGGGGCGGTGCTGTTGCAGCAATCGGGCCAGCCGGGCGTGGCGATCGGCGCCGAGCTGGCCGAGGACCCGCTGGAGGGCGAGTTCGACGCGACGATGATCAGCCAGGCGCTGACCAACCTGATCAAGAACGCCGGCGAGGCGACAGAGACCTGGCGCGAGATCAACGGCGAGAGCCCGGATTACCGGCCCGAGATCCGCATTGCCACCTGGCGCGACGACGGCCATGCGGTGATCACCATCGCCGATAACGGCATCGGCCTGCCCGAGGACCGGGCGCGGCTGTTCGAGCCTTACGTGACGACCCGGGACAAGGGCACCGGCCTGGGCCTGCCCATCGTCAAGAAGATCATCGAGGAACATGGCGGCAGTCTTCAGCTGGACGATGCCGAGCCGTTTGCCGAAGGCGCCCACAAGGGGGCGATGGCGGTGATCCGGTTGCCGGTCGGCCCGGCGGAACGAATTGAACCCGACCTAGAAAAACAAGCGGTGTGAGGGGAAACCCATGAGCGATATTCTGATCGTAGACGACGAACGCGATATTCGAGAGTTGATTTCCGATATTCTCGAGGATGAGGGCTATACCACCCGTCTGGCCGGGAATTCCGACGATGCGATGAAGGAGATCGCGGCCGAGCAGCCGGCGCTTCTGATCCTCGATATCTGGCTGAAGGACAGCAAGATGGACGGGATCGACATCCTGAAGGCGACCAAGCGCGATTACCCGGACGTGCCGGTGGTGATCATTTCCGGCCATGGCAATATCGAGATCGCGGTCGCGGCCATCAAGCAGGGCGCATACGACTTCATCGAGAAGCCGTTCAACATCGACCAGTTGCTGGTGGTGATCCGCCGCGCCATGGAAACCAGCCGGCTGCGCCGCGAGAACACCCAGCTGAAACGCAAGGAGACGGTCAGCGCCGAGATGATCGGCCAGTCGGCGGCCTTCCGGGCCATGGTGGGGCAGCTGGAAAAGGTCACCAAGTCGAACGGCCGGGTGATGCTGAGCGGCCCTTCGGGCGTCGGCAAGGAGATCGCCGCGCGCTATATCCACGCCCATTCCGGGCGCAAGGACGGGCCCTTCGTGGTGGTCGGCTGCGCCTCGATCGAGCCGGACCGGATGGAAGAGGTGCTGTTCGGTCGCGAAAGCCCCGAGCGCGGCGTCGAGCCGGGCCTGCTGGAAGAGGCGCATGGCGGGGTGATCTATTTCGACGAGGTGGCCGACATGCCGTCGGGCACGCAATCGAAGATCCTGCGGGTGCTGGTCGACCAGCAATTCCTGCGGGTCGGCGGCGCCGACAAGGTGCGGGTCGATCTGCGGGTGATATCGTCGACCTCGCGCGACCTGCCGGCCGAGATCGAGGCCGGGCGGCTCAGGCAGGAGCTGTATCACCGGCTGAACGTGGTGCCGATCGCGGTGCCGAGCCTGGAGGAGCGGCGCGAGGACATCCCGATTCTGGCCGAGCATTTCATTTCCGAGTTCAACCGGACCCAGGGCCTGCCGCTGCGCGTGCTGAGCGAAGAGGCGGTGGCCTTGATGCAGACCATGACCTGGCCGGGCAATGTGCGCCAGCTGCGGAACCTGATCGAGCGGGTGCTGATCCTGGGCGACGGTGCCGGCGAGATCGAGGCGCGCGAGCTGCCCTCGGACGAGGAGAAGACCGTCGAAGGCAGCCGCGTGGTGCTGTCGGGCGTGTTGGCGACGCTGCCGCTGCGCGAGGCGCGCGAGGCGTTCGAGCGGGAATATCTGCTGACCCAGATCAACCGCTTCGGCGGCAATATCAGCCGCACGGCGCAATTCGTCGGCATGGAGCGGTCGGCCCTGCACCGCAAGCTGAAATCGCTGGGGGTGGTGACCACCACCAAGGCCGGCGCAAGGGTGGCGACGGTCGAGGAAAGCGAGGATGAAGAGGTCGGGTGATGGAAACGCGGGCGCGCGCCCGCGTCTGGCGGGGCCGCGCGGCCCCGCGTTGCGCCTGTCAGCGGCCGAAGCTGGCCGAGATACCGAGCGCCAGCTGGTCCTGCGGGGTGAGCGAGGCGCGGGCGGCGCGGGCGAAATCCTGAAGCCGTTGCTGCGGCACGTCGGCGGCCTGGGCGGCGGTGGTCGCGGTGTCGACCTGCTCGGCCAGGGTCTTTTGACGGATCAGCTCGAACAGCCGCGCGTGGCGGGCGGTGGGGCTGTCGGCTGTGATCGGCATTTCGGCGGTCATCATGTCGCGGTCCTCGGCCTGTCGGTCGGTGGTTTGAACCGAAAGTCGCGGGGAAATGCGGCGCTTTGTGCGCGAAATGGAAACGATTTCGAGGTCTTTTGGAACCCATCGCGGCGGAAATGCGGCAGCGTCTCGGGCCGCCGCCGGGCCGGTCAGGCGGCGGGACCGACCAGGTCCGCCAGTTCGGCAAAGCGGGCCTCGGGCTGGAGGAGCCGCGCCCGCATCGCCCAGAGCGCGTCGCGCCGCTCGGGCGACAGATGCGCGGTCATGACCCGGAACTTGGCCTCGACCTGATCGAGGGTCAGCGGCGCCTCGGGGCCGCCACGGGCGTTGCAATCGCCGGACTGGACCACTGTGCCATCATCGAGGGTGACGGTGACATCGGACCAGCGCCCGGCGGGGTAGCGGTCCGTGTGGCGCGGTTCCTCGCGGATATGGATGCGCGGCATCAGCGCTAGTACCGCCGGATCGCGCAGGCCCTCGCCCGAGACATGGTCGGGCCCGATGGCGCGGTGGACCAGCAGCACCGCCAGCGGGAAGGTCAGGGCATATTGCGCCACCGCGCTGCTTTCGGGCACGCCGCGATAGAGCGCGGCGGAATTGGCGAAGGTCGCCACTTCGACCCGGGCGATCCGGTCGGGGCGCAGGTCATGGGCGGCGATCAGCTGTTCCAGCGCTTCGAGCGCGCCATGGGCCCAGCGGCAGATCGGATAGGGCTTGATATAGTTGCGCTCGATCGTCCAGTCCTGGCCGAGATCGGCCCAGAAGGGCGCGGCGTCCTCGCCCTCGGCGGTGATCGCCGGCGCGCCGGTAAAGCCTTGTGCGGCCATCAGCACCGCCATCGTGCCTGCCAGCGCCCCCATGCCCGAGCCATCGTGCAGCATCGTGGGATTAGGCGATCTCGCGCATCATCTGGCTGCGGGGGCCGTGAAACTCGGCGATGCCCATGGCCCGGCGCAGGCGGGCGGCGTCGAGCCCGAGGAAGCGCGCGCCCAGAGCCGCCACGCCGAGCGCGTTCCAGGCGCCCGAGGTATGGTATTCGGGGACCGTGGCATGAAGCGCGATGGCGGCGCGGGCCGAGATTTCATAGGCGAGAACCATCGCGGTCAGCGCATCGCGTGCCGAAAGATCGGGATGCGCCTTGGCGAAGGCGAAGAGCGCCGGCACCACGGCACAGCCGATATGGCCCTTGGTCGGGTTATAGCCGTCATGGCCGTCGAAGTTGTCGATCTGGGTGGCGGCGGCGAAGGCGGCGCCGGGGATCGAGGCGGGGCGGCCGTCGAACAGCATCGGCACCGCGTCCTGCGGCCGCGCGGCGGCGTGGAAGGCGAAGGCATGGTCACGCGCCAGCCGCCCGGCATCGAGCGGCGCGGCGGCGGCGGCGATGCCCAGCGTGTCGATCAAGAGGGTCGCGGCCATGTCTAGGGCGCTTTCGGGGATGGCCGGGCGGCCGAGGGCGAAATCGGCGATGGCGGTGAAGGACATGATGTCTTGGGCCTTTGCGGGTGAGAGCGGCGGAGGCGCCGGCGAATGCCCCTATTGGGCGCCTTTCCGGCGCGCGTATCTTGGCGGGATGCGACAAATCCCGGTCCGTTCCGGCCGGCCACGGCTGGCCCGGGCACGCGCTGAACCGGCGCTTCTATTTTCAGCAGGCCGGGCGGGGGGGCGCGCCGTCACGGCCCTCGCCGGTTGCCTTGCCGGCGCGGCTGTGGCTGAAAGGGGGGCGACAGGGTGAAGGAACGGCAGACCGGTGCGGATAGGAAGTGCGAGACAGAGCGCGGGCCCCGGCACGCCCGGGCGGGGCGCGATGACGGGTATGTTCAGCGCAAGATTGACCGGGCTGGTGCGGCAGATCGATCCCGATCTGGACGCCGATATCCTGGCCTCGCAGATCGTCGGCGCCTTCTGGCCCGAGGGCAAGCACCGGCGCAAGCGCGCGCGGATCCTGTCGAACCGGCTGTGGTCCGAGCACGATCCGGTGCTGATCACCTATGGCGACACGATCCGCGATGGCCGTCACAAGCCGCTGGACCTGCTCGAGGATTTCCTGACCCGTCATGTCAGCGGGGTGATCAACGGGGTTCATATCCTGCCGTTCTTTCCGTTCAGTTCGGATGACGGCTTTGCCGTGACGGATTACCGCGCGGTCAATCCGCAGCTGGGCGACTGGCCGGATATCGAGAGGATCGCGGCCAGGTTCCACCTGATGTCGGACCTGGTGCTGAACCATGTGTCGAGCCAGGGCGCCTGGTTCAATGCCTATCGCCAGGGCAGGCGCCCTATGACCGCTATTTCTTCGAGGGCGATCCCGGCGGACGATCTGTCGGAGGTGGTGCGGCCGCGCACCACGCCGCTGTTGCAGGAGATCGAGAGACCCGCGCCGGGCCGCGCCATGTCTGGTGCACCTTCAGTCATGACCGTGGATCTGGATTTCCGCAACCCCGAGGTGCTGCTGGAAATGCTGCGGATCATAAGGCTGCATGTCGATCACGGGGTGCGGACGCTGCGGCTGGACGCGGTGGCCTTCATCTGGAAGGAAGCGGGCACGCGCTGCATTCACCTGGCCCAGACCCATGCCATCGTGCAACTGCTGCGCCTGTCTGGCCGATTAGCCCAGGAGACGGTGGTGCTGTTGACCGAGACCAACGTGCCGCGCACCGAGAACCTGAGCTATTTCGGCAATCGCAACGAGGCGCATGCGATCTATAACTTCCCGCTGCCGCCGCTGGTGCTGCACGCGATGCAATCGGGCACGGCGCGGTTCCTGCATCGCTGGCAATCGGCGATGCCGCCGGCGCAGATGGGCTGCGCCTATCTCAACTTCACCGCCAGCCATGACGGGATCGGGATGCGGCCGGCCGAGGGCGTGCTGCCGCAAGAGGAAAAGGCGCGGATGATCGACTGTGCCGCCGCCGGCGGGCGGCTGGTGTCGATGCAGGCGATGCCGGACGGGGGCGAGGAGCCCTATCGAGCTGAACTGTTCGTTCTTCGAAGCCCTGAAGCGCACGTTCCGGGGCGAGGATGGGCATCATATCCAGCGGTTCCTGTGTTCGCAGACCATCGTGATGTCGCTGGAAGGGGTGCCCGCCTTCTATATCCATTCGCTGCTGGCCACGCCCAACGATCACGAGGCGGTGGCGCGGCGCGGCATGAACCGGGCGATCAACCGGCACCGCTGGGATTATCCCGAGCTGCTCGACCGGCTGGCCGATCCGGGGTCGGATCAGGCCCGGGTGCTGCACGGGCTGAGCGAAAGGCTGCGCATCCGTGCCCGGCAGCCGGCCTTCCACCCCAATGCCACGCAATTCACCCTGGCGATGGACGAGCGGCTGTTCGGCATCTGGCGCCAGAGCCTGGACCGGACCCAGTCGATATTCGCCATCCACAATGTCAGCGACGAGGCCGTTCTGGTCAGCCCGTCGGCCATCAACCTGATCGAGGACGACCGCTGGGTCGATCTGCTGAGCGGCGAGGAGATCGCTGCCGCCGGGCCGGAGATTCCCTTCGCGCCCTATCAGTGCCGATGGATTTCCAACCGGGGATGAGCGGGCCATTGGGCGAGGGCGGAACGCGGGCGCGCGCCCGCGTGAGGCGGGGCCGCGCGGCCCCGCGGCGCCTTACCTGAACTCGTCGGCATCGGCCGCCGCCGCCTGGCGCAGGTCGTAGAGAAATTCGGGGTCGGCGGAATGCACCCGGTTCCAGGTGGGAATGAAGGGCGTCGCGTGCGGGTTTTCCAGGAAGACCTGACCGGCGCGGATGATGTTCTCGGCGAAAAGCTCGACCGATTTCTCTTCCTCGTGGCGGTCGATCGCCAGGCCGTTCATCCGCGCGTCGTTGTAATAGCCTTCCAGCAGGTCGAGCGCGACGCGGTAATAGGTGGCCTTCAGAGTGCGGAAGAGGTTGGGGGTGAAGACCGTGCCTTCCGAGGCCAGCTTGCGGAAGATCGCCTTGCAGATATCGGTCGACATCCGGCTGAGCCCCTTGCTTGCATCTTCGGGCGACAGTTCCTGATGCTTGTGGTCATAGGCATCGGCGATCTCGACCTGGCAGACCGAATTCGGCGCCAGGTTGCGCCAGGCTTCGGAGAGGACGCCGATTTCCAGCCCCCAGTCCGAGGGGATGCGCAGATCGGGCAGGATCGGCGTGCGCAGCGCGAATTCGCCCGAGAGCGGGTAGCGGAAGCTGCGCAGGTAATCGAGATAGTCGCAATCGCCCACCACCCGTTTCAGCGCGATCAGAAGCGGGCTGACCAGAAGCCGCGTCACCCGGCCGTTCAGCTTCTTGCCGTCGATCCGGGGATAGAAGCCCTTGGCCATCTGATAGCGGAAGGTCGGGTTGACCATGGGATAGACCAGCCGGGCCAGCATCTCGCGGTCATAGGTGAGGATGTCGCAATCATGGATCGCCATGACCGAACTGTCGGCGCAGGCGATGAGATAGCCGATGCAGCTCCAGACGTTCTTGCCCTTGCCGGGCTCGTCCGGGGCGAGGCCGAGGGCGTCGAGACGGGCGCCCAGCGCCTTCATCCGGGGGCTGTCGTTCCAGAGCACGATATGGTTTTGCGGCAGGCGGGAAAAGAACGCCTGGGCGTGGCGAAACTGGGCCTCGTCAGCCTGATCGAGCCCAATGACGATGCGGTGCAGATAGGGCACCTGGGTCAGTTCGTCGAGGATATGGCCCAGGGCGTCGCCTTGCAGTTCGGAATAGAGGCTGGGCAGGATCAGGGTGATCTTGCGGTTCTCGGCATAGGCCGAGATTTCATAGGTCAGATCGTCCAGCGGCCGGTTGCGCAGGTTGTGCAGCGTGGTGATGTTGCCGTTCTGGTGAAAGTCAGCCATGGGCGGATGCGTCCTTCGAAAGGTCCTGGTCGGTGAGGAAACGGATGACGGCGGCGTTCCAGCCGGCCGGTCCGGGGGCGGTCGTGCGGGTGATGCGGCCCCGATCCTCGCCCGCGAGCGGCGGCAGCGGCGGCGCGTGCGGGTTGGCGACGATGACGCCGTGATCGGCGGCTTCGAGCATTTCGACATCGTTCGGGGCATCGCCGAGGGCGAGCGTCCGGCGCGGGCGATAGCGGCGGATCAGTTCCGCCATCTGGTCGGCCTTGGTGGCCCCGAAGGACAGCGTCAGGAAGCGACCGCCGCGCCGTGCGTGCAGGCCCTGGGCGCGGGCGGCAGAGAGGAAGGCGGGCAGATCGGCCGCGGGGCCGGTCCAGAGCCCGGGCTCGGTGAAGGCGCGGGCCTTGGCGGCGCGGGCGGCGGCGGGGGAGAGGCCGGTGAGGTCGGCCAGTTCCGCCACGTCGATGTCGCCGAAGCCGCGGAAGCCCGGTGGCAGGCCGGGCAGGAGGGCGCGGATGGTGTCATAGGCAGAGGCCTCGGGCAGGGCGGCCTCGCCCGGCGGTAGCAGGCCGGCGCCGTTCTCGACGATTGCCGGCCAGGCGGCAAAGCCCAGCTCGGCCCGCAGGGGCGCGATTTCGGCGGCGGTCTTGCTCGATGCCAGGATCAGCCCGGCGCCCATTGCCCGGAGCCGCCCGAGCGCCGGCGCGGCCGCCTGCCAGGAATAGCTGCCGTGATCCAGCAGGGTGCCGTCGAGATCGGAAAAGACGAGCAGGGCGGCAGTTTGGTCTTGGGGCTGCATGGCCCCAAGGATAGCGGCCCGGCCGGAAAGAGGCGAGGGGACATCCTGCCCCGGTGCGTTTCCGGCCGGACCGGGGCGCCCGGCCGCCGAAAGATGAGGCGCTTACCAGGTGAGCGCCATGCTGGACTTGGTCAGGGTGCGGTTTCCCGACACCAGCATGGTCGAGGAACGATTCATGTTCTCCTTCCCGGAAAGCCCGTCCTGCCAGGTGTTCATCTGCTGGCGCCGGGTATGGTATTCCCGGGCGCAATCGCCTTTGCCGAGCACCGTCTTGCCCATGGGGCAGCTGCCCCAGGAGCCGCGCGTGGCCAGCGCATCGGCCAGGATATAGCTTTGCGCGGCGGTGCGCATGGCGGTCGTGACGGCGCGGGTGGCCGCCGGCCCGAAGGCATCGCCATCGTGCCAGTCGTCGATGAAGCGGCCGAACCGCACCGGGTAATACTGCGTGTCGCGTGCCCCGGTCGAGGCCTTGGCCCCCGCCGCACGCCAGTCGTCGTTCAGCGCCGCCGCGTCGCATTGCGTCTGATAGACCATGCGGATCGGCAACGCCCTGAGCCCCGCCGCCGCCGGCAGATCGCGAATCCGCGACCCCGTCACGTTGGCACCGTCGTGGAACGTCCCGGTCGAGCCGGTGAAGCCGTCGGAATAACCATGGGCGAAGATATAGATGTCGATGACATAGCCCTCCTGCGCCAGCCGGACCAGTTCGTCGGTGAAATTGGCGGGTGTCGGCGGGCGCATCACGTCGGCGTTGCGTTCGTCGGCCTCGGAAAAGTCGATCCAGCCGGGGGTCTGGTTGTGCTTGAGCAGGACCTTGTGGTCATAGCCGCGCATCGCCCGGACCAGCCGCGTGGTTTCCTGACCGGCGGTGGTCAGCGCGTTGTTGCCCCAGTGGCACCAGATGAAACTGGCGCTGCGGCCGTTCGATGTGGGCGCGGGCGGGCCGTTGTCGGGGCGGGTGAGGGGGACCGTGCCCCGAACCACCTGGTGCGGCTGGCCGGGTTGCAGAATGGCGCGGCCGGGTCTGAGAACGGATTTCTTCATCGCAATACCTCCTGAAGCAATGGAGGCAGGCTAGAGCGGCCGCACCGGGCGGCAAATACCGGTATCCCTGACCTCAGCCGAGCTGCAGGCGGCCGTCGAGCGCGGCGTCGATCCGGCCGAGGCGACGGATGTGGTCGACGAGGACGTTGCGATAGACCAGGCCGGTATGCTGCCGGGGGAAGGGGCGCAGGTCGAAGCCGGGGACTTCGCCGGGGATGCCGCCGGAAAGCGGCAGGCCGTTCCAGCGTTCACCGAAGCTTCCGAGGGCGAGATAGGTGGTCATGGCGATCCGAAAGGTTCTGTCGT
>JAWKXE010000015.1:0-95459 GCA_041397165.1 Paracoccaceae bacterium | reverse complement strand
GAAGGCCGAGGTTCACACGAGGCCCGAGTTCATGGTGCAGTTGATGGCTGTCGACGGCGCCAGCGAGGGCGTGAACGAGGATATCCGCGAAGTCGTGCCGGTGGATTTCCCGATCTCCTCCTTCGATCTTGACCTCGAGATGATGCGCCAGGACATTGCCGGCCTGCCGGCGGTGAAAGAGGCCTCGGTCCGGATCCGCGACGGCGGGGTGTTGCAGATCGACGTGGTCGAGCGCAAGCCGGTGGTGTTGTGGCGCACCCGCGAGGGGCTGGAACTGGTCGATGCCGAGGGTGTCAGCCTGGGCCCGGTGATCGAGGGCGAGGACCCGCGCCCCGACCTGCCGCTGATGGCGGGCGACGGCGCCGACCGCGCGGTGGGCGAGGCGCTGCGGCTGATCGCGGCGGCGCGGCCGCTGGGCGACAGGCTGCGCGGGCTGGTGCGGATGGGCGAGCGACGCTGGGATGTGGTGCTGGACCGCGGCCAGCGCATATTGCTGCCCGAGACCGAGCCGGTTCAGGCGCTGGAACGGGTGATCGTGCTGAGCGGCGCGCAGGACATGCTGGCGCGCGACCTGGTGGCGGTGGACATGCGGCTGAAGCGCCGCCCGACAATCCGCATGAACCAGGACGCGGTGCAGAACTGGTGGAAGATCCGGGAAATTTCGTTGGGGACGGAGTGAAACATGATCGAGCTTTATGAATCCCAGAGGGCGATGCGCAACATGCGCAAGGCTGCGATGCAGCGCGGCGTCGTCGCGATCCTCGATGTGGGAAGCTCGAAGATCGCCTGCCTGGTGCTGCGCTTCGACGGCGCCGACCCGACCGGCGGCGAGGTGGGTTCGCTGGCCGGGCAGGCCGGGTTCCGGGTGATCGGCGCGGCGACGACGCGGTCGCGCGGCGTGCGCTTCGGCGAGATCGAGGCGATGGGCGAGACCGAGCGCGCCATCCGCACCGCCGTGCAGGCGGCGCAGAAGATGGCCCAGGTGCGGGTCGATCACGTCATCGCCTGTTTCTCGGGGGCCGAACCGCGCAGTTATGGTCTGGCGGGAGAGGTCGATCTGGAAGGCACGGTGGTGACCGAACAGGATGTCAGCCGTGTTCTGGCCGCCTGCGACGTGCCCGACTATGGCCATGGCCGCGAGGTGCTGCACGCCCAGCCGGTGAACTTCGCGCTCGACCACCGTTCGGGGCTGAGCGATCCGCGCGGCCAGATGGGCGCGCGGCTGGCGACCGACATGCACATGGTCACGGTCGAGGCGGCGGCGGTGCAGAACCTGGCGCATTGCGTGCGGCGCTGCGACCTGGAACTGGCGGGGATCGCCTCGTCGGCCTACGTGAGCGGCGTGGCGGCGCTGGTCGAGGACGAACAGGAGCTGGGCGCGGCCTGTATCGACATGGGTGGCGGCTCGACCGGGGTTTCGATCTTCATGCGCAAGCACATGATCTTTGCCGATGCGGTGCGCATGGGCGGCGATCATGTGACCAGCGATATCTCGATGGGGCTGCAGGTGCCGCTGAGCGTGGCCGAGCGGATCAAGACCTTCTATGGCGGCGTCGTCGCCACCGGCATGGACGATCGCGAGATGATCGAGCTGGAAGGCGATACCGGCGACTGGGAACACGACCGCCGCCGGGTCAGCCGGGCCGAGCTGATCGGCATCATGCGGCCGCGGGTCGAGGAGATCCTGGAAGAGGTGCGCGCCCGGCTGGATGCGGCCGGGTTCGAGCATCTGCCGAGCCAGCAGATCGTGCTGACCGGGGGCGGGTCGCAGATTCCGGGGCTCGACGGGTTGGCCTCGAAGATCCTGGGCCAGCAGGTCCGGCTGGGCCGGCCGATGCGCGTCCATGGCCTGCCGCAGGCGGCGACCGGGCCGGGCTTTGCCAGCGCCGTCGGGATGTGTCTCTTCGCGGCGCATCCGCAGGACGAATGGTGGGATTTCGAACTGCCGGTGGATCGTTACCCGGCGCGCTCGCTGAAGCGGGCGGTAAAGTGGTTCAAGGATAACTGGTAGGGCGGAGCAAGCGGCGTCGAAGCCGTTTTGCAAGGCCTTTCGAAGGGTCTTGCCGGCACCGGACCGCGACGGCGAATTTCGGTGGCCCGTTGTGGGCAGGCGTGGTAGGTTGATATCAAGCCGCCCATATGAGGCGGTAATGAGGGTCGAGCAGGTGACCCGATAATTCATCATTGCGACTCGCCCGCGCGCAGCGCGACTCGGCGGAGCAGACCTGTCTTTGTGTCGCCAGCGTGAATTTCCGCAATATCTGGGTGGATCGGCGAAATACCGCGTGAATCCCCGTAAATTCCCCCCTTATTTTGTGGCTCAACTGTGTTTTTTGGGTGACGTTTGCGCCGAGTTTCGTTAAGAAAGTGTTGGAAAAGGCAGAAAACCCCTGCGCGTGCGGGGAACGAACTCAGGCGGACAGTATCGATGACATTGAACCTCACCATGCCCGGACATGAAGAGTTGAAACCCCGTATCACGGTTTTCGGTGTGGGCGGGGCTGGCGGTAACGCGGTCAACAACATGATCGCGAAGGAACTCGACGGGGTCGAGTTCGTGGTCGCCAATACCGATGCGCAGGCGCTGCAGCAGAGCCACGCGGCGAACCGGATCCAGATGGGGATCAAGGTGACCGAGGGGCTGGGCGCGGGGGCCAAGGCCACCATCGGCGCCGCTGCCGCGGAAGAGAGCATCGAACAGATCGTCGATCACCTGGCCGGCGCGCATATGTGCTTCATCACCGCCGGCATGGGCGGCGGCACCGGCACCGGCGCGGCGCCGATCATCGCCCAGGCCGCGCGCGAGCTGGGTGTGCTGACCGTCGGCGTGGTGACCAAGCCCTTCCAGTTCGAGGGCGCCAAGCGGATGAAGCAGGCCGAGGACGGCGTGGACGCCCTGCAGAGGGTCGTGGACACGCTGATCATCATCCCGAACCAGAACCTGTTCCGTCTGGCCAACGAGAAGACCACCTTCACCGAAGCCTTCAGCATGGCCGACGATGTGCTCTATCAGGGTGTGAAGGGCGTGACCGACCTGATGGTGCGGCCCGGCCTGATCAACCTCGACTTTGCCGATGTCCGTGCCGTGATGGACGAGATGGGCAAGGCGATGATGGGCACCGGCGAGGCCGATGGCGAAGACCGCGCCACCTGTGCCGCCGAGAAGGCGATTGCCAACCCGCTGCTGGACGAAATCTCGCTGCGCGGCGCCAAGGGCGTGCTGATCAACATCACCGGCGGGCACGACCTGACCCTGTTCGAACTGGACGAGGCCGCCAACCGCATCCGCGAGGAAGTGGACCCGGACGCCAACATCATCGTCGGCTCGACCCTGGACGAAGCCATGCAGGGCGCGATGCGCGTCAGCGTGGTGGCCACCGGCATCGACGCCAGCGAAGTGGTGCATGACATTCCGGTGCCGCGCCGCAGCTTGGCCGAGCCGCTGAAGCCGACCGTGATGGCCGAGGAAGCCCCGGCCGTGGCCGCCGCGCCGCAAGTCGCGGCCCGGGCGGAAGAACCGTCGCTGTTCGGTGATTTCGAGGCCGAGGCCGCGGCTGCCGAGGATCAGATGGAAGACATCTTCGGCGACGAGGGCGACAGCTATGCCCCGGCCGCCGCCGCGCGGGTTGCCGATGACGACCTGCCGCCGCCGGCCTATCGCCCGCAGGTGGCCGAGTTCCAGCCCCGTCCCGATACTCTGGAAGCCGAGCCGGAAGAGTTCGTCGCGCCGCGCGCGCCGGCGCCGGGCACGCCCAGCCCCGATGCGATGGCCCGCCTGCGCGCGGCCGTTCAGCGCGCGCCGGGGCAGGCCGCGCGTCCGGCTCAGCCGCAGCCGCAGCCGGCACCGCAGCAACATGCCGACCGGGCCGAGGGCGAGCGTCCGCGCTTCGGGATCAATTCGCTGATCAACCGGATGACCGGCCATGGCCACGAGGTCCAGCCGCAGGCGCCGCGCCAGCAGCCGACGGTTCAGGCCCGGCCGCAGGCCCAGCCCAGCGTTCAGGCCCGTCCGGCCGAGGATCCCGAGCAGGAGCGGATCGAAATTCCCGCCTTCCTGCGTCGCCAGGCCAACTGATCGGATCTTCCGGCCAGCCCTGACAGGGCTGTGGACAAGCACAAAAAAGCCCGCCCTCATGGGGCGGGTTTTTTAATGAAAACAGGATGTTGCAGGGTGACATGGCGGTAAGCTGCCGATCTGTTGCAGGACTGTTTCAACATGGTTGCAAAGCGTGAATTGAGGCAGTGGGGCGCATCGCGTAAATTACGCCCAACAGCGGAAGTGGGGACCGCGCAATCTGAGGTTTCTCGTGCAGACGACGATCAAATCACCGGCGGTTTTCGACGGCGTGGGCCTGCATTCGGGCCGTCCCGCCCGGATGGTGATACATCCCGCCTCGGCCGAGCACGGCATCTGGTTCAAGCGCAGCGATATCCATGTCGGCGACGCGTTGATCCCGGCGAGATGGGATGTGGTCAACCAGACCCCGCTTTGCACCCTGATCCAGAACGGGCAGGGCGCCACCGTTTCGACCATCGAACATGTGATGGCGGCCCTGGCGGGCTGCGGCGTGCATAACGCGCTGATCGAGATCGACGGCCCGGAAGTGCCGATCCTCGATGGCAGCGCCGCCCCCTTCGTGCGCGGCATCCTGGCCCGCGGAGTGGTGAAGCTGGCCGCGCCGGTCCGGGCGATCGAGGTTTTGCAGCCGGTCGAGGTGCGCCGCGACGAGGCCTGGGCGCGGCTCGAGCCGGGCGACGGTCTGAGCATCGAGTTTTCGATCGAGTTCGAGGATGCCGCCATCGGCGCCCAGCGCAAGCGGCTGAACATGGCGAACGGGTCCTTCGTGCGTGAACTCAGCGACAGCCGCACCTTCTGCCGTCAGGCCGATGTCGATGCGATGCGGGCGCAGGGCCTGGCCCTGGGCGGCACGCTGGACAATGCGGTGGTTGTCGAGGGCGAGAAGGTGCTGAGCCCCGGCGGGTTGCGCCATGACGACGAGGCGGTGCGGCACAAGATGCTGGACGCCCTGGGCGATTTGTCTCTGGCCGGGGCGCCGATCATCGGCGCCTATACCGGCCATCGCGCCGGCCATGCCCTGACCAACGATCTGCTGCGCAAGCTGTTCGCCACGCCGGGGGCGTTCCGCATGGTGCTGTGCGATGCCGCCACGGCGGCGAAGTTGCCCGGCGCGGGCGTTCATGCCGGCGAGATTCCCGCCGTCGCCTGAGATGCGACGCGGGAGGGGACGTCGCCGATGGGTGTCTTCATCGGACCGGTGCTACAAGATTTTGTGATTGAACGACGATTTGGCCGCAGGGAAGGGCGTCAAAGACGTTTTGCCCGGGAATTTTCTGTGCTAACAGAAGCAGGACAAAGCGGGCGCACAGGCCCGGAATTTGTTCGAGCGAAGGGTAAGATTCGGGCATGACAGGCGCGGGGGGCATTTTCGGGGACGGTAAGGTCCGCAAAGGAATGCTGGGCGCGGCCCTGGCCGCGCTGCTGCTGTCGGGATGCGCCGAAAGCGTGGCCCGTGGTGTGCACCGGGTCGGTCCCGATCGAGAACTATACCGCCGAACAGATCTATGGCCGGGGCGAGTTCGAACTGAACCGGCGCCAGCCGGAAGAGGCGGCGCATTTCTTTGGCGAGGTCGAGCGGCTCTATCCCTATTCCGATTGGGCCAAGCGCAGCCTGATCATGCAGGCCTATGCCTTCCATCAGGCCAAGGATTACGAGAACAGCCGCGCCAGCGCCCAGCGTTACATCGACTTCTATCCCGCCGATGACGACGCGGCCTATGCCCAGTATCTGCTGGCGCTCAGCTATTACGACCAGATCGACGAGGTCGGCCGCGATCAGGGCCTGACCTTCCAGGCGCTGCAGGCGCTGCGCACGGTGATCGAGCGCTATCCCGATACCGAATATGCCCGGTCGGCGATCCTGAAGTTCGATCTGGCCTTCGACCATCTGGCGGCGAAGGAAATGGAGATCGGGCGCTATTACCTGCGCCACAAGCATTATACCGCGGCGATCAACCGGTTCCGCGTGGTGGTCGAGGATTTCCAGACCACGACCCACACCGCCGAGGCGCTGCATCGCCTGGTCGAGGCCTATCTGTCGCTGGGCCTGACCGACGAGGCCCAGACGGCTGGGGCGATCCTGGGCCATAACTTCCAGTCCACGCAATGGTATGAGGACAGCTACAAGCTGTTGACCGGCCAGGGGCTGAAGCCGAAGGCGATGGGCGATAACTGGCTGCGGCAGGTCTATCGCCAGATGATCAAGGGGCGGTGGTTGTAAGGGATGGTGGGTTGACCCACCCGACGTGACATGCTGCGCAGCCTTGAAATTCGTGACATGCTGATCATCGACCGGCTGGAGCTTGATTTCCAGCCGGGGCTGAACGTGCTGACCGGTGAAACCGGGGCGGGCAAGTCGATCCTGCTCGACAGTCTGGGTTTCGTGCTGGGCTGGCGCGGCCGCGCCGAACTGGTGCGCGCCGGGGCCGATCAGGGCGAGGTGGTGGCGGCGTTTCAGCTGGGTGCCGATCATGCCGCGCATGGCGTGCTGAGCGAGGCCGGCCTGCCGGATTGCGAGGGCGGTGAATTGATCCTGCGGCGGGTCAACGCCCGCGACGGGCGCAAGACGGCCTGGGTCAACGACAGGCGCTGCTCGGGCGAGGTGCTGAGGCAATTGTCCGAAACGCTGATCGAATTGCATGGCCAGCATGACGATCGCGGGTTGCTGGACCCGCGCGGGCATCGGGCCTTGTTGGATGCCTTTGCCGGGGTCGAAGGCGATCTGGCCGCCCTGCGGGGGCTTTGGAGCGCGCGGAACAAGACCTTGAAAGCGCTGGAGAAAGAGCGTGCCGCGGTCGAGGCGTTGCGGGCCGAGGAGGAGTTTCTGCGCCATGCGGTGGGCGAGCTCGACAGTCTCGATCCGCAGCCCGGCGAGGACGAGGCGCTGGATATCGAACGCCGCCGGATGCAGGCGGCCGAGCGGGTGGGCGACGACATCGGCCGGGCGCTGGAGGCGGTCAGCGGCGGCGACGGCGGGGCCGAAGCCGCGGCCGGCGATGCGCTGCGGCGGCTGGAGTCGGTGGCGGGCGACCTTGAGGGGCTGCTCGACGCGCCGCTGGGGCGCTGAGCCGGGCGCTGAACGAACTGGCCGAGGCAAGCGACGGCATTACCCGGGCGCTGGAGGCGCTGGAGTTCGAGCCGCACGCGCTGGAGGCCTGCGAGGAGCGGCTGTTCGCGATCCGGGCGCTGGCGCGCAAGCACGGGGTGGCGCCGGACGATCTGGGCGGGTTCGCCGCCGAATTGCGTGGCCGGCTCGAGGCGCTGGACCGGGGCGACGCCGATATCGCGGCGCTGGAAAAAGCGGCACGGGCGGCGCAGGCCCTGTATGACGCGGCCGCCGTGACGCTGAGCGACCGGCGCCGGGCGGCGGCGGGGGCGCTGGACGCGGCGGTGATGGCGGAACTGGCGCCGCTGAAGATGGAGCGGGCGGTGTTCACCACCGAAATCGGCGCCGGGGAGCCGGGCCCCGAAGGGGTGGACGCGGTGCAGTTCAGCGTCGCCACCAACCCCGGCGCGCCGGCGGGCCCGATCGGCAAGATCGCCTCGGGCGGGGAACTGTCGCGCTTCCTGCTGGCACTGAAGGTCAGCCTTGCGCAGGAGGACGGCGCCGGGGTGACCATGATCTTCGACGAGATCGACCGCGGTGTCGGCGGCGCCACCGCCGATGCGGTGGGACGGCGGCTGGCGGCGCTGGCCGAGGGCGGGCAGGTTCTGGTCGTCACCCATTCGCCGCAGGTGGCCGCCAAGGGCGGGCATCACTGGCGGGTCGAGAAGAGCGTCGAGGGCGATCTGACCCTGTCGCGCGTGGTACCGCTGGACCCCAGCGAACGGGTGGACGAGATCGCGCGGATGCTGTCGGGCGACCGGATCACGGACGAGGCGCGCGCGGCGGCGCAACAGCTTCTGGGCTGATCCCGGAGGTTTCCGCGACGTCGGTTCCGGAACGAAAAAGACCCCGCCCGGGATGCCGCCAATACGCTGCGGCAGGGCCGGGACGGGGTCTGTTGCACTCACTCGGCCGGGGAACCGACCACTGAAACCGCAACGTCGGGACTGTGCCAAACGCCGCGCCTAAAAGAAAAACCTCGGGCCCATGGGGCGAAATCAATTACTTGTCGAGGATCAGGATGGCAGGGTTGCGTTGGTCTGTCATACCCCAGATGGGGTAAAAGCTCGAATTTTCACAAATATTCAGCCGTCAGATCGAGCACGTCACGCCACTTCCGGAAGAACAGAAGTTGACCTGCATCCGCATAGGTGGAAAACTCGATCCAGGGATAGTCGACCTGCTGTTCCTTCAGCGTGTCGGGCGGGGTTTGCGGATCCTGCAGCCCGTTGAGGAAGAAGACCGGCGTGCGCCCGTCGCAGCGCCGAACCGGGCCGGACCAGTCGGTGGTTTCCTGTTCCGTCACTTCGGCGGCAAAGGCGGCATGGGCGGAATGATCGTCCGAAAGGCAGACTTCGGAGCCCACGACCATCGCCTCGAACACTTCCGGGTCTTCGAAGGTTTCGACATCGGCTGGGCTGTCGCCATAGACGGCATGGACGAAAGAACGCTTGCCCAGCCGCCGGGCCAGGGCAAAGCCGGCCTTGACCATGAAGGGCAGGAGGTGGGGGGTATAGCGCGCACCGGCCAAGATGAAGCGGTGCCATTTGTGCATTCGTTCGTATTGTTCGGATCGGGTCAGCGGCAGGATGCCGGAACAGGCGATCAGCGCCGTGACACGGTCGGGATGGGCATCGGCGAAATGGGCCGAGAAATAGAAATCCCCCCCGAGCGAGATGAAGGGGCAGGCCCGCACGCCGAGATGATCGAGCAGGCAGGCGTAATCGGCGGTGATGGTGCTGGCCAGATTGGTGCCGCGGGGCAGGGGGGTGGACCTGCCGAAGCCGGCGCGCACCGGCACGATCACCTTGATGCCGCGCCGTGCCGCTTCGGCCTCGGCCGAGGCGGGCCAGCGGGTCAGGCCGTAATCCTGCGGTCCGAAGAAGCAGGGCCGCCCGGCCGGATCGCCCAGGATCAGGTAGTCGAACCGCCGGCCGTCGGGCAGCATCAGCGTGTGATAGGGCCGCGGCTTCAGCGTCTGGAAGCCCTTGCTTTGGGCCGGGGCCGTTTCGGCGGCGGCGTCCTGGGTATAGGTGGCGATGTCCATGGTGGCGAGCGTCAGGCGGACCAGCTCGGCCTGGCTGCGGGTTTCGGTCTTGCTCTGGATCGACTTGATCTGCGCCCGCACGGTATCGACCGACCGGCCGCGGCGTTCGGCGATGTCCCTGATCGACAGGCATTCCGACAGGGCGCGCAGCACCTCGGCCTCGGCCTCGGTCAGGTTGAAGACCGATTTCAGCACCTCGCCGAAACCTTCGGGCCAGATCAGTTCCGAGGTGACGGCGATGACGAAGGGGGCGGCGTCCTCGGGGCGCAGCACCCGCAGCTGGAACACCACCAGCCGAGATTGCCCGCGCATCCGGGCCCGGAGCAGAAGCGGTGTGTCGCGGTTCGAGGCGAAGAGGCCTTGGACCTGTTTCGCCAGCACCGCCATGTCCTCGGGTTCGAGCGGAAGGGTCGCCAGCGGGGTGCCGGATTTCAGACCCAGCCCGACCACCGCCGGGCGGTTCAGAGCGCCCAGTGTCAGGTCGCGGGTGACGGTGAAGGCGGCGATGGTTTCGAACCGGTTGACCAGCGTCTGGGCGGAACTGTCCCGCGCCGGGGCAGCCGAAAGGCTGTCGAGCACCTGGCTGGCGCGGCGGAAATGGCTTTCGAAGTCGATCGCGGTCAGGGCGATCGGCGTATCGAGCCCCAGCCTGTCGCCCTTGGTGCGGCGATAGGGGCTGATCATGGTTTCCCATTGATCCAGAAGCTCTTCATAGCGGCTTGGGTCGACGGCGACTTCATAGAGCCGGTCGATCACCTCTTGCGCCAGGACGCCTGGATTGGCGCTCCTGTCCGCGTCGTCGCCCATATCGGACGGCGGCTTGGCGGTCATGTTGTCAGTCCCCTTTTGACCACCCGGTCAGGATAGCCGAGCGGTGACGGGCGTCAAATCGTTAATGCGGTGCCGGGCGGACCGGATGTCGCCGGGATCAGATCTTGTGCGCCAGGGCGAGCGAGTAAAGCTCGGACGGCTCGATCACCAGGTCGAGCCCCAGCTTGAGGCAGACGACCAGCACCAGAAGCGCGAGGAAGATGCGTAGCTGTTCGGCCTTGAGGAGCAGCCCGATCCGGGTGCCCACCTGGGCGCCGATCACGCCGCCGACCAGCAGCAGAACCGCCAGCACGACGTCGACCGTTTGGCTGGTCATGCCGTGCATCAGGGTGGTGTAGGCCGAGACGAAGATGATCTGGAAAAGCGAAGTTCCGACCACGACCTTGGTCGGCATTCCGAGGATATAGATCATCGCCGGCACCACGATGAAGCCGCCGCCGACGCCCATGATGGCCGACAGGATACCGACGACGACACCGACGATCAGCGGCGGAAAGATCGAGATATAGAGCCCCGAGGCCTGGAAGCGATAGCGCACCGGCATGGCATGGACCCAGTCGCGGCGCTTGCGCTTGGGGCGCGGTTTCGGGTCCTTGCTTTTCGCCTTGCGCAGGGCGTTCAGGCTTTCGATGAACATCAGCGCGCCGATCAGGCCCAGGAAGATGACGTAGAACAGGTTCACCAGCAGGTCGACCTGGCCCAGCTTCTTCAACAGGTTGAAGATGAAGACCCCGACCGACGATCCCGCCAGCCCGCCGAGTGTCAGCGCGATCCCCATCGGGAAATCCACCGTACGGCGGCGGATATGGGCCAGGATGGCGGAAAAGGACGAGGCCACGATCTGGTTGGCCGAGGTCGCCACCGCCACTGCGGGCGGGATGCCGATGAAGAACAGGAGCGGCGTGATCAGAAAGCCGCCACCGACCCCGAACATGCCCGACAGGACCCCGACAACGGTTCCGATCGAGAGAAGAAGAGGGCCGTTCACCGAAACTTCGGCGATGGGAAGGTAGATTTCCATGGAGCGTGCCCCGGAGGAAGGGGAAGGTTTGCGGCGGGGCTACGCCTCTGCGCCCCTGGGCGCAACCTTAAATCCGGTGCGATCCGGCCATCTGCGGCAGTAAGTCCCGACCGGTGACCAAGACCGGCCTAATTGCGCGGCGGTACCATCTTGCCCGGGTTCATGATGTTCTGCGGATCGAGCGCCTGCTTGATCGCGCCCATGACCTGCCAGCCATCGCCGTGTTCGGCCGTCATGTAACCCAGCTTGCCCATGCCGATGCCATGTTCGCCGGTGGCGGTGCCGCCCATGGCCAGCGCCCGTTCGACCATCCGGCTCGAGGCGGCCTTGACCTTCTCGAACATCGCGGCGTCAGCCACATCGAACATGATCACCGAATGGAAGTTGCCGTCGCCGACATGGCCCAGGATCGGGCCATAGAGCCCGGCTTCGGCCAGATCGGCTGCGGTTTCGTTGATCGCGTCGGCCAGCCGAGAGATCGGCACGCAGACATCGGTGACCAGCGATTTCCACCCCGGCCGGGCGGCATAGATCGCATAGGCGCCGTTGTGCCGCATGGTCCAGAGCGCGTTGCGGTCCTCGGGGCGGGTGGCCCAGTCGAAGCCGTGGCCGTCATGATCGGCGATGATCTCGCCGAAGGTCCGGGCCATTTCGGCGACGCCGCTTTCCGAGCCGTGGAATTCCACCATCAGATGCGGGCAATGCGGCATGTCGGCGCCGGCATAGGCGTTGAAGGCCTTCACCGTCTCGGTGTCCAGCAGTTCGATCCGGGCCAGACCGAGGCCCATCTGGATGGTGTCGATCACCGCGCGGACCGCGTCGTCGACGCTGTCGAAGGCGCAGATCGCCGCCGTGATCGCCTCGGGCTGGCCATGCAGTTTCAGGGTCAGTTCGGTGACCAGGCCCAGCGTGCCCTCGGAGCCGACGAACAGCCCGGTCAGATCGTAGCCGGCCGAGGATTTGCGGGCGCGGGAGCCGGTGCGGATGATGCGCCCGTCGGCCAGCACCACCTCGAGCCCCATGACGTTGTCGCGCATGGTGCCATAGCGCACCGCGGTGGTGCCGCTGGCCCGGGTCATCGCCATGCCGCCCAGAGCCGCGTTGGCGCCGGGGTCGACCGGGAAGAAGAGGCCGGTGGCGCGCAGCTCTTCGTTCAGTTCCTCGCGCGTGAGACCGGGCTGGATGGCGACGTCCATGTCGCCCTGCCGCACTTCGAGCACCTTGTTCATGCGCGAGAAATCGACCACCACGCCGCCCTGCACCGCCAGCGACTGCCCTTCGAGAGAGGTGCCGGTGCCCCAGCCCACCACCGGCACGCCGTGGCTGGCACAGATCCTGACCAGCCGCGACACCTCTTCGGTGGTTTCGGGATAGGCGACGGCATCGGGCGGGGTCGGGGGAAACCAGGTTTCCGAGCGGCCGTGAAGGTCCAGGTCCGAGCCGGATCGGGTCAGGCGCCCGCCCAGCAGGGTTTCAAGCGCGGCAAGTGCTTCCGTGGTCTGCATCCGATCCCCCCGAATGATGCGATACCGAACCCTAAGCGATGGCGGGAAGAGGGGGAAGGGTGGGCCGTTCCAATTTGACTAAAATGCAAGCTATTTCCGCGATATGGGGTCATGGCCGCCCCGGCGCGGCGCCGCGAAAGGGCAAGAGAAGGCCTGGCTTCGGGCCTTAGCGGCCGCACTGATAGGCGAAGACGGATTCGGCCTGGCCGGGCGGGCGGAATTCGATATGGTCCAGTTCGGCGCCGAAGCTGATCAGGTCGATGGTGAAGGTGTCGATTCCGGGCGCCTTGAACAGCACGCTCTGGCCTTCGATGGCATAGCTCACGCGCAGCGAAACCTCGCCGGTATCGGCCATCAGGATGATGCCATAGTCGAAGGTCACCGGGTCACTGCATTGCGCCGGCGCCGTGCCCGGCGTCAGCCTGAGAGGGTCGTTGCGCATGGTCCAGCGCCCGACCAGGAAGCTGGGGGCGGCGGGCTTGAAGGTGTCATAGCCTTCCAGGATGCGGTATTCCTCGAGGAAGGCGGGAAAGCCGCGGGCATCGCGCAGTTGCGACAGGTAAAGCGCCGGGTCGCTCTTGCGCAGGGCGGTGAAATAGGCCTCGGCCCGGCCGTCGAGCGCGTGCAGCACGGCGAAATAGGCGCCGATGGCCACCACCGCAAGCGCCGACAGCGCCATCCCGAGCCGGCTGGGCCGATAGTGCCGCCACTGTTTCGCGGTTGCCATTCTGGAGGTCCTTTCGGGTTTTCGTTCGTGTTCGCCGCGCCGATTGTCCGGCAAATGGCGGAAGGGCTTTGCTTTCTCTGCCACAAAGGCGTAGCTGAGGACAACCAACCCATCCAGAGCCCCTCCGGGACGGGCGCAGTCTAGCGCCGGCCGAGGGGCTCGACAATTGCCATGCGCCGAAGATGACCGACCAAGCCAATACCGCCGACCTGATCCACGCCGATGACGACAACCGCCGTTTTTCCCTGATCGCCCTGTCGATGATCGCCATCGGCATCGGCATCGTCACCGGGCTTGGGGCGATCCTGCTGCGCTATCTGATCTCGGTGATCCACAACTTCTTCTTCCTCGGCACCTTCTCGTTCGACTACGACGCCAATATCCCGACGCCGCCGTCGCCCTATGGGCCGCTGGTCATCCTGGCGCCGGTCGTGGGCGGGGCCATCGTGCTGTGGCTGGTGCGGACCTATGCCCCCGAGGCCAAGGGCCATGGCGTACCCGAGGTGATGGACGCGATCTATTACCGCGGCGGACGGATCCGGCCGGCGGTGGTGGCGATCAAGTCGCTGGCCTCGGCGATGTCGATCGGATCGGGCGCCTCGGTCGGGCGCGAGGGGCCGATCATCCAGATCGGATCGGGGATCGGATCGGTTCTGGGGCAGGCGTTCCGGCTGCGCAGCTGGCAGGTGATCACCATGGTGGCCGCCGGCGCCGGTGCCGGCATCGCGGCCACCTTCAACACGCCGCTGGGCGCGGTGCTGTTCGCGGTCGAGCTGATGCTGCCCGAATTCAGCGCCCGCACCCTGTTGCCGGTGGTTCTGGCCACCGGCACCGCCACATATGTCGGGCGGCTGGCCTTCGGCATGGCGCCGGCCTTCCTGGTGGCGGCGCATGACCGGCCCGAGGTCTTCGTGCCGCTGAGCGTCGACATGCTGCCGCTTTACGTCATCTTCGGCCTGGTCGCCGGGGTGGCGGCCTGGCTGTTCGTCAAGGTGCTGTACCGGACCGAGGATTTCTTCGACGATCTCAAGCTGAACCCCTATCTGAAGAACGCGATGGGGATGCTGGCGCTGGGCCTGCTGATGTATGTGCTGCTGCGCACCACCGGGCAGTATCATACCGAAAGCGTCGGTTACGCCACCATCGAGGCGGTGCTGACCGGGCAGCTTGCGGCGCCCGCCTTCCTGTTGATGCTGTTCTTCCTGAAGATGATCGCCACCAGCGTATCGCTGGGCGCGGGGGCCTCGGGCGGGGTGTTTTCGCCCTCGCTGTTCCTGGGGGCCACGCTGGGCGGGGCCTTCGGCGGTGCGCTCGACCTGATGTTTCCGCATCTCGGCTTCCATTCGGTCACCTTCGCGCTGATCGGGATGGCGGCCATCGTCGGCGCCTCGACCGGGGCGGCGCTGACCTCGATCATGATGCTGTTCGAGATGACGGGCGACTATACCATCACCGTCGCCGCGATCATCGCCGTGGTCGTGGCCCTGGGCATCCGCCGGCAACTGTCAGCGCATGATATCTATACCACCAAGCTGGCCCGGCGCGGGCATCACATTCCGCGCGAGAGCCGGTCGCACAGTTTCTCGATCCGCACCATCGGCGAGCTGATGCTGCCGACCGTCGGGGTGTTCGAGAAATCCGAGCTGGGCAGTTCGGGCGTGGTCGATACCGAGCTGGGCGAGGAGCGGGTCTATGCCGTGGTGATCGAGGGCCGTAACGTGCTGGGCATCGTCCGCGTCCACCCCGAAGACCCGACCACGCGGCACGGGCCGATCATCGCGCCGGTCGGTTATGTCAGGGAATCGAGCTTCCTGCAGAACGCGATGACCCATATGGCCAATCGCGGTCATGCAGCACTTCTGGCCTTGCCCGACAATTCCGTGCCGCGCCCCGAGAACGTGGTGGGCGTGCTGACCCGCGATGCCATCGCGATGTCGGTGATCCGCGATTATCGCAGCTGACGCAGGCCCTTGGGGGCTGGACAAGCTGCCGGGGGCCGATTCTATTGGGCGCGGCGCCCCGCGGCGGGCGGGGCCGGATCGGAGCGATGTCATGCGGTATCGGCAACCGGCCCGCGCAGCGGCGGGCCGCGGCACAATCAGGGTTTCGGCAAGATGACGGATGGCCCCCGGCGCGAGCTGGCCGCCGGCCTGGCGCACCTGCGTCAGGCCTGGAAAGACCTGCGCCGCGAAGCGCCGGGGCAGATCCATTTCTGGCTCATCGCGCTGATGATCGGCCTTGCCGCCGGTCTGGCCGCGCTGTTCTTCCGCAAGGGAATCGACTGGCTGCAATCGACGCTTTACGGCACCGAGGACGTGGCCCATCTGCACAGTTTCGCCGAGACGATGCCGTGGCACTGGGTCTTGCTGATCCCGATGGCGGGCGGTCTGGCCGTCGGGCTGATCCTGCATTTCTTCACCGATGACGGGCGGGCACGGTCGGTGGCCGAGGTGATCGAGGGCGCGGCGATGTATCAGGGCCGGGTCGAGGCCCGGTCCGGGCTGGCCTCGGCGGTGGCGTCGCTGATCACGCTCAGCACCGGCGGCTCGACCGGGCGCGAGGGCCCGGTCGTGCACCTGGCCAGCGTGATCGCCAGCGGGGTCAGCCAGCGCATCCGTGCCAGCGGGCTGACCGGGCGCGATCTGCTGGGCTGTGCCGTGGCCGGCGCGGTCTCGGCCAGCTTCAACGCGCCCATCGCCGGCGCGCTGTTCGCGCTGGAGGTGGTGCTGCGCCATTTCGCGGTTCATGCCTTCGCGCCCATCGTGATCGCATCGGTGGCGGGCACGGTGATCAACCGGCTGGCCTTCGGCGACGTGACCGAGTTCGCCCTGCCGGTCGAATCGACGCTGGAATTCTATGTCGAGTTGCCGGCCTTCCTGATCCTCGGGGTGGTCTGCGGCGTGGTCTCGGCGGCGCTGATGCGGGGCATCTTCTTTGCCGAGAGCGTGGCCAACCGCGCCAGCGCCGTGACCGGCCTGCCGCGCTGGCTGCGCCCGGCGGTCACCGGCGCGATGCTGGGCGTCCTGGCGATCTGGTTTCCGCATATCATCGGCGTCGGATACGAGACCACAAGCGCCGCGCTGACCGGCCAGCTTCTGTTGGGGCAGGCGGTGCTGTTTGCGGTCGTGAAGGTGCTGGCGGTCAGCATCACCTTCGCCGGACGGATGGGCGGCGGAGTGTTTTCGCCCTCGCTGATGGTGGGGGCGCTGACCGGGCTGGCCTTCGGCTGGATCGCCACATCGGTCCTGCCCGAGGTTTCGGGCTCGGAATCGCTCTATGCGCTGGCCGGCATGGGGGCGGTGGCGGCGGCGGTGTTGGGGGCGCCGATCTCGACCACGCTGATCGTGTTCGAACTGACCGGCGACTGGCAGACCGAGCTGGCGGTGATGGTGGCGGTCAGCCTGTCGACGGTGCTGGGCTCGCGCCTGGTGCAGCGCTCGTTCTTCCTGACCCAGCTCGAGCGGCGCGGTGTCCATCTGGCGGCGGGGCCGCAGGCCTATCTGCTGGCGATGTTCCGCGTCGCGGGCTTGATGAAGCCGCTCGAGGACAGCGCCTGCCCGGACGAGGCCGAGCTTTGGCAGAAGGTCGAGGAGGGCAGTTATCTGGACGCCAACGCCACGCTGGAGACCGCGATGCCGGTGTTCGAGCGCACCGGGCTGGCCTTCCTGCCGGTGCTGTCGATCGGCGAGGACCGCCAGCCCGAACTCTGGGGCGCGCTGTGGCATGTCGATGCGCTGAAGGCCTATAACCGCGCCCTGGCGGCGACGGCGGCGGAGGAGCATTCCTGAGCGGGGGCAGATGGTTCAGACCCGCCCTACGGAGATCATACCTGTTCGACGGTCACCTCGTCGGTGGCGTAGAAGGCCAGGTGGTCCTTGATCCGGGAGACGGCGTCGAGCGGGTCCTCGTAGGACCAGGCGGCGTTCTCGATGGTCTTCGACTTGGTGACGATCGAGAAATAGCTGGCCTCGCCCTTCCACGGGCAGGTCGTGCGGTGGTCGGACGCATCGAGAAAGGCCATGGCGATGTCGCCGCGGGGGAAATAGATCACCGCGGGGTAGTCGCCCTCGACCAGCTCCAGAGCGGCCCTGGTTTCACCCAGCACGGCGCCGCCGGCGCGGACGACCCATGTGCCGGGGGCTGCGGTAACGGTGATTTTCGGTGCCATGAGCGGTGATCTCCCCAGAATGCCTGGCCATGCGTTAGCGCGGAAATGTTGCACCGGTTTGTCAGAGCGGTGCGGTGGCCTGATCCAACCATAGCGCCGCCGCCTCGGAAACCCTAGGGCCGATCTTGTCGCGGCAGGCGGCGTGATAGCGGTTGAGCCAGTCGATCTCGCCCGCGTCCATCATCGCCGGCAGGATCAGGCGGCGGTCGATGGGCACCCAGGTGAGGGTTTTGAAGTCATACATCTCGCGTTCGGGGTCGGCGGTGTCGAGCGCGCCGGCCTCCTGCACCACGATCAGGTTTTCGATCCGGATGCCGAAGGCGCCCTCGCGGTAATAGCCGGGTTCGTTCGACAGGATCATGCCCGGCTGCAGCGGCACATGAGAGACGCGGGAGAGCCGCTGCGGGCCTTCGTGGACGCAGAGATAGACGCCGACGCCATGACCGGTGCCGTGGTTGAAATCCTGCCCGGCCAGCCAGAGGTGATAGCGCGCCAGCGGATCGAGGTCACGGCCCGCCAACCCCTTGGGAAAGCGGGCGCGGGAAATGGCGATCATGCCTTTCAGCACGCGGGTGAAGGCGCGGCGTTCCTCGTCCCCCGGCATACCCACGGGCAGGGTGCGGGTGATGTCGGTGGTGCCGTCGATATATTGCCCGCCGCTGTCGACCACGATCAGCTGACCCTCGTCCAGGCGGGTGTTCGACTGTTCGGTCACGCGGTAATGCATCACCGCGCCATTGGGGCCGGTGCCGGCGATGGTATCGAAGCTGATGTCCAGAAGCGCATTGGTCGCCCGGCGGAAGCCTTCCAGCGCGGTGACCACCTCGATCTCGCCGATCGTGCCGGGCGCCTGGGCGTCGAACCAGGTCAGGAATTCGACCATCGCGGCGGCGTCGCGCAGATGCGCCTCGGCGGTGGCGGCGATCTCGGCCGGGGTCTTGCAAGCCTTGGGGATCAGGCAGGGATCGTCGCCGAAGCTGACCGGGCGGCCCTCTTCCTGCAGGGCCTGCAGCACCGCCATGGGGGCGGTCTTGGGGTCGAGCCGCACGCTGCCGGTCAGCGAATGCAGCGCCGGCAGGAAGGCCGAGGGCGGCCGCAGCGAGACCTGGGTGCCGAGATGGGCCCGCAGGCTGTCGCCGATCTTGGCCGGATCGGTGAAGAGCGAGACATGGCCGTCGTCGCGCAGGATGGCGAAGGCATGGGGCACCGGGTTGCGCGGGATGTCCGAGCCGCGGATGTTCAGCAGCCAGGCGATACAATCGGGCAGGGTGACGATGGCCGCCGCCTCGCCGGCGTCGCGCAGGGTCTGGGCCAGGCGGGCACGTTTCTGGCCATGGGTTTCGCCGGCCAGTTCGGCCGGGTAGGGGGCGATGGGCCCCTGCGGCGGGGCGGGCTGGTCGGGCCAGATGCGGTCGACCAGGTTCTCGACCGGTTCCAGCGCGATTCCGTTCGGCGCGCAGGTCTTCTCCAGACGCTCGATCTCGTCCGGGGTATGCAGCCAGGGGTCGTAGCCGATGCTGCCGCCCTGCGGCAGGTGCTTGACCAGCCAGTCGCCCAGTTGGGTTTCGGGCCAGGGCACGGGGGTGAAATGGGCCAGGTCGACCTGGCGCTTCACCTGGGTGCGATAGCGGCCGTCGATGAAGACGCCGGCGATCTCGGGCAGCACGGCGCAGAACCCGGCCGAGCCGGTGAACCCGGTCAGCCACAGCAGGCGTTCGTCATGCGGGGCGACATATTCGCCCTGATGCGCGTCGGCGCGGGGGATGAGAAAGCCCGCCAGCCCGTCGCGCGCCATCTCGGCCCGCAGCGCGGCAAGCCGGAGCGGGCCCTGGTCGGGGCGGGCGGTGTCGTTGAAGGTCTGGAACATGGCTGTCTCGTACTTGTGACCGGAACGGGTTCGCGTCGCGACAGGCTAGCCCGCCGGGGCCAAAGCGCAAGCGGGAATGGCGGCAATCAGGCGGAATCCATGGCGAGGGCGAAAACCGTGTCGGGCGCGAGCGCCTCGTAGAGATGGGGAAGGTCGCCGCGGAAGGTGAAATAGTCGCCGGGGGCAAGGGTTTCGGTGGCGCCCTCGGGGCCGAGCCGCAGCGCGCCCGAAATCAGGACGGCATGTTCCACCGTGCCCGGCGGGTGCGGTGGCGAGCGGCGCACCGGGCCGGGTTCCATCGCGATGCGATAGAGATCGCGCCGGGCGCCGCCCCGGCTGGAGCTGAGCAGGACCGCGGCGTGGTTCGAGGCCTCGGCGCGGATCGCCTCGCCCTCGGCACGGCGGATCAGCCTCGTGCCGGGATCGGGGCTCTCGAACAGTTGCGAGAACGGAATGCCGAGCGCGGTGGCCAGCGCCCAGAGCGTCTCGACGCTGGGATTGCCCTTGCCGGCCTCGAGCTGCGACAGGGTGGATTTGGCGATGCCGGCCTCGGCGGCCAGCGCCGAAAGCGTCTTGCCCGAGAGCAGGCGCTCGCGGGTGAGGGCGGCGCCGATCATGGTGTTTGGGTTGTTCAAAATAAAAAACGTTTGTTCATCTTGACGAACACACACGAGGCATGTTCGATATTTCGGACTTTTGTTCGATTCGATGATAGGGGTCTTCGATGGAAAAAGCCAGCCTGACCGGCGGCACCGCGCCGGAACCGGTGGCGGCCGGGCTTTGGGCCGGGGCGCGCGACGTGGCGCCGCTGGTCCTGGGGGCGGCGGTCTATGGGCTGGCGTTCGGGGTGCTGGCGGCGAATAGCGGCATCGCGGTGCCGGATGTGGGCGCGATGGGGGCGCTGGTGTTCGCGGGATCGTCGCAGATCGTGGCGGTGGAACGGCTGGCGATGGGCGCCGGGGCGGGTGCGGCGATCCTGGCGGGGCTGGCGCTGAACCTGCGGCTGCTTCTGATGACGGCGTCGCTGCGCGACGTGCTGGCCGGGCGGCCGTGGTGGCAGGTGGCGCTGGGCGTGCACATGACGACGGACGAGAACTGGGCGATCCTGCAGGCGCGCCGCGCTGCCGGGCAGCGGGCCGGATACTGGTATCTGGTGGGCGGGGGGCTGTGCCTCTTCCTCGGCTGGGGGATCAGTACGATGGGCGGTGCCTGGGTGTCGGGGACCATCCCCGATCCGCGTTCGCTGGGCCTCGATTTCGCGTTCACGGCGGCCTTCATCGCGGTGCTGCGGGCGATGTGGCGCGGGCGCGAGAGCCTGCTGCCCTGGCTGGTCTCGGCCGGGGTCGTGGTGGTGCTGACCAAGGCGGCGGGGATGGACGCGACCTGGGCGCTGATCCTGGGCGGGCTCTGTGGCGCCGGTCTGGCGGGGATGCGCGGCGATGGGTGAGACCTGGACGGTGATCCTCGGGTTGGCGGCGGCAACCTTCGGGGTGCGGCTCTCGGGCTATCTTCTGGGGCGCAGCCTGCCGCAGCGCGGCCCGCTGGCGCGGATGCTGAACGCGCTGCCGGGCAGCCTGATCGCGGCGCTGGTGGCCTATCTGCTGGTTTCGGGCGGGCCGCGGGAGGGAGCGGCGGCGCTGGCTGCGGCGGGCGTGGCCGTGGTCACGCGCAGCCTGCCGCTGACCATCCTGATCGGGGTCGGGGCGATCTGGCTGCTGCGGCAATCGGGCTGGCCGGGCTGAGGCCGGCCGAAAGGGCTCAGCCGGCTTTCCTGATTCCCAGGAACCGGGCCCGCGCGCGCGGATCCTGATCGAAGAGGGCAGCCAGCTGCTCGGTCATCGCGCCGGCCAGCTGCTCGACATCGGTGATGGTGACGGCGCGGTTGTAGTAACGCGTCACGTCGTGGCCGATACCGATCGCCAGAAGCTCGACGAACTTGCGTTTCTCGATCATCGCGATCACGTCGCGCAGGTGCTTTTCCAGATAATTCGCCGGGTTCACCGAAAGCGTCGAATCGTCGACCGGGGCGCCATCGGAAATCACCATCAGATCTTGCGCATCTCGGGGCGGGCCAGCATCCGGCGGTGGGCCCATTCCAGCGCCTCGCCGTCGATGTTTTCCTTCAGCAACCCCTCTTTCATCATCAGGCCCAGATTGGGCCGCGCCCGGCGCCGGGGGCGTCGGCGCGCTTATAGACGATGTGGCGCAGGTCGTTCAGCCGCCCGGGCTGCTGCGGCCGGCCCGAGCCCAGCCATTTCTCGCGGCTCTGCCCGCCCTTCCAGGCGCGGGTGGTGAAGCCCAGGATCTCGACCTTCACGTCGCAGCGTTCCAGCGTGCGCGCGAGCACGTCGGCACAGATCGCGGCGATGGAAATCGGCCGGCCCCGCATCGAGCCGGAATTGTCCAGAAGCAGCGTTACCACCGTGTCGCGGAATTCGGTATCCTTCTCCATCTTGAAGGAAAGCGGCGTGGTCGGGTTGGCGACCACCCGGGCGAGGCGGCCGGCGTCGAGGATGCCTTCCTCGAGGTCGAAGAGCCAGGAGCGGTTCTGCTGCGCCTGAAGCCGGCGTTGCAGCTTGTTGGCCAGGCGCGACACGGCGCCCTTCAGCGGTTCCAGCTGCTGGTCGAGATAGGCCCGCAGGCGTTCCAGAGTTCGGCCGGCTCGGCCAGGTCCTCGGCGGCGATTTCCTCGTCGAACTCGGTGTCATAGGCGCGGTAATCCGGGTCGGCATCCGACAAGGGCGCCGGCGGCGGCGGCTCGAGCGGGGCCTCGCCCTCGGGCAGCTCGGTCTGGTCGGACATCTCGTCATCGGCCATCTCGTCCATGCTGACCTGGGCCTCGGCCGCGTCCTGCTGTTCTTCCTGGGTCTGTTCGGGATCGGCTTCGCCGGTCTGGTCCTCGGACTGCTCCTCGCCGCCCTCTTCCTCCTGCTGGTCCTCTTCGGCCTGCTCGTCCTGGTCCTGATCCTCGTCGGGCGCGTCGGGATCGTCGCCCAGCTGGTCGCCATAGCCCAGATCGGAAATCACCTGGCGGGTGAAGCGGGCGAAATCGGCCTGGTCGGAAAGCTTGTCCTTCAGCCCTTCCAGCGTGCCGCCGGCCTGTTCCTCGATAAAGCCCTGCCACAGTTCGGTGATGTTGCGTGCGCCGGGGGGCAGGTCGCGCCCCGAGGCCAGTTGCCGGACCAGATAGCCGGCGGCATTGGCCAGCGGCGCCTCGGCCCGGTCGGTGATGCGGTCGAAGCCGGCGCGGGCGGCGTCATTGGCGATCTTGGCGTCGATATTGCCGGCGGTGCCGGGCATGTCGCGGGCGCCCACCGCCTCGCAGCGGGCGGTCTCCATCGCCTCGTAGATGTCGCGGGCCATGTCGCCTTGCGGGGCATAACGGGCATGGGTGGCGGCATCGTGATACTTGTGCTTCAGCGCCAGCGCATCGGCGGTGCCACGGGCCAGCAGCACCTCGTCGCGGGTCATCCGGCGGCTGACCTGGGGCAGGCGCATCGCATCGCCCGAAACGCCCGAGGGATCGACCGTATAGGTCACCGAAAGCTCGGGGTCGTCGGCCATGACCTTGGTGGCCTCGGCCAGGGCCTTCTTGAACGGATCGGCGGGGTTGTCGCTGGGCTTCTTCATGCGTCTTTTATCCGTCCATTGCCGCGCCGCTGCAAGGGCGATTCAGCGCGGCCCGGCCGGCTCAGCCGTCGGGCAGTTCCGCGCGGCCGGTGGCCAGCCGCGCCAGCAGATCGACATGCACGTCGAGCGCGTCGATGACGCGATATCCCGGGTTCTGCCCATCGAAGGCGAGACCCAGGTCGGTGCCGGCCAGAACCACCGCCTGAGCGCCCTGATCCTGAACCAGCCGGCGGCCGGTTTCGAGAAAGAAATCGCGCTGCTCGGGGGTGCAGCTGCCGGCGACGGCGATGTCCTGATAAGTCTGGGCGACCTGGTCGAACGTCTCGACGGGGGCGACGGCGCGGGTCTTTTCCAGCTGGCCATAAAGGCCTGTGCGCATCACCACGCGGGTGCCGAGAAGGCCAACGGTTTCAAGGCTTTCGGCGGCGAAATAGTCGTCGAGCGGGGCAATGGCCGAGACCAGTGGCAGCGGCGACAGCGGCACCGTCTCGTCGAAGCAGAAATGCCCGCCGAGCGAGGTGATCGCGGCGCAGTCGCAGCCCGCGTCCTTGAGCCGGTGCAGAAGCCGGGCATAGGTCGCGGCCTGGGTGGTGCGGTCGTCGGCAAGGTTGGTGCGGATCAGCTCGTGCACATCGGCATGGACGATGGTCAGCTCGAGCTTGCCGCCGAGTTTTTCGACGGCGGCGGTCAGGCGCTGATAGTAGACGACGGTGGCAGCGACGCCGATTCCGCCGATGAGGCCGATATGCATGGGTTGGCTCCTCTTCCGCGCGGATGGGAGCGGAGATGCGGGCAGAGGTCAAGATGCGGCGGGTGTTTGCCGTCAGCTTTCCGTGCGCGCGTCATAGGCGGCGCGGGCGGTTTCTGATCCGGTCGTAATTGTCGAGCGTCCAGCGGGCGAGGCCGATCACCGGCACCAGCAGGCAATGGCCCAGCCCGGTCAGCGCGTATTCCACCTGTGGCGGGCGCGTGGGGGTGACGGTGCGCGCGACCATGCCATCGCGCTCGAGATTGCGCAGGGTGGAGGTGAGCATCTTTTGCGAGATGTTGCCGATGCCGCGACGCAGCTCGTTGAACCGCATCGGGCCATCGCCGAGATAGGCCACCACCAGAACCGACCACTTGTCGCCGAGGCGGGAAAGGATCTCCGAGACGGCGGCGCAATCGCCTTCGCCACGGCGCATCTGTTCGCGGAAGGCGGACTTGCGGGCGGCGCATTCCGTGGGCGTGATCGGGTCGCCCGCGCGCCGGTGCACAGGATCTGTGCGCGGATCGGCATGAAGATCGGAAGGTTTCAAAAAGGTGCCTCCTTGCGACTCGGTTTGGTTTCCACCTTATCGTAGGTCACCAATGGAAACCACCATGCGAATGGAGACTGAACATGAGCACCGCCAAACCCCGCATCGCCGTCATCGTCGGCACCACCCGCCCGAGCCGCTGGGGCATGGAGCCCGCGACCTGGATCAAGGACAAGATCGAGGCCGATGGCCGGATGGCTGCGGAGATCGTCGACCTGGCGACGTTCGACCTGCCGATGTTCGACGAGATGGCCTCGAACAAGTGGATGCCCTCGGCCGACCCGAAGGCGGTGGCCTGGCAGGAGGCGATTGGCGGCTATGACGGGTATGTCTTCGTGGTGGCCGAATACAACCACTCGATTTCGGGCGCATTGAAGAACGCGCTGGACCAGGCCTTCGTGGAATGGGGCCGCAAGCCGGCGGCGATGGTGGGCTATGGCGGCGTCGGCGCGGCCCGGGCCGTCGAGCATCTGCGCAACATCGCGGTGGAACTGCGCATGGTGAACGTGGCGAGCGCGGTGCATGTGGCCGCCGGCGCCTTCATGCAGGCGCACCCGCTGGGCAAGGGCGAAGGCATGGGCGCGGTCGACGCGATGCTGGCGCCGTCGGCGGCGGAGATGATCGGCGAGCTCTACTGGTGGGCCGACCTGCTGAAGGGCGCCCGGGCGTGAGCAGGCCACCAAGGCTGAGTGAGCCAGGCTGCGAGGCTAAGGAGCGTTGCGCGGGTGCCCTGCGTGGCGCCTTCTGGAGATCGGGGATGGCGGCGGCAGGGGAACGGCGTTTGCGTTTTGCTGACCGAAGGTTGGCGGGATGTGCGGCGAAGGGCTCACTTGCGGGAACAAAGGGTGCAGGAAGGGCGAGGCCGCCGAGCGGCATACGTTTCTGCCTGCAGGAGATGCGCGACCGTTTCGGTGAAATCGAAGCGCGGTTCGATCACGTTGACGAACGGTTCGACGAGGTGAACACCTAGATCCGTGGGGTAACGCATACGGTTAACCTTGCGGCGCATTGTTTGACGTTGGCGGATTGGGTGGCGGCGTTGGGGGCTGCGGCGCAGCCGAATGACTGGGCAGATGATGGGTTGGCATCCACCCTACGGACTGTCGTCCTGTGGGTAGATTTCGCGGTACGCGGAGGCGGCCCGAGTGCGGACCGCGCAGAAGCGGCAGACAACATGCACCGGTCGCGGCTTGCTTCATCTTGCAGACTAACGCGCCAGCGGAACATACAAGAACCTGTCCATCCAGATAGCAGAGCTGTCATGGTCAGGCCGGGCCTGCCTCAAGCTGTGCGAATACGCGGCGCAGCAACTGTCGCTGTATTTGCTGAACCATCCAGCAGATAAGCGGGTTGCACGGGAAAGACCGGGAAGCGGCGGCTTTTCACCGTTAGCATCTGGTTGCTTCGCGGATCTTCTTGTACGACGCCGGGTATTCTTCAGCTATTCGTAATCCAGACGGACCCACCACGCGAAGATTGCGTTTGCTCCATCATCCGACACGATAGTTGCACCGCAAAAGTCCCGGTGCCACAGCCCCCATACGGCAAGAGTGCGGTTTGGCGAACGCCGCGTCCTGACCGGTCATTGAAAAGGAGGGGTCGAAATACACAAGTTTTGCAAATCCATGTCTGGAAGCTGTGCAACGTCGTATTCAGCCTTCGCGGGCCATTTTTCCGACCGGCGAGGCGAGGCTGCAATCGCGTTCTCTAAGCTTTTCTGGGACTTAGAGGGCGACTTTCGAGCGCAGTGACTCGGCTGTTGTTTGCGCGAGCGCCGGCACTGTCAACAACACCGCAACAACACAGGCAAAGATGGTCGAAATCGCTCGTGTTTCGCGTCCTGGCCATTCTCTCGAATAGCGGTGAAACCGAGCTATGTGCGCCAGTTCGGCTCACCCAACGCTACGCTCGCGGCGCTTTCCGGCAGTTCCTCGTCGAAGCAGCGCTGGTAGAATTCGCCACGGTCTGGCGCTCGAGCTCGTCGCATTTGTTGAGGAAGGTCAGGCGGAAGGCATAGCCGATATTGCGGAAGATCTCGGCGTTCTGGGCCCAGTTGATCACCGTCCGGGGGGACATCACGGTCGAGAGGTCGCCGTTCATGAAGGCGGTGCGGGTCAGGTCGGCGACGGTCACCATCTGGGCGATCTGCTTGCGGCCCTTGTCGGTGTTGAAATGCGGGTTCTTGGCCAGCACGATCATCGTCTCGGCGTCGTGGGAAAGATAGTTCAGGGTCGAGACCAGCGGACCAGCGGTCCATCTGGGCCTGGTTGATCTGCTGCACCCCGTGATAGAGCCCGGTGGTATCGCCCAGACCGACGGTATTGGCGGTGGCGAAGAGGCGGAAGGACGGTGGGGGTGATCACCTCGTTCTGGTCGAGCAGCGTCAGCTTGCCGTCATGTTCCAGCACCCGCTGGATGACGAACATCACGTCGGCGCGGCCGGCGTCGTATTCATCGAACACGATGGCCGTCGGGTTGCGCAGCGCCCAGGGCAGGATGCCTCGCGGAACTCGGTCACCTGCTTGCCGTCCTTGAGCTTGATCGCGTCCTTGCCGATCAGATCGATCCGGGAGATGACTGTCGAGGTTCACCCGCACGCAGGGCCAGTTCAGCCGTGCCGCGACCTGTTCGATATGGGTCGACTTGCCGGTGCCGTGATAGCCCTGAATCATCACCCGGCGGTTATGGGCAAAGCCCGCAAGGATGGCGAGCGTGGTGTCGGGGTCGAACTTGTAGGTCGGGTCCAGTTCGGGCACGCGGTCGGTGCGGTCGGCGAAGCCCTTGACTTTCATGGGCGTTTCGAGGCCGAACACCTCGTGGACGTCGATCTCTTCGGTGGGTTTCGCCTGGGTATCCATCTGTCCGTCCGCCATTCTTTCTGCTGTTCTTTTCCGGCCCGCCCGTCCGGGGCTGCGGCCAACCCCGGTTTGGTGCCCGAATTTGCGACCAAGGGCAAGGGGCAGGCGGAAATGACGCGGCGGGCCGGGCGGGCCTGCACAGGTGACGCCGCGGCCAAGACGTGCAAAGCTGCTTTCAATGGCAACACGCGACGAGATCGAAGCGCTTCTGGCGCAGGTGGTTTTGAAGGACCGCAAGGCGTTTTCCGCGCTTTATGCGGCGACCTCGGCGAAACTTTTCGGCGTTGCCTTGCGTATCTTGAATGACAGGTCCGAGGCGGAAGAGGCGCTGCAGGAGGTCTATGTCCGGGTCTGGCACAAGGCGGGGCTCTACCGGGTGAACGGGCTGAGCCCGATGACTTGGCTGATCACAGTGACGCGCAACCTGTGCATCGACCGGTTGCGCCGGCGCCGTGCCACAGGGCACGCGGCGGGCGAGGGCGAGGCCGAGCTGGTCGCCGACCCGGCGCCGGGCCCCGAGGCACAGGCCGTCGCGGCGAGCGAGCGGGCGCGGATCGAGGCCTGCCTGGAGGAACTGGAGGCCGAACGGGCGGATGCGGTGCGTGGCGCCTATCTGGAGGGGCTGAGCTATGCCGAGCTGGCAACGCGCTATGCGGTGCCGCTCAACACGATGCGAACCTGGCTGCGGCGCAGCCTGTTGAAACTGAGGGAGTGTCTGGTCCGATGAGTGGCGAGACATCAGAACGCGACGACGACCGGCACCTGGCGGCGGAATATGCGCTGGGTTTGCTGGAGCCGGCCGAGATGCGGGCCTCGAGGCGCGGCTGGCGGCGGAGCTGGCATTGCGCATCGACTATGCGCTTTGGGCGGAAGAGTTCGCGGCACTCTGACCGAAGGTGTGGCCGAGGTGGCACCGCCCCGTGGTCTGCAGTGGGAAGGATCGGCGCCGCGCTGCTTGCAGAGGCGCCTGCAGACAGGGCGCCGGGCTGGCGGCGTTGGGGCATCGCGGCGGTGCTGGGTGCGGCGCTGGCGATCTCTGGTGCTGGTGATCGGGCCGTGGCAGGGCGGCCGCTTTGCCGGGGCCGATCTGGTGGCGCAGCTTGAAGCCGGGAAGGCGCCTCGTGGTGGCGGCGGGATATGACCGCGACAGCGGGCTTCGAACTGGAACGCCGCGCGGGCCGCGCCCGGCCGAGGGCCGGTCGTACGAGCTTTGCTGATCGCGGGGACCGAGGCGCCGGTGTCGCTTGGGGTTATGCCCGAGCTGCCCCGCGCGGTGGTCGAGGTGCCCGAGGCGCTGCGCGCGGCCATGGAGGGCGGCACGCTGGCGGTATCGGACGAGCCCGCAGGCGGTTCGCCGACCGGTGCGCCGACCGGGCCGGTGGTGGCCGCGGCGCCACTAGTCACAGCTTCGTGAGCGGGTGAAACCCTGACCCGGTGTCCTGCGTGACTGCACATGACCCGGCCGAAAACGGCTGGGCAAGCAAGTCAACCAAGGAGACCAACATGACCCGTTTTGCCATTGCCGCCACTGCCGCCCTTCTGACCGCCGGCGCGGCCTTTGCTGCCAGCCACGCCGAAAACCCGATGGTCGGCGGAGCGCCGATGCTGCCCGAGCGCAACATCGTCGAAAACGCGGTGAATTCGGCCGATCACACCACGCTGGTTGCCGCCGTCACGGCCGCTGGTCTGGTCGAGACGCTGCAGGGCGAGGGCCCGTTCACCGTCTTTGCCCCCACCAATGCGGCCTTCGATGCACTGCCCGATGGCACCGTCGAACACCTGTTGGAGCCCGGCATGAAGGACCAACTGACCAAGGTGCTGACCTGCCATGTGGTGGCGGCCAACGCGATGTCGGACGCGATCCAGGGCATGATTGCCGACGATGGCGGTGTGCATCCGGTGCCGACGGTCGGGGGCTGCACGCTCAAGGCCTCGATGATGGGCGATACCATCGTTCTGGAAGATGAAACCGGCGGCAAGGCGCATGTCACCATCGCCGATGTCAAGCAGTCGAACGGCGTGATCCACGTGATCGACAAGGTGCTTCTGCCCAAGCAGTAAGGTCGCGGGCGAGGCTGGTCCCGGGCCGTTCATCCCCAGTATCACCCGGCGACCGGTGTCCGGCGCCGCCCGCGGTTACCGCCGCGGGCGGCGTTTTGTCGCCGGACTGGAAAATCGCGCCGAACTCGGCTCTTATCCCGGTTCATATCCAAAGCCTGGAAAACCGCCATGGGACAACGACTCGCCGTTCTGTACGAGCTTTACGAAGGCCACAGCGCCCGGGCGCACCGGTTCCGTTATGCGCTCCTGGCGTTCGATTTGGTGACGATCCTGTTTGTCATCGTTACCTCGTTCTTCGAGCATACGAAAGCGGTCGAGATCGTCGATGCGCTGTTCGGTGCGGTGATCCTGGCCGATTTCATCATCCGCTTCGTAATCGACAAGCAGAAGTCGCGGTATTTCCTGCGGCCGGCGACCTGGGCGGATATCGTCGCCATGGTGTCGTTCATCGCCCCGATCGCGGGCGAGGGGTTCGGGTTCCTGCGGGTGCTCAGGACGCTGAGGCTGTTGCATACCTATCAGCTGACGGCGCGGCTGAGACAGGATTTCGAGTATTTCCGCAGCCATCAGGACGTGATCCTGGCGGCGGTGAACCTGAATGTCTTCCTGTTCGTGATGACCGGGCTGATCTATGCCACGCAATACGGCATCAACCCCGATATCCGGAACTATGCCGATGCGCTCTATTTCACCGTCACCACGCTGACCACCACCGGTTTCGGCGACATCACCCTGCACGGCACCAGCGGGCGGCTGTTGGCGGTGGTGGTGATGATCGTCGGCATCACGCTGTTCCTGCGGCTGGCGACGGCGCTGTTCCGGCCGCCGAAGGTGCATTACACCTGCAATCGCTGCGGGCTGAGCCTGCACGATGCCGATGCGATCCATTGCAAGCATTGTGGTGCCATCGTGCGGATCGAGACCGAAGGCAACGTCTGAACCGCCCTGCTCGCGCCGGCTCACGTTCGCGCGAAATCGGATGACAGGCGATAGACAGGCCGCCCGCGGGTGGTCGAGACTGCCCCCAAGCACGAAGAGGATTTGCGATGCAGAGACGGTTTCTGGTGGGCACGGCGCTGGCGGGGTCTATCCTGGCGGTGACGGGGCTGGGCACGCGGCGGGCGCGGGCCTTCGAGGTCGAGCGCAGCGAGGCCGAATGGAAGGCGATGCTGAGCCCGCTGGAATACAAGGTGATGCGCAAGGCCGGCACCGAGCGCGCCGGATCGTCGCCGCTGGACAAGACATACAAGGCGGGCACCTATCATTGCCGCGGCTGCGACCTGGCGCTTTATCCGAGCGAGACCAAGTTCGACAGCGGCACCGGCTGGCCCAGCTTCTGGAAGGCGCTGCCCGGCGCCATCGAGACCCGGCCCGACCGCACCATCTGGGGCGTGCACACCGAATGCCATTGCCGCCGCTGCGGCAGTCATCTGGGCCATATCTTCGACGACGGTCCCAAACCCACCGGCAAGCGGCACTGCATCAACGGTGTCAGCCTGGTGTTCCGGGCGGCGTGATCTGCGGTTGTGGCGGGCCCTGTGCCGAAGCGGCGCGACAGGGGACAGCATCCGGCAAGATCCTGACGATTTCCTACCCCCGGCGCGCGGTGGCCCGGGACGGCCATCGCGGCTCTGCGCGACATCGGGGTTTGCGACGCCCGTCACGGTGCCGTCCCGCGCGATGTGACCCGGCAAGGCGGCGCCGGTCCTCCTGCACGAAAATTGCGGAAACCCTGCCTTGGGCTTGCGTCGAGCGGCCGGCTAGCTTACAACCCGAGACGCATCGTATCGGGAGGCATGGAATGATCGAGCACGGACAGATGGATTGGCGGCTGCTGGGCTGGGTGGCGGCGGCGATGGCCGGGGTGGGGCTTTGCGTGGCACTGGCGCTGCTGATGGCGTTTTCCTGACGATTTCGGCCCATATGCGCCCCGAGACCTTCCTGATCGCGGCGGGATGCGGCGCGGGGCTGGCCGGGGCGGCGACCCATCGGCTGTTCGGGCGCCGCGGCTGGCAGGGCTGGGTGCTGGCACTGGCCGGGGCGCTTCTGGCGACGGGACTGGGCGCGACGCTGGCCGGGCTGGCCACCTTGCGGGGCGATCAGTTCGGCCTGGTGGTCACGGCGGTGGTCATGACCCTGCTGACGCCGATGGGCGTGCTCTGGCTGGCGCTGATGGCGGGCGTGCATCTGCTGGCCGGGCGGGCGCGGGGGTGATCCGGCGGAGCGGTGGGTTGGCACCCACCCTACAGGGCCCGTCCGGGCGCGCATGAGGATGGTGGGTTGGCACCCACCCTACGGGAGAGGGCCCCGCGAGGGTTACTTGAAGTTGCGGCTGTCCTCGATCTGGTCCCAGGCCCATACCACCTCTTTGCAGCTGTTCCTCCTGGCTGCGGTCACCGCCGTTCATATCGGGGTGCAGCACCTTGATCAGCGCCTTATAGGCCTTGCGCACCTCGATTTTCGTAGCGGTATCCGAGACTTCGAGGATCTCGATGGCGCGCTTCTCGGTCGGGGGCAGGCGCCGTCCGCTGGAGCCCGAGCGGGCCTTGCCCGGGTTCTGCGTGGCATTGCCGCCCAGCACCTGATGCGGGTCCTCGATCCCCAGCCGCGCCCAGGCCCGGGCCTCGGGGTCGGTCATCGGCTTGGTCTGGCGTTCCCAGACCTTGTCCTTGGACATCTGGGCGTTCAGCTCGGCCTCGGTGGTGCCGTCGAAGAAGTTCCATTTCAGGTTATATTCGCGGACGTGGTCCTTGCAGAACCAGAAGTAATCGTCCAGCACATCGGGCGCCTTGGGGGCGCGGTATTTGCCGGGCTCGTTGCAGCCCTCGTGCTCGCAGACACGGGTCGAGGTCTCGGACGCGCCCGACATGCCGCGACGGCCGCGCGGGTTTTTCTTCTGGCCGAGGAGACGGACATATCGAAACCGAACGGATCGGGCTTTGGTCATGGTTCGGGCACCTTTTCGCTGCTCTGGGCGACTCTTGGACACTCGGGCGCAGAAGTTTACCGCAATGACCGGAAACCGGAAGAGGGGGAGAGGGAAAAAACGCCAAAAAGCTGGGGAAAAGACCGCAAGAGCGGCCGGGGACATGGTATTATCACGTTGATTTTGAGGGATAAATTCTGGATCTTCCTGCGGCGGGCGGAACATCGCCGCCCGCGCGCTTTCGCGCGCCGCTCAGTCGCGGCGCGTGGTCTCGAACGGGGCGGGCTCTTCTGGCCAGCGGCGCTTCGATCGGGTCGTCCTCCTCGTCCTCGTCCGGGTCTGGCTGGTCGGTGGGGTGGGCGGCCGGGGTCAAGTCTAGCGGTTCGGGGTTAACCGGTGCCTGATCGGCCGGGCGCAGGCGGCGGAAGACCAGCAGGTCGCGATAGACGGTCTGGGCCGAGGTCAGGCCGTGGCGCTCTTCCGAACCCAGGGTCTCGGCCCGCTGGAACTCCCATCCGTCGGCGGCAAATTGGTTCATAAGCGTCTGGATTGCATAGGCAAAACGCGCCTCTGCCCCCTTGATGCCCTTGCCCTTGAGGCCGCGGCGGGGGGCGGGGATGACCTTGTATTCGTATTGCATCGGGTTCGCGTTCCGTGGCTTTCGTCCGCAGGCCTTTTAGCAAGTGCGCTCGGGTAAGGAAAGAGAAGGAACCCACCGTCCCGGGGCGTTAACCGGGCAAACCTTGGGGGGCTGCACCCCGGCTGCCGCCCGGCTGCACCCTGTCTGGCGCGGTGGGGCAAGGTTTCGGTCGGGAAGGCGTTAGCGCGGCGCGGTGGGGGTGGTGGCGGGGTGAACCCGCCCTACGGGTCGTGCTTCGCGGGTGTGGGGTGGCACCCACCCTACGTTACGCCTTGCGCGGTGGGGCAAGGTTTCGGTCAGGAAGACGTTAGCGCGGCGCGCGGTGGGGGTGGCGGGTGAACCCCTGCCCTACGGGTCGTGCTTCGTGGGTGGGGTGGTGGCACCCACCCTACGTTACGCCTTGCGCGGCGGCGGTGGGCTGGCACCCACCCTACGGGCGAGGGCGCGGCGTTACTTGCGGCGGATGCCGATCGGGTGGCCGACATGGGCCGGGCGGGGCAGCTGGCTGTGTTCGGCGAAGAGTGCCTCGAACTGCGCGAGGATCTGCGGCGGCATCGCCACCACGCGCGGGCCGGACTGATCGACATGCAGGCCGAGGCCTTCGCCGGTGGCGGCGATCCAGCCGTCCTCGTGGGTGAGTTCCTGGTAGAAGTGGAAGCTTTTCGGCGACCAGTCGAGCAGCTGATAGGACACCCGCACCCGCGCGCCCTCGTGCAGCTCGCGCACATAACGCATGTGGTATTCGGCGGAATAGGTCGTGCAGCCGGTCTCGGCGCGATAGTCGGGGCCGAAGCCCAGCGTGTCCCACAGCTGATCGACGCCATGGTCCATCAGCACGTTGTAATAGGCCATGTTGAGGTGGCCGTTATAGTCGAGCCACTCGGGCCGGACGATCATCGGTTCGGACAGGAAGGGGGCGGGCATTCGGGCCTCTCAGAAGGGTTTGACGACCACCGTCCAGAGGATGGCGATGGTGATGAGGACCGAGACCTCGTTGAAGATGCGCAGGAAGAGATCGGATTCGCGAAACGTGCCGTGGCGGGCACAGCGCACCAGCTTGCCGGTCCAGATGTAATGCATCGCCAGAACCGTGACGAGGCCGATCTTGAGATGCGTCCAGCCGGCGAAATCCCAGACCGCCCAGGCCAGCCACAACCCGGTGATCACCCCGATCACGGCAAGCATGGCGGAAAAGCGATAGAGCCTGATGGTGAGATCGCCGGTGGGGCCGAATTCACCCAGCCGGGCGTATTCGCGTTTCCAGTAGATCAGCGCGCGGGGCACGGCGAAGACCGAGGTCATCCAGCCCATGACGCAGAGGATATGCACGATTTTCAGCCAGTCCATGACGGGCATGAATGGCCGATAAGGCGCGCCGGCGCAAGGGGGCGGGGGACGAGTGCATTTTTCGATTCATTTTAAGCAAATTTTCACGCCTCGAGTCGCAAGGTGGGCGCAGGAACGGAAGACGAACGCGGGGCGCGTGGCCCCGGGGAAGGAGTGACGGGAAATGCAGGCACTGGTTCTGAACGACGACCGCAAGGCGCAGGCGGCCACCGCCATGGCGCTGTTCAAGCGCAATTTCCAGGTGGTGACGGCGGACGATGTCGAGATCGGCGCGGCCTATGCCAATCTGGGCGTATTCGACCTGGTGGTGATGGCCGAAAGGGTGCAGGGGCGGCTGAGCCATTCGGTTGCGCTGGCGGCCGAGCTGCGCAATCCGGAGGTGACCACGATGGTGCTGACGCCGCGCGTGGACGAGGATGTGGACGAGCTCTATGAGCTGCTGCCCTCGCTCTATTGCCTGCTGGGCGACAAGCTGGAGCCCGAGACGGTGGCGCGGATGGCGGTCGCCGGTGTGGTCGGACAGTTCGCGGTCGCCGACCGTGCGCGCGGGTCTGAACTGTCGGCCCGGGCGGCGGCGCGGCTGGCCGTGGATGCGGCCGAGGATTGGACCGACGAGGATTGGACCGAGGTTGCCGAGGCGGACGGGGTCGCGGCCGGTGAGGCCGATGGCAAGCCCCTGCAGGTCGACCCGGCGGCGGCGTTGACGCAATGGAGCGACGAGTATTCGCCGGTGATGGCCGAGATCATCGCCCGGGCGACGGCCAGCATGGGCCAGGGCAGGACCGAGGGCCGGGACACGGGCGCGAAACGGCCGGCAGGCGAAGGCCTGGCGGCCTGATCGCCCGCCGCAGGCGGGCGCATTCGGGGGGCGAGCGGAGCGAGCCCCCCTCCGGGCGACGCCGCAGGCGGCGCAACCCCGCGCGACAGCGCGGCGCGGCGAAGACAGCAGTGTGGGGCGGCCGGGGCTCAGAGCCCCAGCTTTTGCGCCACCAAGTCGTTCACCGCCTTGGGATTGGCCTTGCCGCCGGTGGCCTTCATCACCTGGCCGACGAACCAGCCGGCCAGCTTGGGGTTCACCTGGGCCTTTTCCACCTGGGCGGGATTGGCGGCGATGATCTCGTCCAGCGCGGCCTCGATGGCGCCGGTGTCGGTGACCTGCTTCATGCCGCGCGCCTCGACGATCTCGGCCGGGTCGCCGCCTTCGGTATAGACGATCTCGAACAGGTCCTTGGCGATCTTGCCGGAGATTGTCCCGTCAACAATCAAGCAAATTATGGAGCCTAGCTGAGAAGGTTTTAGCGGGCTGTTTTCAATACTCTTATCTCCATCAGCCTTCAAGGCAGCAAACAGACCGTTAATAATCCAGTCCGCTATTGACTTGGCATCAATGAGCTTGCCCTTGTCGTCTGCGGACTTCTTTACGGAGAAACCGTTGGGTTTCTTGTCATCCAAGTATGTTACAACCTCGTCGAAGTAGTCAGCTGAAGCCTTCTCCGCAGTTAGAACTGAGGCAGTGTATTCGTTGAGCCCATACCCTACCATCAGCCGGGCCTTCAGCGCGTCGGGCAGTTCCGGCATGTTGGCGGCGATGTCGTCGACCCAGGCCTGCTCGATCTCCAGCGGCAGGAGGTCGGGGCAGGGGAAATAGCGGTAATCATGCGCTCTTCCTTCGAGCGCATCGAGCGGGTCTCGCCCTTGTCGGGGTCGTAGAGGCGGGTTTCCTGCTCGACCGTGCCGCCGCTTTCGACGATGCCGATCTGGCGCCGTGCCTCGTATTCGATGGCGTGCCTGGATGAAGCGCATCGAGTTCATGTTCTTGATCTCGCAGCGGGTGCCGAGATGCGAGAAATCCTCGGGTCTCCTGGTATTTCTCATAGGCGCCGGGGCGGCAGACCGAGACGTTGACGTCGGCGCGCAGGTTGCCGTTCTGCATGTTGCCGTCGCAGGTGCCGAGATAGCGCAGGATCTGGCGCAGCTTCAGCACATAGGCGGCGGCCTCTTCCGGGCCGCGGATGTCGGGGCGGCTGACGATTTCCATCAGCGCCACGCCGGTGCGGTTCAGGTCGACGAAGGACATGTTGGGGTCCATGTCGTGGATCGACTTGCCGGCATCCTGTTCGAGGTGGATGCGCTCGATGCGGACATTGCGCGCGACGCCGGGGCCCATCTCGACCAGGATCTCGCCCTCGCCGACGATCGGCTCGTAGAGCTGGGAAATCTGATAGCCCTGCGGCAGGTCGGGATAGAAATAGTTCTTGCGGTCGAAGGCGGATTTGAGGTGGATCTGCGCCTTGAGCCCCAGCCCGGTGCGCACCGCCTGTTCGACGCAGAATTCGTTGATCACCGGCAGCATACCGGGCATCGCGGCATCGACGAAGGCGACGTTCGAGTTCGGCTCGGCCCCGAAAGTGGTCGAGGCGCCCGAGAACAGCTTGGCGTTCGAGGCGACCTGGGCGTGGACTTCCATCCCGATGACCAGTTCCCAGTCGTGTTTCGCCCCCGCGATCACCTTGGGTTTCGGGGTTTCATAGGTGAGATCGAGCATGGGCCGGCTCCTTCAACGCATCGCCCTGCCTTCTAGGGCAGGGCGGGGCCGGGGCAAGGGGCGCGGTGCGGCTCAGGGCGCGGGCGGGCCTTCGGCGAAGGCGATTTCGGCGCCGCGCTCGCCGAAGCGGATGCTGGCGCCGGCGGCGATTTCATCGAGAAAGGCGTGGCCGACATGCCAGAGGCAGTCGTCCTCGCCGCCCCAGACCGAGGGCAGGCCGTAATGCAGGTACTTGCCGACGACCAGGCGGAAGCCGTCGCCGAGGCGGTTCTGCAGAGCCGCGACGGCCCGGGCCACCGGATCGGGGCCGGGGCTGACATGGCGCGCGCGCCAGGCCCGGAAAAGACGCAGAGCGGTGCGGTTCACCAGGTGCTGCGACGGGCTGCGGTCGAGCAGGTCGGTCAGGCCCTCGAGGAACAGATCGCCGTCGCAATGCGCCAGTTGCGCCGGTTCGGCGCCGTCCATCGCGCCCAGCCAGGTCAGGGTATAGCCGGCATTGCCCCAGATATCGCGGCTGTCGGCGGCGGCGCGCAGGGCGGCGCGGTCGAGCGCCGCATCATCGGCGCCGAACCATTTCGGCAGCATCTGGGCGCCATGGGTCAGGTAGGGGTTCACCGTGCCGGGGGCGAGGTCGGCCCAGTCGGCGAACCAGTCCTCGATCCGCTCCCCGGCCTCGGGGTGGGCGGGATAGAGCATGTATTGCGCCATCGCCAGCGCCGGGGAATAGCGTTCGACCGCGTCGAACGGCGCCAGAAGCCGGTCGGCGCGGTGGAAATGCGCGCGGAAACGGTCAGCGCTGGCGGGGTCGATATCCGGGACGAAACCGGTGCCACGGGCCTGCCAGCCCAGCCCGATATGGGCCATCGCCAGAAGGGCGGCCATCAGGTGGCTGCCCGGATGGGCGGCGGCGCCGTCCTCGAGCGCGTCGAGCAACGCGGTTTCCCCGGCCTCGGCCTGTCGGGCCACCGCTTCGCCGACGGTCGCCAGGGTCTCGGCGATATAGCTCGAGCGTCCGGCGGTGTGGCGCCGCGCGGTCTCGCAGGCCGAAAGGCGCTTGAGCAGGCTGTCCCAGTCGCGGGCGTGGATCGTTGCGATCAGGGCGTCGAGCCGGGCCTGGCGATCGGTTTCCTCGAAATCGTCGGAGAACGGCAGCAGCAGATGGGTGCGCAGCGCGTCCATGTCGGGCTCGCCCGCCACATCGGCCAGGAGCCCGCGGCTGACACGGGTCACGATCACGGGCAGCAGAAGGATATTGCGGGCGACCCGGAACAGGTGACGCGGCAGGGCAACGAGGGACCAGGCCGTCTGGCGAAGGGCGAGCATGGGCGATTCCGTTCCAGTGACAGTGCGGAGCTAGACGCTAACTAGCGACAGATTGGGGCTCAATTCGGGCCGTTGTGGGGAGCTCTTGCGATACGTGGGTTTCTGGCAGCAAAATCAACCTGAGAGAGATTGCGGGGGAGGGTCTTGGCTCGCCGCCTTGAAAAAGTAGGGATTTCCGCACCCGGAAGCGGCGCTCCGGGCGGGAATTCCTGACTGTGCGGGCGGTGAGAGGGATGGTGGAATGACGCCATAGCCGGAGGGTTTGAGCCATGAAATTCCATCATCTGATCATTGTCGCCGCGTTGTTTCTTTCGGTCCTGGTGGCCGGGGCGCGGGCGCTGCCCGGGGTCGATGCCGCCGCCGAAGGCCGGGTCGAGGATCTGGCCGACCCGGCGTTCTGGCTGGTGCTGGGCCGCGAGCTGATCGGCGCGTCGGAAAGCAGCTGTTCCTGAGGCCGAGCCGGCCAAACCCCGCCGGGCGGGGGCTGTGGCATTGCCGGCGGTCACGGTTTGCGGCAGGCTGACGGCACCGGGACAGGAGGGGCGAGATGCTGGAAGGGCGCTGCCATTGCGGCAAGTCGGGGTGGCGGTTCGAGGCCGAGCCCGAGGATGCCACCGCCTGCAACTGCACGATCTGCCGCCGCTATGGCGTGTTGTGGATTTACGGCCACGAGGGCGGGGATGTGCATGTGACGGGGCCGGTCCGATCCTATCGCCGCACGGACACGGCCGCGCCGGCCCTGGAATTCCTGTTCTGCCCGGATTGCGCCTGTGTGCTGGCCTGGCGGGGCTTGGGCCGCGGCGAGGACGGGCGGAAGCGGGCGGCGGTGAACCTGCGCCTGACCGAGCCTGGGCCGGTGGCGCATCTGCCGGTGCTGCATTTCGACGGGCTGGAGAGGTTCGACGATCTGCCGCGCGATGGCCGGTGCGTGGCCGATATGTGGTTCTGAGCTGGCACGTCCATCAGAGCCTGTAAAGATTATCCGAAAGCATCAGCAATCAACATGACGAACCGGCCGGCGCGGGTGAGGGCGCGGGGCGGTGGTTTCGGTTCAGCGCGGTCGATGCGTTCGGCGGGCTATCAGTGACTGGAATGCCCTCCGGGGCTGTAGAAGCGCAGCCCGTGCGGCGAGAAGGCGATGGTGGTGCCCTTCATGATCTCGTCGGCGAAATGCCGGGCGATGGCGCGGCGCGCGGTCGACAGCCCGCGGCGGATCAGCGTCTTGCGCATCGGCAGGGGCGAGCGGGCATCGGGCCCCATCGCCGCCTGGGCCCAGATCAGCGGATGCAGTTCGTAAAGATAGTCGCCCAGGATCCAGTCGAGCGTGGCGTGGATCCGGCCATGCACCTCGACCACGATGTCGGGGGCGTGTTCGGGCAGGCGGTCGGGGCCCATGGAGATCGCCGCATAGGCCGCCAGCAGATTGACGAAATGCTGGCCCGAGCGGTTGGCCAGGATATCGCGCATCCCGTCGAGGAAGAAATCGAGGTCGACGATCCGGGCGGCGCCCGGGTCGATGTCGAGCGCATCCATGAACACCCAGGCATAGGCGCCGTTGCCCCAGGTCGCGCCGGTGGCGGCGGCGATGCGGCGGGCTTCCAGTTCGAGCTGGTCGTAGGAGCCGTTCCAGCGCGGCAGCAGATGCACCCCGAGCGCCCGCATCGGCCGCGGGTTGCCGGGATCGAGCGTGATCAGGTCCTGATACTGGTCGGCCAGTTTCAGCGCCGACAGCGGCCGGCCGGCGAGAAGGGCGCAGCGGGCGGCGGCCAGAAGCGGCGCCTCGGGGGTGTGGGCCTTGTAGTCGTCCAGAATCTCGGCGGCGCGGTGGAAGTGGGCCTCGAACAGGCGCAGGTTGCGTTCGGGGATTTCATGCGGCCAGTCGCCGCCGCGCCAGGCCCAGCCGATATCGGCATGGGTCAGGGCCAGGATCACCGCCAGCGGGTATTCGCCGGGGTAGTCCGCGAGCACCTCCTCGAGCGTTTCGATCCCGTCGAGCGCCGGGTTGGCGCCGTCGAAGATCGCGTCTTCCATGTAATGCACCACATCGGCGCGGGCGCCATAGCACAGCAGTTCGGCATGGCTCATCGCGCAGGGGGTCGATTCGCGCCTGAGGTCGACCTCGCGGATCAGCTTGGACAGTTCGTCCCAGCGGTCCTGGCGGGCCAGGAACTGGCCGTAATCCTGCACCGCGGCGCGCGAGGTCTCTTCGTCGGTCTGTTCGGCGCAGGGCAGGATCAGCTGGCGTTCGAGCCGTTCGGTCAGCGCCTTGTCGAGCTTGTCGCCGGTGGCCAGCGCCTGGCCGAGCTGGCCGCTGGGGCTGGTCGGTCGGCGGCCCGGAAGCGTGCCCTGCAGCTTGGCCGGAACGCCCTTGAGCGCGCGGGACAGGCTCTCGGACAGGGGCAGGGCGGCCGGAAATTTCATACAAGCTCTCCGCAGACGGGTTAACGGGCCGGGTTATGGCAGGGCTTTCGGGCCAAAAAGCGGCGGGCCGGTGGGGATTTCCGGGAATTCCTCGTGCACAAGGCGGGCAGGCTTAAGCCGGGGTTAAGGCGGCCGGCGCGCGGCGCGCCGGGCGGAGGGCCGCCGATCGGCGGGTGTCCGGGTTCACCCGGTTTCTCAGCCTTGGGCGGCAATCTGTTGCAATTGCCGGGAAAATCGGTCTTGATGCTGGCATGAACCTGGGAGGATGGGTTTTGCGCGTCTGCCAGCGCGCGACCGGTTTCACCGTTTTCGGGAACGCTTGGGCCATGCCCTGGCGGGCCATGCTGTTGTCGGCCGGTCTGGTCCTTGCGGCGGCCCTGCCGCGGCCGCTGGCGGCCGAGACCTCGGCCACTGCCCCGGCCACCGTTCCAGCCGGCCTGCCGCCCGCCGTGACCGGCGGCGAGCCGCCCGTGGACGCGCCGGTCGTCGAGGCCGCTCCCGGAACCACGGCGGCGGAGACCGCGGCGACGCTGGCCTCGGCCGGGCCCGCCGCCGTGGCGCCGGACGCGACCGCCCTGCGACCCGGGCCCGGTTTCGCGCCGCCCGCCATGTCGCTGCGCCCGAAACTGCGCGACGACATCATCCCGGTGGCGCGCTGGCAGCACCGGCCCGAGGCGACGCGCTGGACCCGGGCGGCCCTGCGGGCGCTGAAGGATCACGGCACGCCGCTGGTGCAGATGGTGCCGGGCGATATCCAGACCTGGTGCCCGGCCTATCCCGGCGCCGGCCCGGCCCAGCGCCGGGCCTTCTGGGTCGGCTTCCTGTCGGCGCTGACCAAGCACGAGAGCACCTATCGCCCCGAGGCGGTGGGGGGCGGCGGGCTGTGGTACGGGCTGTTGCAGATCCTGCCGTCGACGGCGCGGCTGTACAAATGCCGGGCCCGCACCGGGGCCGAGTTGAAGAACGGCTCGGCCAATCTGAGCTGTGCCATCCGGATCATGGCCAAGACGGTGCCGCGCGACGGGGTGATCCATGCCTATACCAAGTCGAAGTCGCGGCGCTGGCGCGGGGTGTCGGCCGATTGGGGGCCGATGCGCTCGGCCAGCAAGCGGGCCGATATGGCCGGCTGGCTGCGGCGGCAGAGCTATTGCAAGCCGATGCGGTCGGTCCGGCCGAAGGCGCGGCCCGAAGGGACGGTGGCGCAATCGGTCGAGATGAGCCCGGGTTGAGCGCCGCGAAGGACGGCTGTGCCGCGCGCTCCGCGAGGGGATTTCTGGACATCGCGGCGCGGCTGTGAGAAACGGCGGCGGATAATCCTACCGACGCATGAGAGGCATCCATGGTCACCACCCGTTTCGCGCCGTCGCCCACCGGCTTCATCCATGTCGGCAACCTGCGCACCGCGTTGATGAATTACCTCATCGCCCGCAAGGCCGGCGGCACCTTCATCCTGCGCATCGACGACACCGACCAGGAGCGTTCGAAGGAGGAATATGTCGAGGCGATCCAGGAGGACCTGACCTGGCTGGGGCTGAGCTGGGACCGGATCGAGCGGCAGTCGGCACGGCTGGACCGTTATGAGGCCGCGGCCGAGCGGCTGCGCGAGATGGGCCGGTTCTATGAATGTTTCGAGACCCCGACCGAGCTGGACCTGAAGCGCAAGAAGCAGCTGAACATGGGCAAACCGCCGGTCTATGACCGCGCCGCCCTGGCGCTGTCGGAGGAGGAGAAGGCGAAGCTGCGCAGGAGCGCGGCGGATATTGGCGCTTCAAGCTGGATCAGCAGCGGATCGACTGGGCCGACGGAATCGGCGGGCCGACCTCGATCGACGCGGCGAGCGTGAGCGATCCGGTGCTGATCCGGGCCGACGGGCAGGTGCTCTATACCCTGGCCTCGGTGGTGGACGACGTCGAGATGGGGTGACCCATATCGTGCGCGGCGCCGATCACGTCACCAACACGGCGACGCAGATCCAGATCATCGAGGCGCTGGGCGGCAAGGTGCCGAGTTTCGCGCACCATTCGCTGCTGACCGGGGCGCAGGGCGAGGCGCTGTCGAAGCGGCTGGGCGTGCTTCGCTGCGCGATCTGCGCAAGGAGGGTGTGGAGCCGATGGCGCTGTTGTCGCTGATGGCGCGGCTGGGGTCGTCCGATCCGGTCGAGGCGCGGACCGATCTGGGCGCGCTGATCGACGGGTTCGAGATCGGCCATTTCGGCCTGGCGCCGACGAAGTTCGATGCCGAGGACCTGTGGCCGCTGACCGCGAAGGTGCTGCACGCGATGAGTGCCGCGGACATGGCCGGCGATATCGCCGCCGCCGGGGTGCCCGAGGACAAGGCCGAGGCCTTCTGGGCGGCGGTGCACGAGAATATCGACACCCGCGCCGATATCGCCCGCTGGTGGGCGCTGTGCCGCGATGGCGCCGAGCCGGCGGTGGCGCCCGAGGATGCCGGGTTCATCGCCGAGGCGATGGCCCTGCTGCCGGACGGCCCCTATGACGGCGACAGCTGGGGGCGGTTCACCGCCGCCGTGAAAGAGGCCACGGGCCGCAAGGGCAAGGGGTTGTTCATGCCGCTGCGCAAGGCGCTGACCGGGCTCGACCACGGCCCCGACATGGCCGCGCTGCTGCCGCTGATGCAGGTGATCCGGGCTGGGCGGTAGGGCCTCGGCGGCGCTCCCATGAGAGGGTCTCTCGTGGGGCGATGCCGGGCCTGCCCACCCACCCCGCGCCGCCGAGGGGGCCTCGCGCGCTTGTGGCGGGCTTGCGGGTGAGGGCGGGGTGAGTATTTGGGGAAAGATGAAAGGGGCGTGGAGAGTAGGTTCGCCCTGCGGCACGCACTTGGCGAACGTTCCGGACTCCGAAGGCGCGGCATGGGCGGCAGGGAGCGGCACCATGCGGGTGGCCCGCCGCGCGTCAGCGCGGCGCCTCCTCTACGTGGGGCCGAGCGCAGCGAGGCCCCGTGGCGACGCCGGAGGCGGCGCAACCCTCAGACGGGGTGCTGGTCGATGATGCGCACGTCCAGCCGCCGCAGGGCGGCGTCGACGAAGGCGGTTTCCTCGGGCGAGAGGGTCTGGTGACGCGGATAGACCGGCGCGGCGCGGTCGTCCATTACCGGCGCGTCCCAGCCGGCCGTGGTGTCGAAGAAGCGCTGGGCGCCGGCTTCGCCGAACTGTTGCAGATAGCCCTGGACCACCACGTCGACATAGCTGAGCAGCATCGGATGCGCCGTGTCGGGCTGGCCATGGGCATCGTGCGGGATGGCATAGAGCGCCACAGTCGGCCGGTGATCGAGCGCATGATCGACATCGTCGCAGGCGCGCACCCGGGCATAGGCGTGTTCGCGCAGATCGAGCGCGCTCCAGTCGTCGCCCGGGACATGGGCGATCATGCCGTCGATGGTGCAGGAGGGGTCGCGGATCGCCGTCAGGAAGGCCACCGGCCGCAGGTTGGTGTGGCGCCAGGCCCGGCGCCAGCCACGGGCGCGGGCGGGGTGGGCATCGGCGTAATCGTGCGTCGCCAGGTTGACAAGCGAGCCGTAGCCGAAGAAATATGCGTGCCTCTCGGTGCTCATTCGGTCAATTTGCCCATGGATTGATCCATGTCAAACCGATAGAAGGCCTAAACAGGCATAGTACGCTCACCTTTTCCTCAGCCAGAGGGGTCGCCCCGTTGCGGATCACCAAGAGAACGAATATCGCCATCCGGGTTCTGATGTATTGCGAGGTCAATCGCGGCCGTCTGGTCACGAAGGCCGAGATTGCCGAATGTTGCAATACCTCCGAGAACCATCTGGCACAGGTGATCAACCAGTTGGGACAATTGGGGTATCTGCACACCCAGCGCGGCCGCAATGGCGGTCTGGAACTGGGCAAACCGGCCGATGAGATCGTCATCGGCAATGTCTTCCGGGCGCTGGAATCCCATGTGCCGCTGACCGAATGCTTCGCCGATGTCGACAATACCTGCCCGCTGGTCGATGCCTGCCGGCTGCGGCTGGCGATTCAGAGCGCGGCCGAGGCGTTCTATGCCCATCTGGACGAAATCACGCTGAGCGAGCTGGTCTGCGACAACGATCCGCTGCGCGCCATCATGACCGCCGGCGCAACCTGTGCGGTGCCGCAGCAAAAGGCCGCCGCCGGGGCCTGAGGCGGCCGGGCAAGGGCCGGGCGCGGTGTTTCATGACCGCGTGGCCAAGTTCATTATGAGATTTTCTGCGATTGAGGCCTCTTGCCGGGGCGGGTGCGGTATACTAGCGTATGCATGAACCGCAGGTTCGGGAGAACCGGACCCAGTCCGGTGCCGAAGGAGCAACCGCCCCGGAAACTCTCAGGCCCCAGGGACCGATCCTGCGTCAGACACTCTGGAGAGATCCCGGGCCCGGCCTTGCCGGACGCCGGGGCGCCGAAGGGATAGCGATCTCAGGCGAAGGGACAGAGGGGGCATCAGGGTTCCGGGCCAGGCCCCGGGGCGGATTTTGATGCCGGACCGGATTCACGGGCACGAGACGGCGCAGCAGGGAGTTGGCGATGGCCGAGGCGGTGGGCGATTTGCAGCGGACATGTCTTTACGGGCTGCATCTGGAACTGGGGGCCAAGATGGTGCCCTTCGCGGGATACGAGATGCCGGTGCAATATCCGCTGGGTGTGCTGAAGGAGCATCTGCATTGCCGCGCCGCGGCCGGGCTGTTCGATGTCAGCCATATGGGCCAGGTGATCCTGCGCGGGCCGGCGGGCAATGGCGCGGCCGAGCTTGAGGCGCTGGTGCCGCAGGACCTGATCGCGCTGGGCGAGGGGCGCCAGCGATACGCCTTCTTCACCGACGCGCAGGGCGGGATCCTGGACGATCTGATGGTCGCCAATCGCGGCGATCACCTTTTCGTGGTGGTGAATGCCGCCTGCAAGGGCGCCGATATCGCCCATATGCGTGCCGCGCTGCCGGGCTGCGAGATCGAGGAGGTGACCGACCGGGCGCTTCTGGCCCTGCAGGGCCCGCGCGCCGAGGAGGCGCTGGAGGCGATCGCGCCGGCCGTGCGCGACATGCGCTTCATGGATGTGATCGTGACCGACAGCGTGTTCGACGAGCTGTGGATCTCGCGCTCGGGCTATACCGGCGAGGACGGGTTCGAGATCTCGGTCCACGAGGGCCAAGCCGAGAACCTGGCGCGGGTGCTGCTGGCCGAGGATTTCGTCGAGCCGATCGGGCTGGGCGCGCGGGATTCGCTACGGCTGGAGGCGGGGCTGTGCCTTTACGGCAGCGATATCGACACCGGGACGAGCCCGGTCGAGGCGGGGCTGGTCTGGGCGATGCAGAAGGCGCGGCGCAGGGGCGGTGCGCGCGAGGGCGGCTTCCCGGGGGCGGCGCGCATCCTGGGCGAGCTGGAAGACGGCGCCGGGCGCGCCCGGGTCGGGCTGGCGCCCGAGGGCCGGGCGCCGATGCGGGCGCATGTGCCGCTCTATGAGGGCGAAGACGGCGGCGAGCCCATCGGCGAGGTGACGAGCGGCGGTTTCGGGCCGAGCGCGAACGGGCCGGTGGCGATGGGCTATGTGCCGGCGCGCTTGTCGGCAGAGGGCACGACGCTTTACGGTGAGGTGCGGGGCAAGCGGATGCCGGTCAAGGTGGCCGCCTTGCCCTTCGTTCCGGCAACATTCAAACGATGATCCAACAGGGAGACGGACCCCGATGAAATATACCGAAGAACACGAATGGCTGCGCGAGGAAGACGGGCTGATCGTGGTGGGCATCACCGAACATGCCAGCGAGCAGCTGGGCGACGTGGTGTTCGTGGAACTGCCCGAGGTGGGCACAGAGGTGGCCAAGGACGACGAGATCTGCGTGATCGAGAGCGTCAAGGCGGCCAGCGATATCCTGGCGCCGCTGGATGGCGAGATCGTCGAGGTCAACGACGCCATCGTCGAGGACCCGGGCAAGGTGAACGAGGACCCGCTGGGCGATGCCTGGTTCTTCAAGATGAAGCCCGCCGACCTGTCGCCGATGGACGATTACATGGACGAGGCCGAGTACAAGGACTTCATCGGCTGATCCTGCGCGGGGCGCGAATTTTCAGCGAAAATTCGGGGCCTTCGGCGAGAGTATTTGAAGAAAGATGAAAGGGCGGCCGGTGGCGTTGCCCTTTCGGGATCATCTGCAAGAGGGCATCATGGCTTTCACTCCGACCGACTATCTGCCGTACGACTTCGCCAACCGCCGCCATATCGGCCCGAGCCCGGCCGAGATGGACGCGATGCTGAAGGTGGTGGGGGCGGAAACCCTCGATGCGCTGATCGCCGAGACGGTGCCGAGCGCGATCCGCGCCGAGGCGCCGCTGGAGATCGGCAAGCCCAAGTCCGAGCGTGAGCTTTTGCATTACATGCGCCAGGTGGCGGACAGGAACAGGGTGCTCAAGTCGTTGATCGGGCAGGGCTATTACGGTACGGTGACGCCGCCCGCGATCCAGCGCAACATCCTGGAGAACCCGGCCTGGTACACCGCCTATACGCCTTACCAGCCGGAAATCAGCCAGGGCCGGCTCGAGGCGCTGCTGAATTTCCAGACCATGATCAGCGATCTGACCGGGCTTGAGATTGCCAATGCCAGCCTGCTCGACGAGGCGACGGCCTGCGCCGAGGCGATGACCATGGCGCAGCGGGTGGCGAAATCGAAGGCCAAGGCCTTCTTCGTCGACCGCGATTGCCATCCGCAGAATATCGAGGTGATCCAGACCCGCGCCAGGCCGCTGGGGATCGAGGTGATCGTCGGCAATCCCGACAAGCTGGACCCGAGCGCCGTCTTCGGGGCGATCTTCCAGTATCCCGGCACCTATGGCCATGTCCGCGATTTCACCGATGTGATCGCGAAGCTGCACGAGGCCAAGGCCGTTGCCATCATGGCGGCCGATATCATGGCGCTGACCCTGCTGAAGGAGCCGGGCGCGATGGGGGCCGATATCGCCGTCGGCAATACCCAGCGCTTCGGCGTGCCGATGGGCTATGGCGGGCCGCACGCGGCCTATATGTCGTGCCGCGAGGCGCATAAGCGCGCCATGCCGGGGCGGTTGGTCGGCGTCTCGATCGACAGCCACGGCAATCGTGCCTATCGGCTGGCGCTGCAGACCCGCGAACAGCATATTCGGCGCGAGAAGGCGACCTCGAATGTCTGCACGGCGCAGGCGCTCTTGGCGGTGATGGCGGGGATGTATGCGGTCTATCACGGGCCCGAGGGGCTGAAGGCCATCGCCCAGCGGATCCACCGCAAGACGGTGCGCCTGGCCAAGGGGCTGGAGGAGGCCGGGTTCAAGGTCGACCCGAAGGTCTTTTTCGACACCATCACGGTGGACGTGGGCCCGTTGCAGGCGGCGGTGATGAAATCGGCGGTGGACGAGGGGGTGAACCTGCGCAAGGTGGGCGAGCGCCGGGTCGGTATCGCGCTGGACGAGGCGGTGCGCCCCGAGGATGTCGAGGCGGTCTGGCGGGCCTTCGGCATCACCCGCAAGGATGACGATTTCACCCCCGAATACCGCGTGCCCGAGGCACTGCACCGGAGCAGCGATTTCCTGACCCATCCGGTTTTCCACATGAACCGGGCCGAGACCGAGATGATGCGCTATATGCGCCGGCTGGCCGACCGCGACCTGGCGCTCGATCGGGCGATGATCCCGCTGGGGTCCTGCACGATGAAGCTGAACGCGGCGGCCGAGATGATGCCGATCAGTTGGCGCGAATTCGCCATGCTGCACCCGTTCTGCCCCGAGGATCAGGCGCTGGGCTACAAGTTCCTGATCGAGGATCTGAGCGCCAAGCTGTGCCAGATCACCGGATACGACGATTTCTCGATGCAGCCCAATTCGGGGGCGCAGGGCGAATATGCCGGGCTGCTGACCATCGCCGCCTGGCACGAGGCGCGGGGGCAGGGGCACCGCAAGGTCTGCCTCATCCCGATGAGCGCGCATGGCACCAACCCGGCCAGCGCCCAGATGGTGGGCTGGGAGGTGGTGCCGGTGGCATCGCGCCCGAATGGCGATATCGACCTGGGCGACTTCCTGGAAAAGGCCGAGAAGCACCGCGACAACCTGGCGGGCTGCATGATCACCTATCCCTCGACCCATGGCGTGTTCGAGGAAACCGTGCGCGAGGTCTGTTCGATCACCCACGAGCATGGCGGCCAGGTCTATATCGACGGCGCCAACATGAACGCGATGGTGGGGCTGAGCCGGCCGGGCGATCTGGGCGGCGATGTCAGCCACCTGAACCTGCACAAGACCTTTGCCATCCCGCATGGCGGCGGCGGCCCGGGCATGGGGCCGATCGGCGTCAAGGCGCATCTGGTGCCGCATCTGCCCGAGAAGTCCGGCGCGGTCAGCAGCGCGCCTTATGGATCGGCATCGGTGCTGCCGATTTCTTATGCCTATGTGCTGATGATGGGGGGCGCCGGGCTGACCCAGGCAACCAAGGTGGCGATCCTCAACGCCAATTATATCGCCAGCCGGCTGAAGGGCGCCTATGAGGTGCTCTACAAGGGGCCGGACGGGCGGGTGGCGCATGAATGCATCCTCGACACGCGGCCCTATGCCGAGAGCGCCGGCGTGACCGTGGACGACATCGCCAAGCGGCTGATCGACAACGGCTTTCACGCGCCGACGATGAGCTGGCCGGTGGCCGGCACGCTGATGATCGAGCCGACCGAGTCCGAGACCAAGGCCGAGCTGGACCGGTTCTGCGACGCGATGCTGGCCATCCGCGAGGAGATCCGCGCCATCGAGGAGGGCCGGATCGACCCCGAGAACAACCCGCTGAAGAATGCCCCGCACACGATGGAGGACCTGGTCAAGGACTGGGACCGGCCCTATAGCCGCGAAGAGGGGTGTTTCCCGCCGGGCGCCTTCCGGGTCGACAAGTACTGGCCGCCGGTCAACCGGGTCGACAATGCCTGGGGCGACCGCAACCTGATGTGCATCTGCCCGCCGGTCGAGGCCTATGGCGAGGCGGCGGAGTGAGCCGGCCTCTCTCGGCTTGACCAAAATGCGTGCTACCGCACGAGTCTATTCACCTGTCCGAGAGGCGACGCGTCTCTCGGGCCGGGGGGCAGGCTGAGAAGGCGGGAGCCTCCGGCGGGGATATTTGGGGTCAGATGAAGCAGGGGACCAGATCCGGTCTTCATCTGACTGGAAATATCCCGGGGTCCGGGGGCTGGCCCCCGGCGCTCAGCCAAGCAGCGCCGGCGCCACCTTGTCGCGCACCGCGGACCATGTCGCCTCGTTCGCGGCGGTCAGGAGATAGCCCTGTTTCACGCCGATGTCGTAATCGCTGCCGTCGAGGAAGCGGGCGACGCCGCCGGCGCGGGTGGCGATGAAGGCGCCGGCGGCGTGGTCCCAGGGGTTGAGGATGCCCGAGAGCACGAAATCGGCCGCGCCCTGGGCCATCAACCGGTATTCGTGGCATGAGCAGCGCAGAGAATTCACCCGCGCGAAGGCGGGGATCAGCGGGGCGAAGGCCTCTTGATGGGCCTGGCTCATCAGCGGCACATGGGCGATGCCCGACAGGTCTGAGAGCGCGCCGCCCGGGGCGGTGGAGAGGTGTTTCGACGGCGCGGCGATTTCCGATTGCAGGGCGGGGCCGTCCTCGGATGCGGTGATCCAGTCGTCGGTGATCGGATCGTAGAGCAGGCCGTAGATCGGTTTGCCGAACCGCGTCGCGGCCAGGATCACGCCGAAGAGCGGCACGCCATGGGCGAAGTTCCAGGTGCCGTCGACCGGGTCGACGATGAAGGCGAGTTCCGCGCGGGCGGCGGTGTCGCGCAGCGATTTGTCGGCGGCGAAGGCTTCCTCGCCCAGCACGGTGGCATTGGGGAACAGACGCAGGATGGCGCGGGCGATCATCGCTTCGGCGCCGGTATCGGCCTCGGTCACCAGGTCCTGGGGGCCGGTCTTTTCGCTGATCTGCCCGGCGGTCAGGTTGCGGAAGCGGGGCAGGATCTCGGCCCGGGCGGCGCGGCGGACGATCTGGACCAGGCTTTCCTGCTGGGCGGGGGTGAGTCGCGTCGCGGGCAGCGGGAGCGTTGCGGTCGGGGCGGTCTGGCTGGCAGGCATGGGCTGTCCTTTCCGGGTGTTTCGCAGGTGCAGCATGGGTTGGATGCCACCCGGGGGCCGGGGCCGCAAGGGGGAATTCCCGCAGGCTTCAGTCGCGGGCGCGGAGCGTGCGGGCGGGGCGCACGGACAGGGCGCGGAGCGAGAAGCCGGCCGAGGCCAGAAGGTTGGCCGCGATGCCGCCCAGCACGATGGCGAGCCCGGCGGACCAGATCACCTCGAACCCGGTGTCGAAGACGAAATGGCTGACCGCCCAGCCGCCGGCGATGCCCGCCGCCAGCGCCACCGCGCCCGAGGCGAGGCCCAGGAGCGCGGCGCGGGCGAGGAAGCTGGTCAGGATGCGGGCGCGGCTGGCGCCGAGCGTCTTCAGCACCGCCGCCTCATGCGCGCGGGCCGGCGCCCCGGCGGCGCCGGCGCCGATCAGCACCAGGAAGCCGGTCAGAAGCGCCGCCGAGGCGCCCCAGGCGGTGGCCGAGGCGAGCGCCGACAGCATCTCGGACACGCGGGCGATGGCGTCCTTCACCCGAATGGCGGTGATGTTGGCATAGGCGCGCGACAGGTCGCGCAGGATGCCGGCCTCGGCCTCGGGCGCGGCATAGACGGTCGCGATGAAGCCATGCGGCGCGGCCGAGATCGAGGCCGGGTCCATGATCATGACGAAGCCCATGCCGGCGGTCGAGAAATCGACCTGGCGGAAGCTGGTGATGGTGGCGGTGATATCGCGGCCCAGCACGTTGACGGTGAGGCTGTCGCCCAGCTTGAGCCCCATCTCGGCCGCTTCTTCGGCGGCAAAGCTGACTGCCGGCGGGGCCGGTATAGTCGGGCGGCCAGAGGTGCCGGCGGTGATGCGGGTGTTCGGTGGCGGGGCGGCGGCATAGGTGATGCCGCGATCGGCGCGCAGCACCAGTGGTCGCCTGCCACCTCGCGCGCGGGGCGGTCGTTGATCCGGGCGATGACACCGCGCAGCATGGGCGCGTCTTCCACCTTGGTGACGTCGGGGTCGCTCTCCAGCGTCGCCAGGAAGCCGTCGATCTGGTCCTTCTGGATGTCGACGAAGAAATACGAAGGCGCCACCTCGGGCAGGTCGCGGGCGATGGCGCCGCGCAGGTTGCCGTCGATCTGGCCGACGGTGGCCAGCACGGAAAGGCCGAGGCCGAGCGGAGGGTGACCGGCAGAGCCTTCGACCTGGGCCCGCGATGGCGGCGGAGGGCCCAGCGCAGCGCCGGCCGGCCGCGCGAGAGCGGGCGCAGGCGGCGGGCGGTGAAGTGGGCCGCCAGCGCGGCCAGCGCCAGCAGCAGGAGCGCGGCGATCAACCCGCCGGCGGTGGCGAGGGTGAGCGTGACCGAGCCGGAATAGAAGGCGGCGGTGGCGATGAGCGCGCCGAGAAGCGCGCCGGTGGCGAGGATATAGCGGGCGCGGGGCAGGCGGCGGGCGGCATGGCCGCCATCGCGCAAGAGGGTGGCGGGGCGGATCGTTTCGGTCCGGGCCAGCGGCCAGAGGGTGAAGAGCGCGGCGGTGAGCAGGCCATAGGCGGTGGCCTCGAACAGGGGGCGCGGGTAGAGGGTGAAGATCGCCGGCACCGGCAGTTGCGCCTGCAGGATCGGCGCCAGGGCCAGCGGGGCGAGGCCGCCGAGCGCCAGGCCCAGCGCGATGCCCAGCGCGGAGAGGGCGGCGATCTGCAGGGCATAGGCGGCGAAGATGGTGGCGTTGCTGGCGCCCAGGGTGCGCAGCGTGGCGATGGTGGCGGTCTTGCCCGAGAGATAGGCGCGCACGGCGGTCGAGACGCCGACGCCGCCCACCGCCAGGCCCGAAAGGCCGACCAGGATCAGGAAGGCCGAGAGCCGCTGGACGAATTGCGCCACGCCCGGCGCACCGTTGCGGGCATCGCGCCAGCGCATCCCGGATTCGGGCATGGCGGCCTGGGCGGCACGTTTCAGGGCGGCGAGGTCGGTGCCGGGCGGTTCGGTCATGCGGCTTTGGGTCTTGTAGAGCGTGCCGGGGGCGAGAAGCGGCGTGCCTTCGAGCGCATCGAGCGCGACCAGGGTGCGGGGCCCCAGCGTGAGGCTGCCGGTGGCGTTGTCGGGCTCATGCGTCAGGATGGCCGAGAGGCGGAAGGGCACGCCGCCCAGGGTGAAGCCGTCGCCGGGCGTGAGGCCCAGACGGTCGGCCAGGATCCGGTCCATCGCCGCGCCGGGGATGCCGTCTTGGGCGGAAAGGGCCTGGGCAAGCGGCATGTCCGGGGCGAGCGTGACCTGGCCCACCAGCGGATAGGCATCGTCCACCGCCTTGACCTGGGTCAGGGCGCGGTCGTCGCCCAGCGCGGCCATCGAGCGGAAATCGGCCACGGTCGAGACCGCGCTGGCATTGGCCCGCATCCAGGCGCGTTCGGTATCGGTGGGGAAGCGGTAGGTCAGTTCGATCTCGGCCGTGCCGCCCAGAAGGGCCGCGCCTTCGCGGGACAGCCCCGCCTCGATCGCGGCGCGGGTCGAGCCGATGCCGGCGATGGCGGCGACGCCGAAGGCGAGGCAGGCCAGGAAGATGCCGAAGCCCCGGAGGCCGCCGCGCAGCTCGCGTCGGGCGATGCGGAAGGCATGGGCGAGGCTCATATGGCGCGGCCTTCCAAAGTGGGGCCTTTCGCAGCGGATCGGATCATCACACGGTCTCGGACGCGGGGACGAGGCGGCCGTCGCGCAGGTGCAGCACGCGGTCGCAACGTTCGGCGAGGGCCGGGTCGTGGGTGACCAGCACCAGGGTGCTGCCATGGGCCTGGCGCAGCGAGAAGAGGAGCTTGACGATCTGCTTGCCGGTGGCGCTGTCGAGATTGCCGGTGGGCTCGTCCGCCAGCAGGATATCGGGCCGAGGCGCGGCGGCGCGGGCCAGGGCGACGCGCTGCTGTTCGCCGCCCGAAAGCTGGCTGGGATAGTGATCGGCGCGGGCCGAGAGGCCGACGCGGTCGAGCTCTTCCGCCGCGCGGGCGAGGGCATCGCGGTGGCCGGCGAGTTCCAGCGGCGTGGCCACGTTTTCCAGCGCGGTCATCGTCGGGATCAGGTGGAAGGACTGGAACACCACGCCCATGTGATCGCGGCGGAAGCGGGCCAGTTCGTCCTCGGACATCGCGGTCAGGTCGTGGTCGAGCGCGGTCACCGTGCCGCCGCTGGCGCGTTCCAGCCCGCCCATCAGCATCAGGAGCGAGGATTTGCCCGAGCCGGAGGGGCCGACCAGGGCCAGCGTTTCGCCGCGGTTTACATCGAGGGTGATGGAGTGGAGGATGTCGACGGGGCCGGCATTGCCCTGAAGCGACAGCGAGGTTTCGACAAGCGAGATGGCAGGCGGGATCATGAGTGTGGGCCTTCGGGCGGGAAGATCATTCACATATGGGGCCGGGCGGCGGCTGGGCAAGGCCATGATCGGATTGATTTTATCGGTCCTGCTGGCGGTCGCCCCGGCGGCGGCCGAACCGGTGAAGCTGATCGCCTTCGGCGACAGCCTGACGGCGGGCTATGGCCTGGCTGAAGGCGACGGGTTGGTGCCGCAGCTGCGGGCCTGGATGGCGGCGCGGGGCGAGGTTGTCGAGTTCGTGCAGGCCGGGGTGTCGGGCGATACCACGGCGGGCGGTCGGGCGCGGCTCGACTGGGCGCTGGAGGCGGGGGTGCAGGGGGTCGTGCTGGAGCTGGGCGGCAACGACGTGCTGCGCGGGCTGCCGCCCGAAGAGGCGCGGGCCAACCTGGCGGCGATGATCGAGACGGCGCAGGCGAAGGGGCTGGAGGTGCTGCTGGTCGGCGTGCCGGTGGCGGCGAATTACGGGCCGGACTATCAGGCGGCGTTCCGGGCGATCTGGCCCGACCTGGCGGCGGAGCATGACACGCTGATCTATCCCGACCTGCTGGCGGCGCTGGGCGCCGATCCGGCCCAGGCGGTGCGGTATATGCAGGGCGACGGTCTCCACCCCAATGCCGAGGGCGTGCGCCTGATCGTGGAGGATTTCGGTCCGTCGGTCGCGGCCTTGGCGGACCGCATCCGGGCGGGGGCCGGCGGGTGACGCTCCCGCGGGGCGCGGATCGCCCCACCCACCGTCCCGCGGGGCGCGCCGCCGTCGCCGTCGGGGTGCCCTGGCCGTTGGTGGGCAGGCGTGGCTGAGCCGGCGGAACGGGCGGTGGACCGGTTGCTGAGCGGCGTGGCGACGGGCGATGTCGAAACCGTGCGCGATGGCTGGCGCGGGGTTCGGGCGCTTGGGCCGGCGGTGGGGCCCGCGATCGAGGCGCGGCTCGACAGCGCAGCCTGGGGGCAGGTGCCCAAGGGGCCGGCCGGGCGCTATCTGGGTGCCCTGCTGGCGGCGCTGAGCGAGCTTGACCGCGAGAGGTTCGCCGCCGCGCTGGCGCGGTTGCGCGCCGGCGGGTTGCACCCGCTTCATGCCCGGACGGTCGAGATCATGGCGCGGCGACTGGACGAGCGGCCGCTGGGGCGGATCGGGCCGGGGGTGGCGGTTCACGTCGCCGACGACCTGCCCGGCCGCCGGGCGATCCTGGCCGAGATCGCCGGTTGGAGCGAGACGGCCGGGGTGGCGGAGGCGCTCGACCGGGTCAGCCGGATCGACGTGATCGGACAGGCGACCGGGATGGATTACCTGGGGCTCTATGAATTCTACGTCTCGGGGATCGTGCTGGCCTGGCCCGGGCTGGACTTCGGGCCGCGCTGGCTGCGGCGGCTGAGCCGCGAGCATACGTTCTATCACGAGCTGGGCCACCACGCCTGCGGCCATGTCGAGGGCGGGCAGGTGACCGAGCAGGAGCGCGAGGCCGATGCCTTTGCCGCCGGTCTGATGCGGGCGGCGCATCCGGTGCTGATTCCGCTGGGACGGGTGTTGCTCTGGCCGCTCAGGGGATGGGCGCGGCGGCGGCGGTTGCGGCAGGAGCGCCTGACGGAATGAAAACGGGCGCCCGTTGGCGGGGCGCCCGTTCGAAAGGTGCCGAACCGGTCAGGCTCAGGCGGGCTTGATGTCCACTGCGGACTCGCGGCCGTCACGGCCGGCCTGAAGCTCGTAGGTGACCTTCTGGTTGTCTGCGAGGCCGGTGAGGCCCGAACGCTCGACCGCCGAGATATGCACGAACACATCCTTGCCGCCGCCATCGGGCGCGATGAAGCCATAGCCTTTGGTGGTGTTGAACCATTTGACGGTGCCAGTTGCCATCGTCGTTTACTCCTGTGTCTGTCTGCCCGCGGGATGCGGCAGGTCGGCGTAGTCAGTCAAGATCGAGGGACTGGCCGTAAAGGAGCAGTGGGTCGATAGTGGTAACGTCGCGTCAAAGGCATAGCGGGGGCCGATGTGGCCAAAAATCAAGTGAATTCTCCAGACGAGCGCTGCGGGCAGGGTCGCCGATGATCTGCGGGGAGGATCGCGCCTAGGGAACGTGGACCAGAGGCTGGGCGCCGAGGGCATCGGCGAGCGATTGGAAGCGTGCCTCGGCCACCTCGCCGAAGAGCGGGGCGGCATCGGGCGAGAGGGTGAGTTCGAGCACATGCTTCTTCGGATAAGGGCGCAGCGTGCCGAGTTCGGCGTCCTTCTTCAGCCACAGCATGGCGCCGAAACGCATCGCCTTGCCGATCACCTCGGCCGCCTTCTGGTCGGAGTCCGAGATCAGATCGAACAGCGGTTCGAACCGCGAGCCCTTGCGCGAGTTCGAATAGCGATGCATCAGCGCCAGCCCGAGGAAGATCCGTTCGGAATGCTTGAGCCCGCCCAGATTGGCGCGGGTGGCGTTGTCGAAGCACAGCTCGGCCCGGTAGTCGGGATGGGCCCGCCAGGTGACGTCATGCAGCAGGCAGGCGGCCTTGATCAGGCGCAGCCGCGCCGGCGGCGCCTTGGCGAAGAGCGGCAGGATGAAATCGTAGAGCGTGCGGCCGAAGCCCGGCAGGCGGGCATCCTTGTCCTCGGCAAAGCGGCAGGCCTCGATCAGCGGGTCGCGGTCGCGCAGGCGCTGGGGCATCTGCTCATAGAGCATGCCTTCGCGGATGCCATAGGAACTGATGGCGATGTCGCGCGGTCCGAAGCTTTTGACGACTTCCTTCAGCACCTCGATGGCCAGCGGCACCAGCGCCATCCGCTGGGCCGACACGCCGCAGCGGAGGCGGAGGTCTTCGAGGTCGTTATCGGCGATATGCTTGGCGGTCGAGAACACCGCCTTGCGGCTCATCCGGTATTCGTGCAGCACATGCAGCGGATAGCCGCGGCGATCCATGTCGATCTTGGCGATCGCCCGCCACGAGCCGCCGACCAGGAAGAGGCGGTTGTGCTGTTCGCCCATCTTTCCGTGCAAGTCGTTGATAACGCTTCTGATGTGTTCCTTGCGGGCCTTCTTGCCGCCCTTGATGCCCTGCAGCCGGAGCGGTCCGAGTTGCGAGGTGACGCGTTTGCCGACCTCGCCGTCCCTGATCTCGGCCAGCTCCATCGACGCGCCGCCGATGTCGCAGACCAGGCCATAGGCCCCGGGCCAGCCCAGAAGCACGCCCTGGGCCGACAGCCGCGCCTCTTCGAGCCCGTCGATGACATGCAGTTCGAGGCCGGTTTGGGAGTGGACGAGGTCGCGGAATTCGGTGCCGTCTGCGGCGTCGCGCACGGCGGCCGTCGCAACGGCGGTCAAAGGACCGGTTTCCATACCGTCCGCAAGCCGCTGGAACCGCCGAATCGCCGACAGGGCGCGGACGCGGCCCTGGGGGTTGAGGCGGCCGGTTTCGGCCAGGCCGTCGCCCAGGGCGCACATGATCTTTTCGTTGAAAAAATAAGCCGGTGAGCGGGCGGCGCCGTCGAACACCACCAGGCGGACCGAGTTCGAGCCGACATCGACCACACCCACGCGGCTGAGCGCCCGCGCCGCCGGATCGGCGAAGATCGGCCGGCCGAAATGGCCCCAATCGGTTGATTTCGCTTGGGTTTCACCGTCCATGCAGGGGCCCCTCGGCTGCTCCGGCCCCGTTATCGCAGGGGGGCGGGCAGGGGTCAAGAAATCGGTTTCGGCCGGCGCGGGAATGTCGCAGACGAGCATTTCGACTGAGAAACCGCCAACACACCGTCCCGACGGGTTAACGCAGGTTCGTTACGCGAAGGTGAAGGTCTGCACCCCGGCTGCCCGCCGGCTGCCATCCGTCTGGCGCACGGTGGCGAAAGGGTCTGGCAGGAAAGGCGTTAAGGCGCCGGACGGTGAGGGCCCGGACAGGGGGCCGGACGGGGGGGCCGGATGGGGGGCGGCCCATTGCCGGCGCGCCCAGCCTGCCGGTCGCGGCAGGGCGGAAGCCGGCGCTTCGGCGAAGACCTATGGCGCATCGACATGCGGCGGACCGCGTTGTTCCGGCTGCCCACCGGTGAGGGCCCGGACAGGGGGCCGGATGGGGGGCGGCCCATTGCCGCCGCGCCCAGCCTGCCGGTCGCGGCAGGGCGGAAACCGGCGCTTCGGCCAAGACCGACGGCGCATCGACATGCGGCCGACCGCGTTGTCCCGGCTGGCCGAGCCTGCGAGAGCGCCGCCCGGGCCGGATGAGGCCCAAGACCCGAACCGGGCACCCGTTCGGGGGCGAGCGTCGGCGCGAGCGGGTCCGGCCGACCGCGAGCGGCCGCGCGCGAACCTGCCCGGCGGCAACCGCTGCCCGCATATCCAGCCCGGTTTCACGGGATCGGACCCGCGGGGGGATGTCGAACCCGAAGCCTGGTTGACTAGCATGGAGCGATGGGGAAACGATGTGACGTCCCGCGCGCGACCCTGCCGCCGTCACATTCCGGAGACCCGAGATGTCTGCACTGCTGAAGAACAATCTGAGCAAGGCGTATAAGACGGTCGAGCGGGCAAGGGCGTCTGGCTGTGGGACACGGAGGGGCGGGATTATATCGACGGCTCGTCCGGGGCGATGACCGCGAATATCGGGCATGGTGTGGAGGAGGTCGCGGAGGCGATGGCGAACCAGGCCCGCACCGTGGCCTTCGCGTTTTCCGGGCAGTTCACCAGCGCTCCGACGGAAGAGCTTCGGCCCGGCGCCTGACGGCGCTGACGCCCGGCGATCTGGACCATGTCGTCTTCGTCAACAGCGGGTCGGAGGCGTCCGAGCTTGCCATGCGCCTGACGCTGCAGATCTGGCGGGAAAAGGGGCGCCCCACGAAGACCCGGTTCCTGAGCCGGCAACGCAGTTACCACGGCATCACCATGGGCGCCTTGTCGATGTCCGGGCATGACGGGCGGCGCGAGGATTTCGGCACCTATCTGCACGCCTTCCCCAGGTTCCCCCGGCCTATGGTTACCGGTCGGACTGGGGCGATCTGCCGGAGGACGAGCAGGGGCAAGCCGCCGCCGCCGAATGGGAAAGGGCCATCCTTTCGGTGGGGGCGGACAATGTGGCGGCCGTGTTCGCCGAGCCGATCGTCGGCGCGGCCGGCGGAGCGCTGGTGCCGCCCAAGGGGTATTTCCGCCATCTGCGGGACATCTGCGACCGGCACGAGGTCATGTTGATCGCCGATGAGGTGATCACGGGAATGGGGCGCACCGGAAGCTGGTTCGCCTCGGGCCATGAGGGCATCGTTCCGGACCTTCTGACCACGGCGAAGGGGCTGAGCGCGGGCTATACGCCGATGGGGGCCGTCTTCCTCCGCGAGCCCCATGTCGAGGCGATCCGCCAGGGCAGCGGGCGCACCCCCATCGGGCATACCTTTTCGGGCAATCCGCTGAGCGCGGCGACCTGCCTTGCGGTGCTGGATTTCATGGAGGCGAACGATGTCGTCGGCAATGTGCAGGCGCGCGCCAGAGAGATCGAGGCCGGGCTGACGGCGCTGCAGCAACGCTATGCCCATATGGCCGATGTGAGGGGCCGGGGGCTTGCTGTGGGGGTTCGAGTTCGTGATGGACCGGCAGAGCAAGACGCCGCCGCCGGCGGAGATCGACGCCACCGGGCAGTTCGCGGACCTTTGCCTGGAGGAGGGGTTGCTGGTCTATCCTGCGGGGGTGCCGCCCTTGAACAACGCCTGTCTGATTTCGCCGCCGCTGGTCATCAGCGCGGAGGAGCTGCGCGAGCTGCTGGCGCGGCTGGACCGGGCGCTGGCGAAGATGGAGGCCCGGTTGCAGGCGCTTGCCTGAGACCGGCCCCGGCAGCAGGAAACAGCAGAAAGGCCAGGACAGCATGACAGCGCATGGTGAACCGATCGTCCCGCCCCTGACCGGCTATCTCGACCGGTTGTCCGCCCGGCCGGGCGAGCGCATTTCGGTCAAGTGCTCGAGCGAGGTGCCGGGCAGCGTGTCGGCCGGCATCGTGCGCATATGGAATGCCGATGCGAACCCCGCCGGCATGGGAATGCGGATCGAGGAGGTCGCGGCGCTCGACCTCGGGCGCTTCGCGGCCCGCCGTCAGGAGGCCGCGCTGGGAAGCTGGGGCTGGGTGCCCGTGGACGGGGTTTTCGACAAGGCGCAGATCTCGGTCGGGCTGCGGTTCCAGCCCTGGCTGCTGCGGGAAACGGGTGGCACGCTGCTTAGCCTCGGGTCCGGGGATCGGCCGGTCTGGAGCCTGATGGTCTATCCCGACCGTATCGTGCTGGACGCGGGTGGCGAGCGTGTCTCGGCCGGGATCGCGCCGAAGCGAAAGGTCTGGTACGAACTGGAGCTGCGCTTCGACATGCGCGCGGGGCGCGCCGCGCTTGCCGTGGCGTCGCTGGACGGAGCGCAGGAGGCGGGGGCCGAGGCGGCGATAGGCTGGTCGCCCGCGCCCGGCATGAGATTGAGTTTCGCGGCCAGGCCCGGATCGCGGGGCATGTCCGAGCATTTCAACGGGCGCCTGGAGGATATCCAGGTTCGGGAGCGGGACAGGGACGGCCCGGTGCGGGCGTCCTGGGATTTCAGTGTCGCGATGCACAGCACCAGCGTCGTCGATACCGGCCCGATGAGCCTGCACGGCCAGTTGACGAACCTGCCGACCCGGGCCGTGCGCGGCTCGACCTGGGACGGCACGGAAATGGTCCATGGCCATGCCCCGCGCCAATATGCGGCGATCCATTTCCACGAGGACGACATCTATGACTGCGGCTGGGAGACGGATGTCGAATTCGAGCTGCCGCAGGAGATCGAGAGCGGCGTCTATGGCGTGAAGCTGTCGCAGGGGGAGCTGTCGGACATCCTTCCGTTCTTCGTCCTGCCGCCGAAGGGCGAGCGGCGGGCGAAGGTCTGCTATCTTGCGTCGACCTTCACCTATATCGCCTATGGCAACCACGCCCGGGGCAATCTCGACCAGACGATGGAGCGCCGGATCGCCGATTGGGGAACGCCGCGAGGGGCGGACAATTACCCCGGGTTCGGCACGTCGACCTATAACTATCATCCCGACGGGGCGGGGCATTGCTTCTCGTCGCGTCTGCGCCCGCTGCTGACGATGCGGCCCGGTTTCGTGACCTTCGCGATCCACGAGGGATCGGGGCTCAGGCATTTTCCGGCGGATGGCCATCTGGTCGAATGGTTCCGCCGGAAGGGGATCGCGGTCGATGTCGTGACCGATGAGGACCTTCATCGCGAGGGGCTCGACCTGATCGCCGGCTACGATGCCGTGGTGACGGGGTCGCACCCGGAATATCATACCGTCCAGACGCTCGACGCGCTGCGCGGCTATACCCGCCAGGGCGGCAATTTCTGCTATCTCGGCGGCAACGGCTTCTATTGGAAGATCGCGGTCAGCGACACGCTGCCCGGCGTGATCGAGGTGCGCCGGGCCGAGGGCGGCATCCGGGCCTGGGCGACCGAGGCGGGCGAGGGTTATCACATGCTCGACGGGCGCTATGGCGGGTTGTGGCGCCGCAACGGGCGGGCGCCGCAGGAGGTCGGGGCGGTCGGGTTCTCGGGGCAGGGCTTCTTCGAGGGATCGCCCTATCGGTTGACGCCCGACGCCCGGAATCCGGAGCTGGCCTGGATCTTCGAGGGCGTGGACGAGGACCCTTTGGGCGATTACGGCTTTTCGGGCGGCGGCGCGGCCGGGTTCGAGTTGGACCGCGCCGATTTCGAGCTGGGCACGCCCGAGGGCACGGTCGTGCTGGCGCGCAGCTTCGGCCATGGGCCGAGTTTCATGTGCGTGCCGGAGGAGGTGCTGAGCCACTTCTCGACCCTGTCGGGCGAGCCGCCGAAGGATCTGGTGCGGGCGGAAATCGCCTATGTGCGTCTGCCCGGCGGCGGCCAGATATTCGCGACCGGCTCGATCACCTTCTGCGGCAGCCTGCCGTGGAACGATTTCTCGAACGGCTGCTCGAGGATGCTGGAAAACGTCATTCGCCGGTTCGGCAATCTGGACGATGCCCCGGCGGAGTGATCCGGCCGGCCGCCGTAATCGACCGCTCCGATGCGCCTGCCGCGGCGCGCGCTTCAGGTGTCCATCCAGGCGCGGAAGAGATCGGCATAGTCGGGGTGCCAGCGCGACAGCGGCGGGCGGTTTTCGATGATGTCGCCGGCCGCCCAGGCGATCCGCTTTTCGTCCGTCGCGCGGTCGACGTCGTTATCCGGGCAGAGAATGTAGAAATCGTCGCGTTCGAGGGCGGCGAACAGGAAATCGACCACCTGCGCCGGCGTCCAGGCGTCTGCGGGCTTTTCGCTGCGGCCGCGCGCCGTCAGCGGGGTGAAAACGAAGCCGGGGATGAAGAGCCGTGCCTCGACGGCGCAACCTTCGATGTTGCGCAGCCAATGCTGGAGCGCTTCGGTGAAGGCCTTCACCCCGGCTTTCGAGACATTGTAGGCCGGATTGCCGGGCGGGGTGGTGATCCCCTGTTTCGATCCGGTGTTGAGGATCAGCCCGGGCTTGCCCGAGGCGATCATGCCCGGCCCGAAGACCTGCGCGCTGCGGATGATCCCCCACATGTTCACGTCGACGATGCGCTGCCATGTCGCCTGATCGTCGAAGATCGTGCTGGCCGGCCCGATGCCCGCGTTGTTCATCAGAACGCTGACCGGGCCGAGCTCCGATCTGACCCGCGCCTCGAGCGCTGCGATCTGATCGGGGTCGCCGACATCCGTCGCGGCGCAAAGCACCTGGCCGGCCCCGGCCGCGCGCAGCCTGTCGCCGGCCGCGTCGAGGGTCTCGCCGGGGAGGTCGGCCAGGCAGAGCGTCATGCCCTGCCGGGCAAGGCGGGTGGCCACTTCCAGCCCGATCCCCGACGCCCCGCCGGTGATGACGGCCACATTTCCTTGCGCAATCGCCTTGTGCATGGTCCCAAAACTCGCTGCAGGTTCCTGGGTTCCAGAGGTAGACCGGTTGGAGGTCATTCCCAAGGGAATTCGCCCGTCGAGCCGGGGGGCTTGCCGTCCGCCCGGGCGGCGTGGCCGCCGGACAGGCGGGGCCGAGCCGCCGGGGGGGTGTCCGGCTGTCCGTCCGCCTCGGCCACGAGGCGCCCGATCCAGCGCGCGGCAAGCCACGATGCCGGCACGCCCAGCGGCAGGGCCAGCAGCAGCGCCGCGCGCGGGCTGAGCGCCGACAGGGACAGGAAGTGCAGCGCCAGGCCCAGCATGAAGAGGTTCACCGCGACGGCGGCGGCGGCGAAGGGATAGAGCCCGATCGTCAGGAGCAGCCGGTTTCGCCGGGGCCCGCGCGACATCATGCGGCCCGCCTTTCCCCGGCGGCGGCCGTGAGGGCATCGGCGATGAACCGCGGCAGGTGGCGATAGCCGATCAAGGGCGGAAGCACCGTCCCGCCGAAGCCGGCCTGGGACAGGGCCTGCGGGATATCGTGGCGGACATGCCCGGCCGCGATGGCAAAGAACGGAATGCAGAGCGCGGGGCCCGAGACGCGGGCCGCCTGACGCAGGAACGGGGGTTCCTCGACGAAGCCGAGCCGCAGCGCGCGGTTGCATCAGGGTGGCCAGGCGATCGGCGAAGCGGCACGGCGGCGGCGCTTTGCCGGTGCGACGGGCTGCCATGCGCGGCGATGACCAGGGTGGTGTCCGTGGCCGAGAGGCCCTGCGCCGTCAGGGCTGCGCCGGCCTCGTCCCGGACCAGGCCGGGCAGGCGGGGATCGATGCCCAGCGGTGGCAGAAGGCGCGCCGGGGCATCGCCCAGCCGTGCCGGGATCAGGCTGTCCACAAACCAGCCGGGCGCCATGAAGAGCGGGCAGATCAGCGGGTTCGCAAGCTGCGCCATTGCGGTTTCGAACGCGCCTTTGGCGGCCAGCGTCGCGCCCCGCACCCGCCAGCCGGGCAACAGGCGCGCCACCCGGCCGGCCAGCCGCGCGATCTGGGCCTGCTGCCCGTCCGGATCGGAGGGGCTGCCATGCGAGACGAGGATGGCCTGGGTCTCAGTGGCTTGTGCCATCGGAAAACGTGATCTTGTTCCAGACATTGTACTTGCCCGAGGGCTTGCGCATCGGCAGGCGCGTGACCTCGTCGAAGGTCCTGGCGTCGTAGACGATCACCGCGCCGTCCTCTTCCCAGATCGAGACCAGGGCATGGCTGCCGTCGCGGGTGAACTCGATATGCGCCACGGTCTTGCCCGGTGCGGGATCGAGCGTGCGGACGATTTCGAGGCTGTCCTTGTCGATGATGTGGATCTTGTCCTTGTTCGGGCCGAAGAAGACGTCGGCCCAGACATAGGGCGAGGTCTCGTGGCTGCGCAGGAAGAAGCCGGGGCCGGCGGTCTCGATGGTCTTCAGCAGCGACCAGTCCCGGGTGTCGATCACCGAAAGCCGGCCCTCGCGCAGGTGCGGGGTGGCCATCACCGGCCGGCCGTTCGATATCCAGCTGATCCCCGATCCCAGATGCGGCATCCCGGGCAGGGGCAGGGTGGCGATCTCGCGTCCGACATCGAGGTTCACCACCACGCCCGCGTCGCCGCCCCGGTTGGTGCCGATCAGGTTGCGGTAATCGGGGGTGAAGAAGAAATCGTCCAGCGGTTCGTCGATCCCGATCCGGCGGCGGGCGAAGAGGCCGGTTTCGGCGGCCAGGCTTTCCTTCATGCCGGTCTCGTAGCTGTGGACGAAGCCGTCATGGAAGGGGCCGGCATCGGCGGTGGTGCCGATCTCCCATATTTCGGGGGCGTCCTTCAGGGCCAGGATGAAGCTTTGCCGCTGCGGCGCCTGATAGACGGCCGAGACCCGGCTTTCGCTGCCGTCCAGCGCGACCACCCGGCGCACCTGCGCCACCGACAGGTCGGCGGTCGACAGGATCGTCAGCGTGTGCGGCAGGTAATTCGCCACCGCCAGCCACTTGCCGTCGGCGCTCATCGCGATGTTGCGGCTGTTGAGGCCGGCGCGGACGCGGCCGACCTCGGACAGCGACCAGATATCGTATTTCTGCACCCAGCCGTCGCGCGACATGACGAAGACGAAGCGGCCGTCGGGCGAGAATTTGGGGCCGCCATGCACGGCGAAGGGCGTGGCGAAGCGGTCGAGCACCTGGAACGTGTCGCCATCGAGAACGCTGACATGGTGATCGCCGGTTTCCACCACCAGGGTGATGTTCATCGGATCGCCGGTGAAGACCGGAGCCTCCGCCGGCGCATAGTCCGCGACCATCGCGCGCGTCGCCTCGATCTCGGCCGTGCCCCAGTCCGGCACCGCGTCGAGCGGTTGCGAGATATAGGCCGCGACGGCGGCGATGTCTTCCGGCGACAGGGTGTCGGCGAAGGCGGGCATCTGGGTGGCGACCCGGCCATGGGCGATGACGGCCTCGAGCCTTTCGCCGCGGAGCCGGGCCAGGCTTTCGGGGATCAGCGCCGGCCCGATCCCGCCGAGCCGGCTGTCGGCATGGCAGGCGGCGCAGAGGTCGTCATAGATCACCTTGCCATCGGGGCCTGCCTGCACCGGAAGCGCCAGAAGCGCCGCAATCGCCGGCGCGGCAAGCCGCTTCGAAGCGGCTTGGGTCAAGCGGTTTCGAAAACGCTTGAAACGCGAATTCGAAATCGCGTGAACAAGGATTTTCGAAATTCTTGGCGACCGGCAGCGGCCGGTCAGAAAAAGCGGTGAACCGGGTCATGGCTCTTGCCTCGGAAGGGGGTGACTTGCAGGCGGTCGGCGAACCCGGCCGCGTCGACGCCGATTTCGGCGTTGGAGAGGTAACAGGCCGGGTCCTCGGCCCAGGGATCGCCCGAAATCTGCAGCGCGCGGATGCGGGTGTTGCCGCCGCAGACCTGCTTGAAGGCGCAGGCGCCGCAGCGCCCCTTCAGGGGGCGCGGCCGTTGCCGCAGGGTGGCCAGCATCGGGTCGTCGCCGGTCCATAGCGCGGAAAACGGCGTCTGTTTCACATTCCCCACCGTATAATCCGACCAGTAGGTATCCGGATGCACCCGGCCCAGCGGGTCGATATTGGCCACCCCCAGCCCCGAGGAATTGCCGCCCCAGGCCTCGAGATGGTCGCGCAGATGCGCCACCCGGGCGGCATCGAAATTGCGCTCGGCCCATTTCAGGAACCAGACCGCGTCGGCATCGTTGTTGCCGGTGACGATGTCGAGCGGTTCGCCCTCGGCCACCGCCACCCAGGCGCGGTCGATCAGGATATCCATCGCGCGCCGGGTGCGGGCGTGCTGGGTATCGTCGCCGCGATGCTTGTCGCCGCGACCGGCATAGACCAGATGCGACAGATAGAACTTGTCCACGCCTTCGCCCTCGCAGAGGTCGAGCATGTCTTCCAGCATGGCGGCGTTGTCTTCGGTGATGGTGAAGCGCAGCCCCACCTTCACCCCGCGCTTCTTGCATTCGCGCACCCCGTTGAGCGCGGCGGCATAGGCGCCGTCGACACCGCGGAACCAGTCGTTCCTGGCGCCGATCCCGTCGATCGAAATCCCGACATAGTCGAACCCGAGGTCGGCGACGCGCTGGGCGGCGCCGTCCATGATCCGGGTGCCGTTCGTCGACAGCGCCAGATAGCGGAAATCGAGCGCCCGGGCCTGTTCGGCCAGGTCGAAGAAATCGGGCCGCGACATCGGCTCGCCGCCGGACAGGATGAGCGCCGGGATGCCGAAATCCTTCAGATCCCGCATCACCCCCTTGGCCTGATCGGTCGACAGTTCGCCGGGAAACTCGATATCGGCCGAGGTGGTATAGCAATGCCGGCACCTGAGGTTGCAGCGCCGGGTGAGGTTCCAGATCACCACCGGCTTGACCGGGCCCGAGCCGCGGCGTCCGCGCACCGGCGTGGGGTCGACCAGCTCGCGCATGTATTGCGTCAGGCGGAACATCGGGAAGCCTCCTTTCTGAGGCGCATCCCGGTCTTCTTCAGGATGCGTTTGGAGTAGAGAACGTCGCTTTGCCGGCACGCGGCCCCGAGGATCGCCGCAATTTCGGCGCGATGCCCCTCGACCTCGTCGCGGCTTCGGCCGTGGATCATGGCAAAGAGATTGTAGGGCCAGTCGGGCAGCGCGCGCGGGCGCAGGTAGCAATGCGAAACGAAGGCCAGCGCGCCGACCCGGGCGCCCAGGGTCTCGGCCATGTCGTCGGCCAGGTCCCAGACGCTCATGCCGTTCATCGAGAGGCCCAGCGCATAGTGGTTGGGCGCGGCGGCGACGCGGCGGATGACGCCCCGGTCCTGCATCGCCGCGACCCGGGCGAGGACCTCGTCCTCGTCGAGGCCGATCCAGCTGCCCACCACGGCAAAGGGCCGCGGCGCGAGCGGTAGCCCGCCCTGGGTGGCGGTCAGGATCCTGCGATCTGTTTCGTCGAGTTTCATGCCGACACCCGGAAGCCTATGAAGAATTCTTTCAGTTTCGGAAAGCGGTGCACGGTGATCCCGCTTTCCGCCTCGATCGCATCCGCCGCGCGGGTGATTCCGGCCTCGGTTTCGCAGGCCAGGACGAACCACATGTTCAGGCGGTGGATACGTTGATAATTATGCGCCACCTCGTCATGCGCATTGACCAAAGTCACGACCGCGTCGAAACGCTCGTCGGGCACCTGCATGGCGCAGAGGCAGAACGCGCCGCCCAGCGCCGCGGCGTCGATGAAGGGGCCGAACCGGGTCAGCGCCCCGATGCCGCGCAGCCGTTCGATCCGGGACAGCACCTCGTCCTCGCTCAGCCCCATCTCGTCGCCCAGCGCGGCATAGGGGCTGGCGACGATCGCGACCCCGTCCTGCAGCCGGTTGATCAGGGCGCGGTCGGTGGCATCCAGCGCATCGGGGGGAAGCGGTGCGTGGCGCATGTCAGGCGGCCTTGTCCGGGTTGCGGGCGATCTGCGCGCCGGTCTGCTTGAAACAGCGCGTCGAGAAGAGAGCCTGGTGATCGGCGCCGTGGAGCTCGGGCAGCCGGGCGGCGCGGTCGAGAACCTCGAGCGCCTCCGAGCGCGAGCGGGCGTGGATCATCGAGAACAGCCCATGGGGCCAGACCCCGGGCACCGTCTCGCGCTGATAGCAGAGCGTGACGCCCGGCAGCCGCGCCAGCGCCGTGCCGGCCGCTTCGATCCGGGCATCGGGCAGGGTCCAGACCACCATCGCATTGGCGCTCCAGCCCACCGCGCGGTGGCGCACGATCACGCCCAGGCGGGTGATGAGCCGGGCCCGCGCCAGCGCGCCGATCCGCGTCCTGAGCGCCGTGTCGTCGCAGCCGAGGCGTGCGGCCAGCGCCGCATAGGGGCGCGGCACCAGATCGAGGCCCTGCGACAGGGCATGGAGGATCGGCCGGTCGCTGTCGCGCAGCGCCGACAGGTCGGCCTGGGCCGTCGAACAGGGCCGCGCCGCCCGGTCGCGCAGGGAAAAGCCGAGGTCGATGTTGAAGGCCCGCTTGAGCCGCAGGTCGAGAACGTCGAGCCCGGCCCGCGCGCCGATCCGGTGAAGCGAGGCCTGCAGGGCGGCGGGGTCGGGCGCGGTGGCGACGAACCACAGGTTCCAGTCGTGCTCGCGCAGATAGGAATGGTTCACCCCGTCCTCCTGCCCGACGATGGCGGCGACCTCTTCGATCCGTTCGTCCGGCACCGCCAGGGCGGCCAGGGTCGACGCCCCGGCGGTGTTGGGCCGCACCGTCGCGCCGACGCGCGAAATCGTGCCGGCCGCCTTCAGCGCCCGCAGCCGCGCGATCGCCTCGGTTTCGGGAATGGCGATCCGCGCCGCGATCGCGGCGAAGGGGCGGTCCACCAGGGGGAAATCGCGCTGGAAATCGTCGAGCAGGGCCTGATCGGTGATGTCGAGACGGTCCAGCATGGTCAGAGCCCCGGCCGATGCGCGCGGGCGGTGAAGAAGATGCCCGAGGGCGCCTGGGCCGCGATCTCGGCCTTCACCTCGAAGGTGCGGGTGTCGTAGATCACGACCTTGTTCTCGTCGCGGACCGAGACCCAGACCTCGGCTCCGCGCGGGGCGAATTCCATGTGCAGCACGGCCTTGCCGGGTTCGAGCGTCTTCACCACCGCGTGGCTGCGCGAGTCGACCACCTGCACCACGCCGTTGCGCGGGGTGGCGAAGTTGACCCAGACATAGGGCGAGGCCGGCTGGGCGATGATGAAGACCGGCTGGCCGTGCACCGGTGTCCGGGCCTTTTCCGCCAGCGTTTCGCGGTCGACCCAGAGCAGGTCGTATTGCCCCACGGCGGGCAGGACGAACTGGCCCTCGGTAAAGGCCCAGCCCTGCAGATGCGGCATCTTGTAGACCGGCATGTCGTCTTCCTTCCTGCCGTAGTCCGTCAGAAACCGCACCGGCCTGGGCGGGGCATCCCAAAGGTCGATGGCGGTCACGCCCTTTTCGCCGAACAGTCCGACCAGATAGGTATGCGCATCGTCGGTCACCACCGCGTCGAACGGGTTCTTGCCGACCTCGCCCAGGTCGGTGATCACCGGGTCGGGGCCCGAGAAATCGCCCAGGAAGGCGTGACCGGTATCCCAGACCGCCCAGATGAACCGGCGCCCGGGCAGGTCGGCCAGCCCGATGGTCTTGCCGTCGGCGGGGATGTCGGCGACAAGCGCGAGCGTGCCGGCATCGAACACCTTCACCCCGCCCGGGGTATAGTTCGACACCGCGACCAGCGCCCCGTCGTCCGAGATCGCCCCGCCGATGGAATTGCCCGCCTGGAGGGTGCGCGCCACCACCTTGCGTTCAAGCAGGTCGACCTTCGAAAGCCCGCCGTCGCGGCCGAAGACATAGGCGAAGCGTTCGTCCGGGGAATAGGTCAGCGAGGCATGGGAGAGATCGCCCAGCCCTTCGATCCGCGCCACCGCGGCACGGTCGGACCGGTCGACCAGCAGCAGCGAGCCGCTGGCGCGTTCGACGATCAGGCCCAGATCGCCGGTGGCGCAGCAGGGGCTGTCGGCCAGGGCAGGGGCGGCGAGAAGCGCGAGGGCGGCGAAAAGCATCTTCATGGGGTCACCTTCAGCAAGTAATTCGCGATCCAGAGCGCCTCTTCCTCGGTCAGAAGCGGGCGCCAGGGCGGCATGGCGGTTTCGGGCACGCCATCGAGGATGATCGCGGCCAGCCCGTCGGGTTCGGCATGGGCCAGCGCCTGCGGGGTCAGCGGGCTGCCGAGGCCCCCCTTGCGCGTCAGACCGTGACACGAGCCGCAATCCTGGATCACCATATGTTCGAGTTCGCGCGCCCGCGGGCCGGAGACATCGGCCGGCGCCGCGCCGGCCGAAAGCGCCAGCAGGCTCAGGGCGAGGGCGGCAGGGCGCGGATCAGGCATAGAGCACCTCCGCCCGGGCGGGCTGTTGTCCGGCACCGTAGAGCGACACCACCCGGCCGATCACGATCAGGACCGGCGCGGAAAGACGCCGCGCCCGGATCGCATCCGCCAGGGTTGCCAGGGTGGCGACGGCCCGCGCCTCGTCCGGGGTGGTGGCCGCGGCCACGGCCATGGCCGGCGTGTCGCCCGGCAATCCATGGGCGACGAGCCGTTCGGCGATCTCGGCGATGTTCATCGCGCCCATGTAGATCACCAGGGTGCTGTCCGGGTCGGCAAGCCGCGCCCAGTCGAGATCGAGCGGCGCGTCCTTGGCGCGATGCCCGGTGACATAGCGCACCGAACTGGCCAGCCCGCGATGGGTGAGCGGCACGCCGGTCGAGGCCGCCGCCCCCTGGGCCGAGGTCACGCCGGGCACGTATTCGTAAGGCACGCCGGCCAGCGCCAGTTCGGCCGCCTCTTCGCTGCCGCGTCCGAAGATCAGCGGGTCGCCGCCCTTGAGGCGCACCACGCGCTGGCCGTCGCAGGCCAGCCGCACCAGAAGCGCGTTGATGCCCGATTGCGGCAGCTTGTGGCATCCCGCCGCCTTGCCGACGTCGATCAGGCGCGTGCCCGACGGGATCAGCGACATGATTTCGGGGGACACCAGACGGTCAAAGACCACCACATCGGCGCCTTGCAGCAAGCGCAGCGCCTTGACGGTCAGGAGGTCGGGATCGCCCGGCCCCGCGCCGATGAGGAAGACCTTGCCGTGGGAGGTATCTTTCATGGTTCCTGCCTCGTGAGCCGGTAGACGAGAGCGGTGTGCGGACGGGGCGAGGGAGAGCCCCGTCCGCGCGGGCGATCAGTAGATATCGCCGCGGGTGTTGAAGACGTTGAACTTGCCGGTCGGCGTGATCAGGCGCGGGTCCTTGATCACCTGTTTCAGTTCGAGCGTCTTGTCGTCGACCACCACGATGGCCGATTCCTTGTCCTTGGCGTTCCAGACCGAGAACCACACTTCGGTGCCCTGCTTGTTGAATTCGGGCTGCACCACGCGCGGCTGGCCTTCGGCGATCCCGGCCCATTCGCCGATCGGCAGAACGGTGTATTCCGGGGCCTCTCCGGCCTTCATCTGGCTGATGTCGAACACCGCCACCGAAGACGAGGTCTCGGCGTCGGGGTTCAGCGGCGCGTCGACATAGAGGTGGTCGGAATTCGGGTGCGTCTTGATGAAGAGCGACCCGCCGCCGAGCGCCTCGAAGCTCTGGACGATCTTCCAGGCATTGTCGGCATGGCCTTCCGGATCGGTGCCGATCAGCGCGACGCTTTCATCGCCGAGGTGGGAGGTTGCCCAGACCGGACCGAAATCGGGGTGCATGAAGTTGGCGCCCCGGCCCGGGTGAGGCGTGGCCCCGCCGGTTTCGCTGATGGCAACGAGCTTGCCTTCCTTGGTGTCGATGACCACCAGCTTGCCACGGGCGTTGGCCGCCGTGATGAAGTAGCGGTGGGTGCTGTCGAGCCCGCCATCGTGAAGGAAGCGCTCGGCCTCGATCTCGGTGGTTTTCAGGTTCTTCAGGTCGGTGTAATCGACCAGAAGGATCTTGCCCGTTTCCTTGACGTTGACGATGAATTCAGGCCGGTAGTGGCTGGCCAGGATCGCGGCAACGCGGGGTTCGGGGTGATAGGTCTGCTCGTCGTAGATGTTGCCACGGGTCGAGACGATCTTTTTCGGCTCGAGCGTGTCGCCATCCATGATCACGTATTGCGGCGGCCAGTAGGCACCGGCGATCGCATAGAGATCCTCGTAGCCCTCCATCTTGGAGGTTTCGACGGAACGCGCCTCCATGCCGATCTTGATCTCGGCGACGGTTGCGGGATGTTCCATCCAGAGGTCGACCATGTTGACCTTGGCATCGCGGCCGATCACGTAGAGGTAGCGGCCCGAGGCGGAAATCCGGCTGATATGGACGGCGTAGCCCGTCTTGATCACTTCGCGGATCTCATAGGTGTTGCCGTCGACCAAGGCGATTTCGCCTGCGTCGCGCAGCGTGACCGACATGAGGTTCTCGATGTCGATATCGTTCATCTTCTCCTTCGGGCGATCCTCGGGAGCGATGAGCACCTTCCAGCTTTCCTGCATTTCGGGCATGCCCCATTCCGGCGGCGCCGGCGGTTCCAGCAGCAGATAGCGCGCCATCAGGTCGACCTCGGCCTCGGTGAGTTCGCCCGAGGTGCCCCAGTTGGGCATCCCGGCGGGCGAGCCGTAGGTGATGAAGCTCTGCAGATAGTCATAGCCGTGTTCGCGGGTGATGTCGGTGGTCAGCGGCTTGCCCGTGGCCCCTTGCGCAACACGCCATGGCAACCGGCGCAGCGCTGGAAATAGATCTTGGTGCCGGCCTGGAACTCGTCCTGGGTCATCACCGGATCGCCGTCCTTGCGGCCCGGGATCTCGACATGGATTTCGGCAAGGGTGGTCATCGACGGCTCATAGGCCGCGGCCGGCCCGTCGGCGTGGTCCTTCGGTTTGGTTTCGGCCAGGGCGGGCTGCGCCATCATGGCCAGGGCAAGGGCGGCGCTCGACAGAAGCGCGCGTCTTGCGGGGGTGGTGAGGATGTTCATGAGATTCTCTCCGTTGAGCTGGTGAGGCCTGCAGGAAGGATCGCAAGCCGGGCGGCATCCGCCTTGACTATTGTTAAGGCCCGGCCGGACGGCGCCGGGCAGTCTGGCGCAAAGGACGGGAAACGGGCGGCGATCCATGCGCGACTTTCTGAAGACCCTGGCGGTTCTGGCGGTTTTGGCGGGCCTCTGGGCCCTGATTGCGGCCGGCGGTGCCCTGGCGCAGGGCGGCGGTGGCGGGCATGGCATGGTCCTGGCCCCCGACGCGCCCGCCGCGCCGGATCAGGCGCTGGCGGCCGAGCTGATGCGGCTTGCCCCGCCGGTTCTCGTCACCCGCCAGCCCGATGGCGTTCCGGGATGGGAGATCGAGAAGGACGGCGCCGTTGCGGGTTATATCGGCTCGACCTGGGAGATCGCCAATTCGGTCGGCTATTCCGGCCGGCCGCTCGACGTTCTGGTCGGCATCGCGATGGATGGCCGGATCAGCGGCGCGCGGCTGATGCGCCATAACGAGCCGGTGCTGACCCTGGGAATTTCGGACGAAGACATCGCGGCCTATGTCGGCGGCTTCGCCGGCCATGACCTGCGCCACGCCTATGAGCCCGGCGAGACCGACCTGCCCGATGTGATCAGCCGCGCCACGGTGTCGACCGGGGTGATCCGCGACGGCATCCTGCGCACCGCCCGCACCCTTGCCGCCGGGCGCGGGGTGATCGCGGCGCAGGCCGGCATCGACCGGCTTGGTTTCACACCGATGGACTGGGACGCTCTGCTGGCCTCGGGCGCGCTGGCCGAGGCCGATGCCGGCATGGAGGCGGCGGCCAGCGCCTTCGCCGAGGCCAGGGTGCCGGTTCCGGCGGGGGCGGGCGACTTCCTGCGCCTCTGGACCGGCCTCGTCGATACGCCCACCGTCGGCCAGAACCTTCTGGGCCAGCAGGATTTCACCGCCGCCGTCGGCAATCTCGGGCCCGGCGAGACCGCGCTGATCGTCATCAGCCGCGGGCTTTATTCGCATCGCGGCACCGACTGGCGCCGCAGCGGCAGGTTCGAGCGCCTTGCCGTGATCCAGAACGACACGCCCTGGCATCCCACCGCCGACAGCTATCAGATGGTCAAGCGTCTCCATATCGCAGGCGCCCCCGAGGTGAAGGAGATCAGCCTCTTTCGCCTGCCCGCCGGCATCGACCCGTTGAAGCCCTTCCGGGTCGAGGTCACCGCCACCCGGCCCTCGGACACCGGCGACCTGACGCTGAGCATCGGCACCGATTATCGCCTGCCCGACGCCTTCCGCACCGCGCCGCCGCCCGAGGACGAGCCGCTGTGGAAGGCAAACTGGCAGGCCAAGACGCCGCAGGCGATCTTCGTCGCCATCCTGCTGGCCGTGCTGTGGCTGATCTTCCTGGCGCAGGAATGGATCGTCCGCCGGCCCCGGCTGTGGCGCGGGCTGCGGCTCGGGTTTCTCACCGTCACGCTGTTCGGGCTCGGCTGGGGTCTCAATGCCCAGCTGTCGGTGGTGCAGGTGGTGGCCTTCGTCCACGCGCTGCTGTCGGGCTTCCGGTGGGAGACCTTCCTGATCGAACCGCTGATCTTCCTGCTCTGGGGCTTCGTCGCGCTGGGGCTGCTGTTCTGGGGGCGGGGGGTCTATTGCGGCTGGCTGTGCCCGTTCGGCGCGCTGCAGGAGCTGTTGAATGCCGCCGCCGTCAAGCTGGGCATCCGGCAGATCGCCGTGCCCCGCGCCCTGCACGAGCGGCTTTGGGTGCTGAAATACACCGCCTTCGTCGCGATCCTCGCGCTCAGCTTCTATTCCATGCACGACGCGCTGGTGCTGGCCGAGGTCGAGCCGTTCAAGACCGCCATCTCGCTTCGGATGCTGCGCGCCTGGCCCTTCGTCCTGTTCGTCCTCGCGTTGCTGACGGCGGGGCTTTTCATCGAGCGGTTCTATTGCCGCTATCTCTGCCCGCTGGGCGCGGGGCTGGCGATTCCGGCCAAGCTGAAGATCTTCGACTGGCTGCACCGCCGCCCGCAATGCGGCCGCGAATGCCGCCTGTGCGAGACGAAATGCACCGTCGGCGCGATCGACGAGGTCGGCCGCATCAACCCCAACGAATGCGTTCTGTGCCTGCGCTGTCAGGTGATCATGCTCGACCCGACGCAATGCAATATCCTGAAGCGCCGCGCCCGGGGGGCGGCTCCGGCCCCCGCCCATGCGCAAGGAGACAAGACATGAGCGGTCTCGCACGCCTCTTCACCGCCGGATACCGGGTGTTCTTCCTGGCCGCCGGGGTCTTTGCCGTCCTTTCGATGATCGTCTGGGAAGGCTGGCTGGCGATCCACGCGGCGGGCGGCATGGTCAGCGACATGCCCTTCGCCATGGCGCCGCATCTGTGGCACGGGCACGAGATGATCTTCGGCTATGCCTCGGCCGCCATTGCTGGGTTCCTGCTGACCGCCGCGCCGTCCTGGGTGGGAGGGCAGGCCGCGCGCACCCGCTTCTTCGCGCTTGCCGCCGGGGTCTGGCTGGCGGGCCGCGCCGCGATGTGGTTTTCCGGCGCGCTGCCGCCCGGGCTGGTGGCGGTCGCCGATCTGGCCTTCGTGCCGGTGATCGCCGTCAAGGTCGCCGGTCTGCTGATCAGGCGGCCGAAGCCGCGGCAGATGGTCTTCCTTGCCGTTCTGGCGCTGTTCTTCGCGGCCAACCTTGCCGTGCATCTGGAATGGATGGGGGTGAGGCCGGACAGCGCCTGGGCCGGGCTGCGCGCCGGGCTGCTGACGCTGGCCGCGCTGATCGCGATCCTCGGCGGACGGGTGACGCCGGCCTTCACCCGCAACGCCATGCTGCGCAGCCGGCGCGAGACCGGCCTGCCCGCCGACCGCGCGCCGCTGGCCGTCACCGCCATCGCCGCCGCGCTGCTGCTGCCGCTGCTGATGCTGGCCGGGGTCGATGGCGCGCCTTTCGGGGCGGTCGCGATCGTCGCGGGCCTTGCCGGGCTGGCGCGGCTGGCCGGCTGGCGCGGGCTCTGGACCCTGGGGCAGCCGATCCTGTGGTCGCTGCATCTCGGGTTTGCGATGAACGCGCTGGGCCTTCTTGTCCTCGGCCTTGCCGCGCTCGGCATCGGCTCGGAGGTCGCGGCGCTGCACCTCTCGGGCATCGGCGCCATCGGCACGATGACCCTGGCGGTGATGTCGCGCGCCGCGCTCGGCCATTCCGGCCGGCCGCTGGTTGCGCCCTGGCCGGTGGCCCTGGGCTATGGCGCGCTGCCGCTGGCCGCGCTGGCCCGGTTCGCCGGATCGGAGTGGCCCGAGCTCTACTATCCCGGCGTGCTGATCGCGGGCGCGCTCTGGATCGCCGCCTTCGCGCTTTATGTGGTCGAGCTGTGGCCGGTCTTCACCGGTCCGCGCCTGGCCCCGGAACAGGAGCCCGCCTGATGCTGACCCGCCGCCGTTTCCTGACCATCGCCGCCGCCGGCGCCGCCTGCCCGGCGGGGGCCGCCCCTTCGGTCTGGCGGGGGCGGGCGCTTGGGGCCGATGTGACCCTGCGGCTGGCCGGGGCGCCCGATCCCGCGGGCCGGATCTGGCGCCGGGTGGAGCGCCTGTTGCGCGGGATCGAGGCCGAGTTCTCGCTGTTTCGCGACTCGTCGCTGACCCGTCTCAACCGCGACGGCCGGCTTGCCTGGCCTTCGCCGGAGATGTTGGCGCTGCTCGATCTGGCGGGGCGGGTCCATGCCGCCACCGGCGGCGCCTTCGACCCGACGGTGCAGCCGCTTTGGCAGGCCGTGGCGCGCGGCGGCGATCCGGCACCGGCGCGCGATCTGACCGGCTGGGACGGGCTGCGCATTGCAAAGGACGAGATCGCGTTGCGCCCGGGCATGGCGCTGACCCTCAACGGCATCGCGCAGGGCCATGCCGCCGACCGGCTGGCCGCGCTTCTTCGGGCCGAGGGCTTTGCAGAGGTGCTGATCGACGCGGGCGAGCTGCGCGCCCTGGGGCGGAACGGCACCCGCGACTGGCAGGCGGGAATCGCCGGCCCGGATGGCGCGTTGCTGGACCGGATCTCGCTTGCCGACCGGGCCCTGGCCACATCGTCGCCGATGGGCACGAGAATTGGCCGCGGCCAGCCGCATATCCTGCATCCCGACGGGCGCGGGACGCGGTGGAACACCGTCTCGGTCTCGGCCGGCTCGGCGGCGCTGGCGGATGCGCTGTCCACCGGGTTCTGCCTGATGAGCCGGGCCGAGATCGAGCGGGCGCTGGGCCGGTTCGCCGGTGCGCGGCTCGAATATCTCGGCTGATCCGGGGCGAATCTTTCGCCGCGATTGACTTTCGTTAAGGACCGCAACGGCGCCGCCGCCCAGAAACGAGGCACTGACATGCAACGGGAAGGATGAACGCAATGCGTGAAGTCATGACCAAGAGCATGGCCCGCAACATCTTCTACGGCGGCTCCTTGTTCTTCATACTTATCTTCGTGGGTCTCACGGCCCAGTCCCACCGCTATATCCGCACCACCTCGACCGACGCGGCAACGCTGACGCCGAGTGTGGCGGCGGGCAAGCACCTGTGGGAAAAACATGCCTGCATCAACTGTCACACGATCCTGGGCGAGGGCGCCTATTTCGCCCCCGAACTGGGCAACGTGATGACCCGCTGGGGCGTCGATGCCGGCGATCACACGGCCGCCTTCGACAGCCTGAAGGCCTGGATGGACGCGATGCCCACCGGCATCGAGGGCCGTCGCCAGATGCCGCAATTCAACCTGACGGACGACGAATACCACGAGTTGGCCGATTTCCTGCTGTGGGTCGACACGATCCGCGCCCAGGACTGGCCGCCGAACGACGCGGGCTAAGGAGCGAACGCCATGAAGTATCAAACGCAAAAAATCGCCTTCGCCTATTTCATCACCGCCATGGCGCTGTTCGCCGTGCAGGTGAGCCTTGGGCTGATCATGGGCTGGATCTATGTCGACGGGAATTTCCTGACCGAGATCCTGCCGTTCAACATCGCGCGGATGCTGCACACCAATTCCCTTGTGGTCTGGCTGTTGCTGGGCTTCTTCGGCGCCGCCTATTATCTGGTGCCCGAGGAATCCGAACGCGAGATCCACTCGACCAGGCTGGCCTATCTCCAGCTGGCCATCCTGATCCTCGGCACCGCCGGGGTGGTGGTGACCTATCTGTTCAACCTGTTCGACGGCAACTTCCTTCTGGGCAAGGAGGGCCGCGAGTTCCTGGAACAGCCGAAATGGGTCAAGGCCGGCATCGTTGTGGCGGCGCTGATCTTCCTTTTCAACATCTCGATGACGGTGCTGAAGGGCCGCAAGACCGCGATCACCAACATCCTGCTGCTGGGGCTGTGGGGCGTCGCGCTGTTGTTCCTGTTCGCCTTCTACAACCCGTCGAACCTGGCGCTGGACAAGATGTACTGGTGGTATGTCGTCCATCTCTGGGTCGAGGCGACCTGGGAGCTGGTGATGGCCTCGATCCTGGCCTTCCTGATGCTGAAGCTGACCGGCGTCGACCGCGAGGTGGTCGAGAAATGGCTCTATGTCATCGTCGCGCTGGCGCTTTTCTCGGGGGTGCTGGGGACCGGCCACCACTATTACTGGATCGGCACGCCGGGATATTGGCAGTGGATCGGCACGATCTTCTCGAGCCTCGAGGTGATCCCGTTCTTCGCGATGATGAGCTTCGCCTTCGTGATGGTCTGGAAGGGCCGCCGCGATCACCCGAACAAGGCGGCGCTGCTGTGGTCGCTGGGCTGTGCCACGCTGGCCTTCTTCGGCGCCGGCGTCTGGGGCTTCCTGCACACGCTGCACCCGGTGAACTATTACACCCACGGCACGCAGATCACCGCCGCGCACGGCCACCTGGCCTTCTTCGGCGCCTATGTTGCGCTGAACCTGGCGATCATGACCTATGCCTTCCCGGTCCTGAAAGGGCGCGATCCCTATAATCAGGTGCTGAACATGGCCTCGTTCTGGCTGATGTCGGGCGGCATGGTGTTCATGACCTTCACGCTGACCTTCGCCGGCACGATCCAGACCCATATGCAGCGGGTCGAGGGCGTCTATTACATGGAGGTTCAGGAGCAGCTGTGGATCTTCTATGCCATGCGCTTCGGGTCGGGGGTGGCGGTGGTGCTGGGCGCGCTGCTGTTCCTCTATGCCGTGCTGGTGCCGCGCCGCGAGGTGATCGAACCGGGCCCGGCCGAACGCGCCAAGGCCGAACACATGGCCGCGGAGTGAAGCCGATGGACGGAACCCTGATGAAGGGGGCGCCCGAATCTGAAGGGAGTGGCGCCCCCTTCTACCTCCCCCAGGGCGACGAGTGCGAGGTCTTCGCCGCCGCCGCCCAGAATGACCTGCCGGTCCTTCTGAAAGGACCGACGGGCTGCGGCAAGACCCGCTTCGTCAGCCACATGGCGGCGCGGCTGGGCCGGCCGCTGCAGACCGTGGCCTGCCATGACGACCTGAGCGCCGCCGACCTGATCGGGCGTTACCTGCTGAAGGGCGGCGAGACGATCTGGGTCGACGGGCCATTGACGCGCGCCGTGCGGACCGGTGCGATCTGCTATCTCGACGAGGTGGTCGAGGCGCGCAAGGACGTGACCGTCGTGCTGCATCCGCTGACCGACGACCGCCGCATCCTGCCGATCGACCGCACCGGCGAGGAGCTGGAGGCGGCCCCCGGCTTCATGCTGGTCGCCTCGTACAACCCCGGCTATCAGAACATCCTGAAGACGCTGAAACCCTCGACCCGGCAGCGTTTCGTGGCGCTGGAATTCGACTTTCCGAAGCCGGATTTCGAGATCCCCGTCGTGGTCCGCGAAAGCGGCCTGGACGAGGACAAGGTGAAACGTCTGGTCCGCCTGGCGAACAAGCTGCGCGACCTCAAGGGCCAGGACCTCGAGGAAGGCGTTTCGACCCGGCTGGTGATCTATGCCGCCAGCCTGATCCACAAGGGGATGCCGATGGAACGCGCCATCCTTGCCGCGATGATCGAACCGCTGACCGACGATGCGGACGTGAAACGTGGGCTCCTCGATCTCGTCACCGCTGTTCTTGGGTGAGGCAAGGCGATGACCGGGATCGACATCGAACCATGGGAACCCGAAGAGACTGTCGGGAAACTGTGGCATCGATGGGCCAGCCGCCTTGATGCACCCCAGGTGCATGACGGAGCCCGCGTCGACCTTGCGCAGGTCGGCGGGCGGCTGGCCACTCTCTTTCGCGGCCTGGGCGGCGACGCGTCGGTCGAGATCAAGCCGGTGGGCCATGAGACCAGCCAGCACCGGCTGTCGCTGCGACGCCGGCTTGGCACCGGGGCCGACGAGGTGCCGCGCGCCAGCTTCGACGGTGCCGCCCTGCGCCTGCCCGAAAGCCTGGGTGTCTTTCCCGCGCGCGAGACGAATGCCGCGCTCTATCTCTGGCTGGCCGCCATGGCGGCGCAGGCGCGGCCGGGGCGGGTGCCGCCTGCCGATCCGCTTCAGGCCGACCTGGCCGCGCTGGCCACGGCCCGGGAGACCGTGGCGCGCGCGCTGGAGGCGGCGCCGGGTTTCACCGCGCTCTACCGCGATCTCTGCGCCGCCACACTGGGCGCCCGCCGGGTGCCGGCCCTGCCGCCGCAGGAGGCCGCGCTGGAAACCGTGATCCGCCATATGCTGGGCGGTCCCGCGCCGCTCTCGGACCGGGCGACGGCGATGTGGCGCGCGGTTCGGACGGGCGATGTGAGCGGGTTCCGTGCCGCGCGCAAGTACCGGCCCTTCCGCCCCGTCGCGCTCTGGCCCGAGCAGCGCGAGATCCATCTGTCCGAGGCCCATGCCGTCGAAGACGGCGCCGTGCCCGGCGGCCGGCAGGATGGCGAAGAGGGCAAGGCCCACCGCGCCCGCCGCCGCAAGTCGGACCAGGCCGAGCGCAACGACAGCTTCATCCTGCACAAGTACGAGGCGATCCTCAGCTGGGCCGAGTTCCTGAACCTCAACCGCCGGGTCGATGACGACGATGACGACAACGCCGCCAAAGCCGCAGACGATCACGAGGAGATCGGCCTGGGCCAGATCTCCAAGGCTCCGGCGACGCGGCTGAAACTGCATCTCGACCTTGCCCCCGAGGATGCCGAGCGCGAGGCGCTGTCCGCCGAATTCACCTATCCCGAATGGGATGTCCGTTCCGGCAGCTATCTGCCGGATCACACCCGCGTCCTGGCGTCGTTCGCCGATCGCGGGCCGGATATCCCGTCGTTTCGGGACGACCCGCGCGCCATGGCGCGTATCCGAGCCGTCCGCAAACAGTTCGAGGCCCTTCGTCCGGGCCGGGTTTTGACGAGCGGACATCGCGACGGCGACGAGTTGGATATGGAGCGCGCCCTGCGCGCGCGGGTCGATTTCCATGCCACCGGCGAAACCACCGATCGGGTGTGGCGGCAGGCCCGCCCCGAGCAGCGCGACCTCGCCGTTTCGATCCTGCTCGACACCTCGCGCTCGACCGAGGCCGCGGTGCCCGGCCATGGCCATGACGGCCGCGCGGTCATCGATGTCGAACGCGAAGCGCTGGCGGCGCTGGCCTGGGGGCTCGACGCCTGCGGCGATGCCTTCGCCATCCACGCCTTTTCGTCGCTGCGGCGGAGCCGGGTCTTCGTGCAGGAGGCCAAGGGCTTCGACGAACCGATGTCGCGGGCGGTCGAGAGCCGCATCGGCGGGCTGCATCCCGGCTTCTACACCCGGCTCGGCGCCGCCGTGCGCCACTGTTCGCGCGGGCTGTCGGCCCAGGCCCGCAAGCGGCGGCTTCTGCTGGTCATCACCGATGGCAAGCCCAACGACCTGGACCATTACGAGGGCCGTCACGGCATCGAGGACAGCCACAAGGCGGTGCTTGAGGCCCGCCGCGCCGGCCATTCGGTCTTCGGCATCACCATCGATCGGGGCGCCCGCGCCTGGTTCCCGCGGATCTTCGGGCAGAACGGTTTTGCGGTGATCGCGAATCCCGACCGGCTGACCCAGGCCCTGCCGCAGATCTATCGCGAACTTACAGGTGCCTGATGACCGAGACCCGTAGCGCCCTCGACGACCTGCCCGGCGATCTGATGATGTGGGTGCTGATCCTGTCCGAACTGCTGGTCTTCGGGGCCGGGCTGATCGCCTTCCTCTCGGTCCGCATTACCGATCCGGCGGACTTTGCCGAGGCGCAGGCCCATCTGCACCGCTCGGGGGCGGGGCTGAACACCGTCGTCCTGGTCACCTCGGGCTGGTTGGCCGCGCTGGCGGTGAAGGCGGCCGAGGCCGGCCGGATCGGCCGCACCCGCGCCTTGCTGGCCGCGGCCGCCGGGTTCGGCGCCGTCTTCCTGGCGATCAAGGCCATGGAATACGCCGACAAGGCCGCCGAGGGCATCACCTTCGAAACCCATGCCTTCTTCACCTTCTACTATCTGCTCACCGGCTTTCACGCCGCGCATGTGGTGGCGGGGATCGTGATCCTGGGGCTGGTCGCCGTCCAATGCCGCCCGCGCACGGTCGAGGTCGGGACCGCCTTCTGGCACATGGTCGACCTGGTCTGGGTGATCCTGTTCCCCATACTCTATCTGTTGGGCTAGGCCGATGATGACACCGACCCGGGCATGGATCCTTCTTGTCGGGCTTTCGGCCGGCAGCACCCTGATTGCGATCAGCGGCCGGGTCGGGCTGGCGGTTTCGCTGACCATCCTGGCGCTTGCCTGGGCCAAGGCGTCGATCATCCTCTACGCCTATCTGGGTCTTGCCGCCGCCCCGGCCTGGGGTCGCGGCTTCGCGGTGGCGCTGGCCGGATACATGATCCTTGCCATGGCGCTGGTCGCCATGGCCGGCGCGGGCTGAATCAGCCCCTGGTCCAGGCGTGGGCCGGGTCGTCCTCGGAATAAAGCCGCAGGTGCTTGATGTCGGCGATGTTCGCCGTGCTCTGGCGGATCTCGACGCCTTCCTTCTTCAGCTTGGCAAAGGCGCGGCTGAGGCTTTCGGGCTTCATGCCCAGGCGCCCGGCGATCAGAACCTTGTCATAGGGCAGCACGACCTCGCAGGCGCCGCTTTCGCATTCGCTCAACTCGCAGAGGAATTCGGCCACCCTTTGCGCCCCGGTCCGGGCCTTCAGCGCCTCGACCTGTTCGACCAGGCTGTGCAGATGGGCGAATGTGGCCGAGATGATCGAGATCGCGGCCTCGGGCGTCTCGCGGAGCTGGCGCAGGTAATCGCTGGCCTCGATCCGCAGCAAGGTGCATTGGGTGACGGCCACGGCCGAAACCGGGTAGATGCCGCCGCGAAACGCCGCCGCCTCGCCGAAGCTGCGGCCCTTGGTGAACACGCCGACGACGGCCTCGGCGCCGCTTGGGGCGATGCGGTAGAGCTTTACCCAGCCCTGCATCACGATATAGATCGCCTTGGCCGTCTCGCCCTGGAGAAACACCGTCTGGCCGCGGTCGAACGTGGTCACGGGGGCCTTGGCAAGCACGTCTTCGGCGGCCTGTGGCGGCATACCCGACAACAGCAACGAGCCCAGGGCCAGGCACTTGTGGTCCGGCGTCATGTCTTGTGTTCCCCTGATCCTGTCCGCAGGCGCGATTTCCGAAAACCGAGTTGGACGCGTAAGCTCGTCATCACAAGACGAGGAAGCCGGCGCCAACGAACCCCGCGGTTTGCCCCGGTTCCAGGTGGCAGAGTGGCACCGAACGATGGCCGACTCAAGGCGTTCGGGCGGATTCCGTGGCGTCCGAGGGCGCGCGGATCGGCCGTGGGAATGGCGGGGGGAATGGCTGCCCCGGCCGTGGCGGGACGCCCTGCCGCGCGCTTCGGAGGATGCCGGCCCGGCGTCCGGCGCGGTCGTCGCCTGGCGCCGGTGCCGCCTCAATCCTCGCCATGGGTCAGTTGCGGCACGTCGGACGCCCCCGCCGAGCCACGGCCCGAAAGCGACGGGTGTTCCATGAAGAAGCGGTGGGCCGAGAACGGGGTTTCGCCCTCGGGCAGGGTGGCGCGGGTGAAGTGGCCTTCGGGGGACATCACCCAGCTTTGCGCCACGTCGGCCATGTTGGCGGCCATGATCTGATCGGTGATCTGGGCCTTGACGGTGGGGTTCATGATCTCGACCAGGGTTTCGACCCGGCGGTTCAGGTTGCGGCCCATCCAGTCGGCCGAGGAGATGAAGACGCGGGCCTTCTTGTGCGGCAACCCGCGACCGTTGCCGAAGCAGACGATGCGGGAATGTTCCAGGAAGCGCCCGACGATGGACTTCACCCGGATATTGTCCGAGAGCCCCTTGATGCCGGGCCTGAGCCCGCAGATGCCGCGGATGACGAGGGAAATCTTCACCCCCGCCTGGGAGGCGGCATAGAGCGCATCGATCACCTCGGGGTCGATCAGCGAGTTCATCTTGGCCCAGATCTCGGCCGGGCGGCCGGCCTGGGCATGGGCGATCTCGGCCGCGATCATGTCGAGCAGGCGGGGCTTCAGCGAGATCGGCGAGATGGCGAGGTTTTGCAGCGCGTCCGGCTGGGCATAGCCGGAGAGGAAGTTGAACACCTTGGTGGCGTCGCGGCCCAGGGCGGCATCGCAGGTGAAGAGGCTGAGGTCGGTATAGATGCGGGCGGTGATCGGGTGATAGTTGCCGGTGCCGAAATGGGTATAGGTCACCAGTTTCGCCCCCTCGCGCCGGACCACGGTCGAGATCTTGGCATGGGTCTTGAGGTCGATGAAGCCATAGACGACATGGGCGCCGGCGCGCTCGAGCCGGCGGGACTGGCGGATATTGGCGGCCTCGTCGAAGCGGGCCTTCAGTTCCACCAGGGCGGTGACGGATTTGCCGTCCTCGGCGGCCTCGCAGAGGGCCGAGACGATCGGGCTGTCGCGCGAGGTGCGGTAGAGGGTCTGCTTGATGGCCACGACATCGGGGTCGCGGGCGGCCTGTTCGAGGAAGCGCACCACCATGTCGAAGGTCTCGTAGGGGTGATGCAGCAGCATGTCCTTCTGGGCGATGGCGGCGAACATGTCGCCGTCATGGTCCTGGACCCGTTCCGGCACGCGCGGGGTGAAGGCGGGCCACAGGAGGTCGGGGCGGGTGTCGAGCACCAGTTCCTTGAGGTCGGAGATGCCCAGGAGGCCCTCGATCTCGACGATCTCCTCGTCGGTGACATGCAGTTCGCGCTTGATCATGTCGCGCAGCGCGGGCGGCGCGTCGGCCGAGATCTTCATGCGCACCACTTCGCCGCGGCGGCGGCGCTTGAGCGCGGTTTCGAATTCGCGGACCAGGTCCTCGGCCTCTTCCTCGACCTCGAGGTCGCTGTCGCGCAGGACGGAAAAGGCGCATTCGCCCTTGAGCGCATAGCCCGGGAAGAGCGAGGAGATATGTTCCAAGAGCAGGTCCTCGAGCGGCAGGAAGCGGTGCTGGCCGTCGGGGGCGGGCAGGGGGATGAAGCGGTCGATCTGGTGCGGGATCGGCAGCAGCGCCAGAAGCTCGCGCTTGTCGCGGCTGCGCTGCAGTTGCAGGGCGAGGGCGAAGCCGGTGTTGGGGATGAAGGGGAACGGGTGCGCCGGGTCGATGGCCAGCGGCGAGAGCACCGGGAAGACCTGGGCGAGGAAGATCTCGCGCAGGTGGGGGCGGTCGGCCTCGGTCAGGGTGTCGCGGGTGCAGATCGAGATGCCGGCCTGCTGCATTTCGCCGGCGAGGCGGTCGAAGGTCTTCTGCTGGTCGGCCATCAGGCGGCGGGCCTCGGCATGGATCAGGACCAGCTGTTCGGCCGGGCTGAGCCCGTCGTCGGCCGGTGTGGTGACGCCTTCGCGGGCCAGTTCGCGCAGGCCGGCGACGCGGACGGTGTAGAACTCGTCGAGATTGGTGGCCGAGATCGACAGGAAGCGGAGGCGTTCGAGCAGCGGCACGCGGGGGTTTTCGGCCTCTTCCAGGACGCGCCAGTTGAAGCCCAGCCAGCTGAGTTCGCGGTTGAAGAAGCGGCCCGGGCTGTCGGGGTCGAGATCGGCGAGGTCGACGGCGGGGGCGAAGGGGGTTTCGAGGAAATTCGCGTTTGTCATGGGGGCTTTGTGAACGGATCTTGCGAAGGATTTGTGACGTTGGATGGCGATAGTGCGCCCGGCCCGGCGGGATGTCCAGAGAGGAGCGGGCGGTCAGCCGTTGGGCGCGGCCCGGCGGCGCTCCCTTCGGCCTGTGGGCCGTGGGGCTGCGGCTGCGCTCTCCCACCCGCCCCGCGCCGCCGGGCGACCGGGAGGTCGGGCGCGCGCGTCCGGTGTCGCGGGGGCGGCGAGCGTGGATGAGTATTTGGGAAAGGTGAAAGGGCAGGGGCGCGCGCTGTCGGGTCTGGTGCGCTTTCCGGGCAAGAGCGCTCGGATCCGGGCCGGCGGTTCCGGCACGGGTTATGCACCGGCCCGCCGCGCGTCAGCGCGGCCCCCTTCTTCGTCGGGCCCGAGCGAAGCGAGGGCCCGGGTCGACGCCGCAGGCGGCGAAACCCCCTATGGCTTGACCGCGGCGGCCGCTGCGGCAAGCATCGGGGCAAGCAGCGTGAGGGAGGCCGGCGATGGCGCGGGTGACGGTGGAGCGGATCGAAGAGGTGACGCGCAGGGCGCTGGCGCGCCATGGCGCGGCGGCCGGGGCGGCGGCGCAGGTCGCCGATGCGGTGGCGGTGGCCGAGGCGCAGGGCAACCGGATTTGCGGGCTGGCCTATCTCGAGAGCTATTGCCGGCAGTTGCAGAGCGGCCGGGTCGAGGGCGATGTCGTGCCCGAGGTGTCGCGGCTGCGGCCGGGGGTGGTGGCGGTGGATGCCAAGCTGGGCTTTGCCCAGCCGGCCTTTACCGCGGGCCTGCCGCTGGCGCTGGAGGCGGCGCGGCAATGCGGTGTGGCGAGCCTGGCGGTGCGGCACGCGCATACCTGCACCTCGCTTGGCTATTTCACCGCCCGGATCGCGCGCGCGGGGATGATCGGGATCGGCTTCACCAATGCCTCGCCCGTGGTGGCGCCGCCGGGGGGCAGGCGCCGGGTGATCGGCACCAATCCGATCTCGTTCGCGGTGCCGGACGGGGCGGGCGGCCTCGCGCTTCTGGTCGATCAGTCGACCACCGCCGTGGCGCTGGGCAAGATCAAGCTGGCCAAGGCGGCCGGAGAGGCGATCCCCGAGGGCTGGGCGGTGGATGCCGAAGGCCGGCCGACCACCGACCCGGCAAGGGCGCTGGAGGGGTCGCTGATGAGCCTCGGCGGGATCGGATCGGGCTATAAGGGCTGGGGCTTCGGGTTGATGGCCGAGGTTCTGGCGGCGGGCATGGCCGGCGGCGTGCTGAGCCGCGATGTCGCCCCCCTGCTGGCGCCCGAGGGCGCGCCGCACGATCTGGGGCAGTATTACCTGCTGATCGACCCGGGCGCCTCGGACGTGTTCGGCGCGCGGATGGCGGCACTGGCCGAGGCGGTGGCAGAGGACGCGGCCGGGCGCCTGCCGGGGCGGGACAAGCGCGGGGCAAGCGAGGTCGAGGTGCCGGATGCGCTGTGGGCCCTGGCCGAGGGGCTGGCCGTGGGGCCGGGGGCCTGAGCCGGGCTCGGGATGCGATCGGCGGCGGCGGGTGGTGGGGTGAAACCCCACCCTACGGGGATAGCAGAGGGTCCGGGGCCGGGGCCGTCGAACGTGGTTGCGCCTGACGGCAGCGGTGGGCGGTGGTGGGTTGGCACCCACCCTACGGGAGGTCTCTTGTCGGGTGGGTGGCAACCCGCACCCGTCCGAAGGTCTAGCGCATCAGGCCGTCGAGCACTTCGCCGGCGAGCTTGCGGTTGATCTCGCGCCCCTGGGCGAGGGCGGCGTCGTCGAGCGCGGCCACCACCTGGCGGGCCATGTCGAAGCTGCGGTCGATGCGGCGCAGCAGGAAGGGAATGGTTTCGGGCGTCGGCGACAGCTGACGGTCCGAGAAGAGCTTCATCAGCACCGCCGCCAGCAGGTCGTCGTCCGGCGTCTCGACGATCACCGCCGCGGTGCCTTCGACGCGGCTTTTCAGGTCGGGCAGCACCAGGCCCCAGCGCGACGGCGCGAGATGCGCCGTCATCAGCAGCGAGTGGCCTTCGGCCAGCGCCAGGTTGTGGAGGTGGAAGAGCGCGACCTCGGACGCCGCGTCGCCGGCGATCACCGGCACGTCCTCGACCGCGACATTGCCCTGGGCGAGCGTCGGGATGTCGAGCCGGGCCAGCGCCGAGGCGGGCACCACCTGGGCCCGGGCCGCCGCCGCCCAGACATGCGCCAGATGGGTCTTGCCGGCGCCCGAGGGGCCGATCAGCGCCAGCTTGCGGCCGGGCCAGCTCTGCCAGGTCTCGACCATGGCCACGGCATGGGCATTGGCGGGCGAGACGAAGAAATCCTCGCGCCCCAGGGCGGTGCGGCTGGGCAGGTCGAAGGACAGCTGGCGGGGGCTCACGCGTTGTCGTCCTCGGGCGGGGCGAGGGCGTCGAGGCCGCGATAGAGCCGGCTGGCGCGATAACGCTCGGCGAAGAAGCGGGCCAGAACGCCGATGGCGGCGGCGAGCGGCACCGCGACCAGCATCCCGACGAAGCCGAACAGAGAGCCGAAGACCGAGAGCGCGAAGATCAGCCAGACCGGGTGCAGCCCGACCGACTGGCCGACCAGGCGGGGGGTGAGGAAATTGCCCTCGATCGTCTGGCCCAGCACGAAGATGCCGGCGACGAGGCCGATGGAAATCCAGTCGCCCCAGAACTGGAACAGGGCGAGGCCGATGGCCAGCACGCCGCCGAGGATGGCGCCGACATAGGGAATGAAGGTCAGCCCGCCGGCGATGAAGCCCACCACCAGGCCGAATTGCAGCCCCACCGCCATCAGCGCCACGGCGTAATAGGTGCCGAGGATCAGGCAGACCATGCCCATGCCGCGGATGAACGACGCCAGGGTCTGGTCGATCTGGCCGGCCAGGTCGCGGATCACCGGGGCGTGGTCGCGGGGCAGCAGCCGGTCGACGGCGGCGACCATGCGGTCCCAGTCATAGAGCAGATAGATCGCCACCACCGGCACGATGACGAAGAGGAGCGCCAGGTTGATGATCGAATAGGCCGAGCTGAGCACCGTCTCGAGCAACTGGCCGCCACGTTCCTGGACCTTCTCGCCGACCGCGGTCAGCGAATGGCGCAGGGTGCTGTCGGCATCCATCAGCGAGGGGAACTTGTTGGTCAGGAAGGTCTGCAGATCCTGCACCAGCCGTGGCGCGGTGTTGAACAGCGCGATCGCCTGTTCGACCAGCAGCGGCACCACCAGGAGCGCCAGGAAGATGAAGATCAGCACGGCGAAGAGCGCGATGATGCCGGTGGCGGCGGCGCGGCTGGCGCCCATCCGCTCGAGCCGGTCGGCGATGGGATCGAGCGCATAGGCCACGGCCCCGCCCAGCACGAAGGGCAGGATCACGTCGCCCAGATACCACAGCGCCAGCGCCGCGACGAGCGCGACGAGCCCCCAGTATTTCGCCTGTTCCCGAACCGGTAATGCCATCTCTGCCCCTTGTCCTTGATCCTATGTCGCCCCTGGGCGGGTGCAGATCAAGGGGGAATCGGGGCGGAAGACGCCGGATGACGCCGGACGACGACGGACGACGACGGGGCGGTGACGCAATTGACTTGGGCAGGCGTGTTGGCTAGCGCTGGACCCGAAGCTGCCCGCAGGCGGGTCACGAGTCAGGGAGTATGGGCATGCCTCTTTACATTGGAACCGAAACCCAGGTGAACACCACGACGGCCGGTTGGCAGAACCTGCCACGGCTTATCGCGCTGGCGGATGGCGGCTGGGTGGTCGTTTGGGAGTCGAGCGTGCCCGGCAACTCGCTCTATGACGTGTTCCAGCAGGTCTATAATGCCGATGGTTCGCCCCGCGGGGGCGAAACCCAGGTCAATTCCTATACCCTTTCCTATCAGGACGAGCCGAGGATCGTCGCCCTGGCGGATGGCGGCTGGGTCGTGGTCTGGCACTCGCTGGGACAGGACGGGTCCGGTTTCGGGGTCTATCAGCAGGCGTTCGATGCCGACGGGACGCCACGGGGGACCGAGACGCAGGTGAACAGCTTTACCGCCGATGACCAGTCCCTGGCACAGGTCGCGGCGCTGGAAGACGGGGGCTGGGTGGTGATCTGGGTCTCCGTCGGCCAGGAGGGCAGCGGGTCCGAGGTCTACCAGCAGGTCTTCGAAGCCGATGGCAGCCCGCGCGGCGGCGAGGTGCGTGTCAACTCGACGGTGGAGAACAGCCAGACGAATGCCGGGATCGAGGCGCTGGCGGATGGCGGCTGGGTGGTGACCTGGCAGGCCTATGCCCCGGATTACACCTCGCTGGGGACCTTCCAGCAGGCTTTCAACGCCGATGGATCGCCGCGCGGCGGCGAGGGTCAGGCGGTGCGGGACCTGTATTGGGGCACCGGCCATATCGCCGCCTTCGGCGAGGGGGGCGATGTGCGGGTGATCGGATCGAGCAGCTTCGATGGCGATGGCAGCGCGGTCGTGGTGCGGTTCCGCGATGCCTCGGGGCAGGCGGTGCAGGACTGGACCCAGGTCAACGCCTATTCGGCTGGCGACCAGAACTATGGTGCCATCGTGGCACTGGCCGGCGGCGGCTGGCTGGTGAGCTGGCAGTCCGAGGGGCAGGACGGGGACCGGACCGGTATCTTCCAGACCGTCTTGTCCTATATCGCCGATGCCACCGAGGGCGCCGACCTGCTGCGCGGCAGCCTGCTTGACGAGACCATCGAGGGCCTGGGCGGCAACGATACGCTGCTGGGCGAGCTGGGCGACGATACGCTGGGCGGAGGGGCCGGGAACGACCGGATCGTCGCCGGCGGCGGGGACGACAGCGTCGACGGCGGGGCCGGGCGCGACATCCTTCTGGGCTATGGCGGCAACGATACGCTCGAGGGCGGGGACGACAACGATGTGTTGCGCGGCAATGGCGACCACGATCTGGAATATGGCGGCGCCGGCGACGACATCGTGGTCGGCGGCACCGGGCGGGACACGCTTTACGGCGACGAGGGCAATGACACGCTGCGCGGCAATGGCGGCTTCGACACGGTCGATGGCGGCGATGGCAACGACGATGTCTTCGGCGGCGTCCAGGCCGATCTGGTTCTGGGCGGGGCGGGCGACGACACGCTGCATGGCGGCGGCGGCTACGACACGCTGGACGGCGGCGCGGGCGACGATCTGCTGACCGGCGATTTCAACGCCGACCGCTTCGTCTTCGTCGACGGGCACGGCAATGACACGATCACCGATTTCGAGGCGACGAACCTGGCCGAGAAGATCGACCTGAGCGGGGTCAGCGCGATCACTTCGCTGGCCGACCTGGACCTGGCCAGGCGCCACCACGGGCGCGGCCGTGCAGGTGGGGGCCGATGTGGTGATCGACACCGGCGATGGCGGCTCGATCACGTAGACGGGGGTCAGCCTGAGCGATCTCGACGCTGGCGACTTCGTCTTCTGACAGGACCGGCGGGGTTCGGGGGAAATGCCCCGAACCTGCCACGAAACCGGCATATTGCCCCGCCGATAGGCGAGCACAAGCGATGGTCCGGGGGGGGGCCCGGTGGAGTGCTGCGGCCATGGCGGTATATGTGAGCGACTATTCGGCCATCCTTTCGGGGATGAGCTGGTCGGAAACCGATGCCACCCCGACGGTCGTCACCTATTCCTTCGAGACCCTGCCGCAAAGCTATCTGGGCGGCACCTATTCCCAGGCCTTCATCGACAGTTTCCAGCCCTTCACCGCCAACGAGATCGCCCTGGCGCGCGAGGCGCTGGCGCAATGGGCGGCGGCCTGCGGCCTGACCTTCGTCGAGGTCGCCCCGGGCGATGGCGACATCCGCTTCGCCAATTACGATTTCAGCCTGTCGTCCAGCGCGGGCGCCGCGGGGTTCGCCTATTACCCGGGACACATGGTGTTCGACTATAACACCTATGAGGGCGCGCTTGCGGGCGATGTGTTCATCGCCACGGCCTATATGGATGCCTCGTGGCTGCTGGACACGCTGCTGCACGAGATCGGCCATGCCATCGGGCTGGAGCATCCGCATGACGGCGATATCCAGCTGGAGACGGCGTTCGATTCCACCGCCTATACGGTGATGTCCTATAATGGCGCCTATGCGCCCACCCTGGGCAGTTTCGACATCGCGGCGGCGCAGGCGCTTTACGGCCCCGACGATTTCGCCCCCGATCCGGATGGCGGGATCATGGCCTTCACCATCGACGAGATCGCCTTCAGCCTGGATCAGGCCTGGGGCGCGGCGTCGAGCCAGATCGCCGGCACCTCGCTGCACGACCGGATCGCGGCCGGGGCGGGCGACGATCTGGTCGGCGGGTTCCGCGGCGACGATCTGCTGATGGGCGAGGCGGGCGCCGATACGCTGATCGGCAGCGACGGCGCCGACACGCTGAACGGCGGGCCGGGCGACGACATCCTGATCGGCGGGACCGAAACGGGGCTGGACGATGGCACCGACGTGGCCAGTTTCGAGGGCAGCGCCGCCGGGGTGGACGTGGATCTGGGCGTCTATCAGAGCGGGGCGTTCATCTATGGCCTGGCCCGCGGCGCCGAGACCGGCAACGACACGCTTTACGGCATCGACCATGCGCTGGGCGGCGACGGCGACGACACCATCGCCGGCAACGCGGCGGGCAACATGCTGGGCGGCAATGGCGGCGATGACGGGCTGTCCGGGCTGGCGGGCGACGATCTGCTGTCGGGCGGCGACGGGGCCGATACGCTGACCGGCGGCGCGGGCGCCGATACGCTGTCGGGCGATGCCGGCGACGATGTGCTGATCGGCGGCGACACCAGCGGCGACCGCAGCGGCGTGGACGTGGCGAGCTTTGCCGGCGCCACCGCCAATCTGAGCGTCGATCTGGGCGTTTCCGAGGGCCCCGGCGGGGTGCAGGGCAGCGCCAGCGGCGCCGATATCGGCAGCGACACGCTCTATGGCATCGACAACGCCATCGGCGGCAGTGGTCATGACCTGCTGCTCGGCAATGGCTGGGGCAATGCGCTGGAGGGCGGCGGCGGGCGGGACATGCTGATCGGGCTGGCCGGCAACGACACCCTGTCGGGCGGCGACGGCGACGACACCATCCGCGGCAATGCCGATCACGACCTGGTCAGCGGGGGCGCGGGCGACGATCTGGTGATCGGCGGCACCGGGCGCGACACGCTGTCGGGCGACGATGGCGCCGACGTGGTGCGCGGCAATGGCGGCTTCGACACGGTCGAGGGCGGCGATGGCGACGATCTGGTGGCCGGCGGCGCCCAGGCCGACCTGGTGCTGGGCGGCGCGGGCGACGACACGCTGCAGGGCGGCGGCGGCTTCGATACGCTGGACGGCGGCACGGGCGACGATCTGCTGAGCGGCAATTTCAACGCCGACACCTTCGTCTTCGCCGACGGCCACGGGCAAGACAGCATCACCGATTTCGAGGCCACCAACGCGGCCGAGAAGATCGACCTTTCGGCCATCGAAGGCATTGCCGGGCTGGCCGATCTGGACCTTGGCTCGGCCACGCTGGGCGCGGCCACCCAGGTGGGCGCGGATGTGGTGATCGACACCGGCGACGGCAATTCGATCACGCTTCTGGGCGTGGACCTTGCCGATCTCGACGCCAGCGATTTCATTTTCTGAGAGCCGCCGCAGGCGGGAACGATGCCGTGAGGCATCGACATGCGGCATCGAAAGGGTTGACGGACCCGTGCAGGGCAATACTCTGGGCTCATAGTTGAGCAATTGCTGCAAGGGATTTCGTCATGCTGATCGCCGATGGCACTCCGATTACACTGGGCGCAGAGGGATTGGGCGGGACCCACCCCGAGGCGGTCACCCTGGCCAATGGTGACCTTCTGGTGGTGTGGACCAACACGGTCAGCGAAACCTTCCCCGGCCCCGGCAGCGATACCTCGGCCACGGCGGTGGTGGCCTGCATCTATGCCCCCGACGGCACCCCGCGCGGGCCGGTGTTTCAGGTGAACACGACCGAATACCTCTATCAGCAGGATGTCGAGGTGACGGTTCTGGCAAACGGCAATTTCGTCGTCGTCTGGACCGACATGCCGTTCGGCGACGTCGTCACCGACGCCCGGGCGCAGGTCTTTGCCCAGGACGGCACCCCGATCGGAAGCGAGATCCTGCTGGCCCAGACCCAGGACGGCGAACAGCGCATTCCGCAGGTGGCGGCGCTGCCCGGCGGCGGTTTCATCACGATCTGGAACGATGGCCGGGCCGAAAGCTATGGCCGCTATTTCAACGCCGACGGCACCCCGGCCAGCGACGAGTTCTTCGTCGGCAACTTCTATGGCGAACGGCTGCAGTCGCTGGTGGTCCTGGATGACGGCGCCATCCGCTATACCGCCGGCGAGGACCTGTGGACCAGCGCCGGCGATCTGCTGACCGGCAACACGACCGTTGCGCTGAACGCCCAGTCGACCAGCGGCCACGACACCAATTTCGAGCAGAATTTCGAAACCGCGATGGCGCAGCTGACGGCCTCGACCTATGTCACGGTCGGCGTGGTCAGCAACTGGGACGGCCATCACATCGTGGCCATCGTGCGCGATGCCGCCGATTACGACAACGCGATTTCGCCGCCGGGCACCTATGGCCAGATCGAGGTCGGACAGACCGGGTTTCCGATCAACGCGCAGAACCTGGTGAATGTCGACGTGACCGGGCTGGCCTCGGGCGGGTTCGTGGTGGTCTGGGCGCAATATACCGGCGACGGCACCAACCATTCCTTCGAAATTCGCGCCCGGGCCTTCGGAGCGGACCTGGTGCCGATCGGGGACGAGATCACGGTCTATGCCGGGTCGTCGGGGATGCAGAGCCAGCCCTTCGTGGTGGAAACCGAGGACGGGCGGATCTTCATCGGCTGGACCGACAGTTCGGGCAGCCTGAGCACGGTGCCCTATGAGATTGTCGGGCAGTTCTTCACGCTCGACACCAGCGGCGGCAGCACCGGCCCGCTGGGCGAGACGGCGGGGCCCGACACCATCACCGGCACCGAGGGCAACGATGTGATCGACGCGCTGGGCGGCGGCGACAGCGTCGACGGGCTGGGCGGCAACGACCGGATTTTCGGCAATACCGGCAGCGACACGATCGACGGCGGCGACGGGTTCGACCGGATCGAGGGCGGCGACGACAACGATCTGATCTATGGCGGCGGCCAGGGCGACCTGCTGCTGGGCGATGCCGGCGACGACACGCTCTATGGCGAGGGCGGCGCCGACCGGATCATCGGCGGCGACGGCATCGACGTGGCCGCCGGCGGCGATGGCAGCGACCGGATACTGGGGATGAACGGCAACGATCAGCTCTATGGCGATCTGGGCAACGACACGCTGCGCGGCGGCAACGACGACGACCTTCTGTTCGGGCTGGAGGACGACGATGTCCTGATCGGCGGCACCGGCCGCGACACGCTCTATGGCGGCACCGGCAACGACATCCTGCGCGGCAATGGCGGCTTCGATACGGTCGATGGCGGGGCGGGCGACGATCTGGTGGCCGGCGGCGCCCAGGCCGACCGGGTGCTGGGCGGCGCGGGCGATGACACCTGCGAGGGCGGCGGGGGATTCGACACCATCGACGGCGGCACCGGCGATGACGAGCTGACGGGCAATTTCAACGCCGACCAGTTCATTTTCGCCAACGGGCATGGCAACGACACGATCACCGATTTCGAGGCCACGAACAACGCCGAGAAGATCGACCTGAGCGGGGTCAGCGCGATCACTTCGCTGGCCGATCTGAACCTCGGGTCGGCGACGTCCGGTGCG
>JAWKXE010000014.1:0-97343 GCA_041397165.1 Paracoccaceae bacterium | reverse complement strand
TTCGACGAGGTCGAGGGCGGCGAGGCCGAATTGCGCGTCCGTGGCGCAAGCTATCTGTCTGTGCTGGTGCAGATCATGCTGCTCGATGTGGTGTTTTCCTTCGACAGCGTGATCACCGCCGTCGGCATCGCCACCCATCTCGAGGTGATGATCGCCGCCGTCGTCGTCGCCATCGGCATCATGATGCTGGCCGCCGATCCCATCGCGCATTTCGTCGAGGCCCACCCCTCGACCAAGATGCTGGCGCTGGCCTTTCTGGTCATGGTCGGCATGGCTCTGGTCGCCGACGCCTTCCATTTCCATGTCGAGCGCGGCTTCATCTATGCCGCCATGGTCTTTGCCGGCGCGGTCGAGGCGCTGAATCTGATCCGCGCCCGCCGCCGCCGCGACAAGGCCGCCCGCGGCCCCGGCGCGGCCTGATCGCCGGTCCGGGAAAAACTTGGCGCCAGGCGCAATTTTCCTCTTGCAGCCCCCGGCCAGATTTCATATCTCCCCGCTACCCAAGGACGCGGGCGTAGCTCAGGGGTAGAGCATTACCTTGCCAAGGTAAGGGTCGTGAGTTCGAATCTCATCGCCCGCTCCAATAAAACGGGTTGAAAGAAGCCGCCTTCGGGCGGTTTTTTCTTTTCGGTCCTCTGGTCGCCATCCCTGTTAAGCACACGGAAAGACATCGGCACTATCGTTACGGCATCCGTGCCCCGTAACGTGGAGACAACCGATGAGAATTGCCTACCTGGCCGCCGCGCTCCTGGCCGCAGCCGCCCCCGCCTTCGCCAATGACTATACTCCTGCGATGCAGGCCTACCTCGCCTCCTCGGTGCGCAGCTGGGCCTCGGACCCGGTGCTGATCGACGCCGTGAAATCGCAGAACGCCCATAATCACGGCCTCGGCCAGGCCGATATCGACGCCCTGGATCAGGCCTGGCGGGCCGAGATCGGCGCCAGCGACACGCCGACGATCGGCCCCGTCCTGCACAATGCCGCGTCCGATTTCCTGCGCGCCCATGTCGCCCAGTCCGGCGGCGTCATCACCGAGGTCTTCGTCATGGACGAACACGGCCTCAACGTCGCCGCCTCGGACGTCACCTCGGACATGTGGCAGGGGGACGAGGCGAAGTTTACCGAGACCTATCCCAAAGGGGCCGATGCGGTGCATTTCGGCGATGTCGAATTCGACGAATCCTCGCAGACCTACCAGGGGCAGGTTTCGATCCCGCTGGTCGATCCGGCCACCGGTCAGGTCATCGGCGCGATGACCATCGGCCTCAATGCCGAGGCTCTGCTCTGACCGCCAACCGCAATTCTCTCCGGGCCGGTCTCTCCCGGCCCGGCAGAGCCGCCCTTTCTTTCCTCTCTGCCGAAGGCCCGCTCTCCATGAAGTCACAGACATCGCCCCGGCGCGCACGGTCCCTGCCCGTTTTCCTCAAGGCCCTGGTCCTGATTCTGGTCAATTCGGCGGCCGTTGCCGTGCTGCTGTCGCTGCAATCGTCGCGGCTGATCGATCAGGTGACCCGGCACGACCTGGGCGAGCGTGCCCTGATCAGCAGCGAGGCGGCGGCGTTCAATCTGGCCGGCGCGCTGCGGTTCGGCAAGGCCGACAAGGTCGCCGAAGAGGTCGGCAACCTGCTCTCGCACAATCCCAACACCCTGGTCTTCATCGAGGTGCTGGATGCCCAGGCCCAGCAGGTCGCGCAGGCGGGCCAGGCGCCGGCCGCTCGAGATGACGAGACCGGAAAGATGATCCGCGCGGCGCTCGATACCGGCAAGGCCCAGACCGCCCCCTCGGGCATGGAGATCGCCGTGCCCGTCGTCATGGCCGGACAGGGAACGGTGGTCGGCGTGCTTCACAGCCACTGGACCGCCGAGGCGTTGATCGCCGCGCTCACGCCCGAGAAATACCGCGCCTGGGGCACCGCCTTCGGCCTGTTCCTGATCCTGCTGGTGGCGGCCGCGTTCCTGCTGCGGCGCTGGATCTCGCAGCCGCTGACCCATGTGACCGAGGCGATGAAGACGGTGTCGGACGGCCAGTTCGACATCGCCGTGCCGCATATCGCCAAGCGCGACGAGATCGGGCAGATGGCCCGCGCCCTCGACGAACAGCGCCAGAAACTCGCCCGCGCGGCCCAGGCCGATGCCCAGGCGCAAGAGGCCGATCTGAAGGCGCAGGAAGCAAGCCGCCGCATCGCCCAGAAGGAACAGAGCCAGCGCGCCGTGGTCGAGGCGCTGAGCGTCGGGCTCGGCGCCCTGGCCGCGGGCGATCTCGATTGCGAGATCGAAACCGCCTTCGACAGCGACTATGAAGAGCTTCGCACCGGCTTCAACCGGTCGCTCGCCGGGCTGCGGCAGGCGATGCTGTCGGTGCGCGGCAGTTCCGACCGCATCCTCGGCGGCGCCGAAGAGATCGGTCAGGCCGCGGAAGACCTTGCCGGGCGCAGCGAAAGCCAGGCCGCGACGCTGGAACAGGCGGTGGCCGCGCTGGAACAGCTGTCCGCCAGCGTGCGCACCGCCGCCGAAGGCGTGGGCGAGGTCGACCGCATCGTGAAGACCGCGCGCGGCGATGCCGATGCCTCGGGCCAGGTCGTGTCCGAGGCGGTCTCGGCGATGAAGGAGATCGAGACCAGCTCCAGCCAGATCAGCCAGATCATCGCGGTGATCGACGATATCGCCTTCCAGACCAATCTGCTGGCGCTCAATGCCGGGGTCGAGGCGGCGCGCGCCGGCGACTCGGGCAAGGGTTTCGCCGTGGTCGCCACCGAGGTCCGCGCCCTGGCCCAGCGCTCGTCCGGCGCCGCGCTCGAGATCAAGACGCTGATCGGCAATGCCAGCGAACAGGTCGCACGCGGCGTCGCCCTGGTCGGGCGCACCGGCGAGGCGCTGACCGGCATCGTCGAGCAGGTCGCCAATATCTCGGATCACGTCACCCGCATCGCCGCCGGCGCCAACGAACAGTCGACCGGCCTGACCGAGATCACCTCGGGCATGAACCAGATCGACGGCACCACCCGGCAGAACACCGCCATGGTCGAGGATGTCGCCCGGGCGACGCAGAAGCTGCGCCGCGAATCCGGCGAACTGGCGCAGGTGGTCGCAGGCTTCCGGCTGCACGGGGCGGCCGGATCGCGCTCGGCCTCGCCGGCCACGCTGGCGCAATGGTCCGGGGATGCCGACCGGATCGCCGAAGACGGCGCCGCCGCCTGAGTGCTCACGCCTGACCGCTCAGGCGCGACCGTCCGGCACCGAAACCGGCCGCACTCTCGAGGCCGGCATCAGAAGGCGTTGAAGGTCAGCGTCGTCAGCGAGCGTTCGATCCCGGGGATATCCAGCAGCGTGTCGTTGATGAATTTGCCCACGTCCCGATCCTTGGGGATATAGAGCTTCATCAGCAGATCGTATTCGCCGCTGGTCGAAAACAGCTCGGAATGGATCTCGCGCAGCACGATTTCCTCGGCCACCTTATAGGTGGTGCCGGGCTTGCAGCGCAGCTGGATGAAGACGCAGGTAGACATGGCGGGGCCCTTTCCGATCTGCGCGCCAAGCTGGCACGCGGGCGCAGCCAGCGCAAGGGCCGGTTACTCGACCGGCGCTCCCGCCGCAACAGCCGCCGCCTCGCCCGGCGGCAGGCTTGACGGGTCGGGGACGGTGACATCGTCCAGCACCAGCTGGTTCAGCGCGCACCAGGTGGCATAGTTCGCCCAGGCCGCATGGCCGCGGATCGCGGAATCGAGCGCGCGCGCATTCCAGAACGGGCTGGTGCCGGGCGACACGCTCAGCGCACCGGTATGGGTCTTCAGATACATCCCCTGGCGCCACTGCACCGCCGCGCGGTTCTGGGCCCCGCCCACATTGCGCGACGAGACCCGGGGCTCTCCGGGCCCCACCCGGACCAGCCCGTAATCCCAGTTGGTGACGAACAGCCCCGGCGCCGTCCCTTCCGGCTGCCGCGCCCGCGAGAGCCAGCCATCGGCCGGCTCGCACCAGCCGGCCTCGGCCCGCACGGCATTGCCATAGCGCGAGGCATAGCGCCGCCCGCCATCGGTCTGTGCCCCCTCCAGCACCGCGATCTCGTGCGAGGTGCCGACCGGCTCGCCATGCACCGAATGCCGGCTGGCATAGTTCGGCGTGCGATGGCCGATCGCCACCACCTGCTCGGCACCTTCCTCGCCGGCGACTTCGCGGGCGAAGGGAAAGATATCGCCGGTGGCGGTGTCGTGCTGCACCGGCCGGTCCTTCTGCCGTAACGTGCCCCAATCCGCCGCCGAGGTGAGCGAGACATAGATCGGCCGCTGCCGCAGCGGATAGAGCCGCTGCCAGCGCAGCAGCGCCGCCCGCTCGGCCGCGCTGCAACCGGGATCGGGATTGTCCTCGGTCGCCACGCAGGTCAGCACCGGCGACTTGGCCAGCCCGGCCCGGGCGCGTTCGGCGCGCTGGATGGCGGTCCATTCCTCGGACCGCGCCGCCGGGTTCAGAAGCACCACCAGATCGCCCAGAAGGGGCGGCATCTCGGCCCCCGGCACCTGGCGGCCGACCCGCGCCACCGCCTCGTCGCGCAGCATCGCGGCCAGCATGTTGCCGCCCATCGAATGGCCGAAGATCAAGAACTTGTCATGGCCCGGATCGCCCGGTTTCAGGCTCAGCTGCGCCTCGATCCCCTTGAGCACCCGCCGCAGCGGCGATTCGAACCCCGCCGGCGGCCGGCCGGCGCAGTCCCGGCGGCCGCTTCCCAGCCGGCAACTGACATCCCAGCGGTCCCAGAAGGTCAGCGCCGGCCCGACGCTGCCAAGCCCCGTCGACATGCCCTCGTCCGGGGTCACGTCCGACGGCCCCTCCTTCACCTTCTGCCCGTTCCAGCCGATGAAGACGCCGGTCAGCGCGGCGTTGCAATAGTCGCCCAGCTTGATGCAACGCGTGTTCAGCGCCGCGCGGGAATAGGCCAGCATCCGGCGCAGCTTGCGCACATCGCCGTCGCGCAGCTGAGCGTTGTGGCGCCAGCCATGCACGTAAGCCACCACCACGTTCTGCCGCCCCGCGCTGTCCTGCGCACGAAGGTGCCGCTCCAGTGCCGGCAGCTGCCAGGGCACGTCCGCGTTGCCGGCATCGTCCAGTTCGACGAAGGCCAGGGTGTAATCGTCGGACTGATAGAGCGCGCGATCGGCGGCCGCGGCCATCACCGTCCAGTCGTTGCGCGGCAGGATCATGGGCGCAGGCCCCTCTTGCGGCAGGGCCTCCGCCTCGGCACTGGCCGCGGCGATCTCGTCCCGCGCGGCGGCGGCCCCGGGCAGGAAATGCCTCTGCAAGGCGCAGCGGCGCAGCTCGGGCTGGCCCAGCTCCTGGTTCGGCGCGTCGAGATCCTGCACCGTGGCGCAGACCGGCCGGTCCGGCGGCGTGGTGCGGAACGGGCCGCGCGCCTCTTCGCAGCCGGCAAGCACGGCCAGGGCAAGCAGTGAGACGGCAAGGCCACGGGCCGAAATCGACATCAACAACCATCCCCAAGGGTGCAACGCGGCCAGCATAAGCCCGAATCGCCCGGCATCGCAAAATGTCACGCCATCGGGCGAATTCGCCGCGGCGGCGCGCCCGCGCTTGGAATGGGCGCGGCCCGCTCCTATAAGGGCGCCGCAACAACGCGTCACGAGGTCCGCCATGCGCAGCGCCACCATCACCCGCAAGACCGCGGAAACCGACATCTCGGTCGAGATCGACCTCGACGGTACCGGCCGTTACGACAACGCAACCGGCGTCGGCTTCTTCGATCATATGCTGGATCAGCTGGCGCGGCATTCGCTGATCGACATGAAAATCCGCTGCTCGGGCGACCTGCATATCGACGATCACCACACGGTCGAGGACGTGGGCATCGCGCTGGGCCAGGCCCTGACCCGGGCGCTGGGCGACAAGCGCGGCATCCGCCGCTATGGCAGCTGCCTGCTGCCGATGGACGACGCGCTGGTCCGCGCCGCGCTCGACCTGTCGGGGCGGCCCTATCTGGTCTGGACCGTCACCCTGCCCGCCCCCAAGATCGGCACCTTCGACACCGAACTGGTGCGCGAATTCTTCCAGGCGCTCAGCACCCATGGCGGCATCACCCTGCATGTCGATCAGCTGCACGGGCTGAATGCGCATCACATCGCCGAGGCCGCCTTCAAGGCCGTCGCCCGCGCCCTGCGCGACGCGGTCGAGACCGACCCGCGCAAGGCCGATGCCATCCCATCGACCAAGGGGGCGCTGTAACCGCGATGATCACCGCCATCGTCGATTACGAATCCGGCAACCTGCATTCGGCCGAAAAGGCGTTTCAGCGTATGGCGGCCGAGGCCGGTGCGGGCGAGGTGCATGTCACCTCGGACCCCGATCTGATCCGCCAGGCCGCGCGCATCGTCCTGCCCGGCGATGGCGCCTTTCCGGCCTGTCGGGCGGCGCTGTTCGATCATCGCGGCGTGTTCGAGGCGATCGAGGAAGCGGTCATCGCCCAGGGCCGCCCCTTCATGGGGATCTGCATCGGGATGCAGATGCTGGCGACGCGCGGGCTGGAATATTCCGAGACCCCCGGCTTCGACTGGATCGGCGGCGAGGTGGTGAAGATCACCCCCGACGACGCAGGCCTGAAGGTGCCGCATATGGGCTGGAACGACCTGGTGATCGACCGCCCGCACCCGATCTTCGACGGGGTCGAGACCGGCAAGCACGCCTATTTCGTGCATTCCTACCAGTTCCGCGTCACCGATCCGGCGCATCTTCTGGCGCATGTCGATTACGCCGGCCCGGTTACCGCCGTGGTCGGGCGCGACAACATCGTCGGCACCCAGTTCCACCCCGAGAAGAGCGGCGCGACCGGGCTGCGGATGATCGCCAATTTCCTCGCCTGGGCGCCCTGACACCAACGGCCTGACACCGGTGGCGGAAGCGGTTTCGAAACCGCTTCGGGAACGCGCTTCGAAGCGCGTTGACCAAGGCCGCTGGAACGGCCTTCGCAAGACTTTTCGAAAAGCCTTGCCTGCCCCGCTGCGGGGTCAGTCGATCCGCTTCCAGCGTTGCGACTGGCAGACCGGCCCCATGCAGCCGCGCACCGTCAGAACCTTGCCCGCCACCTGGAAGGTGCCATCGACATCGGCCTTCAGCTGGCTGACATGCATCCGCCCGGCATAGCCGCTGCCCGAAGGCTTCACGTCCCAGATCACCCGCTTGCCGATATTGGGCGTCGCCACCGGCTGGCCGTTCCTGTCGAAGGCCTTCAGCACCGTGCCGCAGATCGCCGCCCCGCACGAGGCCAGCCGCACATGCCCCACCTGCCCCTTGGCATCGGGCCCGGTCAGCCACAGCCCCGACAGCGTTTCGGCCCGCAGATCGGCCCCGAATGGCAGCGCCAGGGCCCAGGCCGCAAATCCCAGCAGAAGCCGCATTCCAGCATCCCCCGCTCATGGCCCCCGAATCGGAGGGCACGCGCCCGGGCCCCCTGCCCGGACATCCCGGCATTTACGCCGCTGCGGTCAGAATACAATTGCAACTATTGCATGTCATGCGCCCCGCCATGCGCAGGCGGAATGGCGCCGGTTTACTGGATGCGCGTCCAGGTCTGGCTCGAGCAAAGCAGCCCTCCGGCCACGCAGCCCTTCAACTTCAGCTTGTTGCCGGTCATCTGCATCTTGCCGGTATAGACCTTGCCGTTCGACGGCCGGAACACCTGCCCGGCATAGTATCCGTCCCCCTCGGGCGACATGTCGCGCACGATGCGCTTGCCCTTGTTGGGCGAGTTGTATTCGCCGCCCGAATTGAAGGTCCGAACGATATCGCCGCAGACCTTCTGGCCGCAGGAATAGATCTTGATATGGGCGTAAGACCCGTCATCGACCTCGGTCTTCCACATCCCCTCGGCCGGATCGGCCCAGGCCGCCCCCGCCGCCATCGCCAGCCCTGCGGCCAGCGCCATTGCCTTCATCATGCGATCGTCCTCCCTGATCTTTCCCCGATCCTTGCCCAAGGCCGGATTCCAATCAAGCCTGTCATGCGGTCGCGTTGCATTTCGCGTCCCCTCATGCTTAAGGGCGGTCACTTAACGATGAAGGGCCCGACATGATCCTCTATCCCGCGATCGACCTCAAGGATGGCCGCGCCGTGCGGCTGGTGCATGGCGACATGGGGCGCGAAACCGTGTTCAACGACGACCCCGCCGCCCAGGCGATGGACTTCGTGAATGCGGGGTGCGAGTGGCTTCACCTGGTGGACCTCAACGGCGCCTTCGCCGGCGAGCCGGTGAATGCCGCCCCGGTCGAGGCGATCCTGAAGGCCACCCGCGTTCCGGCCCAGCTGGGCGGCGGCATCCGCGACATGGCCACGATCGAGCGCTGGCTGACCAGGGGCCTGGCCCGCGTCATCCTCGGCACCGTGGCGGTGGAAAACCCCGCCCTGGTGCGCGACGCGGCCCGCGCCTTCCCCGGCCAGGTCGCGGTGGGGATCGACGCCCGCAAGGGCATGGTCGCCACCAAGGGCTGGGCCGAGGAGACGGATGTGAACGCCACCGACCTGGCGAAAAGCTTCGAGGATGCCGGCGTCGCCGCCATCATCTATACCGACATCAACCGCGACGGCGCCATGCAGGGCCCGAATGTCGAGGAAACCGCGGCCCTCGCCCGCGCCGTTTCCATCCCCGTCATCGCCTCGGGCGGGGTCTCGTCGCTCGACGATCTGCGCGCGCTCCGCGATTGCGGCGCGCCGCTCAATGGCGCCATCTCGGGCCGGGCGCTCTACGATGGCGCCATCGACCTCGCGCAGGCGCTGGCGCTTCTGAAAGGGTGACCCGATGCGCGATCTTATCTTCGCCGCGATCATGCTGGCCCTGCCGCTGGCCACCGCCTGGGCCTTGCGCCGCGCCCTGCCCGCGCGGCTGCGCTTCCTCTCCGGCGCGGCGCTGGTCATGGCCGGACTGGTCGCGCTCCTGGTCTGGGCCTCGTTCGGCTGCACCACGGAAGCCCAGGCCTGGGCCAGCTGCCGCCCCGACGCGCTGACGCCGCTCTTCAACAGCCTCCGCCCGCTGCTCCTCAACAACGTCACCGCCGTGCTGCTGCTCTGCCCGGCGGCGCTGATCTTCGCCGGCATCAACACTCTCATCCGCCGCGAACGCCACGACAGCTAAGCCCCCAGGGCTCAACCCCATGGACCCGGCGCCGCCTTCATGGCATCAAGGCGCCACCCCCCGAACCCAAGGCCCGATCATGCTGAAAACCCGCATCATCCCCTGCCTCGACGTCGCCGACGGCCGCGTCGTCAAGGGCGTGAACTTCGTCGATCTGGTCGATGCCGGCGACCCGGTGGAATCGGCCAAGGCCTATGACGCCGCCGGCGCCGACGAGATCTGCTTTCTCGACATCCACGCCACCCATGAAAACCGTGGCACCATGTTCGATGTGGTCAGCCGCACCGCCGAACAATGCTTCGTGCCGCTGACCGTCGGCGGCGGCGTGCGCACATCGCAGGACGTGCGCGACCTGCTGCTGGCCGGTGCCGACAAGGTCAGCTTCAACTCGGCCGCCGTCGCCAACCCCGATGTCGTGGCCGGGGCCGCCGACCAGTTCGGCAGCCAGTGCATCGTGGTGGCCATCGACGCCAAGACCGTTTCGCCCGGCAAATGGGAGATTTTCACCCATGGCGGCCGCCGCCCCACCGGTATCGACGCCGTTGACTTCGCCCGGACGGTGGCGGCCAGGGGCGCTGGGGAAATCCTGCTTACCTCGATGGACCGCGACGGCACCAAGGCGGGCTTCAACCTGCCCCTGACCCGTGCCATCTCCGATGCCGTCGACATCCCCGTCATCGCATCGGGCGGCGTCGGCACGCTCGACCATCTGGTCGAAGGCGTGACGGAAGGCGGCGCCAGCGCCGTGCTGGCCGCGTCGATCTTCCATTTCGGCACCTACACCATCCGCGAGGCCAAGGACCACATGGCCGCCGCCGGCATCCCGATGAGGATCGAATGACCCTGGAAGAGCTGGAACAGATCGTCGCCACCCGCGCCTCGGCCTCTGCCGACGAAAGCTGGACCGCCAAACTTCTTGCCAAGGGCCCCGAGAAGGTGGCCGAGAAATTCGGCGAAGAGGCGGTGGAAGCCATCATCGAGGCGGTGAAGGGCAACCGCGACGGGCTGACCTCCGAGGCGGCGGATGTGCTCTTCCACCTGCTGGTCATGCTCCGCTCGCGCGATGTGGCGCTGGCGGATGTGATGCGGGAGCTGGCCCGCCGCCAGGGTCAGTCCGGCCTCGCCGAAAAGGCCGCCCGTCAGCCCTGACGCAGGGCCGCGACGCATCGCCGGCCGGCGAACCCGACTGCGTCAGTCCGCCCCGTCATAGCCGCCGCCGGCATTCGGCGGCGCACAAGCCGCAATGCTGACGGTGGATGCGGCGAGAAAGACGATCAGGGTCACTTTCAGAAAACGCATGGCTAAAACCTCCTTCCGCTCAATGGCGGTAGGATAGCAGACCTGCCCGGTTTTCACAATTTCGAGGAAATCATCCCGGTGTTGAACCCGCCCATGCGCAGCTCGCCGAACAGCCGCTGATATTCGATCTTGGGGCAACGGTCCATGATCACGTCGACCCCGCGGGCGCGGGCCTGCTGCGCCGCGCCCTCGTGTTCCACGCCGATCTGCATCCACACCGTCTTCAGCGTCGGGAACCGCTCCAGCGCCGCGTCGACGATCGGCGGCACCGCCTCGGACCGGCGGAAGATGTCGACCATGTCGACCGGCTCGGCGATCGCGGACAGATCGCCGCGCACCACCTCGCCCAGGACGCTCGCGCCGGCGTGCCCGGGGTTCACCGGGATCACCTTATAGCCCTTCAGCTGAAGATAGCGCGCGACATAGAAGCTGGGCCGCACCTCGTTCAGCGACATGCCGACCACGGCGATGACCTTGGTCCGCCGCAACACCTCGCGCAGATGCGCGTCTGAATATGATACGCTCATGCCCCTTCTTACTCCGCCACGGGGCGAAAAAAAACACGGGGCGAAAAAAAAGCGCCCGGAGCTTTCGCCGGGCGCCAGTCACGGAACGAGGGACAGTGAAGAAGAAAGGCAGAGGTTCCGTATCCGCCCTTCGCCATCCAATGTAGGGCGGCAATATGACAGTTGAAGGCCTGTTCAGGAAATCGTGAACGAAGGGCGTTCAGCGCTCTCCGGCGGCGTAAAGCGCCACCGCGGCGGCGTTCGACACGTTCAGCGATCCGAAATCGCCGGCAAAGTCGATCTTCACCAGCGCGTCGCAGGTCTCGCGCGTCTTCTGCCGCAGCCCCGGCCCCTCGGCCCCCAGGACCAGCGCCACCGGATCGGCGCGGCGCCCCTCCAGCGCCTGTTCGATGCTCTGCTCCGCCTCGCCGTCGAGCCCCAGCACCAGGTACCCCATCGCCTTCAACTCCTCCATCGCCTCGGACAGGTTGCGCACCCGGTAATAGGGCTGACGCTCCAGCGCGCCGCTCGCCGTCTTGGCCAGCGCGCCGGTCTCGGGCGCGGAATGGTGGCGCGGCGCGATCACCGCCAGCGCGCCGAACACCTCGGCCGAGCGCAGGATGGCGCCCACGTTATGCGGGTCGGTCACCCGGTCCAGCAGAACCACCCTGGGCGCCCGGTCCGGCACGCCGGCGCAGCGGTCGGCCAGCCGGCCCCAGTCCAGCGGCTTCGACCTCCAGCGCCGCGCCCCTGATGCACCGATTGCGGGTCGAGTGGCGCGGGAAACCTGCGTGGATCGGCCAGTTCGGGCGCGATTCCGGCCTCGGCGATGGCCTCGGCCAGCTTGTCGGCGGCGTTGCGGGTGACGATCAGGCGCAGCTTTTCGCGGGCCGGGTTCATCAGCGCGTCGCGCACCGCGTGCAGCCCGAACAGCCACACGGTTTCGGCCTCGGCCTTGCGCCGCGCCTTTTCCTTGTCGATCACCCAGGAAGGCTTTTTCATCTCGGCCCCAGCTTGCGTTTCCGGCTGTCGCTTATCACGGGATTTTCCGGTTGACGACCCCGGGCGCGCACAGTAATCACCCGCTCCAGTGGGCGACAGGCCGCAAGGTGTGGCAGGGGACTGTAACTCCCTCGCGGAGACGCACGCCTGGTTCGATTCCAGGGTCGCCCACCACTTCACCAATACCGATGCGCGATGACAGCGGCCGGCACGGCGGCGCCTCAGAACGCGTATTTCAGCTTGCGCACGTCGGCCTCCATCTTCAACGCCATGAAGGCGGCGTCGATGCCGCGCGCCATGCCTGAGGGCGCATAGGGGCCATAGGCATTGGCGCCGACCACGAAGCTGACCCCGATCCGGTCGCCCGGCCGGTCGCGGAAATCGAGATAGAACCGCGTGGTGCGGTGGCCCAGCGATTGTTCGATCACCCGGCGCAGCCCGTCCCGGGTGGCGGGCCCGCCATAGCCGCGCCCCCAATCGACCTGAACGTGGATATAGCTGCCGTCGCCCGTCGGCTCGCCCGAACTCGCCAGTCCCTCGACCGTCAGCGCCAGAGGCTGCAGATAGGGATCGTCGATGAAATGGCTGGCCAGCCGCTGCAACAGCGCCGGTGCCGCCAGCAGCACGACGATCAACAGCGCCCGAAGCCAGTCCGACCGGGTGGTGTCTTCACGGTTGCCGTCCATTTCGCGCGATCCCGATGGCCAAGATGGCGACAGTCTCGCAGCTCTCCCCTGACAAAGCGTTAAGCCCGGCCCGGGTTTACGGCATCAGCACCTGATTGCGCTCGAAATGCGCGCTGTCGCGGCTCAGATCGTCATAGATGATCTCGACATCCAGCGCGTTCACCGATTTCAGCGGATAGCTTTCATAGATCTTGGCGTCCTGCGGAATCGCGTTGGGCTGGGCGGTGTCGATCTGGCAGGGCGGCAGCGGCCAGTCCTGCATCGGCCCGCCATTCAGCGCCACCCGCACCCCGACCAGCCCGCAGCGCCAGGACAGCACCTGGGTCAGATAGACCAGATCGCGGCCATCGTATTCGCGCACCGCCACCCAGTTGCCCTTGGTGGCGGTCATGATCGGCTTGATCTCGGTCGCGGTGGTGAACTTGCCCGTCGGCACCTGCGGCTCGGCGACATAGCTGTTGCCACTCGGCATGGTCTCGTCGGTGCCCTCGAGCAGCCCTCCGACACTGTCCGATCCGCCGGGCACGGCGGCGGCAACGGCCGGCGCCTGTGCCTGTGCCGGCGCCGGAGCGGGAACGGCCGCCGTCTGCGTGCTCTTGCCGCCGCCCGCGGCCCCCAGGCCCAACGCGATCACGATGAAAAAGAAATCCAGCATCGAAAAACCCCCTTGCGGTGCAAAATCCTCGTTTTCCCCTCAATCGCCCTTTGTCGCGCCGGACGGGCCGATCTATACTCGGTCCAGGGCAGCAGGGGTGAACAGGATAATGGCCGCAAAAGCCGGCAAAAGCCAATCCTTCAATGTGATGATCGTCGGCCAGTCGGGCCGCCTGCAATACGAGGCGCTGCTGTTTGCCGCCTCGCTCCGGCAGTTCAGCCCCGGCTTCACCGGCCGCCTGATCCTGGCCGAACCGCAACCCGGCCCCCGCTGGTCGCGCGATCCGCGCATCGGCAATGGCGAGGTGCTGAAGGCGCTTGACGAGCTCGAGGTCGAGATCGCGCCCTTCGAAAGCCGCCACTTCGGCGAGAATTATCCCTATGGCAACAAGATCGAGGGCCTCTTCGCCCTGCCCAAGGGCGAACCCTTCGTGTTCTTCGATACCGACACGCTGATCACCGGCGATCTGGCCTCCGTGCCGTTCGATTTCGACCGCCCCAGCGCCTCGCTCCGCCGCGAAGGCACCTGGCCCCAGATCGAGCTTTACGGGCCCGGCTATGGCCAGACCTGGAAATCGCTCTACGACAAGTTCGGGCTCGATTTCGCAAGCTCGCTCGACCTGTCCCAGCCCGACGAATACTGGCAGCGCTATCTCTATTTCAACGCCGGCTTCTTCTTCGGCGCCTGCCCGCACGCCTTCGGCCAGCGCTTTCTCGATTACGCCCTGGCGATCCGCGACGACCGCCCGGCCGAGCTGGTCTGTCAGGAGCTGAACCCCTGGCTCGACCAGATCGCCCTGCCGCTGGTCGTTCATTCCTTCGGCGGTGGCCGCGACACGCTGAAACCGGGCTTCCTCGACGGCGCCGTGTCCTGCCACTACCGCATGTTCCCGCTGCTCTATGCGCGCGAGGCCGATTTCGTGGTGAAGGCCCTGGCGAGGTCTGCGCGCCCAACAAGCTGAAGAAGGTGCTGAAGGACTACGAGCCGATCAAGCGCATGGTCTATCAGGGCCGCGGCGAAAAGGTGCGCGTTGTTCGATTGGGCCGACCTGCCCCGGCGCGAACAGGCGATCCGCAATCGGATCAAGAAAGCCGGTTTCTGGATGCGCTGAACCGGGCCCTGGACCTGACCGGGATTCCACCATTGACGGGCGCCTTCCTTGCGGCAGGCTGGTCGGCATTTCAAGGAGGCCAGTCATGAGACATTTGCAAATCGCGACCTTTCTTGTCGCAATCGCCCTTTCGGGCTGTGCGTACTACACCTCGAAACGAGCATCAGACGATCAATCGGGGCGGGTATCCGTTTCATATTCACCGAACAGCGCGGGTCGAGGCGTTCGAGGACGAAACCGACCAGTTTCAATCGACCGTCACCTTTCCTGATGGCACCACGGCGACGACCAGCAGCTACTATGCCAGTCACCCGGCAACCGGCGCCGAAACACGTTGATCGACCGGATGGCCGGCGCAGCACGGCCGCCCCGGACCGCAGACCGCCCCCCGAGCGCGACATCCGCACCCGCGCCCACCGCGCCCGGGCGGACCGGGTGCCCGACGGCGCCGACTGAACCCGCCGGCGCGCTCAGCGCTCCATCTCGGCCGCGCCCAGCTCTGCCGCCCAGGCCGCTCGGCGCTCTTTCGCCACGCCGCCGCGGCGCAGCTCGCTCAGTTCGGGGTCGCAGCCGTTCCAGCTCGTCCACCTCCAGCGCGCCGTCCCAGGCGGTTTGCACGCCGCGACCGGCGCCTTGCCCATCTTCAGCGAAAACGCCAGCCGGTTGCGCGCCGCCGTCAGGTCGGACGTCACCCCGACCCAACACTGTCCGCCGACCCGCGCGGCATAGACGCACCACACCACCTCGCGCTCTTTCCACGTCGCCCGCGCCGCCCGCTTGTCGATGGTCATGATCCGCCCCTTCGTTGCACGGCGCCCGGTTGACATATTTTTACCCGGGTGTAAATAGCAGGCATGACCGAAGAGACCGAAACCTTCACCGCCTTCATCGGCCCCCGGCGCCTGGCCCGGGGCAGCAAGGCGCAGATCGCCACCGCGCTTCTGGCCGCAAGCCCTGCGCCGCACGGGGCGCCGGCGCTGGTCTTCCAGACCGTACCGGGCGCGAGACCGATCTCGACCTCTCGGGCGGGGCCAAGCGGTGGTGGCGGCGCGCTATGCCTCGCCCCGGTGCCTGGCGCGAGCCGCGGCCGCCCCTGTCTGGGCGTGGCCGCGCGCGAGGTCACGCTGCTGCCGCGCCATTGGGACTGGCTGGCGGCCCAGCCTGGCGGCGCCTCGGCCGCGCTGCGGCGGCTGGTCGATGCCGCCCGCGCTCGGACGACGGCAGCCGCGCCCGGGCCGAGGCCGCCTATCGCTTCGCCCATGCCATCGCCGGCGACCTGCCCGGGTTCGAGGCCGCGATGCGCGCACTCTTCGCCGGCGATCTCGCCGGTTTCGCCCAGACCATGGCCGCCTGGCCCGAAGACATCCGCGCCCATGCCCTGGACACTGGCCGGAACGGAGTGATCTCGATGCCCCATATCGCCCCCAGCGATGCCTCGGCCGCCGCGCTGGATCGCCCCTCGGGATGGACAGGTTCGTCACCATGCTGAACCTGCTGCGGACCCGCGATGTGGCCGATTATGCCCACGCCCCGACCTCGCCCCGCCCACACCGATCACCGGCGCGCAGGCCTATGCGCTCTATGAAGGCGGCATCGCCCTGGCTGCTCGCCGGGGCCTCGGGCGGAGAGGTCCTTGCTCCGCCGGCCAGGCGGGCCGCGGGTTCATCGGCCCCGAGGCCGAGCGCTGTGACCGCGTGCTGCTGGTGCGCCAGCACCCCGGTCGCGCTGCCTTCGCGCAGGACTCCGGCGGCGCAACGGTTGGGCCAGCACCGCACCGCCGCGCTGGCCGACAGCCGCCTGCCGCCGCTCACCGCCTGAGGCGGGGCCGCGGGCGCGCGCCCGCGTTCCCCGCCGCTACCTGCAGACCCCGTCCTGTTCGCCGGGCATGGGCGCGGACGGCGAACACCCGTCCGCTCCACCCCCGTCAACCCGGAACCTGCGCCTTTTTGCGCCAGCCCGTTGCGGCGAAACCGGCAATCTCCTAGCCTCGCGCCGAATGATGAAAAGGGAGGGCCAGCCATGGCTTACGGATTCGACACGCTTCAGATTCACGCCGGCGCCCGGCCCGATCCGGCCACCGGCGCGCGGCAGACGCCGATCTATCAGACCACCGCCTATGTGTTCCGCGACGCCGATCACGCCGCCGCGCTCTTCAACCTGCAAGAGGTGGGCTATATCTATTCCCGCCTGACCAACCCCACCGTCGCCGTGCTGCAGGAACGCATCGCCACGCTGGAAGGCGGCCAGGGCGCCGTCTGCCGCCCCTCGGGCCATGCCGCGCAGATCATGGCGCTCTTCCGGGCCGGGCACGAATATCGTCGCCTCGACAAGGCTTTACGGCGGCACCCTCACCCAGTTTTCCCAGACCTTCAAGCGCTTCGGCTGGTCGGCCAAGCTGGTCGATTTCGACGATCTCGCCGCCGTCGAGGCCGCCATCGACGACGACACCCGCGCGATCTTCTGCGAATCCATCGCCAACCCCGGCGGCTATATCACCGATCTCGACGCCATCGCCGCGGTGGCCGACAAGGCCGGCCTGCCGCTCGTCGTCGACAACACCTCGGCCACGCCCTACCTCTGCCGGCCGATCGAACACGGCGCCACGCTGGTGGTGCATTCCACCACCAAATCACTCCTACCGGCAACGGCACCGTGACCGGCGGCAAGCGGTGGTCGATCCTGGCACTTTCGACTGGTCGGCCAGCGGCAAGTTCCTCGCTCTCGGCCCCCGAACCCGCCTATCACGGGCTCAAGTTCCACGAAACCTTCGGCCCCCTGGCCTTCACCTTCCACGGCATCGCCATCGGTCTGCGCGATCTCGGCATGACGATGAACCCGCAGGCGGCGCATTACACGCTGATGGGGATCGAGACGCCTGAAGCCTGCGGATGCAACGCCATGTCGAAAATGCCGGCACCATCGCCGCCTGGCTCGGAAACCCACCCGGCGGTCGAGCGTGTCACCTATGCCGGCCTGCCCTCGTCGCCCTATCACGACCGGGTCGCGCGGATCTGTCCCAAGGGCGCCGGCGGGCTCTTCACCGTGGCGCTGAAGGGCGGCTATGACGCCTGCATCCGCTTCGTCGACAGCCTCGAGCTCTTCTCCCACGTCGCCAACCTGGGCGATGCCCGCTCCCTGGTGATTCACTCGGCCTCGACCACCCACCGGCAGCTGACGCCGGAACAGCAGGAAGCCGCCGGCGCCGGCGCCAACGTGGTGCGCATCTCGATCGGAATCGAGGATGCCGACGACCTGATCGCCGATCTCGACCAGGCGCTGGCCAAGGCCGGCGGTTGACCGCCGCAACCCTGACGCGAACAGACCCCCGGCCGGCCTTGCCTGCCGGGGTTTTCATTGAAAATCCACGAATTTCCCCCATATGCTCGGGACAGGCCACTGCCGCGGCTTTGCCTCTGCCCCGCCGCCGCAGTAATGTTTGTACCATGGCGAGAGAGACTCCCATCAACCGTTAAACAGTGCTAAAGCCCCGGCGATGAAACCGAATTTCGCGCTATCGCTCTCGTTCGAGGGCATCGGCCTTCTGCACAGGGCCTTCCCCGGCTGGAACCGGGTGGGCGAGGTCGCGCTCGACAGCCCCGATCTGGGCGGCGCCCTGGCGGTTCTGCGCGAAACGGCCGAACAGATCGCCGGCCCGGATTTCACCACCAAGCTGGTGATTCCCAACGACCAGATCAAATACCTGGCCCTCGATCTGGGCCCGATGGCCGAAGCGGACCGCAGCAGCGCGATTCGCACCGCGCTGGAAGGCGCCACGCCCTATCCGGTGGACGAGCTGGAATTCGACTGGTCGGTCGAGGGCGATCAGACGCTGGTCGCCGCCGTCGCCCGCGAAACCCTGTCCGAGGCCGAATCCTTCGCCCGCGCCCATGGCTTCGCGCCGCTCTCCTTCGTCGCCACCCCGCCCGGCGGGCAGTTCTCGGGCGAGCCGTTCTTCGGCCAGACCCGCCACGCCGAAACCCTTCTGGCCGAGGGCGGGAGGGTGCAACGCGACATGGTCGCGATCCGCGTCACCGGCGTCGCCCGCCTGCCCGATCCCAGCGACGAGGCCGAAGCGGTCGCACCGCCCCCGCCCGCCGAACCCGAAGCCGCGCCCGAGGCGCCCGAGCCGCAGGACACCCCCTCGGCAGAAGCGCCCGCCATGCCCGAACCCGAGCAGGCGGCAACCGACGAGGACGCGCCGGCCTCCGACGACACCGCCGAAGACCCCGAGCCTGCCCTGGAACCCGTCTTCGGCCATGCCGAACCCGAGCCCGAGCCTGAGCCGGAACCCGAAGTGGAACCCGAACCCGCTCCCGAGACGGACGCCGAACCCGCGCCCGAGCCAGCGGAAGAGCCCGCGCCGGAACCCGAAGCCGAGCCTCTGGCCGCCGTCCTCTCCGACACCCTGCCCGACGATGGCGCGCCCGCCGATGACATCCCGCCCGCCAGCGAGCCGGTCGAGCCCGTCGCCGCCTTCGCCTCGATGCGGGCCCAGCGCGACGACGAGGCCGGCTCCTCGGCCCCCGCCCTGGCCGGCGTCAGCCGCGGCGGCGAGACCCTGACCGCGCCCACGATCCCCATCGACCCCAGCGACGACGATGCCAGCTGGGCGGACGCGCCCGTGGTTCCGGTTCCGGCCCCGACACCGCCCGCGCAGGACGCCGAGGAGGCTTTCGACGACATCCCGCCGATGCCGGCCTATCTCGAAGCCCGTGACGCCCCCGCCGACCATGGATACGGCGGCGAACACGCGGCCGAACCCGCCCCCGAGCCCACGGCACCGCCCCCGCGCCTGGCCGCGCTGGGCCGTCGCGGCGGCGACATGGCCGCCGGGATCGCCGCCTCGCTGGCGGCGCGCCGCAGCGCCGCGCAGGAGCGCAAGGCCGCCGACCGCGCCCGGGCCGAAACCGAAGCCGAGGCCGCGCGCGAGGACGAACGCCAGCGCATGACCGTGTTCGGCGCCCGCCAGAACGAACGCGCCAAGCGCGAGATCGGCGGCAAGCCGCGTCACCTCGGGCTGATCCTGTCGCTGGTGCTGCTGCTGTTCCTGGCCGGCGTTGCCGCATGGGCCTCGCTGTTCATGGATGCGAGCGTGTCGCGATTCTTCGGCCCGGCGCCCGAAACCGAGGTCGCCGTCCTGCCGGCGGACGCCCCGGACGAACTGTCGGCCGAGGGCGAGGAGGCGATGCTGCCGACCCCCCCGGGCGAGGCCGAAACCGCCGCGCTAGCCGACGCGCCGCTGCCGCCGCTCGATGACACGGCCTTGCCGCAACCGCTCCAGCCCGGCCTGCCCCACGCCCTGACCGAAAAGGAAGCCCAGGCGCGCTATGCCGTCACCGGCGTCTGGCAGCGCGCCCCGCAGGCGCCGCAACTGCCCGACCAGCTTTCGCTCGACGATCTCTATCTCACCTCGATCGACCCGCGCGTCGATGCCCAGGATGCCGTCGCCCTGCCCGGCTTCGCCGCGCTCGATACCGACGCGGTGCTTCAGGACGCGCCGAAACCGGCCCAGCGCGGCGCCCGCTTCCAGTTCGACGATCGCGGCCTTGTCCTGGCCAGCGCCGCCGGCACGCCCAGCCCCGAAGGCTTCCTGGTCTTTGCCGGGCGCCCCGCCCGGGTGCCCGCCGCCCTGCCCCAGCGCCTGAACGGCGGCGGCGGCGACACAGCAACCGCCGAGGACGATGCCACCCGCCAGCGGCTGGCCGCCAAGCGCCCCAGATCGCGGCCCGACGGGCTGATCGAACAGAACGAGCGTGAAACCCTGGGCGGGCTCACCCGCACCGAACTGGCCGGCAAGCGCCCCAAGGCACGCCCCGAACTGCCCGAACAGAAGATCGAGGAAGAAACCCAGGAAGTCGGCACCGAATTCGCCGTCGCCGAATCGCGCAAGCCGCGTCCGCGGCCGTCGAACTTCGCCACCCTGGTCGAGCGCAGCCGCGAGACCGAACAGACCACCGAACCCCAGGCCACCACCCAGACCGCCGCCGCCGTGCCGCGCGCCCAGGCCACCGCGCCCGCGGCGCCCTCGAAGGCCAATGTCGCCAAGGCCGCGACGGTGCGCAATCAGCTGAACCTGTCCAAGGTCAACCTGATCGGGGTCTATGGCAAGCCGTCTTCGCGCCGGGCGCTGGTGCGGCTGGCCAACGGGCGCTACAAGAAGGTCCAGGTCGGCGACCGGCTCGATGGCGGCCGGGTCGATGCCATCAGCGACAGCGAATTGCGCTATACCCGCAACGGCCGCAGCGTCACCCTGCGTATGCCCAAGGGCTGAGGCCCGGCCGGCAAGCGCCGTCCCCGTCCCGAACCGAACCGCACGCAGCGCCGGACGACGGCAGGTGTCCTCTCTCCGCCCCGTTCATGGGCGATCCTCCGGCCCTGGCATCACTTCGACGTCATGCCGGCAGCGAATATGCGGTTCCTTCAGCGGGCTTCCTTGCCTCGGCGCGGGAAATCCGCGACTCTGAGCGCAACCTCGCAGGACATCCGCATATGATCGACGATACCGATTCGCGCCTCCTGGCCGCGCTCCAGGCCGATGCCCATCTCACCGCCCAGGAACTGGGCGAACGTCTGAACCTGTCGCCCAGCCAGGCCGGCCGTCGCCGCCAGCGGCTCGAGGCCGCCGGCATCGTGCGCGGCTATACCGCCCGTCTCGATCCGCCGAAGCTCGGGCTTTCGGTCCAGGCCTTCGTCCAGGTCCAGCTTTCGACCCACAACCCCGAGCAGGCCAAAAGCTTCACCCGCCTGATCTCGACCCGCCCCGAAATCACCAGCGCCTGGACCCTCACCGGCGATGCCGACCTCCTGCTCAGGATCTATACCGCCGACCTGGCCGGGCTGAACCGCCTGATCCACGAGGTGCTGCTGCCGCACGAGGCGGTCAGCCGGGTGCATTCCCAGATCGTGATGGACCAGGTCAAGGCCGACGCGCCGCTGCCGATCTGAACGAAGGACCGATATGGACAGCTTTCTCCTCCAGGCCACGATCTATCTGGCCGCCGCCGTCGTCGCGGTGCCGATCTCGGCACGGCTGGGGCTCGGCTCGGTTCTGGGCTATCTCGCCGCCGGCATCCTGATCGGCCAGGTTCCGGGCATCGGCTCCGAGACCCAGGACCTCCAGCATTTCGCCGAGTTCGGCGTGGTGATGATGCTCTTCCTGATCGGGCTCGAGCTCGACCCCGGGGCGCTCTGGAACATGCGCGACCGGCTGCTGGGCCTGGGCGGGCTGCAGATCCTGATCACCGGGTTCGGGATCTTCGCGGTCACGGCGCTTCTGGGGGTCGATACCCCGGCGGCGGTGGCGACGGGGATGATGCTGGCGCTCAGCTCGACCGCCATCGTGCTCCAGACCCTGTCGGAAAAGGGGCTGATGCAGACCTCGGGCGGGCGCTCGGCCTTTTCCGTGCTGCTGACCCAGGACATCGCGGTGATCCCGATGCTGGCCCTGCTGCCGCTTCTGGCCAGCGAGGTTTCGGTCCGGCTCAACCCCGATGGCTCGATGGCCCGCACCGCCCTCGAGGACAGCCATGCCAGCCACTCGCTGGTGGCGGGCCTGCCGGGATGGGCGGTGACGCTGGTGACCATCGCCGTGGTCGCGGGGATCATCCTGGCCGGCATCTATCTGACCCGGCCGATCTTCCGCTTCATCCACGCCTCGCGCCTGCGCGAGATGTATACCGCGCTGGCCCTGCTGATCGTGATCGGCATCGCCTATGCGATGATGCTCGTGGGCCTCTCGCCCGCCCTCGGGGCCTTCCTCGCCGGTGTGGTCCTGGCCAACTCGGAATTCCGGCACGAGCTGGAAAGCGACATCCAGCCCTTCAAGGGGCTGCTTCTGGGGCTCTTCTTCATCACCGTCGGCGCCAGCATCGACATCCCGGCCTTCTGGGCGCGGCCGTGGAACATCTTCGGCCTGACGCTGGCGCTTCTCGTCATCAAGGGCGGCGTGCTCTATTTCATCGGCCGCGCCTTCGGGCTGCGCCACCGCGAGCTCTGGCTCTTCACCCTGTCGCTGGCCCAGGCGGGCGAATTCGGCTTCGTGCTGATCTCGTTCTCGCTGCAGCAGAACGTGATCCCGCCGGGCCTGGCCGAGACCCTGCTGCTGGTCATCGCCATGTCGATGCTGACCACGCCGCTGCTGTTCATCCTCTACGACTGGCTGTCGCGCCGCGCCCGCGACAACGGCACCGCGCAACCGCATGACCAGATCGACGAAACCGGCCCGATCATCATCGCCGGCATCGGCCGCTTCGGCCAGATCGTCAACCGCCTGGTCACCTCGGCCGGCTTCCGCACCGTGGTTCTGGACAACGACCTTGCCACCATCGAACTGATGCGCCGCTTCGGGGTGAAAAGCTTCTTCGGCGACCCGACCCGCCCCGAGCTTCTGCACGCTGCCGGCCTCGCCCAGGCGCGCATCCTGGTCGTCGCCCCGGACAGCCCCGAGGACACGCTCAAGACCGTCGCCCTGGCGCGGCGCGAACGCCCCGATATCTTCATCATCGCCCGCGCCCGCGACCGCGCCCACATGTTCCAGCTCTACGCCGCCGGCGCCGACAAGATCGTCCGCGAACTGTTCGACAGCTCCTTGCGCGCCGGGCGCTATGTCCTGGAAAACGCGGGCCTCTCGGAATACGAGGCCGCGGCGGCCGAACAGGCCTTCTATGCCCATGACCGCCAGGCGATGCTGGAACTGGCCCAGCTCTGGTCGCCCGACATTCCGACGGCGCAGAACGCCGCCTATCTCAAACGCGCCCGCGAGCTCGAGAAGGATCTGGAAACCGACCTGCTCACGGCCATCGAAGCGCGCCGCGCCGACGCCCAGGCCAATCAGGACTGACCCGCGCCGCGCACCGGCCGGCCACCGCTCAGGGAAGCATAGCCGCCAGCTCGGCGGGGTCGGGCCGGCCCAGCCGCTGCAGCAACGCGCCCGCCCCGGCCCGGCAGCGGGCACCGTCCCAGTCGGGGCCCATCAACGCCTCGACCGCCGGCCCGTGCCGCAACACCAGCCGCCGCCACTGGTGCAAGGCCAAGAGCCGCAGCACCGCCCGCTCGACCGGCCCCGCCGGCGGCTCCAGCGCCAACGCCGCGGCCAGCGCCCGCGCCAGCACGGCATAGGCCGCCGCCAGGTCCTCGGGCACCAGCGCCGCCTTCACCCAGTCCGGCACCGCCCCGGCCCGCGCCTCCCAGGCCAGCACCGCGTCCGACAGGCCCTCCGCCTCACCCGGCAGCAGGGCCGATCTCGGCCCGATCTGAAGCATATCCGGCAGGTCCAGCGCCTGCATCGCCTCGGCGCTCTGCGCCACCACGACATGCCAGCGCCCCGGCGCCTCGACCTCGGTGCCATAGACCCGCGCCGCCGCCTCGCGCGTCAGCGCCCGGCCATGCGCCGTCAACTCGTAAAGCGAGGTCCGCCCGTCCCGCTCGGAGGTCACCCAGCCGTCGCGCCGCAGCCGGTGGATCGCCACCCGCAGCGCCTCGGGCTTCAGCCCCATCGGCTCGGTCAGAAGGCTCAGCACCGGCCCCGCCACCCGGGTCCCGGGCTCGGCCGCCAGATCGCCCAGGACGGTCACGATCAGCGACCAGGTCTTGACCGGCCCGCAGGCCAGCAACCCGTCCAGAACATCCTGATAAGCGGCGGTTTTCCCCTGTCCCATGCCGCGACCTTAACACCGTCCCGGCGCCGGGTGTAGGGCAGGTTTCCGCCCCCGGCTCAATAGGCGTTCATCGTCAGCAGCTCGTATTCCGCCACCGTGTCGCCGTCCTGATCGCTCAGCGTCACATGCCAGCGCACCTCGCCGTAATCCTTGGCCCGCGGCGTCTTGGCCTTCACCGTCAGCCGCACGGAAATCTCGGCCCCCGCGCCCACAGGCTTCATGAAGCGCAGATTGTCGAGGCCCGTATTGGCCAGAACCGGACCTTCGTTCGGCTCCACGAACAGCCCGGCCGCGAAGCTGAGCAGCAGATAGCCATGCGCCACCCGCCCCGGGAAGAACGGATTCCGCTTCGCCGCCGCCTCGTCCATATGGGCATAGAAGGTATCGCCGGTGAAATGGGCGAAATGCTCGATATCGTCCATCGTGACGGTGCGGCTGGCGGTATGGATCGTCTCGCCGATCGCCAGCTCGCCATAACGCCGGGTGAACGGATGCGCCGGCGCTTCCACTTCCTTCGCCCCCGGCACCCAGCGCCCGCCCACGGCGGTCAGGATATCGGGGCTGCCCTGCACCGCCGTGCGCTGCATGAAATGCATCACGCCCCGCACCCCGCCCAGCTCCTCGCCGCCGCCGGCGCGGCCGGGCCCGCCATGGATCATATGCGGCATCGGCGCGCCATGGCCGGTCGCCTCCTTCATGCTGTCGGCATTGTTGATATAGATGCGCCCGTGCCAGGCCGCCGCGCCCAGCACCACCTCGCGCGCCACATCGCCGTCCCGCGTGATCAGCGAAGTCACCAGAGACCCGCCGCCGCGATTGGCCAGCGCCACGGCATGACCCATATCGCGATAACCCATCACGGTCGAAACCGGCCCGAAGGCCTCGGTATCGTGCACCCGCTGCGCGCGATCGGGATCGGCGCAATGGAACAGCATCGGCGACAGGAACCCGCCCTTGCCGCCCATCGGCAGATCGTCCGCGCCGAACACCCGCTCGGCCTCGGCCCCGATCAGCGCCGCCTTCTCCAGCACGTCGCGCTTCTGCTCGGCACTGACCAGCGCGCCCATCCGCGTCGCCTCGTCGCGCGGATCGCCGATCACGGTCCGGGCCAGCCGGGCGCCCAGCGCCTCGATCACCGGCGCCACCGCCGCCTCGGGCACCAGAATGCGCCGGATCGCGGTGCATTTCTGCCCCGCCTTCACCGTCATCTCGCGCACCGCCTCCTTGATGAAGAGGTCGAACTCCGCCGTCCCCGGCGCCGCGTCCGGCCCCAGGATCGAGGCGTTCAGACTGTCCTGCTCGGCGGTGAAGCGCACCGCGTTGTCCAGCATCGCGCCATGGCCGCGCAACAGCCGCGCCGTCGCCGCCGACCCGGTGAAACCCACCACATCCTGCGCCCCCAGATGATCCAGCAGATCGCCCAGGCCGCCGGCCACGAATTGCAGCGCCCCCTCGGGCAGAAGCCCGCTCTCCAGCATCATCCGCACCGCCAGCTCGGTCACATAGCAGGTCGCCGTCGCCGGCTTCACGATCGCAGGCATCCCCGCCAGCAGGGACGGCGCCAGCTTCTCCAGCATCCCCCAGACCGGAAAGTTGAAGGCGTTGATCTGCACCGCCACGCCCTGAAGCGAGGTGCAGACATGCTGCCCCAGAAACCGCCCCTCGCGCCCGAACCGCTCCAGCCCGCCATCGAGATAGATCACATCGTCCGGCAATTCCCGCCGCCCCTTCGAGGCATAGACGAAGAGCGTCCCGATCCCGCCGTCGATATCGAAGAGGTGATCGCCCTGCGTCGCCCCGGTGGCGAAGGACGCCTCGTAAAGCGCCGCTTTCCGCTCGCTCAGATACATCGCCAGCGCCTTCAGCATCGCCGCGCGCCGGTGGAACGTCATCGCCCGCAACGCCGCCCCGCCGCGATGCGCAAAGCCCAGCATCGCCCCCACATCCAGCGCCGCGCCGCCCGATTCGGCAATCACCTCGCCCGTCACCGCGCTCTCGATCGCCCGCGCCCCCGCGCCCGGGGCCACCCAGCCGCCCGCCAGAAAACTCTCGACCTTCTGTACCGCCATCACTTCGATCCTCCCTGATCCGGCATCTTCATCTGACCCCAAATATCCCGGGGGTGTGGGGGCTGGCCCCCACTCCGACATCGACCAAGACGCGCTCCAGTCTTTTATTGACCAACCGTTCGGTTTATGCAAGATCGAACCCGGAGACGAGGGAGGACAAGATGAGCGACACGGTGCTGATCACCGATCACGGGCAATGGGTCGAGATTGCGCTCAACCGCCCCGACAAGCTGAACTCCTTCAACGAAGAGATGCACGGTGCCCTGCGCGCGGCGCTCGAAGCCGCCCGCGACGGGGGCAAACGCGCCGTGCTGCTCACCGGCGCGGGCCGCGGCTTCTGCGCCGGGCAGGATCTGGGCAACCGCGATCCGCGCAAGCTGGACGGGCCCCCGGACCTCGGCGCCACGGTGCGCACCTTCTGGGCGCCGCTGGTGCGGCTGATCAAATCGCTCGACTGCCCCGTCATCTGCGCCGTGAACGGCGTCGCCGCCGGCGCCGGCTCTTCGGTGGCGCTGGCCTGCGACATCGTGCTGGCCGGCGAATCGGCGAAATTCATCCAGAGCTTCTCCAAGGTGGGCCTCATCCCCGATACCGGCGGCTCGTGGTCGCTCACCCGGCTCCTCGGCCCGGCCCGCGCCATGGGCCTCGCCCTGACGGCCCAGCCGCTGACCGCGCAGCAGGCCGCCGACTGGGGCCTGATCTGGCAATGCCTGCCCGACGACGCGCTCATGCCCGAGGCCCGCGCCCTGGCCGCCCGCTTCGCCGCCGGCCCGACCTTCGGCTATGCCTCGACCAAGCGCGCCATAGAGGCCGCCACCACCAATGGCTTCGACGCCCATCTCGAGCTCGAGGCCGACCTGATGAAGGCCTGCGGCGAAAGCGCCGACTATGCCGAAGGCGTCGCCGCCTTCCTCGACAAACGCGCACCGGAGTTCAAAGGCAAATGACCCTCACGCCCCAGGAACTCACCCCCCAAGACCGCGCCGAGAAATCCCGCGACGGCATGTGGGAGGGCGACAACGCCGCCCGCTGGTTCGGCATGGAGGTCACCCATGTCGCCGAAGGCCGCGCCACGCTGGAAATGACGGTCGAGCCGCATCACGCCAACGGCCACGGCATCTGTCATGGCGGGGTCACCTTCGCGCTGGCCGATACCGCCTTCGCCTATGCCTGCAACTCGCGCAACCAATCCACCGTGGCCCAGCACAACTTCATTTCCTACCTCGCCCCCGGCCGCCTCGGCGACCGGCTCCGCGCCGAGGCGGTGGAAGTGTCGCTCACCGGCCGCTCGGGCATCTATGACGTGCGCGTCACCACTCAGACCGGCACCGTGATCGCCGAGTTTCGCGGCATTTCGCGCGCGATCCCGGGCCAGCTTTTCGACGAATAAGGGGGGAGCACCATGAAAGACCTCACACCGAAGACATCCGATCTCGACCCGATCGAAATCGCCTCGCGCGACGAAATCCAGGCACTTCAGCTCGACCGCCTGAAATGGTCGCTGAAACACGCCTATGACAACGTGCCGATGTATCGCGCCCGCTTCGACGCGGCCGGCGTCCATCCCGACGACCTGAAGACCCTGGCGGACCTCGCGAAATTCCCCTTCACCTACAAGACCGACCTGCGCGACAACTATCCGTTCGGCCTCTTTGCCGTGCCGCAAGACCGGATCAGCCGCATCCACGCCTCCTCGGGCACCACCGGCAAACCCACCGTGGTCGGCTATACCGCCAAGGATATCGACACCTGGGCCGCGCTGGTCGCCCGCTCGATGCGCGCCTCAGGCACCCGGCCCGGCGATATCGTGCATGTGGCCTACGGCTATGGCCTCTTCACCGGCGGGCTCGGGGCGCATTACGGCGCCGAGAAACTGGGCTGCTCGGTCGTTCCCGTCTCGGGCGGCATGACCGAACGCCAGGTCACGCTGATTCAGGACTTCAAGCCCTCGACCATCATGGTCACCCCCTCCTACATGCTGAACATCCTCGAGGAATTCCAGCGTCAGGGCCTCGACCCGCGCGACTGCTCGCTCGATGTCGGCATCTTCGGCGCCGAACCCTGGACCAACGCCATGCGCGCCGAGGTCGAAGAGGCCTTCGACATGCACGCCGTCGACATCTATGGCCTCTCCGAGGTGATGGGCCCCGGCGTCGCCAACGAATGCGTCGAGACCAAGGACGGCCTGCATATCTGGGAAGACCACTTCTTCCCCGAGGTGATCGACCCCGAAACCGGCGAGGTCCTGCCCGATGGCGAAATGGGTGAGCTGGTCTTCACCACCCTCACCAAGGAAGGCCTGCCGATGATCCGCTATCGCACGCGGGATCTGACGCGCCTTCTGCCCGGCACCGCCCGCTCGATGCGGCGGATGGAAAAGATCACCGGGCGGTCCGATGACATGATCATCCTGCGCGGCGTCAACGTCTTCCCGACCCAGATCGAGGAACAGATCATGAAATGCGCGGGGCTCGCCCTATTTCCAGATCGAACTGGTGAAGAAGGACCGCATGGATGCGATGATCGTCCACGCCGAATGCACCCCGACCAGGCCAGCGACGAGGCCCGCGCCGCCAGCGGCAAGGAACTGGCGCATCACATCAAGTCGGTCGTCGGCGTCTCGACCAAGATCGAGATCCACGCCCCCGGCGGGGTCGAGCGCAGCCAGGGCAAGGCCCGCCGGGTGGTCGACAACCGCCCCAAGGAGTGATCCCTTGGCGCGGACGATCGCAAAGGACCACGGCGAAAAGCGCGCCCAGATCCTGAAATCGGCGGCGCGCGTCTTCGCCGATCAGGGCTTCGACCGGGCGTCGATGGCGATGCTGGCGGCGGAATGCGGGATCTCCAAGGCCAATATCTATCACTATTACGACAGCAGGACGCGCTGCTGTTCGATCTGCTCGACAACTATCTCAGCACCCTGCGCGACCGGGTCTGCGGTGTGACGGTCGCCGACCGGCCGCCGGAACAGGCGCTGCGCGACACGGTGCTCGGATCCTGCTGGCCTATCAGGGCGCCGATGACGAACACCGGGTGCAAAGCGCCGGGCTCAGGCCCTGCCCGAGGATCAGCAGAAGGTCCTGCGGGCCTATCAGCGCGACATGGTGAACCACATGTCGGGCATCCTCGCCCGTCTGGCGCCCGAAATCGCCGGCAATCCCGCCCGGCTGCGCGCCGCCACCATGTCGGTCTTCGGCATGTTGAACTGGTTCTACATGTGGTGCCCCGGCGCGGATGACGCCGCGCGGCGCGACTATGCCCGCCTGGTCGGCGACCTGGCCCTGGGCGGCCTGCCCGCTCTCTGAGCCCCTCTCCCGTTCACGTTTCGGCCAGTTTCCGCTGCCGCGTTGGCAGGGCTGCACGCGGCTTCCTATCTCTGCCTGACAGAAACCATCGGCGCGCGCCCAGGGCCAAGCGTCGAACGCAGAGAAGGACCATCGAGATGAAGTACAAATCCCTTGCCCCGCTCCTGGCCGCCGCCATCGCGATCGGCTCTTGGCTCGTCGCCCATCCGGTCAAGGCCGACCCGGCCTATGGCCTGGGCCTCAGCTATACCTTCGGCTCGGGCGGCGGCGATGTCGCCATCGGCGCGCGGGTGTTTTCCGACAACAACCCGCAGAACGCGGTCGGCTCGATCGGGCTCGACTACAAGATCAATTCGCAAAGCTTCCGGCCCAATATCGGCGCCGCCTGGCTCGACAACGACGTCTATGGCGACCTCAGCCTCGGCTATGATTTCGGCGCGCAAGGCGTCGATTTCGGCGTCGGCATCGGCGGCTGGGCCGACTGACCGGCGACCGAAACGGCCGTGTAACACGCATCGGCAGGGCGGGTATGGAATACCCGCCCTATTGAACGGTTGACCGCAAGCTGTGAATTCTGCAAGTTTTCAGACCATTAGCCGGGTCTTTCCGGACAGATCACAGTTTCAGGACTTGCCATGAAAATCGCCACCGCGTCACTCGCCCTTGCCCTTGCCACTCTCCCGGCCCTGCCCGCCGCCGCCGATCCGGCGGTCGGCTTCGGCATCACCATCGTCTCGACCGGCGAGGTTGCCATCGGTCTGCGGCTCTTCTCCGACAACCGCCCCGGCCGGGCGGCCGCGGCCATCGGTCTCGATTACAAGCTGCGCTCGCAAAGCCTGCGCCCGACCCTCGGCGTGGCCTGGCTCGAGGACGAATTCTATGCCGATCTCAGCCTCGGCTACGACACCAAGGCGGGCCAGGTCGATTTCGGCGCCGGGATCGGCGTGGCGGGCAACATGCGCACGCCCGCCCCGGCAGCCGGTGGCGGCGGCACGGGCACCGGCGGTGGAACCGGAACCGGAGGCAGCACCGGAACCGACGTCGCCCGTACGTCCTGGTCGTTCTGACGGTCGGGGCTCAGCCCGCGCTCAACCCGTGCCGCTTCAGCGCCGCCCCGGCGGTGGCTTCCCAGGCGGCCTTCAGCTCGCCGTTCGGCCGCTGCCGCAGGCCCATGGCCCTCAGCGCCTCGAACCGTTCGCCGCTGCCCGCGCCGAAGCTGGCCGCCACCCGCGGCCACCAATAGACGGCGCTCTCCTGCAACGCGGCGCCCTGGCCCTCGGCCATCAGCCGCGCGATGCCCTCTTCCGCCAGCTCGGCATGACGCGCCTCGATCGGCGCGATGGCGCGGAAGGCACCCGCTAGCGGCTGATAGGACAGCTTGACGAAATCCTCCATCTGCACGCCCACGGCCAGGCCCATCAGCAGGTTCATCATCACCGCGTCGCCCCAGCCCTGCAGCGGATAGTTGAACACCGCCAGCCGCATATCGTGCTCGCTGCGGGTGGCCCCCACGTCCGAGCCGCGCGACAGCCGCGCCGTCCACGGGTGATGGGTGGCATAGCGGGCCTCGTCGACGCCGAATTCCCCCATCAGTTTCAGCACCTTGTCGGCATTGTCGGTCTTCTCCAGCACGATCTTCGCCGCCGCGATCCGCTCCTTGATGCCCGGACCCGCGTTGATCGTGTCGGCAAACCCCGCCGCGCCGGCCAGCTCGCTGTCGACGAAGGTCGCCATCAGCTTCAGCAGCTCGGCGCGATAGCGCGGCGGCACATTGGCCGGGCTGGTCAGCTTGCCGCCCTGCGCCAGATAGTCGGCGATACCCATCTCTTCCATCTTACGCCCCTCCCCTTACTGATCGTAATCGACGACGACGCGGTCGGTCACCGGAAAGGCCTGGCAGGACAGAACATAGCCCTTCTCGACCTCGTAATCCTCCAGCGCGTGGTTCGCCGCCATCTCGACCTCGCCCTCGATCACCCGGCAGCGGCAGGTCGAACAGACCCCCGCCTTGCAGGCATAGGGCGCGTCCATGTCATTGGCCCGGGCCGCATCCAGCACCGTCATGTCCTTCGACACCTGGATGGTCCGCGTCGCGCCATCCAGCGTCACCGCGATCTCGGCCTCGTTGGCGGCCTTGCCGGCCTCGGCCGATTTCGCCCGCTGCGGCAGCCGCCCGGGCTGGGCGCTGGCGAACAGCTCGAACTTGATCCGGGCATCGTCCAGCCCGTGATCGCGCAGCGCCTTGGCGATGCCCAGCATCATCGGCTCGGGGCCGCAGATGAAGGCGGTGTCGATGCTTTCGACGTCGATCCAGGTGCGGAACAGCTGGGCGCATTTCTCTTCCGTCACCCGGCCGGTGAAGAGGTCGATCTCCTGCGCGTCCTGCTCCAGCACATGGATCACGCTCAGCCGGCCCAGATACTGGTTCTTCAGGTCTTCCAGCTCTTCGCGGAACATGATCGTGGTCACGCCCTTGTTGGCATAGACCAGCGTGAAGCTCGATTTCGGCTCGACCTCCAGCACGGTCTTGACGATCGACAGCACCGGCGTGATGCCCGATCCGCCGGCAAAGCCCAGATATTGCCGCTCGGCGCCCGGGTCGAGCGGGGTGTGAAACCCGCCCATCGGCGGCATCGCCTCCAGCACGTCGCCCACCGCCAGCTCTTCGTTGGCGAAGGTCGAAAACGCCCCGCCCTCGACCCGCTTGATCCCGACCTGCAGCTTGCCCTCGTGACGGCCGGAACAGATCGAATAGGACCGCCGCAGTTCCTCGCCATCGAAATCGCGGCGGAAGGTCAGGTATTGGCCTTGGATGAAATCGACCGGCTTGCCGTCCCCGGGCTCCAGCGTCAGCACCACCGCGTCGCGGATGGTGCGGTGGATGTCGGTGACCTTCAAGGGGTGAAACTGCGCCATCGAAGCTCTCCTCAGATGCACTTGAAATATTCGAAAGGTTCCAGACAGTCGGTGCAGCGCCACTGCGCCTTGCAGGGGGTCGAGCCGAACTGGCTGATCTTTTCCAGATGGGTGCCGCCGCAGCGCGGGCAACGCTTCGGCCCGCCCGCCGGTTCCGGCGGCGCGATGCCGTATTCCTCAAGCCGGGCGCGGGCGCCGTCCGTCATCCAGTCGGTGGTCCAGGCCGGGGCCAGCTGCCGCTCCAGCCGGACCTTTTCGATGCCGCGCGCCTTCAGCTCGGTCGCGATGTCGCGCTCGATCATGCTGGTGGCGGGGCAGCCGGAATAGGTCGGCGTCACGGTGACGACACAGGTGTCGCCCTGCCAGCCGACGGCGCGGATCATGCCCAGCTCGGTCAGGGTGATCACCGGAATCTCCGGGTCGGGCAGCGCGCTCAGCCAGTCCCACAGCTGCGCCTCCGACGGTCTCGTCTCGGTCTCCGCCATCGCGGTTCCTCCCCCCCGCGCCCCGGGCCTCCCCGGGGCCTCCTCGCCCGTTGTCTCAAAGGGTCCCGGGGCCCAAGCCCGGGACAGGTTCACCACTGGCAGCCGGGATAGGCCCGCTGCAGCCATTGCATCGAACTCAGCAGGTGACCCAGATGCTCGGAATGCATCCGCCCGCTGCGCCCGCCCTTGTGCACATACGACCCCTTGGGCAGCTTCAGCGTCGCCTCTTCCAGCACCCGGCCGACCCGCGCGTCATACTCCGCCCGCAGATCGCCCAGGCCCGGCGCGATGCCGGCCGCGGCCATCGCCTCGTCGACCGCGTCGGCCTCGAACAGCTCGCCCACGTAAGGATAGAGGTAGTCGAGCGCCGCCTGCATCCGCGCATGGCTCTCCTCGGTGCCGTCGCCCAGGCCCACCACGGTGTGGCCCGAACGCTCGACATGATAGGCCGCCTCTTTCGCGGCCTTGGCGGCGATGGCGGCGACCCGTTCGTCCGAAGACCGCGCCAGCGCGTTCAGCATGACCACCTGGAAGGCGTCGAACAGGAACTGCCGCATCAGGGTCTGGCCGAAATCGCCGTTCGGCAACTCGGTCAACAGCGCGTTGCGGAAATCCCAGGCGTCGCGCAGGAAGGCCAGATCGTCGGCGCTGCGCCCCTTGCCCTCGACCTCGCCCGCCAGGCCCAGCCACATCTGTGTCTGGCCGATGAGGTCGAGCGCGGTATTCGCGAGCGCGATATCCTCCTCCAGCACCGGCGAATGGCCGCACCATTCGGACACCCGGTGGCCCAGGATCAACGTGTTGTCGCCCATCCGCAGCAGGAACTGGAACAGGGCATTCTGATCGACCCCGGCCATCACATATGCCCCACTTCATCGGGGATGTCATAGAAGGTCGGGTGGCGATAGACCTTCGATTCCGAGGGCTCGAACAGCGGGCCCTTGTCGCCCGGCGCCGTCGCCGCGATATGGCGCGCCTCGACCACCCAGATGCTGACGCCCTCGTTGCGGCGGGTATAGACATCGCGCGCGTTGCGGATCGCGGTTTCCGCGTCCGGGGCGTGCAGGCTGCCCACATGCCGGTGGCTCAGCCCGTGCTGGCCACGAATGAAGACTTCCCACAGGGGCCATTCGTTTTTCATCGCATTTCCCTTTCACATCTCGAAAACGGTCCGCTCGTCAGCCCTTGCGGGCTGCCTCGCGAGGCGCGCCGGTCACGGCGCGACGAGCCGCCGCCGCGTTATTCCGCCGCCATCTTCCGCGCGGCCCTCTTGCGGGCGTGCTCCAGCAGCCCGTCACGCACCCATTGCCCGTCTTCCCAGGCCGACACGCGGTCGCGCATTCGGTCGCGGTTGCAGGGGCCATTGCCCTTGATCACGTCGAAGAACTCGGTCCAGTCGGGCATCGAGAAATCGTAATGCCCGCGCTCCTCGTTCCATTCGATCCCGGCATCCGGCCGTTCCAGCCCGAGATAGTCGATCTGCGGAATGGTCTGGTCGACATATTGCTGGCGCAGCTCGTCGTTCGACTTGATCTTGATCTTCCAGGCCATCGACTGTTCGGAATGGACGGACTCGCTGTCGGAGGGTCCGACCATCATCAGGCAGGGATACCACATCCGGTTCAGCGCATCCTGCGCCATCCGCTTCTGCTCGGGGCTGCCCTTGGCCATGGCGGTGAAGGCGTCATAGCCCTGCCGCGCGTGGAAGCTTTCCTCCTTGCAGATCCGCACCATGGCGCGGGCATAGGGCCCGTACGAGGTGCGCTGCAGCGCCACCTGGTTGACGATGGCCGCGCCATCGACCAGCCAGCCCACCGCGCCGATATCGGCCCAGTTCAGCGTCGGATAGTTGAAGATCGAGGAATACTTCATCTTGCCTTCGTGCAGCATCTCGATCATCTCGTCGCGGCTGACGCCCAGCGTCTCGGCCGCGCTGTAGAGATAGAGCCCGTGCCCCGCCTCGTCCTGCACCTTGGCCAGCAGGATCGCCTTGCGCTCCAGCGTCGGCGCCCGGGTGATCCAGTTGCCCTCGGGCAATTGCCCCACCACCTCGGAATGGGCGTGCTGGCCGATCTGCCGGATCAGCGTCTTGCGGTAATCCTCGGGCATCCAGTCGCGCGGCTCGATCTTGATGTCGTTGTCGACCTTGTCCTGGAATTCGCGCTCCTCGGCGCTCATCTCGTCGCGGTCCTTCACGCCGTTGCTCGCCGTCTTGATCATCTGTGCATACATGTCCCGGCCCTCCTCAGACCCGTTCCAGAATAAGGGCCCCGCCCTGGCCCACGCCCACGCACATGGTGCAAAGCGCATAGCGCCCGCCGGTGCGTTTCAACTGATAGGCCGCGCTCATCGCCATGCGCGCGCCCGACATGCCCAAGGGGTGGCCGATGGCGATGGCCCCGCCATTGGGGTTAACATGGGGGGCGTCGTCGGCGATGCCAAGCTCCCGCAACGATGCCAGCCCCTGCGCCGCGAAGGCCTCGTTCAGCTCGATCACGTCCATGTCCTCGATGCGCAGGCCCGCGCGGGCCAGCACCTTGCGCGTCGCCGGCACCGGTCCGATACCCATGACCCGCGGCTCGACCCCGGCCGCCGCCATGCCGACGATCCGCGCCAGCGGCACCAGCCCGTTCTTCTCGGCCGCCGCCGCGCTGGCGATCAGCAAGGCCGCCGCGCCATCGTTCACACCGCTCGCATTGCCCGCCGTCACGCTCAGATCGGGGCCGTTCACGCCCTTCAGCCGCGCCAGCGCCGCCGCATCCGTGCCGGGGCGCGGATGTTCGTCGGTGTCGACCACGATCGGATCGCCCTTGCGCTGCGGCAGGGTCACCGGCGTGATCTCCTCGGCGAAGACACCGGCCGCCTGTGCCGCCGCCCAACGCGCCTGGGACCGCGCCGCGAAAGCGTCCTGATCCTCGCGGCTCACGCCCCAGTCGGCGGCGACATTGTCGGCCGTCTGCGGCATCGAATGGGTGCCGTAAGCCTTCTCCATCTTCGGGTTGACGAAGCGCCAGCCGATGGTGGTGTCATAGACCGCGTTGGCACGGGTAAAGGCGCTGGTCGCCTTGGGCATCACGAAGGGCGCCCGGCTCATGCTTTCCACCCCGCCGGCCAGCACCATGTCGTAATCGCCCGCCCGGATCGCCCGCGCCGCCTGCCCCACGGCATCAAGGCCGCTGGCGCAGAGCCGGTTCAGCGTGACGCCCGGCACCTCGACCGGCAGCCCGGCCAGAAGCGCCGCCATCCGCGCCACGTTGCGGTTGTCCTCGCCCGCCTGGTTGGCGCAGCCGAAGATCACATCGTCCAGGCTGGCCCAGTCCACCTGGGGGTTGCGCGCCATCAAGGCCGCAATCGGCAGGGCGGCCAGATCGTCGGCCCGCACCGAGGACAAGGCGCCGCCATAGCGACCGATCGGTGTGCGCGTGGCATCGCAGATATATGCGTCAGTCAAAAGTCTCTCTCCCGCTTGCTCGAGCCTTCGTCAAAACCCGACCGCATGGTCGGAAATACGCCCGGCATCGATTCGATGCAAGGCATTTGTTACATCCTTCGCCGGACGGACGTTTTGCATGTAACATGTCAAATCCTCCCGCCCCGGGACGCCCGGGGGCCGCTTGTCCTCATCCCCCGTCGAACCGGCCATGCCGGCCCTCGCCGCCCGCGAAACGCGCCGCGCCGGCGGCGCCTCGGCCTCGACCAGGGCGCGGCTGCCCTGCCATTCCTGCCGCAGCGCCGCGCGCAGCCCAGCCCCGCCTGCCCCCGGGCCGAAGCCCGGTCGGCGCGCAGACAGCCCTGCGGGAACCGCGCGATGGTCCGGGCCAGCTCCTCGGCCCTCGCCCGCGCCTCGCCCTCGGGCACCGTGTATTCGCACAGCCCGATGCGCAACGCCTCCTCGGCCTCGACCTTGCGGCCGGTCAGGATCAGGTCCATCGCCCGCCCCTCGCCCACCAGCCGCGGCAGGCGCACCGTGCCGCCGTCGATCAGCGGCACGCCCCAGCGCCGGCAATAGACCCCCATGAAGGCGGTCGCGGCCATCACCCGCAGATCGCACCACAGCGCCAGCTCCATGCCGCCCGCCACCGCCGGGCCCTCGATGGCGGCGATCACCGGCTTCGTCAGTTCCAGCCGCGATGGCCCCATCGGCCCGGGCACCGGCCCGTCTTCGGGAAAGTCCAGCGCCCGGCCCCAATCGCCCTCGGTGATCTCGGCGACCCGGGTCAGGTCCCAGCCGGCGCAAAACGCCCCGCCCTCACCCCAGAACACCGCGACCCGCGCCTCGGGGTCCGCGTCGAAGGCCAGGAAGGCGTCGTAGAGCGCCCGGGCGCTGGCCGCGTCCATCGCGTTCTTCGCCTCGGGCCGGGCATGGATCACCGTCCAGACCGCGCCCGCCTTTTCGACCCTGACCGCCATTCGCATCCTCCCTTTCCGCCCAACCTGCCCCGCCCCGCGCGAATGCGCAACGAAAGCCTTGGCTCCCGGGCTCCCGACCCCGTAGGGTGCGCATTCTGCGCACCGCACGCCCCCCGCCGCACGCCCCGTTAACCCCGCCCCTTACCCGAAGCTTGCGCCACCGCGCGCCAGACAGGGTGCAGCCGGCGGGCAGCCGGGATGCAGACCGTTAACATCGCAGCGCACGCCGCCGTTAACCCGCCGCCGCAAATTCGCGACGATGCGGTGAAAATTCTGCCCTTTTCTTGTGTCAGACCCCGTGTCACCCTCGACCCGTCGCCTCAGTTCACCGTTCCGGAGCCTCCCGATCAAACCGCTCGACCACCTCGCCTACCGCCCCGAGATCGACGGGTTGCGCATGATCGCCGTCCTGGCTGTCGTGCTCTATCATTTCGGCCTGCCCGGCCTGCCCGGCGGCTTCAGCGGGGTCGATGTATTCTTCGTCATATCAGGTTTCCTGATCGGTGGAATCCTCTGGCGCAACCTCGACGAGACCGGCACGATCAGCTTGGCACGGTTCTACACCCGCCGGGTGAAACGTCTGGCTCCGGCCTATTTCGCCATGGCCCTCGGCTCGGCCCTAGCCGCATGGTTCGTTCTTTTACCCTTTGAATTCAGAGAGTTCGGGAAAGAGATCATCGCCGCCACGACCTATCTGTCGAATATCCTCTTCTGGCGCGGCGAGGGCTATTTCGACATCGGCGCCGAGAACAAGGTCCTCCTGCATACCTGGTCGCTGGCGGTGGAAGAGCAGTTCTACATCGTGCTGCCCTTCCTGTTCCTGGCGCTGCGCCGCCGGCCCCGCGCGCTGATCGCCCTGCTGGGCCTGCTGTTCCTCTCGTCGCTGGCCGCCAACATCGCGCTCACGCCGGCGCGGCAGACCACCACCTTCTATCTCGTCCCCTTCCGCGCGTGGGAGCTTCTGGCCGGCGTGCTGCTGGCCATCGCCGGCCAGCGCCGGGCGCTCGCCTTCGCCTGGCACGCCGGCCTCAGCTGGGCCGGCCTCGCCCTCGTCCTCGCCGGGATCGCGCTGATCTCGCCCCAGGGCTTCCCCGGCTGGCAGGCCCTTCTGCCGGTCGCCGGCACCCTCCTGCTGATCGCCAACGGCCGGCACCAAAACCTTGTAAACAAAACGCTTTCCATGGGCTTCCCGGTCTTCGTCGGCCGCATCTCCTATTCCCTCTACCTCTGGCACTGGCCCGTCCTCGTGCTCTCGCGCTACGGGCGCGACGGCTATTCCGGTCCGTTCGAGGCCGCCCTCTGGCTGGCCCTCGCCGTCGCCCTCGCCACGCTCAGCTGGGCCCTGGTCGAGACGCCCTTCCGCCGCCTCCACCCGCGCTCCGGCGGGCATGTCCTCGCCGCCCTGGCGCTCCCCTCCGCCCTGGCGCTGGCCTTCGGCGCCCTGGCCTATCTCAAGGACGGCCTGCCCACGCGCTTCCCCGAGACCACCCGCGCCCATATCGCCGCCTCCGCCGATTTCAACCAGGACTGGTCGCGCTGCCACACCCCCGCGCAATCGCCCTTCAAGGGGGTCGAGCTCTGCCCGATCGGCCCCGAAGGCCCGCCCCGCGTGCTGATCTGGGGCGACAGCCACACCCGCGCCTTCAAGGAAGGGCTCGAGAAGGCCGCCTTCGCCGCCGACACCCCCGCCCTCATCCTCTGGCACGCCGGCTGCCCCCCGCTCTTCGACCTGAGCAAGAGCGAAAGCTATGCCACCCCCGCCGAAGACGCCGATTGCGCCGCCGACACGGCCGAGATTCGCCGCTCGCGTGCCACGCTCAGCTCGGTCGACACGGTCCTGCTGATCGGCCGCTGGGCCTATTACGCCACCGGCCACGGCAGCGGGCGCGACGCGGAAAATACCATCTCCATCAAGGGCTTCGGCGCAACCGACAACGCCGCCGCCCTCAGGTCCGCCCTCGCCGCCACCCTGCCCGAACTGCAGCGCCACTTCCCGCGCCTCTTCGTGCTGCGCCAGCCGCCCGAAATCCCCGATTACGACAGCCGCACAGTGGCCCGACGCCTCGCCCACCACCGCCGGGCGCCCGAAGACGCCCCCGTCACCACCCCGCGCGCCCAGGCCGAAGCCCGCGCCGCCCCGGCCGAAACCCTCTTCGCGCCCGCCATCGCCCAAGGCCAGCTCACCGAAATCGACCCCTGGCCGCAGCTCTGCACAAACACCGCCTGCTCGGCGCAGCATGACGGCCAGATCTGGTATTTCGACAACAACCACATCACCAACACCGCCGCCCGCGCCCTCTCCCCGCTCTTCGCGCCGGTCTTCGACAAGGCCCGCTGAGATGACCCCGCTCCGGCCCCTTCATCTGACCATAAATATCCCGGGGGGCGCGGGGGGCTGGCCCCCCGCCTCCACCCCGAGCCCAGGCACAACCCCATGACGCGCGAGATCACCGACCAGACCTGGGACGTCATCGTCATCGGCACCGGCATCGGCGGCGGCACCGCCGGCCGGGCGCTGGCCGAGGCCGGCCTCAAGACCCTCTTCGTCGAAAAGGGCCCCGCCGGCCACCGCGCCGAACGCACCCCGCTCTCCCACGACATCTTCCTGCCCCAGGCCCGCGCCCTGCGCGGCTTCTGGCCCGGCCAGCTGGTCGAACGGAAGAACGGCCGCGAAACCCGGTTCTTCGGCCCGCTCGGCGCCGGCCTCGGCGGCTCCTCGGTGTTCTACGCCGCCACCCTCGAACGCCCCGAACCGCACGATCTCGACGATCTGCCGGACAGGCCCCACCCCACCGGCGGCTGGCCCGTCTCCTATGCCGATTTCGCCCCCGACCTCGCCCGGGCCGAGGCGCTCTTTCACGTCTCGGGCGAGCCGCATATCGCCGGCCAGACCCTCGCGCCGCCCCGCCCCCTCGCTGCCGGAGACGCCCGGATCATGCAGCGGCTGCGCGCCAACGGCCTGCATCCCTATGCCCTGCATTCCGCCCTCCGCCATCTCGACGGCTGCCTCGACTGCACCGGCCACAAATGCCCGAAACCCTGCAAGATGGACGGCCGCTCGGCCGGGGTCGAACCGGCACTGGCCAGCGGCAACGCCGCCCTGCTCGACCGCACCGAGATCACCCGCATCCACTCGGACGGCGCCCGCGTCCACCATCTCGAAGCCCGCCGCGACGGCGAGGTCCTGACCCTCAGCGCCCGCCACTACCTGCTCGCCGGCGGCGCCTTCGGCTCGCCCCGCCTCTGCCTCGCCTCGGCCTCCGAAACCGCCCCCCAGGGCATCGCCAACCGCTCCGGCCTGGTCGGCCGCGGGCTGATGTTCCATCTGAACGAGCTGTTCGCCATCTGGCCCGGCCTCGCCGATCCGACCCCCACCAAGGCGGTCGGGCTGCGCGATCTCTGCCACCGCGACGGCCAGCGTCTCGGCATGGTCCAGGCCATGGGCATCACCGCCTCCTATGGCGAGATCGCCTGGTATCTCGAAACCCTGATCGCCCGCACCCCGCTGCGCCATATCCCCCTGGCGCGGCAGATGTCCCGCCTGCCCGCCGCGCTGGCGGCGCAGCTTCTCGGCTCGGCCAAGATCTTCGTCGGCCTGCTGGAAGATCTCGCCTATGATGAAAACCGCGTCCTGCCGCCCGAGCCGGGCAGCGACGACATCGCCTTCACCTATACCGTCCATGACGAGCTTCTGGCCCGCCGCCACCTCTTCCGGCGCGAGATTTCCCGCGCCTTTCGCGGCCAGCGCCGCCTGTTCCTGTCCCGCACCCCCGATCTCAACCACGGCCACCCTTCGGGCACCATGCGCTTCGGCCACGACCCCGCGACATCGGTGCTGACCCCGCAGGGCCGCAGCCACGACCTGCCCAATCTCTGGGTCGCCGATGCCAGCTTCATGCCCACATCGATGGGGGTGAACCCCTCGCTCACCATCGCCGCCCAGGCCCTGCGCACCGCCCGGTCTGTCAAACTGGCGATCAAGGAGACCCCGCATGTCCCGTAACGATCCGCGCCTCTTCTCGGGCCTCGCCCTCGTCACCGGCGCCGGCTCGGGCCTCGGCCAGGCGCTCGCCGTCGAGCTGGCAAAGCGCGGCCTTCAGGTGGCCGGCCTCGGCCGCCGGCCCGCGGCCCTGGCCGAGACCGCCCGCCTGGCCGGCCCCGCCTTCCACCCCATCGCCTGCGACATCGCCGATTTCGCCGCCCTGCGCGCCGCCTTCGCCCGGGCCGATGCCATCGCCCCGCTGACGCTGCTGATCAACAACGCCGCCACCTACCCGCATCGCGATATCCTCGAGGAAACCCCCGAAAGCTTCATGGCCACGATGAACACCAACTTCGCCGGCACCCTCGCCGCGACCCGCTTGGCACTCGACCGCTTCACCCCCACGGGCTTCGGCCGTATCCTCAACGTCGCCACCTTCGCCGATCTGAACCCGCTGCCCACGGCGGCCGCCTATTCCACCTCCAAGGGCGCCGCCCGCATCCTCACCCGCGCGCTCAAGGCCGACCTCGCCGACCGCTTCCCCGACATCGTCATCACCGACTGGATGCCGGGCATGCTCGCCACCGCCATGGGCATCCCCGACGGCCTGCCCGCCGCCGCCTCCGCCAGATGGGGCGCCGAGCTGGCCCTCTGGCACGATCCCGCCCTCACCGGCGCCAGTTTCGAACAGGACCGCGAAATCCTGCCCCCGCAAGGCCTCAAGTCCCGCCTGAAGAACGCCCTGCTGCTGCGCCGCCCGAAGCCGCGCCGCCTGGGCCAGTCCTGATCCGCCCTTCATCTGACCGAAAATATCCCGGGGAGCGCGAGGGCTGGCCCCTCGCTCTACCGCCTCGATCGAGCCCGCCCTCACCGTCGAAGCCCTCACGGGACGGTGGGCGGGGCGATCCGCGTCAGCGGGAGCGCCGTGCCGCCGTCACCGCCGGAACCGCATCAGCCAGGCCCCGAGCATATGCCCCGGCAGAATCGCGAAACATCTGGCGTAGCGCCCCACCAGCCGCGACGGCTGCGACAGCATCCGCCAGGCCCATTCCATCGCGATGGCCCGCACCCAGGCCGGCGCCCGCCGCTGCGTGCCCGACAGGAAATCGAGCCCGGCGCCGATGCTGGCAAACCCCACCGCCGGCAGCCGCGCCCGGCCGCGCGCCGCCAGCATCTCCTGCTTCGGCGCCCCCAGCGCCAGGAACACCATCCGCGCGCCGCTCTCCTCGATCTCGGCAAAGACCGCCTCGGCGCTCGCGCCCTCGGGGTCGAAGCCCATCGGCGGTGCCACCCGGGCGGCAATCTCCAGCCCCGGCACCAGCCGCCGCATCTCAGCCGCCGCCGCCGCCAGGCTCGCCTCGGTCGAGCCGACAAGCGCCACCGGCACGCCCTCGCCAGCCGCCAGCTCGGCCAGCGGCAGAACCATGTCCGAGCCGGGCACCAGCGAAATCCGCTCGCCCGCCAGCCGGGCCAGCCAGACGATCGGATTGCCGTCGGCCACCACCAGATCCTGCGCCGCATAGGCTTTCAGGAACGCGGCCGAGGATCGCAGCTTCACCAGATGGTCGAGGTTGATCGTGGCCAGCGCGAATCCTCGCCGCGCCGGAACCGCGCCCGCACCTCATCGAGAAGCGCGCTTGCATCCGGCACGTTCACCGAAATCGCCTGACCCGAAAACCGAAACTCCACCCGCGCTCTCCCGCATCCGTTTCGCCTCTCCTATACTGGATCGGGGTTCGATTTCATGGCACATTCGAGGAAAGATCGCGCTTTTCCGGGCCATTGCCGCAGTATTGCCAAACTCCTGTGGTCGGAAAGGCGCCCAAGACGAAGGCAAAGGCAGCACATATGGCCATCGCGCAGTTCCGCCCCCAGCGCAAGCCGGGGCGCTTCCCCATGGTCGGGGGGCGCCGCGATGAGCGCTGTCGTGATCGTCGGCTGCGGCTTCGTCGCCGATCTCTATGCCGCCGGGCTGAAGACCTTCCCCGGGATCCGGGTCCTGGGCGCCCATGACCGCGACCCGGCCCGCCTTTCCGCCTTCACCGCCCATTGGACGATTCCGCCTTCGACAGGCTCGAGGCCGCCCTCGCCGCCCTGCCCGCCGACGGGCTGGTGCTGAACCTGACCAACCCGCCGCGCATGCCGCCATCAACCGCGCGGCGCTCGAGGCCGGCCATCACGTCTTCTGCGAAAACCGATGGCGCTCGATGTGGACGAGGCGCGCGGCCTGACCGAACTGGCACAGGCCAGGGCCTGCAACTCGCCTCGGCGCCCTCTTCGGTCCTGTCCGAGGCGGCCCAGATCCTGATCAAATCCGCCCGGAATGGCACCGCCGGCACGCCGCGCCTGGCCTATGCCGAACTGGATGACGGCTTCATCCCCAGGCCCCGGTCGAGGACTGGCGCTCGGCCTCGGGCGCGCCCTGGCCGTTCGAGGACGAGTTCCGCACCGGCTGCACCCTGGAACATGCCGGATACTACCTGTCCTGGCTGATCGCGATGTTCGGCCCCGTCACCCGTGTCGTCGCCGCGGCGGCCGAGGTGCTGCCCGACAAGCGCGGCATCTCCGGCACGCCCGATTTCTCGGTGGCGACGCTCTTCTTCGGTGCGGGCCCGGTGGCGCGGCTCACCTGCTCCATTACCGCGCCTCATGATCACCGCATCCGCATCATCGGCGATAATGGCGTTCTGGAGGTGAAAGAGGCCTGGGACAACGCCGCCCCCGTCCGGTTCCACCGCCGCTTCCGCATCCGCCGGCGGCTTCTGGAGCATCCCATCGGCAAGCGCCTGAAACCCGCATCCGCCAGCCATCCCAAGGTGCCCCGCACCGGGGCGGCGGCGATGAACTTCGCCCTCGGCCCGGCGGAAATGCTCGACGCCATCGCCGCCGGACGGCCCAGCCGCCTCTCGGGCGATTTCGCCCTGCACCTGACCGAGGTGACGCTGGCCATCCAGTCCGGCCGGGTCGAAACCCATATCCGCTCGACCTGCGCCGCGATGGAGCCGATGCCATGGGCCTGACCCTCGCCATCACCGGTGCGAACGGCTTCATCGGCCGCGCCTGCGTCGAGGCCGCGCTGGCCCGCGGCCATACCGTGCGCGCCCTGGTGCGGCGCGAGACCGCCTTCTTTCCGCCGAAGGTCGAGGTCCTGCCCTGCGACCTGAGCGGCGACATCACCACCCTGCGCAGCGCCCTCATCGGGACCGATGCGGTGATCCACGCCGCCGCCGCGCTGTCGGGCGATCCGGTGAAAACCCAGCGCGACACGCTCGAAGCCACCAAGAACCTGATCGCCGCGCTGACCCATCAGGACCCCGCGCCGCGCCTGGTTCTGCTCAGCTCGATCGCCGTCTATGATGCCAGTGCCACGACCGTCGACGAAGACAGCCCGCTCGAGCCCGACCCGCGCGGCCGCGATGGCTATGCCCGCTCGAAACTGGCGCAAGAGGCGCTGCTTCACGGCGCGCCGCTGCACGGCTGGATCGCGCGGCCCGGCGCGGTGTTCGGACCGGGCCGCATCTGGAACGCCCATCTCGGCCTGCGCCGCGGGCCGCTGCTGATCCGGCTGGGCCATGACGCGCCGATCCCGCTGATCGAACGGCGAAGCTGCGCCGACGCCCTGGTCGCCGCCGCCGAAACCCCGCCCCCGGGAGGCGGGATGCGGCCGGTCAACCTGATCGACAGCGACCTGCCCGATGCCCGCCGCTATCTTCGCGCGCTCGGGCCGGCCGCCCCGCGCCTGCATCTGCCCCTGCCGTGGCGGGCGCTGGCCGCGCTGGCCCGGGTCCTGTCGAAGGTGCCCGCCCTCGACGGCGCCCTGCCCGGCCTCCTGCAACCGCGCACGCTCGAGGCCCGTTTCGGCACCAAGCGCTGGTCCAATATCCGCGCCCAGCGCGAACTGGGCCTCGCCCCGCATCAACCCTTCGAAAACGCGCTTCACGCCGCCATCGCCCACTCGGACGGGGGCGCCGCATGACCCCGCGCCCCGACACCCGCCCCACCCGCATCGCCTATCTCACCGGCGAATACCCCCGCGCCACCGATACCTTCATCCAGCGCGAGGTCGCCGCCCTGCGCGCGCTCGGGCTCGAGGTCGAGACCTGCTCGATCCGCCGCACCGGCCCGGAACACCATGTCGGCGAGGAACAGCGCGCCGAGGCCGCGAACACCTTCCACGTTCTCGAAGCCGCCAAACGCCCCGGGCGGCTGATCTCGGCCCATCTCGGCCTCTTCGCCCGCCATCCCGGGCGCTATCTGAAGGCCCTGGCGCTGGCGCTCCGCACCTCGCCCGGGGCCTCAAACCCACGCTCTATCAGCTGATCTATTTCGCCGAGGCCGCCGTGCTGGCCCGCCAGTTGGCGCAGACCGGCGCCACGCATCTGCACAACCATATCGCCAAATCCTCCTGCACCGTGGCGATGCTGGCCTCGGACCTGTCGGGCCTCCCGTTTTCCTTCACCCTGCACGGGCCGGATATCTTCTTCGAACCGATCCACTGGCGGCTCGATGAAAAGATCGGGCGCGCCCGCTTCGTTGCCTGCATCTCCGATTTCTGCCGCTCGCAGGCGATGGCCTTTTCGCCGCCCGAGGACTGGCCCAAGCTGCATATCGTCCATTGCGGCGTCGATCCGGCGCGCTATGTCCGCGCGGGCGCCTCGGACCCCGCGCCGGGGCATGTGCCGCAACTGCTCTTCGTCGGCCGCCTGGCCGCCGTGAAGGGCCTGCCCGTCCTCTTCGAGGCGCTGCAAGGCATCGAAACCCGCTTCAACCTGGCCATCGTCGGCGACGGCCCCGACCGCGCCGCGCTCGAAGCGCAGGCCAGGGCCGCGGGCCTCTCCGACCGGATCGACTTCATGGGCTACCGGTCGCAATCCGAGGTCGCGGCGCTGCTCGGGGACACCGACCTGCTGGTCCTGCCCTCCTTCGCCGAGGGCGTCCCGGTGGTGCTGATGGAGGCGATGGCGGCCGAGGTTCCGGTGATCGCCACCCGCATCGCCGGCATCCCGGAGTTGGTCGAAGACGGCACATCCGGGCTGCTTGTCCCGCCGGGCGACGCATCCGCCCTCGGCACGGCCATCGAAACCCTCCTGCAAGACCCTGAAAAGGCACGCCGGATGGGCCGCGCCGGCCGCGCCCGCATCAGCGCCGAGTTCGAAAGCCGGACCGAGGCCGCCCGCCTGGCCCATCTCTTCCGCGCTTACGCGTCGGGCCAACGCCCCCCGAAACGCCCCGAGGCCCGCCCATGACCCCGCCCCGCCCGCACTCCACCGTCGGCGCCGTGGTGATCGGCCGCAACGAAGGCCAGCGCCTGGTGAACTGCCTCGCCTCGATGCGGGGCGAAGCCGCGCGGCTGGTCTATGTCGATAGCGGCTCGACCGACGGCTCGGTCGAAGAGGCCCGCAAGGTCGGCGCCCAGATCGTGCTGCTGGACACGTCCGAACCCTTCACCGCAGCCCGTGCCCGCAATGCCGGCTTCGAGGCGCTGGCGACCGGCCCCACCCCGCCGGATTATGTGCAATTCGTCGATGGCGACTGCACGCTGGAACCCGGCTGGCTGACCCATGCCGCCGCCGCGCTCGACGCCACGCCCGATATCGGCATCATCACCGGCTGGCGGGCGGAAATCCACCCCGAGGCCTCGGTCTATAACGCCATGTGCGATTTCGAATGGCATCGGCCCGCCGGCGATATCGACGCCTGCGGCGGCGACATGATGGTGCGCCGGCCGCTGTTCGAGGCACTGGGCGGGTTCAACCCGAAAGTCATCGCCGCCGAGGATGACGAATTCTGCACCCGCATGCGTAAATCCGGCGCCCGGGTCCACCGCCTGCCGATCCCGATGACCCATCACGACGCCGCCATGACGCGGTTCTCGCAATGGTGGCAGCGCGCCATCCGCTCGGGCCACGGCTTTGCCCAGGTCGGCGACCTGCACCCGGATCATTTCCGCCCCGAACGCCGCCGCGTCTGGCTGTTCGGTGCCGTGCTGCCGCTGTTGGCGATCATCGGCGCGGTGATGTCCTGGCCGTTGCTGGCGCTGGTGGGCCTGGCCTATCTCGCATCCTATACCCGCACCGTCGAAGGGCTGCGCAAGGCCGGTCTGCCGTTGAAAGCGGCACTGCACCATTCCGTGCTGCTGTTCCTGTCGAAATTCCCCAACCTGATCGGCGTCACGCGCTACTGGAAACGCAAGCGTCGCGGCTGGGACATGGAAATCATCGAGTACAAGTAAGGGGTTCGCATGACACAGGACATCAGGGTCGGCATCATCGGCGCGGGCTATATCTCGACCTGGCACGCCGATGCCTCGCGCCACCCCGGGCGCCCGGCTGGCCGCCGTCTGCGACACCTCGGCCAGCGCCGCGCAGGGCTTTGCCGAAGGCTATGGCATCGCGGGCTTCACCTCGGTCGATGACCTGATCGCCGCCAAAGCCGTCGACGCCGTCCATATCTGCACCCCGCCGCATCTCCACCATGCCATCGCCCTGCAATGCCTTGGGGCCGGCCTGCATGTGCTGGTCGAAAAGCCCGTCGCCCTCTCCGGGACGGAGACGGCCGAGATCGAAGCCGCCGCCCAGGCCAGTGGCACCCGCTTCGCGCCCGGGCACAACTTCCTCGGCATCCCCGCCTATGGCCGCCTGAAACAGGCGCTGGCCGAAGGCCGGCTGGGCCGCGTCTCGACCGCCGATATCACCTGGGCGCTGCCGCTGGGCCCGCTGCGCGCCGGGCCCTATGGTATCTGGCTGATGCGCGAGACCAGGAACCTTCTGCTCGAACTTGGCCCCCACCTCTTCGCCTTCGCGCAGGATCTGTTCGGCCCGGTCGAGGTGCTGCATCTCGACCTGTCGAAACCCGTGGCCCTGCCCGGCGGCGGCAGCCGGCCGCAGGTGATCCGCCTGATGGCAAGGGCCGGCGAGGTCGATGTCAATTTCACCGTCTCGATGGTCGAAACCCATGACGACCGCTCGGTCGTGCTGCGCGGCTCCTCCGCGATGGCGCGGCTCGATTATGCCAACGACACGCTGACGATTGCCGCGCCCAACACCTCGGATCTGGTGCTGAACCCGCTCCGCGCCGAGCTGTCGCAAAGCTGGCAACACCTGCGCGAAGGGGTCCGCAACGCCGCCGTGCAACTGACCTCGCTGAACCAGAAATCCCCCTATGGCCTGTCGTTCCGCGGCCTCTGCGCCGAGGTCTATGGCGCGCTGGCCGAAAACCGCCCGGTCGATGCCCGCTTCTCCGGCGCCTCGGCGGTCGCGGTGATGCGTGCGATCGACAGCGCGCTCGCCCTTATCCCCGCCGACGCGACCCCGGCGAAACCGAAGGGCAAACCCAGGCCCGACACGATGGTGATCGGCGGCACCGGCTTCATCGGCCGGGCGCTGACCCGCAAGCTGGTCGAGCGCGGCCATGACGTGCGGGTGCTGTCGCGCGGCGCGACCGGCCCGTTCGACGACATCGCCGATCATGTCGAGACCTACAGCGCCGCGCTGTCCGACGAAGCCGCCCTGACGCAGGCGATGCAGGGCCTGAAATACGTCTACAACCTTGCCAAATCGCTGGACAAGACCTGGGAGGCGGCGCTGGAAAACGATGTCGGCACCGCGCTTCGCATCGCCCGCGCGGCCCGGGCGGCGGGGGTCGAACGGCTGGTCTATACCGGCACCATCGCCTCTTACGACATGTCGAACCCGGATGTGACGATCTACGAGGCCACCCCCTTCGGCGATATGGCGGATCGCAACATCTATGCCCGCTCCAAGGCCGAATGCGAGGCCCGGCTGATGCAGATGCACCGCGACGACGGCCTGCCCCTGGTCATCGCCCGCCCCGCCATCGTGGTCGGCGAAGGCGGCCCGCTGCAGCATTGGGGAATCGGCCGCTGGCACGGTGCCGGCGCGGTGCGGATCTGGGGCGACGGGCGCCATATCCTGCCCTTCGCCCTGATCGACGACACCGCCGAAGCGCTGGTGCGGATGATCGAGGTGCCCGAGGCGGTCGGCGAAAGCTTCAACCTGGCGGGCGAACCAATGCTCTCGGCGCGCGGCTATTTCGATGCCATCCACCGCGTCACCGGCGCCCGCATCAAGCTCTCGCCCGGCCGTCTCGGCGCCTTCTACGCCGCCGACGCGGTAAAATTTCTGCTCAAGACCAAGGTGTTGCGCCGTAAGGGCCTTTCCCGTCCCTCGCTGAAGGACTGGAAGAGCCGGGCGCATTATTCGCCCTTCGACAACGCCAAGGCCAAGCGCATCCTGGGTTGGCAGCCCGAAGCCGACCGCGACCGTTTCATCGAGAAGGCCATCGCCCAGGCCAACCTTCTGGGCTTCTGACCGCATGAAATCCGATGCATGGGCATATTCTCGCCCGATTTTCCGCTATACTGCAGCGAAAGATCGGCATCTGGCCCTTTGCGGCCAGCCGTGTAAACTGTGGCGGACAACGCCGCGCGAGGCAGACGAGTAGCAACCGTGACGGGCACAGAACGCGCCAGGACCACAACCGCCGCGCCGGGACTTCGCCGGAGGTCGCGCCATGTCTGACCGTCCCCGCTTCACCCGCAAGGCCCGCGCCCGGATCGACGCCGAGGAACGCGCCCGCCTGATCGCCGAGATCGCCGGCGAAACCTCGGAAACCTTCGACCTGCCGCATGTCGAGGAACAGCCCATCCCCGCCGCCGAGCAGCTGGACGCCGAATTCGAAGAGCTGTGGGAGCCCGATCTCGAACCGGCCGACACCCCCCGCCTGGCCGCCGAAGACATGTTCGCGGTCGAGGCCGAGGTCGAGGAAATCGTCCACGAGGCGGTCGATTTCGACGAGACCTACCTGACCCCCGACGATGACGACACCGTCGCCGGTGCAAGAGCCCACGCCGCCCGCCGCCCCGGCCACGAGCGGACGGCGCCGCACCGGCGGACGGCTTCTCGGTGGGTGATGCCCTCGCCTCGCTGGCCCGCACCTCGGGCGGAACCGCCGTGGCCCGGCCTCTGACCGAGACCGAGGCCGACGCCGCGGCCGCGCCGGACGCAGGCGCCGAACCCGCCGCACTGCCGGTCTTCGACCCGTGGCCGGAAGACGATTTCCAGACCCCGGTGCCGACCGCGCCGGCGCCTGAGGCCGAACACGAAACCTGGCCCGAGGACGATTTCTCGGCCCCGCCGGCCGGGGATGCCGGCCCCTGCGGCCGGCCTGGACGATCAAGCCGCCGCCAGCGCAAGAGCCCGTCTTCGACGCCTGGCCCGACGAGGATTTCGACGCCCCCGCTGCAGGCCGAACCCGAGGAACCGGCCCACGCGGCCTGGCCCGAGGACGATCATGCCGCCCCGCCGCCCGCTGACGAGAGTTCCCGGGCGCAGTGGCCCGAGGCCGAACTCGAATATCTCGACGCCGCGCCCACGCCCCGAACAGGCATCCGACGACAGCCCGCAGAAGACCTCACCGCCTCGGAAGCCTTGGACGAGACCGCAGAGGACGCCCTGCAGGACCTGCCGCCGGAACCGAACCCGAGCTGGAACCGGCATTCGAGCCGGAACCCGAACCCGAGCCTCTGACCGAACCCGAACCGGCGCCTGAACCCGAACTGGAGCCCGAGCCCGAGCCTATTCCGGAACCGCGGGCCGCGCCTGAAATGACGGCTCCCGAACCGGAACCGGAACCTGCCGCCCCCACGCCCGATACGATCTGGGCCGGGCTCAGGGCCTTGCCGATCGACCCGGCGCATCTGGAACGCAACCTGATCATCACCGCCGGCCGCCACGACCCGGCGCATGGCGCCTTCGACGTGCTGCGCACCCGCCTGGTGCAGACCTTGCACGAGCACGACTGGAAACGCGTCGCCGTCACCTCGCCCACCCGCGACTGCGGCAAGACCTTCACCGCGGTGAACCTGGCGATCTCGCTGTCACGCTACGAGGCGGTGCGCACCGTGCTGCTCGACATGGACATGCGCAACCCTTCGGTGGCGAACGTGCTGGGCGTTCCGGTGCCCGGCGCGATGGGCGATTTCCTGCGTGGCGACCGCAGCGTCTCCGATCAGTTCATCCGCCTTGGGCGCAACGCGCTGAATATCGGTGCCAATCTGGCGGTCGGGCTCAACGACCGTATCGAAGCCTATGCCTCGGAACTGCTCCAGGATCCGCGCAGCGAAGCCGCCTTCGCCCGGATGATGGACGCGCTCGACCCCGATATCGTGCTTTACGACATGCCCCCGGCGCTGGCCTATGACGATGTCATCGCCTTCAAGAAGCACTTCGACGGCATCCTGATGGTCGTGGGCGGCGGCACCACCAAGGCCGACGAGGTGCACGAGGCGATGCGCCGCCTGGGCGATGACGTGCCGCTTCTGGGCGTGGTGCTGAACCAGGCCGAAAGCGAAACCGGCTCGGGTTACTCCTACGGCTATTGAACCCCTGCGGGGCCGGAGCCGCGCCCTGGCTCAGGCCCGGCGCATCCGGCCCGCGATCATGCCGCCCAGCACCGTGAGCGCCTCTTTCAGCACAGCCCAGCCGGCCCAGAGCGCGGCCAGCAGGATCGCCAGCGCGGTGGCCCAGAGCATCTTCTTGCGGCGGCGGCCCTGTTCGGTCGTCAGCTTCGGAATGGCGATCACCGCCTTCACGTTCAGCTGCCGTTCCAGCTGTGCCGGGGTGCGGATCACCGGGTTCATGACTTCCAGCAGGAAGGCCACGCCCATGCCCAGGATCAGGCTCAGCACCGCGCCCAGCGCCACCTTCTTCTTGCGCGACCCCGAAACCGGGTTCTCGGGCACCAGCGCGTTTTCCAAAACCTCGATGCGCTCGAACTGATCCTGCTCGGTCAGCTGCTGGCCCATCTCGGCCTCGGTCGCGCGGCGGATGATGACGCCGTATTGCTCTTTCAGCTGATCCAGCTGGCGGGTCAGGATGCCGAATTGCCGGTCGACCTCGGGGGCGCTGGCGATATTGGCCTCGATCTCGGCGATGCGGCTGTCGATCAGCTTCTGCTGCTGCTTCAGCAGCGTGGTCTGCCGCTCCAGCGCCTCGGCCCGCTGGCGGGTGCTTGTGGCCTCCAGCTCGATCAGCTTCTGTTCCAGTTCCAGCTGGGTGGTCCGCAGCGTCGCAAGTTCCTCGCGCTGGGCGGTGATGCCCTGCGGCAGGAAGGCGGCATTGTCTTCCTTGAAGGCGGCGATGCGCGCCTCCAGCGCCGACATCTCGGCCTCGACCCGTGCCGCCTCGGACTGGAAGAAGGTCAGGTTCTGCTCGGCCGCGCTCGACCGGCGGTCGCGGTTCAGGCTGACCATCTGGTCGAGGAAATCGTTGGCCATCGCCGCCGCCACCTCGGGCGAGGTGTCGTTGACGGTGATCATCATCCCCGTCGGCACCCGCGCGCCGCCGAAGCCGGCATTCGGATCGGTGATCTGGGTGATGCGCACGCTTTCGCGCAGCGTCGAAACCTTCAATCCCGCCGACAGGTCGGTATCGCCATAAAGCCCATAGCGCTCGACCATGGCCAGCAGGTTGTCGCGCGCCATCAGCCGCTGTTCCAGCAGCCGCAGCCGGTGTTCCACGCCCGAGTCGCCCTGCGCGACCGCCGCCGCTCCGGTGTCGCGCACCGCCGGGTTCTCGATCTGCGCCACCGCGACCGCCTCATAGATGCGCGGCTGGCCCAGGGTCCACAGCACGGAAAAGGCGGTGCCCAGCAGAACCGCACCCAAGATCAGCACGATGCGCCGGCGCATCATGTTCAGGAAATCCCCAAGCGACTGAATCTGGCCCATGTCCAAACCCCGTATTCCGCGCGGAATTCCCTGCCCCCGCAGGAATTCGGCTGAAGTGTCTTCCGCTTCGGGCGGCGCCTTTTCGGCGCGTCGGGCAGCCAGCACTGCCACATCCCGGAACGGACCTGCTCAATTTAGGCGAAAGGCCCGATTTTCGCCACTTTTTTTCCCAATTTGAGGGAAACTCAGCGTTTCTTTGCCGGCAACGAATATCTTGCCCACACCCGCTCTTTACACGGAGTTTCAGACAATTAGACGGCGAACATCAGGCAATAGACGAAGCCGGCGGCACGGCCGAACCGGCCCGGGCCCGCCAATTGCGGCAGCGCCGCGCCCAGATCGTCGGGAAACCGCACCCGAAACCGCCCGCGCCCCGGTTCGATCGCCACCGCGACCGCGCTGAAATCCAGCATCCGCCGGGTCAGCGGGTATTGCAGCTTGAAGGCGCATTCCTTGGCCGAAAAGATCAGCCGCGCCGCCCGGCCGCGCTCCGCCTCGGGCAGGCTCTCCAGCCAGGCGCGCTCGTCCTCGCGGCAGATCAAAGGCCAGAGATCCTCAGGCAGATCGGCATCGGGTTCCAGATCGACGGCCAGCGACGGGAACCGCGCCGCCTCGGCCGCCAGCGCCACGCAGGCGCCCTCGCAATGGCTGATCGAGCCCGCCACGCCGTCGGGCCAGACCGGCGCCCGGTCGGGCCCCATCGCCACCGGTTCGGGCAGCCGGCCCAGACCGGCCAGCGCCCGATGCGCCGCCAGCCGTCCGGCGGCGAATTCCGCCCGGCGCGCCGGCACCGCCCGCGCCACCGCCGCAGCCTCGATGGCGAACAAGGCGCCCTCCTCCTCGGGCGCGCCAGGATCGGTGCAGGCCAGCGCCACACCGTCGGGCAGAACGCGGGCCAGCGCGTCGTGCAGAACCGTCAGCGGGGTGAAATCCAGCACCATCGCCTCAGGTCCTCGCCATCCGCCGCCGCTCGCGCATCTCGCGCCGCCGCGCGGCGGTATCGCTTTCCGCGACCGGCGCCCGAGGCGCCGCCGGTGCGACGCGGGTCGGGCCGCGATCCTTCTCGCGATCCTCGAACGCCTGTTGCGCCGCCGCCCGCGCCGCCGGTGCCGCCGCCCCCGCGCTCAGGTCGCGCACCCGCTGCGCCAGACCGGCCAGCGTCGGGAAGCGGAAGATATCGGTGATCGCGAGCTTCGGCACGGCGCACAGCTCGCGGATTTCCCGATGCGCCTGCACCGCCAGCAGGGAATGCCCGCCCAGATCGAAGAAGCTGTCCTTCGCCCCGATCCGCTCGACCCCCAGAACCTTGGCCCACACGCCCGAGATCTGCGCCTCGACCGAGCCGGCCTCGGGCCGCTTGTCGTCGCCGCCACGCGCCGGCGCCATCACCCGCATCGGCGCCGGAAGCGCCTTGCGGTCGACCTTCTTGTTCGGCGTCAGCGGGAAGGCGTCGAGCCGCACAAAGGCGCCGGGCACCATGAACTCGGGCAGATCGCGCGCCAGCGCGGCCTTCAGCGCGGCCTCGTCCGGCGCCCGGTCGGCCAGAAGATAGGCCACCAGCCGCACATCGCCCGGGCTGTCCTCGCGCGCCATCACCACCGCCTGGGTGATGCCCGGCTGTTCGTGCAGCCGCGCCTCGATCTCGCCCAGCTCGATCCGGTAACCGCGCAGCTTCACCTGATGGTCGGCCCGGCCGAGGAAATCGAGCCGCCCATCGGCCCGCCAGCGCACCAGATCGCCGGTGCGATACATCCGGCCACCATGGAACGGGTTCGGCACGAACCTCTCCTCGGTCAGGTCCTCGCGCTGCCAATAACCGCGCGTCACCCCGGCCCCGCCGATATGAAGCTCGCCCGGAACGCCCACCGGCACCGGCGCGCCGGCCTCGTCCAGCACATAGACCTGGGTATTGGCGATGGGCGTGCCGATATTCACCACCCCCTCGCCCGGCCGCGCCGTCTCGGTCGTCGACCAGATGGTGGTTTCGGTGGGGCCATACATGTTCTCGATGCTGGCGCCGGTGATCTTGCCGAACTCCTCGACCAGCGCACCGGGCAGCGCCTCGCCGCCGATCATCAGGTGCTTCACCCGGCCCAGCGCCATCCGCGATTCCTCGTTCATGGCGATCATCCGCGCCAGGCTGGGGGTGCATTGCAGATGGCTGACCCCATGGCGCACGATCTGCGCCGCGATGGAATAGTCGTCCTCGGCCACGCCCGCCGCCTCGTTGGCGCGCTTATGCACCTCGGCCAACAGCGGCAGGCTGTCCAGAACCACATCCGGGTCGATGCCATAATCGATCAGGCAGCCGATCTCCGTCACCCCGATCCGCTTCAGCTGCTCGACCCGGTCCAGCGCGTCCTCGACCGTGCCAAAGAGGCCCGAATCCTCGAAATAGCGCAGGAAGGCGAATTCCAGGATGCCCTCGAGGTCCTCCTCGGTCAGCACGTCGAGGTCCAGCTGGAACGGGTTCTCGACCCCTTTCGGCTTCTTGAAGGCCGGGAAGGTCCAGGCATATTGCTTGATCAGCACCGCCGCCGCCGCCAGATAGGCCTTCATCGGCCCCCGCGCGATGTCGCGCGCCGTCTCGCGGCTGTCGGCCAGGAAGGTGTGCAGCATCAGCGTAACGTTGAAATCGTCCGGGTTGTGACCGGCCTTGCGCAACGCGTCGTGATAGATGGCGATCTTGCCCGCGACCTCGTCGATCGACTGGCCCAGAAGGTGGGTCAGCACATTGGCGCCGATCTCTCCGGCCTCGCGCCAGGTATCGGGGTTGCCGGCGATGGTCAGCCAGATCGGCAGTTCCTTCGACACCGGCCGCGGCTGGGTCAGCACGGCGCAATCCTTGCCGTTGCCGTTCGGGAACTCCACCGTCTCGCCCCGCCACAACCGGCGCAGCTTGTCGATGGTGTCGAACATCGCCGCCTTGTTGTTGGGCGGCGCATTCTCGGGGCGCAGCACGAAATCGTCGGGCTGCCAGCCGCTGGCAATGCCCAGCCCCGCGCGCCCGTCGGTCAGGTTGTCGATCACCGCCCAATCCTCGGCCACCCGCAAGGGGTGATGCAACGGCGCCACGCAAGAGCCTGATCTGACAGCGATATTCTGCGTCACCGCCGCCACCGCTGCACCCGTCACCGCCGGGTTCGGATAGGGCCCGCCAAAGGCCGCGAAATGCCGTTCCGGCGTCCAGACGGCGCTGAACCCGTTCCGGTCGGCGAACTTCGCGCCCTCCAGCAGCATCCGGTATTTCTGCTGCCCCGGCCCGTCGTCATTGCCCCAATAGAAGAGGCCGATCTCCATCCCCTTGCCGGTCATGGCGATCCGGCCCTGGCTGACCAGGCTGCGGCTCTCGTCCCCCGACAACACCAGCTTCATGCCCCGCGCCAGGGTCCAGAACAGCTCCAGCACCGAGATGTCGAAGCTGAGCGACGTCACCGCCAACCAGACCGACCCCGCCTCATGCGGAATGCGCGCATCCATGCCGGTAAAGAAGTTCGACACGTTGCGATGCTCGACCATCACCCCCTTGGGCCGCCCGGTCGAGCCGCTGGTATAGATCAGATAGGCCAGGTCCTCGCCCGTGACGCCGCTCTCAAGGTTGCCCTCGGGCGCCGCGGCGATCCGCGCATCGCCGTCCAGCACCAGCGAGGCCGCCTGCGAAGGCGGAAGAGCGCCCGCGACCGCCTTTGTCGTCACGATCACCGGCGCGCCGCTATCCTCGACATAAAGCGCGATCCGGTCCGCCGGATAGGCCGGGTCGAGCGGCACATAGGCGCCGCCCGCCTTCAGGATACCCAGAGCGCCCACCAGAAGATGCACCGAGCGTTCACAGGCCAGCCCGACCAGCGTGCCGGGCTTCACCCCCATCCCGGCCAGCACATGCGCCACCCTGTTGGCCCGCGCGTTCAGCTCGGCATAGCTCAGGCTCTCGCCCTCGAAGACCAGCGCCGTGGCGTCGGGCGTGCGCCCCACCTGCGCCTCGAAGGCCCGGTGAAGGCACATCTGCGGATCGAACGCCACCTCCGTGGCATTCCACCCCTCGACCACCAGGGCCCGCTCGTCCGCCGGCAGCACCGGCATCTCGGCAGGCTGCATCCCCAGCGCGCCGGGCACCCGCGCCAGATGCTCCAGCCGCCGGGCCCAAAGCCCGGCCAAAGCTTCGCTGACCCGGCCGCTGTCGAAGATCAGCTTGCCCGGCGCAAAGGTCATCGCCGTTCCCGGCACCATGGCGCCATCGCTCAGCCCGATCATCGGGCGCTGCAGCTTGCCGATCTCACGGCCCCGCGCCTGGATATCCAGTGCAAAGACAGGGGCTTGCCGCGCAATCTTCAGGTCATCCCCGAAGCGCACCGGCACCCAGTCGCTGACATATCCCTGCGCCTCGGTCCGGCCATCGGCGGCAAAGGCCAGATCGGCCACACCATGCTCGGACAAGGCCGCCACCAGCCCGGCGGCCAGTTGCAGCGCCTCGTCGCCCGCAATCCCCGGGGCAAGCGCGATCTCGCGCAGCGCGCCCGCCGCGCCCGAGGCCCCGGCCATCTCGGCCGGAACCAACGCCTTCAGCCGCTTGCGCCAGCGCCCGTCGCCCTTCGCCGCCTGCGCCATCGCCGCGTCGAGCCGGGCGCGAGATGAGCCGTCAGGCGAGGCGAGCACATCGCCCTCGGCCACCAGCGCCGGCAGAACCACCGCGCCGCCGCAGATCGCCGTCACGGCCCGAAGCAGAACCGCGCCCGCGCCACAGGCCACGCGCAAGGCGCTGTCCTCGACCTCCAGAACCGTCCCCGGAACGCCCGTTCCCTCGGCCGGCTCGGCCCCGCCGACCAGCAGAACCTGGCCCCGCGCCTCGATCTTCGCCACCGCCAGCGGGTTCCAATAGGGCCCGTGGTCCAAGGCCCGCACCAGCCGCACCACCTCATCCGCCGGGCGGGTGAAGTCGATCCGCCCCGCCGCCGCTGGCCGCTTGCTCAGGCCAAAGTAACTCCGCTCGGCAAAGTCCTGTTTCTCAACCGGAACCTCTTCCAGCGACAGCTTCTCCAGCACCTCGTCGAAGCTGCCAATCGCCGCCTCATAGGCCTTGGTGTTCAGCGTCAGCGCGGTGTCGGTCGGGGCAATCTCGAACCCGGCGCGGGCCACGATATCGCCGGTATCGGCGCCCGCTTCCATCCGGTGCCAGGCAATGCCGTGGCGGCTCTCGCCCGCCAGCATCGCCCAGACCGGGGCGTTCAGCCCGGCATAGCGCGGCAACGGCCCGTCATGGAAGTTCACCGCCCCGCGCCGGGGCAGCGCCAGCACGGCATCGGACAGCATGTCGAGATTGGCGATTGACAGCAACCAGTCATGCGCCACGCCCGCCAGCCGCCCGGCCAGGCCCTTGCCCGGCGCGATCACCGCGATGCCGCGCCCGTCCGCCCAGCGCGCCACCTCGGCGTTGCGCGTCACCACCGCCGCCAGCGCATCGCCATGCGCCAGCAGCCTGTCGCCGCATTGCACCGCCAGGCTTTCATTGCCAATGATCACGAAACTCTGAGACATCTTACTTTCCTTCCCCGAACACGGTGGGGTTCAGCGCGTTTCCATGTGTCGTCTTCGCCGCCGGCCGCCGCAGCAGCGCCCGCACGTCATGCGCCGCCAGGTGGCGCAGAAATCCCGGCGGATCGCCCAGGTCCTTGCGTTGCAACAGCACCCGAAGGCGGTGAACCACCCCGCCCGTCAGATGCGCGCATGTCGCAAGAACGGCGTATAACCTTCCGTGATTCTTCACGAAATAATGCCAGCGGCTGTCCAGCCAATACTCCGGCACCCGGTCCCAGCGCTTCATGCCGGTGCTGACCGATCCGATATGCGTGACCTCGCTCTCGCGCACGTAATGCGTCGGCCAACCGGCCAGCTTCGCGCGCCGGCACAGGTCGGTTTCCTCGAAATAGAGGAAAAATTCCTCGTCGAAGAGCCCGATCTCGTCCAGCACCCGCGCCCGCATCATCAGGCTCGCCCCGGCCAGCCAGTCGACCTCCTGCGCGCGGTCGGGCACCGGCAGCGGCACGACATGATCGGCCAGCATCCGGCTGACCGGCCCGAACCGCGCCGCGCCCTCGAATTCGCTGAGGATCGAGGGGAAGCGGAACGCCGTCACATGCGCGTCCCGCTCGGGCCCGTGGATATAGCTTCCGGCAAAGCCGACCTCGGGGTGATTTTCCAGATATTCCAGAAGGATACGGACCGATCCTGAATCGGGAAACGCATCCGAGTTGAGGATATAGACATAATCCGCCGCCGTCCCGTCCGCCCTGCCGGCGCGGATGCCGAAATTGTTGCCCGCGCCGAAGCCGCCATTGCGGCCCGATTGCAGCACCCTGACGGGCCAGCCACGCGCGGCCACGCCCTCGGTCAGGGCCTCGAACGAGCCGTCGCCGCTGTCATTGTCGACGATCACCAATTCACCGTCGAGACCCGCCATCTCGCGCAGGGCCGCCTCGGCCGCGGCCAGGGTCATCTCGGGCGTGCGCCAGTTCAGGAGGATGGTCAGAAGCCGCGCCATCGCCTACTCCGCCGCGTGGGTCTTGAGCGGCAGCGCCGCCACCCGGCCCGCCCGTGCCGCGGGATTCTCGGCATCCTCGATGGCCCGCCGCATCCGCGCCGCCAGCACCCGCACATTGGGCTCCAGCACCATGGAATCGTGATCGCCCGGCACCTCGACCACCTCGATCAGCGGCGCGATGGGGGTCCAGTCATTGTCATGGGTGACATAGGCGCGTTCCGAGTTCACCCAGGCGCCGCCCGAGACCTGCCACTTGCCGACCAGCGGCGGCCGGAACAGCGCCAGCGGCCCGTCCCAGGGCTTCAGATCGTATTGTGCCACCGCCCCCAGGAAGGCCTGTTCGATGGCCGAGTTATGGAAGGAAACCTCTGCATTCTCAGCCGGTTCCGCCCCGTTCTTGCGGCGCTTGGCGATCTCCCACGCCACCCGGCGGCCCAGCCATTTGAACGGATAGGCGAACCCGCCCGCCTTCAACTCCTGCAGCTGGATCGCCGCCCGGTCGCGCCCGCTCAGCGGCCGGCGCTGCGGCAGCGGCGTGTCCAGCATCACCAACAACGCAACCTCGTCGCCCGCCGCCTTCAGCTGTTGCGCGATCTCATAGGCGATGATCCCGCCGCCCGAGAATCCGCCCAGCATATAGGGCCCCTTGGGCTGGACCTGGCGCATCTCGGCCAGATAGTCGCGCGCCGCTTCGGGAATGGTGCCATGCGGCGCATCCTCGCCCAGCAACCCGCGTGCCTGAAGCCCGAAGAACGGCCGGTCGGTGCCCAGAAGATGCGCCAGATGGCGCAGGTTCAGCACATTGCCGAACATGCCGGCGACCAGGAAGAACGGCCGCCTTGGCCCGCCCTCGCCCTGATGCATCGGCACCAGATGGGTGAAGCGCCGCTCGGGCTTCTTCGCCGCCGGCGCGGTGGGGCTGCCCGTGCTTTCGTCGCTCACGCCCTCGGCCGCGATCATCCCGGCGCAGGCGCGGATCGTCGGCGCCTCGAACAGGACCGAGATCGGGAAATCCACCGCCCATTGCTTCCTGACCATCGCAAACAACCGCACCGCGATCAGGGAATGCCCGCCGAGGTCGAAGAAATTATCCTCGGCACCGATCTCCTTCACGCCCAGCAGGTCGCCCCAGAACTGCGCCAGCTTCTCCTCGATGGCCCCGTCCGGCGCGACATAGTCGTTCTCCAGATCGGGCCGGCCAAAGCTCTGCGCCTCGCCCTCGGTCGCCTCTTCCACCTCGGCCTGGCGCACCAGATCGGGCAGCGACAGCGACGACACCACCAGTTGCGGCCGCCCCAGCGCCAGCGCCCTGAGGAAGGCCTCGGCGCCCTCTTCGGGGCGGATGCCCTGGCTCAGGTTGTGCCGCAGCCGCTCCTCGGCCGGCGACGCGACATGGGTCTCGCCGGCATCGGGGAAGCTCAGCTCCGACGCCTTCACCGCCGCGCCGACCAGCGGCACGCCGGCCTCCAGACGGCGGATCGAGAAGTTGTGCAGCTCGACACAGACATTGCCGTCGCGGTCGCACAGCGTCACATCGAAACTGGCCGCGCCCGCCCCGGCGCGGTTGTCGCCGGCGTTGCGCACCCACGAGACCACCTCGGCCGGCAGATCACGGTAAACCCTGACGGCACCATAGGACACCGGCACCCACAGGTGATCGCCGGCATAGCCCTCGATCAGCCGCATCGCCCAGCCTGTCGCCAGGTCCATCAACCCGGGATGCAGGCGATAGCCCTCCTCGGCCAGCCCCGGCGCCAGGCTCAGAAGCGCAAGCCCCTCGCCCTTGCCCAGGGCGGTGTACCGCAGCACCCGCCAATGCGCCCCGAACCGCAGATGCGCCTCCTGCGGCGAGCGCAGCGAGCGCCCCTCCTCGGCGGTCTCGCGCGTCTCGCAACGCGCCTCGATCGCCTCGAGGTCCAAGGGCGCCGGCGGGGTCAGCGGCAGCAAGGACAGGCTGGCCTGCGCGTTCACCTCGAACCCGCGCCGGCCCTCGACCTCGCGGGCGCTCTGGATCGCCAGGTCATAACCCAGATCGCTGCGCTCCAGCACCACGCGCATCTCGCGCGGGGCCTGGTCGGACACATCCAGCGCCCGCAGGAAATAGAGATCGCGGATCTCGAAGCCGCCGCTCTCGCCCTGCGCCTGCAAGGCCTCGGCAGCGATCTCGAGATATCCGGTGCCGGGCAGCAGGGCCGCGCCCTCGGCCGTTCGGTGCTGGCCGATCACCCAATCCGCCACGCTCAGCTGCCGCTTGAAAAGGCGGTTGCCACGCGGGTCGAACGTCGCCACATCCAGCAGCGGCTGCGCCACCTCCCGCTCGCTGCGGTCCGGCTCGGCCCGGGCCACGCCCAGCGCCTCGGCGGCCATGCCGACCTCGGCCCAGATGCCCCAGTTGAGGCTCAGCACGCGCGTCCGCCCCCCGGCCCGCGCCTGGGCGAAGGCGTTGAGATAGGCATTGGCGGCGACATAGTCGATCTGCCCCGCCGGCGCCGTCACGGTCGAGCTCGAGGCAAACAGCACCATGAAATCCAAGCTGCCGTCCGGGAACAGCTGGTCCAGCACCTGAAGCCCGTGGATCTTGGGGGTGAAGACGTCCTCGACCACCATCGGGCTTTTCGTCAGCAGCGGCTCGTCCCGGATCACGCCGGCGGCATGGATCACGCCGTTGACGGCACCGAAGCGCATGGAAACCTGCTCCAGCGCGCCGCGCATCTCCTCGATGTTCGAGACATCGGCGGCCACCACCATCACCTGCCCGCCCAAGCCCTCCAGCCGTTCCACCGCCGCGATCCGGCGCGACAGCGGATCGTGGCTACCGTGGCGCTTGACATGGGCCGCCCAGCCGTCGCGCGGCGGCAGGGCCTGCCGCGCCATCAGCACGATGCGGGCCTTGTGGTCGCGGATCAGCCGCTCGGCCAGGGTCAGCCCGATGCCACCGAAGCCGCCGGTGATCAGATAGGTGCCCGCATTGCGGAACAGCCCCTCGGGCGCATCGGGTTGCAGGGCGACCTCGCGGATCACCTCGGCATAGCGCCGGGCGCCGCGCAGGGCGGCAATGGCGTTCCCGGGCCTGGCGAACAGCTCTTCCAGAACCGGCATCACCAGCGCGCCCATATCCGCGCGTTTGCCCTCCGGCAATTGCAGGTCGAGCATCGAACAGCTCATCCCCGGCAATTCCTTCGGGATCACCTTCACCGGCCCGCGCAGGGTCAGCTTCTCGGGATAGGCCAGCGCCTCGTCCCGCACCCGCGCCGCGCCGGTGGTGAAAACGGCGATATGGCAGGCGGGCCAGTCCGCCGCCGCCATCGCCTGGGCCAGGAACATCAGCGCATAGAAGCCCTGCTCCTGATTGCGGTGGAAGAAGCTCGAGCCCGGACGATGGCTTTCGTCCCGCGTCACCGGCCAGAACTGGGCGATGCGCGTCGGCTGCCAGCCCGTCGCGCCCAGGGCTTCGACCAGCTGGTCATAGCCTTCGCGGCCACGTTCGGGCGACAGGATGAAGCCGTCCTCGCCATCGCGCCCGAAGGCATCGCCGGCGCGCACCGTCACCACGTCCTGCCCGGCCGCCTTCAGCCGCGCGACCACCGCGCGGCCCAGCCCCGCCTCGTCGGCGAACACCAGCCAGCGCTCGGCCGGCGCATCCGCCAGCGTCTCGACATCCACGTCGCAATCGGCCGCCACAGGCTTCCAGGCGGGGGCATAGCCCCAATCCGCCATCTCGGGCATCCGCATCAGATGGCTCGGGGCCGCCTCGGCCCGCGCCTCGCCGGGTTCGATGAAGTAAGGCTTGCGCTGGAACGCATAGGTCGGAAGCACCACCCGGTTGCGCCGCGCCGCGCCCCAGATCTGCGACCAGTCGAAGCTGCCGCCCATGGCCCAGATGCGGCCCAGTTGGGCGATGAAATATTCGTCGTCCGGCACCGCCTCGTCCGGGTGCCGCAGGACCGAGATCACCTGATCGCGCTTCACCTCCGGATGCTGTGCCGCAAGCGAGGACAGCGCCTTGCCCGGCCCCATCTCGACATAGATGCGCGCGGGCTCTGCGCTCAGCGTGTCGATGCAATCGGCGAAGAGAACCGTATTGCGCAGATGGCCCACCCAATAGTCCGGGTCCGTCGCCATCGCATCGGTCATTTCCTGCCCGCTACGGTTCGACACGATCGGGATTTGCGGCGGGTTCAGCCGGATCGCCCGTAGGTAATCGCCGAAGCGCTGCAGGATCGGCTCCAGCATCCGGCTATGCGCCGCGATGTCGATCTGGATGCGCTGACAGTCGACATCCGCCGCTTCCAGCCGCGCCTGCAGCCCGTCCAGCGCCGCCTGCGGCCCGCTGGCCACGCTCAGCCCCGGCGCGTTCACGCCGGCAAGGTCCAGATCGTCGCCCAGCCAGGTCTTCAACTCCTCGGCCGGCAGCGACACCGACAGCATCCCGCCGGCCGGCACCGTATCGAACAGCTGGCCGCGCAGATGCACCAGCCCGATGCAATCCTCGAAAGACATCACCCCCGCCAGACAGGCGGCGGTGTTTTCCCCCATCGAATGGCCGACCAGGATGTCGGGCTTGACGCCCCAGCTGATCCACAGCTGCGCCAGCGCATATTCGGTGATCATGATCAGCGGCAGCTGCACCGAGGGCCGCTTCAACGCCGCCTCCGCCGTCGCCTCTTCGCCCGGCTCGGGCAGCCACAGTGCCTTCAGGTCATAGTCGAGCCGCGGCTGCAGCACCTCGAGGCCCCGGTCCATCCATTCGGCGAAGACCGGCTCGGTCTCGTAGAGATCGCGCGCCATGCCGGCATATTGCGCCCCGCCACCGGGAAACATGAAGACGACCTCGGGGTCGTCGCCCACCACCGAATGCTCGAAGACCCGGCGCGGGTTGTTCTCGTCCAGCAGGTCGACCGCCTCCTCGGCCGACCCGGCCACCACCACGCGGCGCTTCTCGAAGGCGCGGCGGCCCTCCTTCAGCGTCCAGGCGACATCGGCCAGCGGATCGTCGCTGTCGCGCAAATGCGCCGCCAGGGCGCGCGCGTTGCCATCGAGCGCGGCTTTGCTGCGCCCCGACACCACCAGCAACTGGAACGGCCAGTCGCTCTCCTCGCTGGCCTGTCGCTGCGGCGCCTCTTCCAGCACCACATGGGCATTGGTGCCGCCGACGCCCAGGCTGTTCACCCCGGCCCGGCGCGGCCCCTTGTGGCTGCTCCAGGGCGTCAGCCGGTCATTCACCATGAAGGGCGAGTGTTCGAAATCAATCGTCGGGTTCGGCGTCTCGTATCCCAGGCTGGGCGGGATCATCCCGTTCTCCAACGCCAGCGACACCTTGATCAGGCTGGCCACCCCGGCCGCCGTATCGAGATGCCCGATATTGGTCTTGACCGACCCGATGCGGCAAAACCCCGTCTCATCCGTCGTGCGCGAAAACGCCTCGGTCAGGGCCGCCACCTCGATGGGATCGCCCAGATAGGTGCCGGTGCCGTGGCATTCGACGTAATCCACCGTGTCGGCCGGCACGCCGGCGATGGCCTGCGCCTCGGCAATCGCCGCCGCCTGGCCGTCGACCGATGGCGCCAGATAGCCCGCCTTGGCCGCGCCATCGTTGTTCACGGCCGAGCCCTTGATGACGGCATAGATATGATCGCCATCGCGCAGCGCATCCGCCATCCGCCGCAGCACCACCGCCCCGGCGCCGGACCCGAACACCGTGCCCTGCGCCCGGGCGTCGAAGGCGTGGCAATGGCCGTCGGGCGACAGGATCTCGCCTTCCTTGAACACATATCCATGGCCCTGCGGCAGCTCGATGGTCACGCCGCCGGCCAGCGCCATGTCGCATTCGCCGTTCAAAAGCGCCTGCGCCGCGTAATGCGTCGCGACCAGCGAGGTCGAACAGGCGGTCTGAAGGTTGATCGAAGGTCCCTTCAGGTCGAAGACATGGCTGACCCGCGTGGATAAGAAATCCTTATCGTTACCGGTATGGCGCAGCAGGAACATGCCCACATCCTCGACCAGGCCGGGGTTCGAGCAGATGTTGAAATAGAAATAGCTGCCCATGCCGCAGCCGGCGAAGACGCCGATGGGGCCGGCGAAGTTTTCCGGCATGTGGCCGGCGTTCTCGAACGCCTCCCAGGCGACCTCCAGAAACTGCCGGTGCTGCGGATCGAGGATGGCGCTTTCCTTGGGGCTGAAGCCGAAGAACTCGCCATCGAATTGCTCGAACCCATCGAGCGGCGCCGCGAAGGGCACGTAATCGGGACGCGCGATCATCGCCTCGGGCACCCCGGCGGCGCGCAGCTCCTCGCCGCTCAACCGGCGGATCGATTCGACACCGTCGCGCAGATTTCGCCAATAGTCGGCCACCGACGCCGCCCCGGGAAGATGCGCCGCCATCCCGACGATCGCGATATCGCTTTCGCCGGGTTGCCAATTGTCGTCGTTCTGCGTCATCGAAGAATACTCGTCCCAGGTCCCTACAGAGCTGAGCTCTGCCATAAAAATAAGGTCATTTTAGGGCCCCGCCGCAAGACTTGCGAAACAATTCGGGGCAATACCTGGCAGTGTTTCGCCGAGAAACCCGCCGGTTTGCCCGATCTAGAGCGCGATCAGCGCCGCAATCGGCTCGGCATTCAGCCAGAAGGCCAGCGCCGCCAGCGCCACGCCCGCCGCCGCCAGGCTCAGGTCGTGCAGCCGGTCCCAGGCCCCGGTCGAGCGGCTGAGCCAGATCACCACCGGATAGACCAGAAGCATCGCCACCCCCTGCCCCACCAGCGCGCCAAACAGGCCCTCGACACGCAACCCGATCACCAGGCAGACCACCATCAGCACCGCCTTGGACCCCGCCAGCACGAAGAACCGCTTCGAATCGCCCGCCGCCAGCGCCGCCTGGTCATAGGTCAGCGCCACGATCTGCGGGATCTGCATGATCGCGATCATCACCGTCACCGCCCCCGCCACCTGATAGCGCGGGTCGTAGAGCTGCCCCACGATCCACACCCCGCCCAGCGCCAACAGACCCACGAGCCCCAGCAGCGCGCCCGACACCACGAACCGCATCCGCCGCAGCCGGGCGAAGTTCTCGGGGCTCTCCTTCGGCGGCCATTCGCGATAGATCGGGATCAGGATGCGCCGCACCAGAACGCCCCCCATCAGCAGCGGGAACGAGGCCAGGAAGAAGCCGATATTGTAGATGCCGAACTGGTCCAGCGGCAGGTATTTGCCCAGCACCAGCTTGTCCGCCTGGGCCACGAAGAACCCCGCCACCGTGGCCAGGAAGATCCACTTGCCGAAGTTGATCAACTCCTCCGCCGCTTCCGGCTCCCAGCGGAAACGGTTCCGCGTGCCGGGCAGGAAGACATTATAGACGATCAGTTGCACCACGGCGCCGATCACACCCGACACCACCAGCGCCCAGACCGATTGCCACCACCAGGCCAGCGCCACGGCCGCCACGATTCCCGCCGCCTGGTTGACGATATCCAGAAGCGTCAGCCGCCCCACCCTGAGATGCCGCTGGGCGCTGTCCGATCGCGTCGGCACCAGCCCGGTCAGGATCAGCGTCAGGCCCGACACCGGCAGCATCAGCGCCAGGTCCGGCTCGTCATAGAACAGCGAGACCGGCCAGGCGATGGCACAGGCCACGGCAAACAGCCCGAGCCCGCGCATCACCTGGATCGTCCAGGCGGTGTTCAGGAAATCCTCGTCGTCGCCGCGCTTGCTGGACATGATCGCCGGCGCCACGCCGACATCGGAAAACTGGTTCAGCCCCATCAGGAACACGCTGATCAGCGCCATCATCCCGAAGGCCTCGGGGAACAGCAACCGCGTCAGGATCAGGTTCGACGCCAGCCGCAGCCCCTGACTGGTGCCGAATCCCAGCACCGTCAGCCCGGCACTGCGCAAGGCCCGTGCCAGCACGCTTTCACCGCCGATCAGCCCCCCCAGCCGTTTCATCTGCCGCGGCTCCACCCCTCGCTACGGCGGAATTTCGTCGCCAGCGCGACACCGGCATAGACGGCGAAACCCGGCGGGTTGCTCAGCGCCAGCGCGGCGATCCCGCCCAGCCCCAGCCGCGCCTTGTCATCGTTCTGCTTCAGCTTGGGAAACTTGCCCAGCACCTCGCTCACCCCGGCATTCTGCCGCGCCCGCACCTTCACCAGGTTGGAAAACCCCTCGACCACGGGCCAGTCATAGCCGGCATCGACCCCCACCCGCTCTTGCGGGGTGAAGAGAAGCCGCGCGAAAGTGTCGTCCGAGATGATCTTCGGCCAATCGCGCCAGCGCTGCCGCCCGCATTCGTTCACCGCGAAAAAGCCGCAGCCGGGCACCCCCTGCGACATGAAGGGAACGCGTGCATATACGCTTGCATAAAGCTTGCTGATGAAGCTCTTCGGCGGCGCGATCCGCACCCGGCCGCTGACGAAGACCGGGCGGCGCACCTGCAGCGCCCGCCCGACCTGGTCCAGCAGCGGCGGCGACAGCACGACATCGGCATCCAGATAGACCCGCGCGCCGAACTTCGCCTGCGCGTCGCCGGCGTTCAGCGCCCCGGGCTTGCCCACGGCGCCCAGCTCCAGAACCTTGAAATCCCAGCCCATCGCCTGGAACTTCCGGGCAAAGCCGCGCGCGATCGCGGCCGTCTCGTCGCGGCATCCATTGGCCACCACGATCACCTCGACCGGCATCGGCAACGCGATCGAGCCCGACCCGGCCCCGGGCTTGGGGTCCGAGGCCAGCATCGCCGCCAGACAGGCGCCGATATGACCCACCTCGTTCGATGCCGGGATAATGACGCTCATCCCCGGCATGGCGCGGCCTTTCCGTTGCGGGTCTTGCCCTCGCCCCCGGTCTCGGTGCAGATTCGCACCTGCCTACTCACTCGTGCTGCCATTCGCCCTAGTTTCACCTGACCAACTCGAAAGCGCGCCCCTTGTCGACGAACAGGACCATCCCCCGGTCTCTTGGCATCCTGATACCGCAATTCCCGGGCCAGACCCATATCTTCTTCTGGCGCGAGATTCTTGAACTACAGAATATGGGCGTGAGTGTGGCGCTTTTCAGCACGAGGCCGCCCCCGCCCGGGCTGATCGCCCATGACTGGTCGGATCAGGCGATGGCCCGCACCGAATATCTCGGCGATCTCTCGGCGGCGAATGCCGCGCTGGCCCTGCCCCGGCTGCCGCTTTCGGCGCTCTCGGGCGACCTCGGGCGCGACGGGCGCGGGTTTCTCAAGGACGTGCTGATCTCGCTGCCGGCGGCGCGGCGCCTGGCGCTGTCCTGCCGGCGCCAGGGCATTTCCCATGTCCACGCCCATTCCTGCGGCCGCGCCGCGCTGATCTGTGCGCTCGCCAACCGCATCTGGGGCCTTTCCTATTCGCTCACCCTGCATGGGCCGCTTTCGGATTACGGCCCCGGCCAGGGCTTCAAATGGCGCCACGCCGCCTTCGGCACGGTGATCACCCGCAAGCTGACCCGCGAATTGCAGCAAGCCCTGGGCGACGACCTGCCAGACCGGCTCCTGCTGCAGCCCATGGGCGTCGATGCCCAGGCGCTCAGCCGCGCCGCGCCCTATGCCGCGCCCGAACCGGGCGGCCCGCTGCGGATCTTCTCCTGCGGCCGGCTGAACGTGGTCAAGGGCCATCAGGACCTGCTGCAGGCGGTGCGCAACCTGCGCGATGCCGGCATCGACGCCCGGCTCGAGATCGCGGGCGAAGACGATGCCGGCGGCGGCGGCTTCCACGCCGAATTGCAGGCCACGCTCGACCGGCTGGGACTGCAGGACCATGCCACCCTGCTGGGCGCCATCGACGCCGAGGCGGTGAAGGCCCGGCTGGAACAGGCGCATCTCTTCGTGCTGGCCAGCTGGCACGAACCGCTGGGCGTGGCCTATATGGAAGCGATGGCGATGGGCGTGCCCACCATCGGCACCGACGCCGGCGGCGTGCCCGAGCTGATCACCTCGGGCCGCGACGGGGTGCTGGTGCCCCCGAAACGCCCCGAGCTTCTGGCCGAGGCCATCGCCGCGCTGGCCGCGGACCCGGCTCGCCTGGCCGCGCTGTCGCACGCCGGCCGCGCCCGGATCGAGACCGGCTTCACCTCGGAACGCGGCGCCCGCACCCTGCTCGAGGCGCTGTCCCCCTAAGCGGTTTCGCCACGGCCTGCGGCCGTGCCGACCCGGCCCTCGCTGCCGCTCGGGCCCGGACAAGGGGGGCGCCGGGCTGGCGCCCGGCGGGGCCGAACCGCCCCCCCTTTCATCTTTCCGAAAATACTCGATCCAACATCGCCACGGGCACCCCGCCGAAAGGTCAGCCCGCCGTCAACACGCCGCCATCCAGCCGCAGCACCCGGTCCATGCGGCCGGCCAGCTCCATGTTGTGGGTGGCGATCAGCGCCGACAGCCCGGTGCCGCGCGCCAGCTCGATCAGCGTCTCGAACACCGTGTCCGAGGTCGCCGGGTCGAGGTTGCCGGTCGGCTCGTCCGCCAACAGCAGCCGCGGCGCATTGGCCAGCGCCCGGCAGAAGGCGACCCGCTGCTGCTCGCCCCCCGACATCGCCGCCGGGCGGTGATCGGCGCGGTTGCCGACGCCCACCCGCGCCAGCAGATCGGCCGCGCGCAGCTCGGCCTCGGCCCGGCCGCAGCCATTGGCCAGCTGCGGCAGCACCACGTTCTCGAGCGCGGTGAACTCGGGCAGCAGGTGGTGGAACTGATAGACGAAGCCCACCTCCTCGCGCCGGACGCTCGTGCGCCGCCGGTCGGAAAGCCCGGTCATGCCGCGCCCGCCGATCCGCAACTCTCCGGCATCGGCCACATCCAGCAGCCCGGCGATATGCAAGAGCGTCGACTTGCCCGCCCCCGATGGCGCCACCAGCGCCACCAGCTCGCCCGGCGCCACGCTCAGCGTCACCTCGCGCAGCACCTCGACCGCGTTGGGCCGGCCCCTGTTATAGGTCTTGGCCACGCCCTTCATCTCCAGCACCGGCTCACTCATAGCGCAGCGCCTCCACCGGGTTCATCCGCGCCGCCCGCCGCGCCGGGAAGATGGTAACGACGAACGAGAGCCCCAGGCTCAGCGCCACCGCGCTCAACACATCGCCCATCTGCAACCGCGACGGCAGGTAATAGATGCCCCGCACCGACGGGTCCCAGGCCTGCCCGCCCGACATCCAGTTCACGAAGGCGAAGATCGGGTCGATATAGATCGCGAAGAGACAGCCCAGAGCCACCCCCAGCGCCGTGCCGATCACCCCGGTGAAGGCACCGCAGAGGAAGAACACCCTCAGCACCGACCCCTCGGTCAGCCCCATGGTGCGCAGGATGCCGATATCGCGGCCCTTGTTCTTCACCAGCATGATCAGCCCCGAGGTGATGTTCAGCGTCGAGATCAGCACCAAGATCGACAGGATCACGAACATCACGTTATCCTCGATATCGAGCGCCCTGAGGAACGACCCCGCCGAATCCCGCCAGGACCACAGCATCGCCCGATCCCCGGCCGCCTGCATCAGCCCCGTGGCCATGTCGTCGATCTTCTCGGGCTCCTCGACCATCACCTCCAGCTCGTCCGCCACACCCTCGCGGTTGAAGTAAAGCTGTGCCTCGGTGAAGGGCAGATAGACCCGGGTGCGGTCGATGTCGTATCGCCCGGCGGTGAAGATATAGACCACCTCATAGGCCTTCACCCGGGGCGAGGTGCCGAACGCCGTCTTCACCCCGTTGGGGCTGATCACCTTCACCTTGTCGCCCACCGCGACGCCCAGCTCGCTCGCCACGCCCGAGCCGATGGCGATCATGTCGGCGCCCTCGGGGCTATCGACGAACGCGTTGATATCGCCCGAGGAACTTTGCGGATGGGCGATCCGCGGGATGGTCATCAGGTCGGCGGGCGCGATGCCGAACACCTCGATCCCGGCATTGCGGTCGCGGGCATTGGCCATCACTTGGCCCTTGATCAACGGCGCCACCCGGGTCACGCCCGGCACCGCGCGCACCCGCTCGGCCATGGCGGTGAAGTCGGTGATGGTGCGCTCGATCTTGCCGGTCGGGCCGACGGCGGCGGCGTTGTAGATCTCGACATGCGGGTTGGCGCCCAGGATCGTGTCGACGAATTCGGTGCGGAACCCGGCCCGCACCGCCAGCGTGGCGATCAGCGCCGCCACCGCGAGCGTGATGCCGATGAGGCTGATCCAGGTCATCACACTGACCCCGCCCTCGGCCCGGCGGGCGCGCAGGTATCGCCAGGCGATCATGAATTCGAACCGTGAAAACGGGGGGGTGCTGCCTGCCATGAGGGTGTTTCGGCCTCGTTCTTCTCTGGTTGCGCGCAATCTGGGCTGCGTCGGCGGGCAGGTCAAGCCACGCTTTCCGCCGCGCCCCGGGGGGTGGCGGGTCGGCGCCGGATCAGCCGCCCCAGCCCGGCCAGGATCATGCCCAGCCCGGCCGCCCCGGCCAGAAAGCCGACCCCGGCGAAACTCGCCCCCTCGGCCGTCAGCGGCAGCGCCGGGCGGAAGGCCGCCCAGGCCTGCGCCGCGATCTCGGGGTCGCTCAGCCGTCCGGCGCGGTAAAGCCGGGTAAACGGCCCCGCCGCCTGCAACTCGGCCAGGTCCGCCGACAGCCGGTCATGGCGTGCCAGGGTGCGGGTCATGGTCTCGGCCCGCTTGGCCCCCATCGCGCCGCCCTGCGCCAGATCGTCGAGCGCCGCCTCGCGGCTCAGCCCCAGACCCGTCGCATCGGCATCGAATTCGGCCACGAAGCGGTGCAGCTCGTCCACCGCGCCGCCCAGCCGCTGCACATATTGTTGGCTGAACTCGGGAAACTGCGACAGACCCGCCGCCCCGGCCAGCCCCCCGGCCACTGTGATCGCCTTCAGAAGCATCCGCCCTGCCTCGCTCTTTTGCGGCGCAGTCTAATGCCGGCGGGACCTTGCGGCAAGCCGGGCGCCGCAGCCGGCCTGGCCCCGATCGCCGGCCAACCGGGCGTCATGGAAATCCACATGATGCCAGGCTAGACTCGTCGCACCGCCACCATGGGAGATCCCATCATGCCGTCGCGTCGCACCCTGCTTGCCACCGGCCTCTCGGCCACGGCCCTTGCCGCTCTGGCCTATCGCGCCTGGCCGCGGCTGGACGACTACCTCGAGGCGGCCGCCCGCCTGCGCCGTCTGCCCGGGCCCGACCCGCAGCTGGCCGAATTCGTGCGCATGGCCTGCCTCGCCGCCAATGGCCACAACACCCAGCCCTGGCGCTTTCGCCTGGGCGCCGACCGGGTCGCCATCCTGCCCGACTTCACCCGCCGGACCGAGGTGGTCGACCCCGACGATCACCATCTCTTCGTCAGCCTGGGCTGCGCCGCCGAGAACCTGATCGTCGCCGCCGGCGCGAACGGCAGGCTTGCCGATCTCCGCTTCGAAGGCGCCGAGGGCGGCACGATCGACATCGCGTTGCGCGACGGCCCCGCCTCGGGCGACGCTCTCTATCGCGCCATCCCCCTGCGCCAGTCGACCCGCACGGCGTTCGACGGACAGCCGGTCTCGACCCGCGATCTCGGCCTGCTCGAACAGGCGGCGCGGCAGGATGGGGTCTCGCTGCGGCTCTTCACCGCTCCGGCCGAACTCGAGGACATCCTCGGCTTCGTGATCGAAGGCAACACCCGCCAGATGAACGACCCCGCCTTCGTCGCCGAGTTGCGCCACTGGATCCGCTTCTCCCCGGACGAGGCGATGGCGGCCGGCGACGGGCTCTTCGCCGCCGCCTCGGGCAACCCGGTGGCACCCGGTTGGATGGCGCGGCGGCTGTTCGGCTGGTTCTTCACCCCAGAGGGCGAGAATGACAAATACGCCCGCCATATCCGCTCGTCCTCGGGGGTGGCGGTGTTCACCGGCGACCGCGCCGACCCCGAGCACTGGATCGCGGTCGGGCGCAGCTTTCAGCGTTTTGCCTTGCAGGCGACCGCCCTGGGCCTTCGCACCGCCCATATCAACCAGCCGGTCGAGGTCGCCCCGGTGCGGCAGGACTTCGCCGGCTGGCTGGGCGCGCCCGGGGCCCGACCCGATCTGGTCATCCGCTTCGGCCGGGCCGAGGCGCTGCCGATGTCGCTGCGCCGACCGGTGGCACAGGTTATCGTCTGAGCCACCCTCGCGGGGCGCGCGCCACGCCGGCGCGCGCCGGCGTCTCACGCGGCCGCGCGGCCGCGTGTTCGCGCTCAGAGCCCGCGCACCAGATGGCCCCGATAGATCGCCGCCAGCCGCGTCACCGCTTCTTCGGGCGGCATCTCCTCGCTCTCGCCCGTCCGGCGCGAGGTCAGCTCGACCACGCCGTTCTTCAACCCGCGCGGCCCGACGGTGATCCGCCAGGGCAGCCCGATCAGGTCCATGGTGGCGAACTTCGCCCCCGCCCGCTCCTCGCGGTCGTCGTAAAGCGGCTCCAGCCCCACCGCCTCGAGCGCCGCATAAAGCGCCTCGCAGGCGGCATCCGCCTCGGCATCGCCCTGCTTGAGGTTGACGATGCCGGCATGGAAGGGCGTCACGCCTTCGGGCCAGATGATGCCGTTGTCGTCGTGGCTGGCCTCGATGATCGCACCCAGCAGGCGCGACACGCCAATCCCGTGCGAGCCCATATGCACTTCCACCGGCTTGCCGTCCGGCCCCTGCACCGTCGCCCCCATCGGCGCCGAATACTTGGTGCCGAAATAGAAGATCTGCCCCACCTCGATGCCGCGCGCCACCCGGCGGCGCTCTTCCGGGACCTCGGCCCAGACCGCCTCGTCATGGGTCTCGTCGGTGCGGGCATAGCGCGAGGTGAACTCCTCCAGCACCGCCTGGCACTGCGCCTTCGAGCCATAGTCGATCTCGCGGTCGCCAAAGCGCAGATCGGTGATCTCGCTGTCATAGAAGACCTCGGACTCGCCGGTTTCGGCCAGCACCAGGAATTCATGCGTGTCGTCGCCGCCGATCGGGCCCGAATCCGCCCGCATCGGAATCGCCTGCAGGCCCATCCGCTCGTAGGTCCGCAGATAGCTGACCAGATGGCGGTTATAGGCGTGCAGCGCGTCTTCCTTGCTCAGGTCGAAGTTATAGCCGTCCTTCATCAGGAACTCGCGGCCCCGCATCACGCCGAAACGCGGGCGGATCTCGTCGCGGAACTTCCACTGGATGTGATAGAGCGTCAGCGGCAGCTCGCGGTAGCTCGACACATGGCTGCGGAAGATATCGGTGATCAGCTCCTCGTTGGTCGGACCATAGAGCATGTCGCGCCCGTGCCGGTCGGTGATCCGCAGCATCTCCTCGCCGTAATCGTCATAGCGCCCGCTCTCGCGCCACAGATCGGCCGATTGCAGCGTCGGCATCAGCATCGGGATGTGCCCGGCGCGCACCTGCTCCTCGTGCACGATATTCTCGATCTTGCGCAGCACCTTGAAGCCCAGCGGCAGCCAGGAATAGATCCCGGCCTGGGCCTGCTTGATCATGCCTGCGCGCAGCATCAGCCGATGGCTGACGATCTGCGCCTCAGCGGGGTTTTCCTTGAGAACGGGCAGAAAGTAACGGGTCAGGCGCATGGCATTCATCCTGCTTTGATGGTTGCGAGGTGGCTAGCGGAAATGGCCGGCGCAGGCAATGCCCGGCGTGGCAATTCAACCTTGCATCGCGCGCGCCCTCCCCCGAAAAGGAGCGGACGGAAGACAAGGGGCAAGGCCAAGATGGCACGAGACTATCGCCGGGATATCGACGGGCTGCGCGCCATCGCCATCGCCGGCGTGGTGATCGACCATGCCGGCTTCTCGCTCCTGCCCGGCGGCTTCGCCGGGGTCGACGTGTTCTTCGTCATCTCGGGCTTTCTGATCGGCGGGCATATCTTCGAAGACCTCGCCGCCGGCAGCTTTTCCTTCCGCCGCTTCTATGCCCGCCGCGTCCGCCGCATCTATCCGGCGCTGGCGCTGGTGCTGCTGGCCACCATGGTCGCCGGCTGGTTCGTGATGATCCCGCACGATTACCGCTGGATGGGCGGCGCCGCCTTCACCGCGCTCCTGTCGCTGTCGAACATCTGGTTCTACGAGACGGTCGATTACTTCCACCCCGAAGCCTTGCACGATCCGCTGATCCACACCTGGAGCCTCGGCGTCGAGGAACAGTTCTACCTGATCGTGCCGCTCCTCCTGCTGCTCTTCTGGCGCAGACGCGCGGCGATCCCGTGGCTTCTGGGCGCCCTTGTCGCGCTCAGCCTCGGCACCGCGCTCGCCACCAGCGCCGAATACCGGATGGAGGCCTTCTATCTCCTGCACACCCGCGCGTGGGAGCTTTTCGGCGGTGTGCTGGTGGCCCATCTCGCGCTCACCGGTCGCACCGCGCCGCAGGGTCTGCGCGCGCCCTTGTCGACGCTGGGCCTCCTGTTGATCCTGGCGCCGATGGCGCTGACCCGCTGGGCGCGCCCTGGCCCGGGCTCTGGACCCTGCCGGCGGTGCTGGGCAGCGCGCTGATCCTCTGGGCCGGGGCGCGGCCGGCCCGGTCTCGCGCCTGCTGTCACTGCCGCCGATGCGCTTTCTCGGGTTGATCAGCTATTCGCTCTATCTCTGGCATCAGCCGGTGTTCAGCCTGCTGGCCAGGCCGGGTCTGGCCGAAACCACCGCCGGGATCCTCGCCGTCCTGGCCGCGCTGGGGCTGCTTTCGACCCTCAGCTGGCGGTTCGTCGAAACCCCGTTCCGCCGCGGCCCGCGCACTGGCACGGCCGCGCAGGGCGGCGCTGGCGGCGGCGGCGCTGGCGACCTGCGGCATCGCCATCGGCGGCCATGTCAGCGACGGCTACCCGGCGCGGATGCCCGCCGATGTCCACCGCATCCTGGCCTATCGCGACAGCGTGCCGGAAAGCTATCGCCGTTGCATCTTCACCCGCGAAGAGGTCCCGACGCTCGATCTCGACGCCGGCTGCAGCTTCGGCCCGGCCCCGCCCCGGGTGCTGATCTGGGGCGACAGCCACGCCGCCCGCCTGGCCCAGCCCTGGGCGAGGCGCTGGCCGAACACGGCCTCGGCCTGCGCCAGCTGACCCTCTCCAGCTGCCAGCCGGTGGCGGGGCTGATCAACACCGGCCAGACCCGCGCCGCGCAATGCCCGGCCTTCAACGCCGCCGTTCTGGACTGGCTCGACCGCCATCCCGAAATCACCGATGTCGTGCTCTTCGCCACCTGGAACAGCTTCCTGTTCGACCGCTCCGGCCCCGACCTGACCGGCCACATGAGACGCGACGGCTTCTATTCCGTGCCCGTCGATGGCCCCGAACTCGCCGGCGACCCGGCGCGCGAAGCCGCCTTCGCCGCCGCCCTGGCCGACACGCTGACCCGCGCCGCCGGAGACAGCCGCCATGTCACCCTCGTTGCCGCGCTGCCCCGGCCCGATATCTCGGTGCCGCGCCACTTCGCGGCAGTGCTCTGGCGCGGCGCGCCCTGCCTCGACCGCGCCGGCTGGCCGCGCGCCCATGCCGACGCGCTGGGCGACAGGGCCCGCGCCGTCTTTGCCACGGCCATCGCGCAAACCGGGCTGGCCCCGGACCGGGTGCAACTGATCGACCCGGAACAAAGCTTCTGCGACGCCGCCAGCTGCGATCTGATCCGCGACGGCAAGCTGCTCTATTCCGACGGCAATCACCCCTCGCTGCCCGGCACCGCGCTGATGCTGCCGCCCATCGTCGCCGATATCCTGTCTCGCTGAGGCCCCGAAGTCCCGCCAGACGCCGCCGCCGGTTGGGGACACCGGCAGCGGCGCGGCCCGCGACGGCACGGAAAAGCGACCAACCTTCCGCACCCCACGGGGTTCCGACAGGTGTCCGGGGCGGCCCGCCCCGGCCTCTTCGCATCGGTACGGGGCGAACCATGCACTTACCCCCGTCCGGGGAACGCCGCGATCCTGCACCCCGGGGCAGCGCGAAACTGCGGAAATCCGTAGCCCCGGGCCTCAGGCCCGCGCCGGCACCGGGCGCACGAAGATCTGGTTCAGGAAGCTGACCTTGGCCACCGCCTGGCTGTGGTCTCGACCGCCAGCGCATCGCGCAGCCGGCGCAGGTTCTTGTCCACCGCGCTCCAGGCTCAGCCCGGTCAGGACACAGACATCCTGCAGGCTCTTGCCATCGGCGATCCATTCCAGGATCTCGCGCTGGCGCTCGGACAGCTTGGCGCCGGGCACCGGCATCTGGCTCAGCTTCAGATGCGCCGCCAGACAGAAGGCCTCGATCAGCTCGCCCTCGCGCGCCCAGAGCGCGTCGACCTCCGCCTGGCTCAGTCCCGGCCGCGCGTGCAATCCCATCGCGCCCTTCTCGCGGGCGACCCTTCGGGGAAGGCGATGGAATAGCCCACCCAGCCGCCCCAGGCCTGAAGCTGCGCCTGCGCCGCCGCCTCGCTCTCGCTCAGCCGGCCGGCGGCCAGTTCGTCATGCGCCCAGCTCCACGACACCGCGCCGACATGATCGCTCAGCCAGCGGAAGATCGCGGTGCGGGCGAAGAAACCGGTATCGAAATAGGCCCGCGCCCGCTCGGGCGGCAGCGAGGTCAGGTAAAGGATATCCTCGGGCGCGCCGATATTGTCGCCCACGCGGAACCGGGTCAGACCGTATTGACCTGCGAGAACCCCCAGCGTGCCAGCTGCGCGCAGATCAGCCTCCAGGCCTCCTGCAAGGTCTCGGCCCAGGCGATGCGCCCCAGCTCGACCAGCGCCTGCGCGGCCTCCATGCGCGATCCGGCGCCGTCCGGCGCCTTGTCGGTGCTTGGAAATCTGTGGTCGCGTTGGTCGTGCATCGACGCTTTTCTAGCCGCAAGGACGGGCCCTGTCGATTGCGGGTTTCCACTATTCCGGAAGGTCGCCAGCACCCGGCGCCTCGCCCCTTGCGCCACCTCGGCGCATCCTCCGTTACCCGCCCGGCCGTCCCTCTTCGAGCCCCGGCAGTTCGGTCACGAAAAGCTGGTTGAGAAAGCCCACCTTGGCCACCGCCTGGGCGGTGGTCTCGACCTCCAGATGCTCGCGGGCGCGGCGCAGGTGCTTTTCCACCGAACTCAGCGACAACCCGGTCAGCACCGCCACATCCTGCAGCGTCTTGCCGTCGGCGATCCATTCCAGCACCTCGCGCTGGCGCGGCCCCAGCGCCGGGCGCGCCACCGGCATCGGCAGCACCGACAGCTTCAGATGCGCCATATGGGTCAGCATCATCAACGCATCCTCATGCGCCGCCCAATGGGCGTCGACCTCGGCCTGGTCGATCTCCGCCGCCATCGCCAGCCCCATCGCCGCCTTCGAGCGCGGCGCCCCGACCGGAAAGCTCACCGTATAGCCGGCACGGCGCCGGCCCAGCCGGTCCATCACCGCGCATTCCTCGGCGCTCAGCCGCCCGGCCGCGCGCTCGTCATGCGCCCAGCCCCAGGAACAGGCGCCGACATTGTCGCGCACCCAGCGATAATCGGCGCTGGTCAGGTAAAGCCCCGAGGTGTGGAAGGCCCGCACCTCGTCCAGCGCGTGGGTCGACAGGAACATCGCGTCCGCCGGATCGCCGATGCTGCGGCCGACGCGATAGCGGGTCAGCCCGTAATTCACCCGCTCGAAACCGAAGCCCTTCAGCGCCGCGACGCAACCGGCCCAGACCGCCTCGATCCCCTCGGCCTCGGCAATCCGGCGCGCCTGGGTCATGGCACCGATGCCCGTCAGGAACGGCAGACCGCCCCCCTTCACTTCGGCTAGTTTCAAAGTCTTCTCTCGCAATCGACCTTCACGCGTCCTTCTGCTCGTTGGCCCGGCCACAGCCGCCGGTCGGCCGGCCGATACCGGCGGGCGCCAACCGGCACGGCAGGCCAGGGCCAGCCTAGAAGATGAAGTCGGCCGCGTCGAGATCAGAGAGAGCGACCCCGGTCAGCGTGATCGAATTGCCGCCGCCGGTGTCGATCACCACATCCGCCCCCACCTGCGTCGCCGCGCCCGTGGTGGCCGAGGCGAGATCGAGATCGGCCAGCGAAGTGATCGCGCTGACCCCCGACAGGTCGATCTTCTCGGCATTGTTGGTGGCCTCGAAATCGGTGATCGTGTCATTGCCATGACCGTCCACGAAGAGGAACGTGTCGGCGTTGAAATTGCCCGTCAGCTCGTCGTCGCCAGTGCCGCCGTCCAGCCGGTCGAAGCCGCCACCGGCCTGCAGCGTATCGTTGCCGGCCCCGCCCAGCACCAGGTCGGCCTGCGTCCCACCGGCCACCAGATCGTCGCCATCGCCGCCGTCGACCGTGTCGAAACCGCCATTGCCGCGGACGATGTCGTTGCCCTCGTCGCCATAAAGCGTGTCCCGCCCGGTGCCGCCGATCACGACGTCGTCGCCGGCGCCGCCCTGGCCCAGATCCTGATCCGAACCGCCGCGCAGCACGTCGTCACCGTCCTCGCCCAGCAGCGTGTCGTCGCCGTCGAGCCCCAGCAGCGTGTCCTGCTGCACCCCGCCCTCCAGCCGGTCCTGCCCGGCGTCGCCCAGCAGCCGGTCGCGCCCGGAACCGCCCTGCAGCGTGTCGTCGCCCGCCCCGCCGGACAGCGTATCGAACCCCGCCTCGCCTCGCAGCAGATTGGCGCCGTCATTGCCGGTGATGCGATTGCCCAGGCCGTTGCCGGTGCCGTCGATATCACCGCTGCCCTCCAGCGTCAGGTTCTCGAACTCGCCGCCCAGCGTGAAGCCGATGCTGCTGCGCACCAGATCGGTGCCGCCCCCCGCCAGCTCGACCAGCAGTTCGGTGCCGTCGATCACCAGATAGGTGTCGTGCCCCGCGCCGCCCTCCAGCGTGTCGATCCCGGTGCCGCCCGCCAGCGTGTCATTGCCGCCACCGCCCTGCACCAGGTCGTCACCCGTCCCGCCATCCAGCATATCGGCCCCGGCGCCGCCCACCAGCACATCGTCGGCGCCGCGCCCCGCCAGGCTGTCGTCGCCACCGCCGCCGCGGATGATATTGGCCTCGCGATTGCCCTCGATCGTGTCGTTGCCGTCGCCGCCGATGGCATTGTCGATGGCATAGAGGGTATCGTTGCCGCTCTGCGCCCCGCTGGCGCCGCCCTGTATGTAATCGGTGGATTCGTAGAGGCCCAGATCCACCGCCACCCCGGCGGTATCGCCGGCGAAGCTGACGAAGTTGCCGACCCCGGATCGCTCCAGGACGCCCCGCCGATCAGCCGGTCGTTACCGGGGCCCCCGATCAGCGTATCGCCGCCATCGCCCCCCAACAGCGTGTCGTCGCCGGCGCCGCCGTCGATCAGATCGTCGCCGCGAAAGCCGCCCACCGTGTCGTTGCCGCCGCCCGCCGCGATCTGGTCATCGAGGCTCGACCCGAAGATGTTCGACGCGGCATCGCCCCAGCCCTGCACCGTGCTCATCGCCGCCTGATCCACGGCGAAGGACTGGATGCCGCCCGTCGCCGAGGGCACCAGGCTGGGCGGGCCATAGTAATAGTGCATGGCGTCGACATCGAAGATGCCGAGGGTCGTCACGTTACCGCGGTCATAGGACATGACCGTATAGGTGCCGTTGTCATAGGCCGGCTGCAGCTGGATATCGCCCTCGAACGGATGCGACAGGCCCGTGGCATGGCCGATCTCGTGCATGATCAGATCGAGGTCGATATTGCCCGTGCGGGTGCTGTTGAAGAAGACGTCGCCCCCACCGGCCATTCGTAGAGCGCGTAATCATAGACGACGCGCTGCGGGTGATAGGCAAAGCCGGTGAAACCCGACACGCTCGAGGAGAGACTGAAATTGAACATCCCCAGGCGGATATCGCCCTCGCCCGCCGGCACCTCGACGAAGACCAGCCCGCAGGCGTCGGCCCAGATCTCGAACGCCTGGCGCGCCAGCGCCCTGAGCCCCGCGCTCATCGGCCCGAAACTGTCGGCGAAGGCCTGGCTATAGAGCCCGGCGACCTCGGGCTGGACCTCGGTCTCGAAGGAATAGGTCACCACCGTCGGCGTGCCCAGCTCCCCCGACCAGCTGTCGCCCGAGATGATGGCCGTGTAATCGCTCACATAAACCGGCATGGACCCCGCCTCCTCTTGGCCTTGTCCAGAGGATGCTAAGGCCACCGCCGCAGCCCTGCAAGCTTCCACCCGTCCGAACAGCCGCCCCGGCCGATCCCGCGCGACGCTCAGAAGATGAAGTCGCTGGCGTCGAGATCGCCCAGGCTGACCCCCAGAAGCGTGATCGAATTGCCGCCGCCGGTGTCGATCACCACGTCGGCCCCAACCTGCGTCGCCGCGCCCAGCGTTGCGCTGCCCAGGTTCAGATCGGCCAGCGAGGTGATCGCGCTGACGCCCGAGAGGTCGATCTTCTCGGCATTGTTGGTGGCCTCGAAATCGGTGATCGTGTCGCTGCCATGGCCATCGACGAAAATGAACTGGTCGGCGTTGAAATTGCCCGTCATCTCGTCATCGCCGGTGCCGCCGTCGATGGTGTCGAAGCCGCCGCCCTGCACCGTGTCGTTACCGGCCCCGCCCAGCACCAGATCGGCCTGCGCCCCACCGGCGACCAGATCGTCGCCGTCGCCGCCATCGACCGTGTCGAAGCCGCCATTGCCGCGCAGGATGTCGTTGCCGGCATCGCCGTAAAGCGTGTCCCGGCCGGTCCCGCCGATGACGATGTCGTTGCCGTCGCCGCCATATTCCAGATCGTGATCGCCATTGCCGCGCAGCACGTCGTCGCCGGCATCGCCCCGCATCACGTCATTGCCGCTGCCGCCCAGCAGGGTGTCCTGATCGCCGCCGCCGCCATGCTGTCATTGCCGGTATCGCCCAACAGCCGGTCGCGGCCGGTGCCGCCCAGCAGCGTGTCGTCGCCGTCGCCGCCGCGCAGGATGTCGTTGCCGGCAAGCCCCGACACGCTGTCATTGCCGCCCAGCGCGTTGATCGCGTCGGCTCCGCTGGTCCCGGTCAGCGTATCGGCGCCCTGCGTCGGCCCGGGCGAGGCCGGCCCGGCGGGCAGGCCCAGGAACACGCCGTGCATCTGGTCCGCCACCCGTCCACCGTCACGCCCGAAGCGTCGGTCAGCGCCATGAACACGCTGCCGTCCTCCAGCAGCGCCAGTGCTGCCCAACAGGCTGATAACCCGCCGTGTTGGGGTTGATCGTCGCCGGCACGCTTTCCAGCGAGCCATCGGCATTGATCACCACGCCCATGAGATCGGTATCGCCATAGGCCACCACATGGGTCCAGACCACCAGCACCCGCCCGCCATCCAGCGCCAGCATCTGATAGGGGATCTCGCCCGGCTGCTGGACGCTGTCGTCGGGCACCGGGATGCTGACGGTCGACAGGTAATTGCCGGCGGCGTCATAGCGGTCCATCTCGAGCGATTCGTCATCGTCGGCGCCAAGCTCGTAGTCGTAGGCATACATCACCGCAAAGCCGCCATCCGACAGCGCCACGATCCGCGGCCCGCTGCTATAGCCGCGCGAGTTCACATCGACCGGATCATGCGACAGGAACACCGGCCCGGTGGCGCCGGGCACCGATGTCGGCGCGCTGACCAGATCGGCGCCGGTGATCTGCACGGTATAGCCGGTCAACTGCCCGTCATAGCGCACGAAGACCAGATCGCCCGAGGCCAGCTGCGCCAGCTCGCGATTGTAATCGTCCTGCCAGATCCGGACCGGATCGCCCGTCGGCTGGCCGGCATTGTCGACCAGCACGCCGAAGGTGCCGTCCTCGTCATAGGCGCCGCCGCCGCCGCGCAGGTCATAGAGCATCAGCGCCCCGCCGCCTTCGAGGCTGATCGCGTTCACCCCCTGCACGTTGCTGGCCAGGATCGAGTTGTAATTCGCCGGGTCATAGATGCTCTGGTTCGGCGAGATCGCGGTGGCGGGCCCCTCCGGCGCGCCGCTCGAGGAAAAGCTGCGCACCTGGGCGTCATAGACATAGACGGTCTGGCCATCGCCCTCGACCTCGGAGCGGTCCATCGACACCCAGGTGACGGCATAGCCGCCATCGGACAACGCCGCGATCTGCGGCGTCCCGTGCGAGCCGACCTCGGTATCGTTGACCAGGATGGCCGAGGTCGCCGGCGTGCCGTCGGCGTTCAGGATGCGGGTCCAGACGTTGTAATCGATGCCCGGAATGCTGCCGTCGCCGGGGTATTGGTATTCGGTCCAGACGATCGCGATTCGCCCATCGCTCAGAACCACCGCCTCCGGGTCGCTGCCCGCGCGGCCGAAATATCCCTGACCGCTGCCGAAAATGACGTCGTTTTGAATTGTGATAGGCATTTCGCAAATTCCCTTAAGTGAAACGCGCGCCCGCAATTGGCGGGCGCGTCAGACTGTTCGCAGGCAAATCCTGCCGTTTTTCCAGCGGCTTGTAAATCGCATATCGCGGCCGCCGGCGGCAATCTCGGGACACCCGCCGCGCGGGGCGACCCGCCTGGCGGCGCGGCTCAGAAGATGAAATCGCTGGCGTCGAGATCGGCAAGGTCCACGCCCAGAAGCGTGATCGAATTGCCGCCGCCGGTGTCGATCACCACATCGGCCCCCACCTGTGTGGCGGCGCCCAGCGTGGCACTGCCCAGGTTCAGATCGGCCAGCGAGGCGATCGCCGACACATCCGACAGGTCGATCTTCTCGGCATTGTTGGTCGCCTCGAAATCGGTGATGGTGTCGTTGCCGTCGCCATCGTGGAACACGAAGCGGTCTGCGTTGAAATTGCCGGTCAGCTCGTCATTGCCATCACCGCCGTCGAGCGTGTCGAAGCCGCCGCCGGCCTGCAGCGTATCGTCGCCCGCGCCCCCCAGTACCAGATCGGCCTGCGCCCCGCCGGCCACCAGATCGTCGCCTTCGCCGCCATCGACGGTGTCGAACCCGCCATTGCCGCGCAGCGTGTCGTTGCCCTCGTCGCCGTTCAGCGTGTCGCGCCCGGTGCCGCCGATGACGATGTCGTTGCCGGCCCCGCCATTCTCCAGGTCCTGGTCGCCACCGCCGCGCAGCACGTCGTCGCCCCCGTCGCCATTCAGCGTGTCGTCGCCGTTATAGCCCAGCAGCGTGTCTTGCTCGCTGCCGCCCGACATGTCGTCGTTGCCGGCCTCGCCGACCAGGCGGTCGCGCCCGGCATCGCCCTCCATGGTGTCGTCGCCCTCGCCGCCCAGCATCCGGTCGTTGCCGTCGCCACCCGACAGAAGGTCCCCGCCATCCAGCCCCAGCACCAGATCGGCCCCGCCCAGCCCGGCCAAGCTGTCGCCAAAGGCGGTGCCGGTCAGCGTCTCGCCCGCGTCGGTGCCCTCTACCCACAGGGGCCCCGGCACGGCATCGGCCGGCGCCTGCACCGCGCCGAAGGCCTGATCGGCCACCAGCCCGGCGCCCACCACATGGCTGACGGACACCTCGAACCGGTCGAGCCCGGTCAGCGCCTCCTGCGTGCCCAGGTTCAGCACCACCTGGCTCAGCACCTCGCCGGCCGGGATCATCACCTGATAGGTGGTGACCACCGGCGTCGCCGTGCCGGCAGCGTCGAAGGCGCGCACCGTCACCTCGACCGCGATGTCGGCGGCCGCCGGCCCCGAAAGCCCCAGCTCGACCTGTTCGAACCAGTTGTCGCCGCCGTCCATCAGGGTCGAGCCCGCCAGATGCACCTGCGGGTCGAGCGGCAGCGTGCCCGCAATGCCGGGCGAGCTGCCGACGGTGGTCTCCAGCACATAGCTGCCGGCATAGTTGAAGCCATAGGTATCGGCCGAAATCACGTACCAGCCGCTGGCCGTCACCGTCCAGTTCAGGCTGGCGCCGTCGTCCCAGGCCGTCGCCCCCCAGCTGGTGCCGGTGATCTCGGTTCCGGCGGCGTCGTAAAGATGCAGCCAGCCGCCCGCGGTCGGGCCGAAGACCGAATCCGCCGGGCTCATCTGGAACGCGATCACCTGGCCGGCCTCGGCATAGAAGGAATAGTGGTCCGGTTCGCTGGTGTCGAAGACATTGCCGTTGATCAACCCCGACACGGCCGAGCCCAGCTCGATCGGGATCGGGTTCAGTACGCCGCCGTCCTCGTCGGGCATGGTGTCGGCCGCCACGCCCGCCATGGCAACGCTGTAAGACCCGGTTCCGGCCGCCTCGATATAGAAATGGGTCGACGGGTGCTCCGGCGTGAACTCGACCATGCTGCCCGAAACGATGACATTGCCGAAATCGTCGAGAATGGTGAAGCTGACCCCGGGATCGCCGGCGAAAACGAAACTGTAGGTAAAGCCGTTGGCCATCGGCACCTGGATCAGGTCGGCCCCGTCGCCCGCGGCCTCGTCGAGGCTGCCCGACACCTGATATCCGGGCTGAAGATAGCCGTAACTCCCTGCCGGCGCGAAATAATCTATCGTTGCGCCCCAATCGGCGGTCTCGGCAAATGCTGGCATCGTGCTCTCCTCGGATGGTATGGCCGGCGCCTTGCGCGCCACTGGATCACGAGGCTAGCGCCCTTGCCGCCGCCGCACCTTGAGGCAGATCAAGCCCTCCTGAAGCGGACGTCCCGGGCCTCAGAAGATGAAATCGCTGGCGTCGAGATCCGAGAGGCTGACCCCTGCCAGCGTGATCGAATTGCCGCCGCCGGTGTCGATCACCACGTTTGCCCCCACCTGCGTCGCCGCGCCCGACGTCGCCGAGCCAAGGTTCAGATCGGCCAGCGAGGCAATCGCGCTCACCGCGCTCAGGTCGATCTTCTCGGCATTGTTGGTGGCCTCGAAATCGGTGATCGTGTCTTGCCCATGGCCGTCTGTGAAAACGAAGCGGTCGGCGTTGAAATTGCCGGTCAGCTCGTCATTGCCTGCCCCGCCATCGAGCGTGTCGAAGCCGCCGCCGGCCTGCAGCGTATCGTCGCCCGCGCCCCCCAGCACCAGATCGGCCTGCGCCCCGCCGGCCACCAGATCGTCGCCCGCCCCGCCATCCACGGTGTCGAAGCCGCCATTGCCGCGCAACGTGTCGTTCTGGGCGTCGCCAAATATCGTGTCCCGCCCGGTGCCGCCGATCACCAGATCGAACCCGGCGCCACCGCGCATCAGATCGTGGTCGTTGCCGCCGCGCAGCACATCGTCGCCGCCCTCGCCCAGAAGCGTGTCGTTCCCCCCCGACCCGAGGATGGTGTCACGATCGTCGCCGCCCGACAGGCTGTCATCGCCGGCATCGCCCACCAGCCTGTCATTGCCGGCGCCGCCCAGCAGGGTGTCGTTGCCGTCCTCGCCCAGCAGCCGGTCGTTGCCGGTGCCGCCGTCGATGCTGTCGTCGCCGGTGCCGCCCAGCAGCGTGTCGTTGCCGCCCAGCCCCTCGATCGTGTCGTTGCACTCTTCCCCGTCGATCAGATTGCCCTGTTCGTTGCCGAAAAGGTGCTCGGCACAGACGGCGCCCAGCATTCCGGGCGCCTCGCCGGTGGGCGAAAACACCTGGGCGAAGACGTCATAGGCGTTGTCGCTGCTGACATAGGTCGAATAGGTCACCACCCAGTTGCCGTCGAACAGCGCCTCGACATCGAGGTCGACAACCCCCATGCCATAGTCGAGCGGCAGACGGTATTCGCCGACCCGCTCGCTGCCGTCATCCTCGAAGATCCGGGCATACCAGACACCGGTTTCGCCATCCTGATAGAGCACGACGAAGCCGCCGCCCACCAGCCCCACCACCCGCGGGTGCCACTGGGTGCCGTCGCGAACCGTGTTGGCGGCGAAATAGGGCACCACCGTCTCGCCCAGATCGTTCAGCACCGTGACATAGACGTCCCATTCCTGCCCGTTGTCGAAATCCGGGTCGGCCTCGTCCGATGTCCAGACGACCGCCACACCGCCATTGTACAGGGCGGACACCTGAACGCCCGATCTGGCCGCGTCCTGATCGCCGGGCACCGAATATTCGGCCACCGGCACCCCGTCATCGCCGAAGAACCGGATGAACGAACCGCGAATCTCGTCGAACTCTGTCACGTAACGGGCGTCATAGCCGACGACATAGCCGCCATATTCCAGGAACGTGGCACTGGCGGCATATTCGGTCCAACCGCTGAGCCCGTTGATCAGCCCGTCGAAATCGACCGCCGGCACGCCGTCGGCCTGAAAGGCATTGCCCCAGACATCGCCTTCATACTGGGTCCCGTTCCAGGTCGTGGTGACGAAGATCACGCCATAGCCGCTGCCCCAGGGGAACAGGCCCGCCACCCCCTGATAGCCGTCGAGCGAGACGTTGACCCGGACATCGACCTCGCGCGGGGTGCCATCGGCGTCGAAGGCCCGGGTGAAGACCTCCGAGCCACCGACATTCTGATAGCTGTCGCTCCAGGCGATGGCAAAGCCGCCATCCGCCAGCCATGTGACATCGGGCGCGGTCTGATCGCCGCTCGTGACGCCACTGACCACGAAATTCTCGCCCACCGCGTTGCCCGCGGCGTCGAAGATCTGGGCAAGGATGTCCCACTGGCTGCCGGTGTAACTGGCCCAGGTGATCACCCAGCCGCCGCCCGGCAAGGCCGTCACACTGGAATTCCATTGCGACTCGCCGACGACGGTATTGATCCTGACCGGCACCCCGTCCCCGAACAATTCACCGACCGTCGGCATCGCTAATCTCCTCGAGGAAAGGGCTTGACGTCCTTGACCGCACCGTTGCGGCAGTGCCTGAAATAGTCAATCGGGTTCCGCGCACCCGCCGCCGCCCGCTCAGAAGATGAAATCGTTGGCGTCGAGGTCCGACAGGCTGACCCCAGAAGCGTGATCGAGTTGCCGCCGCCGGTGTCGATGACGACATCCGCGCCCACCTGGGTGGCCGCGCCCAGCGTGGCGCTGCCAAGGTTCAGATCGGCCAGAGAGGTGATCGCGCTGGACTGCGCTCAGGTCGATCTTCTCGGCATTGTTGGTCGCCTCGAAATCGGTGATGGTATCGTCGCCATGACCGTCCGCGAAGACGAACTGGTCGGCGTTGAAGTTGCCGGTCAGCACGTCATCGCCGGTGCCGCCGTCGATGGTATCGAACCCCCCGCCGCCCTCGCACGTGTCGTTGCCCGCACTGCCCAGCACCAGATCGGCCTGGGCGCCGCCGGCGACGAAATCGTTGCCATTGCCGCCGTTCACGGTGTCGAAGCCGCCATTGCCGCGCAGCGTGTCATTGCCGGCATCGCCGTAAAGCGTATCGCGGCCGGTGCCGCCGATGACGATGTCGTTGCCGCCGTCGCCATGCTCCAGATCGTGGTCGCCATTGCCGCGCAGCACGTCGTCGCCATCGCCGCCGTTCATCACGTCGTTGCCGCTGCCGCCCAGCATCGTGTCCTGCTCGGTGCCGCCGTCGATACTGTCGTTGCCGGTCTCGCCCAACAGCCGGTCGCGGCCCGCATCGCCCAGAAGCGTGTCGTCGCCCGACCCGCCCAGGCCGGTGTCGTTGCCCGAATAGAGCTGGATCAGGTCGTTGCCGCCATTGCCCAGGAACCTGTCCGGCCCCAGGAACAGCGGCGGCTCTTCCCCGGGATCGGCCGCGGCATAGTTCGGCCAGGACAGCACATCGTCGACCTCGCGGCCCACGATCACCCAGCCGGTGCCATAGACCTGGTCGCGCAGCAGATCGCCATCCGGATCGGACCCGTCGAGATAGGCGTCGATCGCCGGCAACAGAGCCTCGACGTCGATGTTGATATCCTCGGCCGCCTGCACCCGGTCGCCGACGATGCGCACCGTCAGAACCGTGCCGCCGACCAGGGTCAGCTGCTCGGTTCCGGTGCCGTCGTCATGCATCGCGACCTGATAGCCCCGAACCTCGACCTCGATCGTGCCGTCGCCGAACGGGTAATTCATCTGGGTGACACCGCCCCCCAGATCGGTGGTCGAATAGCCGGGATAGGCCGGCAGGAACGGGATCAGGAACAGACCGAACAGGATGGTCAGCGGAATGTCGGCCACCCCGGAGTCGGGAACATCATGGCCGGCCAGATCGATCGTCGGCATGGCAATACCTCGTCACTTAATCTACGTCGAAGCCGCGCTGAAATTCCGCACGTCGATAAAATTGGTTCCAACGCTAGCCAAAGCCGCGCGGCCGGTCAAACGAAACCTCCGCTGCCCGACCACTCCGCCGGGCAAGTGCGTCCGGACTGCTCAGAAGATGAAATCGCTGGCGTCGAGATCCGACAGGCTGACCCCGGTCAAGGTGATCGAATTGCCGCCACCGGTGTCGATCACCACATCCGCGCCAACCTGAGTGGCCGCGCCCAAGCTGGCGGACCCAAGGTCCAGATCGGCCAGCGAGGCAATCGCGCTGATGCCCGAAAGGTCGATCTTCTCGGCATTATTCGTCGCCTCGAAATCGGTGATCGTATCGGCGCCATGGCCGTCCGAGAACAGGAACGTGTCGGCGTTGAAATTGCCGGTCATCTCGTCATCGCCGGTGCCGCCGTCGACGGTATCGAAGCCGCCGCCGCCCTGCACCGTGTCGTCACCCGCCCCGCCCAGCACCAGATCGGCCTGCGCCCCGCCGGCCACCAGATCGTCGCCGTCGCCACCGTCGACCGTGTCGAAGCCGCCATTGCCGCGGACGATGTCGTCATCCCCGCCGCCGGTCAGCGTGTCGCGGCCGGTGCCGCCCAGAACCACGTCAAGGCCGGCGCCGCCGTCGCCGGCGTCGTTGCCGCTGCCGCCGCGCAGCGTGTCGTCGCCCCAGTCGCCCCACATCGCGTCATCCCCGTCCAGCCCCAACAGCCGGTCGGCGGACAGGCCGCCATGCATCTCGTCGTTGCCGGTGCCGCCGACCAGACGGTCGGCCCCGTTGTCGCCCCAGAGCGTGTCGTCGCCGGCATCGCCCGACAGCACGTCGCCCTGATCGCCGCCCTCCAGCCTGTCGTCGCCGTCGCCGCCCTCGAGCCGGTCCAGCCCGTTGCCACCCGCCAGCATATCGTTTCCCGCCTCGCCATAGATCCGGTCGCTGCCGGCCCCGCCACCGCCGATATCGTCGCCGGCGCCGAGACGGATCGTGTCATCCCCCTCGAGCGCGAACACCGCGCCAGGCGCGGCGATGTCGGCCTGATCGCTGCCGACGATCTGCCAGTCCCGCGCCCCCAGCCAACGCACGAAGCCCGCGGCATCGAACGCGGCCACGATGCCGGTCGCGGTGCGCTCGACCACATCGAACAGGCTGGCCGCAGGATAGGAGATGTCCGAGATCGTCAGCGGATGCAGAAACACGATCCCGCCGCCGCCGTTCAACACGTCGCGGTCGACCGGCTGGAACTCGACCATCGTCACGGTGCCTTCCAGCGCGGCGGAGCCCGATGCGGTGGTGGCCAGCCCGGTGCCGGTGAACACCGCCGCGTTATAGATGCTCGACGACACGATCAGCCTGTTGCCGACCACCCCATAGATGCTGATGCCACCGTCCATCGAGGCCAGCAGCTCTCCGCCCAGATATTGCAGCGATCCTTCCAGCTCGATCATCGGCATGGCCCGGCCTCCTCGGATTGTGCGCCTTGCATTCTGACCCGGCCCGGCCGGGTCGCCGCGACCCTAGAGAAGGCGGCAACGGCCCGCAACCGGGAACCGCCCGACGGGCGATCTTCTTTCATGGCAAGGCCTTAGCGGGCTCGGAACGGGACCCCGCCGGCGTCGGAATCGCCGTGTCGATGGTATCGAAGCCGCCGCCCGGCCCCGGATCGGCCTGGCCATCGCAGACCTCCCCGCCAGCCTGACCACGCGCCGCCCCCCGATCGCAACAGGGCGGCCCGAAGACCGCCCTGCCGCCGATTTTCCCCGGACGGTTCAGAAGATGAAGTCGTTGGCGTCGAGATCGGCCAGATCGACGTTCAGCAGCGTGATCGAGCTGCCGCCGCCGGTGTCGATCACCACATCCGCCCCCACCTGGATGGCGGCGCCGGACGTGGCGCTGCCCAGGCCAAGCTCGGCGATGACGCTGATCGCGCTGATGCCCGACAGGTCGATCTTCTCGGCGTTGTTCGTCGCCTCGAAATCGGTGATCGTGTCGTTGCCATGGCCATCGACGAAGACGAACCGGTCGGCGTTGAAATCGCCGGTCAGCACATCGTCGCCGGTGCCGCCGTCCAGCGTGTCGAAACCGCCGCCGCCGGACAGCGTGTCGTTGCCGGTGTCGCCATAGACCCGGTCGGCCTGGGCCCCGCCAGCGACGAAGTCGTCGCCGGTGCCGCCATAGACGATGTCGAAGCCGCCATTGCCGCGGATGATGTCGTTGTCGTCGCCACCATCCAGCAGGTCGCGCCCGGTGCCGCCGATCACCACGTCGTCACCGACACCGCCAAGGCCGATATCGTCGCCCTCGCCGCCGCGCAGCGTGTCGTTGCCGGCATCGCCGTTCATGTGGTCGATCCCCGACAGGCCCAGCAGCAGGTCGCTGGTGTCGCCGCCATGCATGTCGTCGTCGCCCGCGCCGCCGACCAGCCGGTCGGCCCCGGCCCCGCCCAGCAGCGTGTCGTTGCCCGCGTCGCCGACCAGGATGTCGCCCTGATCGCCGCCGTCCAGCTCGTCATCGCCGTCGCCGCCTTCCAGCCGGTCGTTGCCGGTGCCGCCCATCAGCGTGTCGTTGCCGGCCTCGCCATAGATCCGGTCGATCCCGGCCAGCCCGTCGATCCGGTCGTCATAAACCGTGCCGTGGATCACGTCGTTGCCGGCGGTGCCGTCCTGCCAGACCGGTCCCGGAACGGCGGCCGCCGCGGTCTGGACATCGCCGAAGGCGGCATCGGCCACCAGGCCCGCGCCCTCGACCTCGCTCAGGCTGACCTGGAAGCTGTCGATCCCGGCCAGCGCGCTCTGCGCGCCAAGGTTCAGCACCGCCTCGACACTGGTCTGCCCGGCGGGAACGACCACCGAATAGGTGGTGACCACCGGCGTGACCGAACTGTCCGCATCGAAGGCCCGCACCGTGACCTGCACCGTGACATCGCTCGAATGCGCCGCCGACAGGCCGATCGTCACCTGCTCGAACCAGTTGTCGCCGCCATCCATCAGGGCCGAGCCGGTCAGGCTGGCCTGCGGGCTCAGCGGCAGGCCGCCAAGGCTGGTTTCCAGCACATAGGAACCGGCATAGTTCATGCCATAGGTATCGGCCGCGATGACATAGACCCCGGGCACCGTGACGGTATAGCTCAGCGTCGCGTATCCGTCCCACCCCGAGGCGAACCAGCTGGTGCCGTCGACCTCGTTGCCTTCGCTGTCGTAAAGCCGCAGCAACCCGCCCGCGGTGGGCCCGAAGACGGAATTGGCCTGGCTCATCTGGAAGTTCAGAACGTCGCCCGCGTCGGCATAGAAGCTATAGAAATCCGGCTCGCTCACCGTGTTTTCGTTGCCGTTGATCAGCCCCGACACGGCCGAACCCAGCTCGATCGGGATCGGGTTCAGCACGCCGCCATCCTCGTCGGGCATGTAATCGGCGGCCACGCCCTCAAGCGCCACGGTATAGGCGCCGGTGCCCTCGACCTGGACGAAATAGTTGGTCGACGGGAAGTCGGGCGTGAAGGTCAGGCTCGGGCCGCCGGTGGCCAGCACGTCGCCCAGATCGTCGAGGATCGAGAAGGTCAGGCCGCTGTCGCCGCTGAAGGTGAAGGTATAACCGACCCCACCCACCATCGGCACGTTGATCATGTCCACCGCATCGCCGGCCCCGGCATCGACACTGCCCGACACCGCGTATCCCGGCTGCAGATAGCCCATGACCCCCGCCGCCGGATAAGGCTCGGGCGCATTGGACCAATCGGTTGTTTCGAAAAATTCAAGCATTCCTGTAATCTCCAATTGCTGTTCTTGTGCGAAACACCGTCAATCATCACGGCATCCCACACTTGCAATGATAGAGAAAACAGCCACCTGACGCCTTGCGCCGCGTCAACACTTCGGGGCCGAACCCGCTTTCCGCAGCGTCAAGGCAGACGAAGGCGGCTCGGCCTCAGAACACGAAATCGTTGGCGTCGAGATCGCTCAGGCTGACCCCCGTCAGGGTGATCGAATTGCCCCCGCCGGTGTCGATCACCACGTCGGCGCCCACCTGCGTCGCCGCACCCGCCGTGGCGCTGGCAAGATCGAGATCGGCCAGCGAGGTAATCGCTGTGACGCCCGACAGGTCAATCGCCTCGTAATCGTTCACCGCCTCGAAATCGGTGATCGTATCCTGCCCGTGGCCGTCCTCGAAAACGAAGATGTCCCAATTGAAATTGCCTGTCAGTTCGTCGTTGCCCTCGCCGCCATTGATGGTATCGAACCCGCCGCCGCCGCGCACCGTGTCGTCGCCCTTGCCGCCCAGCACCAGATCGGCCTGCGCCCCGCCCAGGACCAGATCGTTGCCGGTACCGCCATCGACCGTATCGAACCCTCCGGTGCCGCGCAGCGTGTCGTTGCCGCCGTCTCCGGTCAGCGTGTCGCGCCCGGTGCCGCCGATCACCAGGTCGGCGTCATCACCCCCCGAGACGGCATCGTCGTCATCGCCACCGCGCAGGGTGTCGTCGCCGTAACCACCCTCCAGCGTGTCGTTGCCGTCCCGTCCAAGCAGCAGGTCGCCGCCGCCAGCGCCCGAGCCGTAATCATTGCCCTCGCCACCGTCGATCCGGTCATCGCCCCGGCCCCCGTCCAGCGTGTCATTGCCGCCCTGACCGTAGAGCCAGTCGTGGCCAGCGTCGCCGATGACGGAATCGTCACCCTCGCCGCCGTCAATCCGGTCATTGCCCGCCCCGCCGTCCAGCGTGTCGTTACCGCCCTGACCGAAGAGCCGGTCGCTGCCATCTCCGCCGACGCCAGAGTCGTCGCCATCGCCGCCGTCAATTAGGCCACTGCCGCCGCCCCCGAGAAGCGTGTCATCCCCAGCATCGCCGAACAGCTGGACATCGTCCGCCCCGCCCCCGCCCGCGAGATAATCGTTGCCGTCACCGCCGTGAATGGTACCGGCCGTTCCGGCAATGACACTATCGTCGCCGTCGCCGGCATGAACCTCGTCAAGGCCGTGTATCCCGACGTTGATGCTGTCGTTGCCGGCGCCACCGAAAATCGTGTCACCGACCCCGGCACTGGACTCGCGCCCGACAATCGTATCGCCGCCATCCTCGCCGAAGATCAGATTACCGCTGCCATAGGTTTCGATCTGGTCGTCGCCCGCGCCGGCCTCGACCGTGTCGGCGCCGTCGACGGTCACATCGTCATTGCCGTCATTGCCCAGGACCAGCACGGCGCCGGCCTGCGCGACGATGGTGTCGTCGCCGGTGCCGCCGGTGATGGTGTCGCCCGGCAGCTGGTCGGCGGAGTCCAGCCGGATCTCGTAAAGCCCGGTGGCAAAGCCACCACTGGCCACCACCTCGATATAGTATGTGCCGGTGGCCGGGACGACGAAGGTCAACAGGGCGTCCGCGTCAGATGCGCCCGCCAGCCCCGCCGCGCCATCGTCGTCGCTGGCCAGGATGTTGCCGGCCGCGTCCCGGATCCGCACCAGCGGATCGTCCAGCACCAGGCCAAGCGGGTTGCCAAGATCGGCCCCCCGCACCCGGACCGAGATCGCCTGACCCTGGGCCAGGTCGATGCCGAACCAGTCGCTGTCGCCGGCCGTCTCGATCTCTGCCCGCACGGACTGGCCGAAATGGTAGACCAGCTCCAGCCGGCCCAGGGTGGATGCGTCGCCCGCGAAATCGTCGGGATCGCCCAGCCGCGTCACCTCGCGCGCCGCAGCCCCCTGCCAAATGCCACTGGTCATCTCTGTCATGGTTCCGGCCTCTCCGCCCTGGTTGCGGGGAAGCTTAGAACACGAAATCGCTGGCGTCCAGATCGCCCAGCTGACGCCCGTCAGGGTGATCGAACTCCCCCCGCCGGTGTCGATCACCACGTCGGCGCCAACCTGCGTCGCCGCACCGGACGTCGCCGACCCAAGGTTCAGATCGGCCAGCGAGGTGATCGCACTCACCGCGCTCAGGTCGATCTTCTCGGCGTTATTCGTGGCCTCGAAATCGGTGATCGTGTCGTTGCCATGCCCGTTCGCGAAAATGAACTGGTCGGCGTTGAAGTTGCCCGTCAGCTCGTCATCGCCGGTGCCGCCGTCGATGGTGTCGAACCCCCCGCCGCCCTGCACGGTGTCGTCGCCCGCCCCGCCCAGCGCCAGATCGGCCTGGGCGCCGCCGGCGACCAGGTCGTTGCCATCGCCGCCGTTCACCGTATCGAAACCGCCGGTTCCGCGAACGATATCGTCGTCGCCTTGACCGTCTAGCGTATCGCGCCCGGTGCCGCCGATCACGACGTCGTTGCCGACACCGCCCAGGCCGATATCGTCGTCGTTGCCGCCCCGCAGCGTATCGTCGCCTTCATCGCCGGATAACGTGTCGTCGCCCGCGCCGCCCAGCAAGAGATCGCTGGTCAGCCCGCCATTCAACTCGTCTGCGCCATCTCCTGCCACCAACCGATCCGCCCCCTGGCCACCAGACAGCGTATCGTCGCCGTCCTCTCCCAGCAGGATGTCGCCCTGGTCGCCACCGTCCAGGCTGTCGTTGCCGGTACCGCCTTCGAGACGGTCGAACCCACCGCCGCCGACAAGCGTGTCGTCGCCCGCATCTCCGAACAGGCGGTCGTTCCCTCCGGTCAACGCGCCCCCGGTCGCCGTCAGCACATCCCCGACCAGCAGGTCGTTCCCGGCACCGCCATTCAGCGTATCGTTTCCACCGATCAGCTGCCCGCCGGACAGCTGCATCGCGTCGCCATATATCTCGTCGTTGCCGCCACGACCGGACAGCAGATCATTCCCGCCGGTCACGGTCCCCGCCGCGATGCTCGACGTATCGCCGTAGATGATGTCATCCGATGTCGTGGCCCCGACCACCGTGTCATTCCCGCCAGCCAGGACGACGCCCTGCACCATCTCCACCAGATCGCCGTAGAGCGCCACGTAACCGGTCCCATTGTCGACCGTTATGGAATCGTCGCCTCCGGTCACCCGGGTGCCGTCTCCCAAAGCCAGCGAGGCATCGCCCGCGACAAGCAGATCCGCCGATCGGCCGGCGTCGACCGAGATCGTATCGTTCCCGCCGCTCAGACGCCCGCCATCGTATACCTGATCGGCATCGCCGATCACCGTGAAAAAGCCCGAGCCCCCAATGAACGTGGACCGCACATCGAAAGTATCGTCGCCGCCGACCAGTCTCTCGGCCCCGGTGACCTGATAGAAATCCCCGAAGAAATACCCGGATTCCGTGGTGAAACTGTCATTGCCCGCCAAAAGCGTGGACCAGAAGGCATCCAGATTCTGCGCCACGTCGGGGTTGTTCGGCACGATCTCGGCCAGTCCAACGCTGATCCCGGTCACGGTCGCATCGGCGCGAAAGGGCTGACCCAGCGGGTTGTTCTGATCGATCTCCACCTGACTGACCGTTCCCGCGGTCGGGAAACCGTCGCCACCGAAGGCAAACCCGCTTCCCGATATCTGGATACGCACCTCGCTCCCGTAAGGCCCGCCATTTCGAAAGTCGAAAAACGTGCTGTTTGCCGTAAGGGTGCTGTCCGGCGTGCTCAGATTTGCCGGAAACATGAGAAAATCGACGCTTCGGATCGAACTGAAAATTGCCATGTCTTCCCCCAACCCTTGGTCTGAATGAACGTTATGAGAACCACACTCTCGCTACGCCAGATCAATACGGTCGAAATCCGGTTCGTGCCTGGCGCGCCCCTATCGTTCCCCCGGCGTTCCGGCGCCCCCCTCAGAAAACGAAATCGTTCGCGTCCAGATCGCCCAGGCTGACGCCCGTCAGCGTGATCGAATTGCCGCCGCCGGTGTCGATGACGACATCCGCGCCCACCTGAGTGGCCGCGCCCAGCGTGGCGCTGCCCAGGTTCAGATCGGCCAGAGAGGTGATGGCGCTGATGCCCGACAGGTCGATCTTCTCGGCATTGTTGGTGGCCTCGAAATCGG
>JAWKXE010000013.1:0-97919 GCA_041397165.1 Paracoccaceae bacterium | reverse complement strand
CCCGATCGCTCAGTGCTGTTGCCACGGCAGTTGTTCAAGGCCTTCGCAGTACCGATTGAACGGGGCCCGCAGCGGTCACACGACGCGCCCGGTGTCGGAGACCGCTTCGGGCAGCGGGACGGATATTCGCTTCGAACCTGCTGAACCTCTGCACATGCGATATGAGGTGAGCACGCCGCCAGGCAGGGGCGAACCCGCGGAGGCTGGGCGCGCTGTCGTCGGGACGGTGCCGAGCATGTTACCAGGTGTCGATCCAGGGGCGCTTCTTGCCTTTGCGGGGCGCGGGGGCAGGGGCGGATTCGAGGGCGGCTTCGATCCAGTTGCGGGTCTCGGCCGGGTCGATGACGGCGTCGATCTCGAACATCGAGGCGGTGTTGATCGCCTTGCCGCGCTCATACATATGCGCGACCATCTTGTCGTAGAGCGCCTTGCGTTCCTGCGGGTCCTCGACCGCTTCGAGCTCCTTGCGGTAGCCGAGCTTCACCGCACCTTCGAGCCCCATGCCGCCGAATTCGCCGGTCGGCCAGGACACCACGAAATTCGGCGCCCGGAACGAGCCGCCGGCCATCGATTGGGCGCCGAGGCCGTAGGCCTTGCGCAGCACGACGGTGAAGAACGGCACCTCGATATTGGCGCCGATCACGAAGAGGCGCGAGCAGTGGCGCACCAGCGCGGTCTTCTCGATCTCGGGGCCGACCATCATGCCGGGGGTGTCGCAGAGGAACATCACCGGCAGGTCGTGCGCATCGCAGAGCTGGAGGAAGCGGGCGGCCTTGTCGGCGCCGGGGGCGTCGATCGCGCCGGCCATGTGGTGCGGGTTGTTGGCGACCACGCCCAGCGGTCGGCCGGCGACGCGGATCAGCGCGGTCACCATGCCGGGGGCGAAGCCGGCGCGAAGTTCGAGCACGCTGTCGACATCGGCGATGCCGTCGATGGCGGCGTGGACGTCATAGGCCTCCATCCGGTTCTCGGGCACCACGTGGCGCAGCATCCGGGCATCGGGGGCCTGCCAGTCGTCGAGCCGGCCCTGGAAATAGGAGAGGTAGCGGCGCGCCGCGGCGACCGCCTCGGCCTCGTCCTCGACCAGGATGTCGATGACGCCATTGGCGGATTGCACGTCGCTGGGGCCGACCTCTTCGGGGCGGTAGATGCCGAGGCCGCCGCCTTCGATCATCGCCGGGCCGCCCATGCCGATCGAGGCGTCGCGGTGGCGATCACCACATCGCAGCAGCCCAGCAGCGAGGCGTTGCCGGCAAAGCAGCGGCCCGAGCCGATGCCGACCATCGGCACCAGGCCCGAGAGCCGGGCGTGCATGTTGAAGGTCACCACATGCAGACCCGAGATCGACGGCACGTCGACATCGCCGGGCCGGCCGCCGCCGCCTTCGCAGAAGAACACCAGCGGCACTCCGGTTGCGTTCGATCACATGCAGCATGCGGTCGGTTTTTCGTGGTTCATCTTGCCCTCGGTGCCGGCAAGGACGGTGTAGTCGTAATGCAGGATGCCGCAGCGGGCCCGGTCGGGGCCGAACAGGTCGGCATTGACCCGGCCGATGCCGGTGATCAGCCCGTCGGCGGGGGTGTTGCGGATCAGGTCGTCGAGGCTGCGGCGCGAGCGCTGGGCCGCGATCACCAGTTCGCCGTATTCGGCCAGCGCCTCGCCGGCGCAGAGATCGGCGATGTTCTGCGGGCGCTGCGCTTGCCCTTGGCGTGGCGCTTGGCGATGGCCGCGGGGCGGGCGTCGTCGCGGGTGAGGTCGCGGCGGTCGAACAGCGCGGCGAGGTCGGGGCGGACCAGATCGGGGTCGATCGCGGCTTCCTGCGCGATGCCGTCGAGGTCGGCGTCGCGGTCGAGGGCGAAGAGCGCGTCGCCCGGGAAGACGGTGTCGCCGGGGCTGACGAAGACGGCGCGCAGCCGGCCGGCATGTTCGCTGCGTATCGTGTGCTGCATCTTCATCGCCTCCATCACGATCACCGCGCCGCCGCCCGGCAGCGGCGCGCCGGGTTCGGCCGCGACCGAGAGGATGGTGCCCTGCATCGGCGCCGTGGTGACGCCCTCGCCCTGGGCCTCGGGGGGCGGTCTGCGGTCGGCGGTGGCCTGGCTTTTGCCATAGGCCAGCACGGCGAGCGGGTCGCCCGGCGTGGCGCCGCCCGCGCCGGCGGTGGCCGGGGCGGGCATGGCCGAGGCGGCCGCGAACAGTTCGGCCGCGCGCGCCTCGGTCAGCCTTGTATGGGTGGTGCCGGTGGCCAGTTCGGGCAGGTCGAGCAGGGCCATGAGATAGGGGATGTTGGTCTCGACCCCTTCGATGCGGAAGCCGGCCAGCGCCCGGCGGGCGCGGGCGATGGCATCGTCGAGCGTGCCGGGGCAGTGCACGATCAGCTTGGCGAGCAGGCTGTCGAAGGCGGGAGAGGGGGTCAGCCCGGCATAGCCGGCGCCGTCGACCCGGATGCCGGGGCCGCCCGGCGCCTCGTAGACGGCGATCCGTCCGCCGGTCGGCAGGGCGCCGCCATCGGCGGTCATCCGCTCCATGTTCACCCGCAGTTGCAGGGCGTGGCCGCGCGGGGCGGGGATGCGATCCTGGGTCAGGCCGAGATCGGCCAGGCTTGCGCCCAGCGCGACGCGGATCTGGGCCAGCACCAGGTCGATGCCGGTGACCTCTTCGGTGACGGTATGTTCGACCTGCAGGCGGGGGTTGGCCTCGATGAAGGCGAGGCTGCCGTCACGGGCGACGAGGTATTCGAAGGTGCCGAGGCCGCGATAGCCGACGGTGCGGGCCATCAGCACGGCGCTGTCGAGCAGGCGCTGGCGCAGCTCGGGATCGAGCGCCGGGGCGGGGGCGATCTCGACCAGTTTCTGGTAGCGGCGCTGCAGGGTGCAGTCGCGGTCCCACAGATGCACCGCGTCGGTGCCGTCGCCCAGCACCTGCACCTCGATATGGCGGGCCTCTTCGAGGAAGCGTTCGGCATAGATGGCGGCGTTGCCGAAGGCGGCCTCTGCCTCGGCGCTCGCCTCGGCGAGGGCTTCCTCCAGCCGGGCCGGGTCGCGGACGATGCGCATGCCGCGGCCGCCGCCGCCGGCCAGGGCCTTGAGCACGATCGGCGCGCCCGAGAGCCCGGCCATGAAGGCGCGCAGCCCGGCGAGGTCGCTGGCGCTGTCGAGGCCGGGATTGACCGGCGCGCCGACCCGTTGGGCCAGGCGCCGGGCGCGGGTCTTGTCGCCCAGTTCCTCGAGCGCTTCGGGCGAGGGGCCGATGAAGACCAGCCCGGCCTCGGCGACGGCCCGGGCGAAGGCGGCGCTTTCGCTGAGAAAGCCGTAGCCAGGGTGGATGGCGAAGGCGCCGGCCTGCCGTGCGGCGGCGATGATGGCGTCGATATCGAGATAGGCGCGGGCGCCGCTGCCGTCGAGCGCCACCGACCGTTCGGCCCGGCGCACATGCAGTGCCTCGGCGTCGTCGCGGGAATAGACGGCGACCGCCTGCATCCCCAGCTCGGCGACGGCCCCGGCCAGCCGCAAGGCGATCTCGCCCCGATTTGCGATCAGGATCTTCTTTACATCGTCTGTCATGTCGGTTCCCGCGTCTCGGCCTTCAGAAAAGCTTGGCCAGTTCTTCTTTTTTCACCTTGCCCGTGGCGGTCATCGGCAGTTCGGCGACGACGCGCACCTCGGGGCATTTGTAGACCGCCATTTCGCGGAGGCACCAAGCCTCGATCTCGGCCGCCGTCGACGCGGCGCCCGGCGCCAGGGTGACGAAGGCGACCGGCACCTGGCCCTTGTCGGGGTCGGGCCGGCCGACCACGCCCGAGCCGACGATGTCGGGATGGCGGCCCAGCATCGCCTCGATCTCGGCCGGGAAGACCGACATGCCCTTGACCTTGAGCATCTCCTTGCGGCGGCCGAGGAAGTGCAGCAGGCCCATCTCGTCGAGCACGCCGATATCGCCGGTATGCAGCCAGCCGTCGCGGATCGCCTCGGCGGTGGCCTCGGGCTTGTTCCAGTAGGCGGTCAGCAGCGAGGGCGAGCGCACGCAGATCTCGCCCTCGGTGCCCAGCGGCAGGAGCGCGCCGGTCTCGAAGTCGCAGATCTTGAACTCGGTGCCGGGGCAGGCCATGCCGACGAAGACCGGCTGCTGGTCGAGATCCCAGTTGTCGCCCTGGTATCCGGTGGTGAAGGTGTCGCAGGTATGGGTTTCGGTCATGCCCCAGGCGGCTTCGGACATGATCGCGCCGGTCAGGTCCTTCCAGCGGGCGCGATAGTCGCGGTTGAGCTTCTTGACGAAGGAGGACACCCGGGTCTTTTCCAGCGAGGTGAGGTCGTATTTGTCGACATCGGGATGGTTCATGATCTCGACGGCGTTGTCGACCAGCATGCCGGCCTGGTTGGGTTTCAGCCGGTCGACCGCCGACATGAAGGAGATCGGGTCCCAGCGGCCCATCAGGATGCAGGTGGCGCCCGAGAAGACCGGGAAGAGCAGGCCCATATCCTCGCCCGCGATCCAGAACAGGGGATGGAAGCAGACGGTCATGTCGTCGGGCCCGGTGAGGGTGCCGATGCCGCAGGTGGTGGCGGCGGTATAGATCATGTGGCGCTGGGTATGGACGCAGCCCTTGGGCATCCCGGTGGTGCCGCCGGTATAGTTGAGCGCGGCGACGGCATCGAGATCGGTGGCGATCTGCGGCACGGGGGCGTCGCAGGCTTCCAGCGCCGAGATGAAATCCTCGGCATCGCCGGCCCTGGAGCGGTCCGAGACGATGCTGGGCGGGCAGTGGAAGGCCGGGGTCTCGGGGATCCAGTCGGCCATGCCGGTGGCATAGAGCTTGCGCAGGGTGATGCGGTCGCGGACCTCGTCGACCAGCGGCACCAGGATGTCGGCGGCGACCATCACCTCGGCATCGGCATCGTTCATTTCGTAGATCAGTTCGTGTTCGCGGAACATCGGGTTCACCGGCACATGCACGGCGCCGGCCTTGAGGATGCCGAAGAAGGCGATGGCGAATTGCGGGCAGTTGCCCATGAACACCGCCACCCGGTCGCCCGGCTTGACGCCATCGGCGGCGAGCAGGGCGGCGAAGCGGTCGCTCAGGCGGTCGAGCTCGCCATAGCTGAGGGTGCCGCCGTAGAAGTTGTAGAGCACCTTGTCGGGCTGGAGCCCGGCCCATTTGCGCAGGTAGTCGACGATGCCGCCCTCGCCGTGGGGATAGACGGGATCGGTGGGCACGCCCTGCGGCCAATGCGCGGCCTGGGCGGCCCGCACGGCGGCGAGGTAGTCCGCTTCGCTGACGGCGGCGGCGGTCTGGGTCGAGGTCATGGCAGGGTCCTTTCCGGGGTATGTGGGGCGGGGGCGAGCGATGGGGCCGGGCCGTGCAGCAGGTGGCAGCGCGCCCAGGCGCCGGCGGCGGTGACGTGGCGTTCGGGGTTTTCGCGGTCGCAGGGGGCGAAGCTGCGCGGGCAGCGCGGGTGGAACGGGCAGCCCGGCGGCACGGCGAGGGCCGAGCCGATTTCGCCGATGATGACATCGGTGGGCAGGCGGTGATCCGGGTCGGGCCGCGGCGCCGAGGCCAGCAGAGCCTGGGTATAGGGGTGCGAGGGCGATCCGAAGACGGCGCCGGTCGGGCCCTGTTCGACCATGTTGCCCAGATACATGACGCCGGTGGCATCGCTGAAATGTTCGACCAGGGCCAGGTCGTGGGCGATGATCAGGTAGGAGAGCCCGTATTCGTCCTGGATGTCCGACAGCAGGTTCAGGATCTGCGCCCGGATCGAGACATCGAGCGCCGAGGTCGGCTCGTCCAGGATCACCACCTGGGGGCGCACCGCCAGCGCCCGCGCGACCGCGATGCGCTGGCGCTGGCCGCCCGAGAACTCGTGCGGGTAGAGCCGCGCGGCATCGGCATGCAGGCCCACCACCTCGAGCGCCTCGGCCACCCGCCTGGCGATCGCGGCGCGGTCGAGATCGCCCTGCGCCATCATCGGTTCGGCCACGATCCGGCCCACCCGCAGCCGCGGGTTGAGCGAGGCATAGGGGTCCTGGAACACTGCCTGCACCTCGCGCCGGAACCGGCGCAGGGCGCGGCCGCGCATCGCCGTCACCTCTTGCCCGTCATAGAGCACGCCGCCCGAGGTGGGGCGTTCGAGCAGCAGCATCAGCTTGGCCACGGTGCTTTTGCCGCAGCCGCTTTCGCCGACCAGGGCAAAGGTCTTGCCCGGCTCGAGCGCGAAGGAGACGCCATCGACCGCCTTCACCGTGCCGGAGCGGGTGTGGTAATGTTTCTTCAGGCCGCGCGCCTCAAGCAGCATCGGGGGCTCCTTCCTCGGACAGGCGCCAGCAGGCGGCGCGGTGGCCCGATCCGAGATCGCTGTCGCCGGGATAGGCGGCCAGGCATTTCGCATCGGCCAGGGCGCAGCGCGGCGCGAAGCGGCAGCCCTTCGGCATGGCGCCGAGGGACGGCGGCTGGCCGGCGAGGGCATAGAGCCGGCGGGTCTTTTCGCCCAGCTTCGGGATCGCGTTCAGCAGGGCCCGGGTATAGGGATGCGCCGGGCTGCGAAACAGCGCCCGGGCCGGGCCCTGTTCGACGATCCGGCCGGCATACATCACCGCGATCCGGTCGCAGATCGAGGCGGCGACGCCCATGTCATGGGTGATCAGCACGATGGCGACGCCGGTTTCCTGCTGGATCTGCTGGTAGAGGTCCATCATCTTGACCTGGATCGTCACATCGAGGCTCGAGGTCGGCTCGTCGGCGATCATCACCTCGGGGGCGCAGGCGATCGCCATCGCCGAGACCACGCGCTGTCGCATACCGCCCGAGAACTGGTAGGGGAAATCGTCGAGCCGGGCCTCGGGCGAGGGGATGCGGACGCGGCCGAGCGCGTCGGCGGCGCGGCTGCGGGCCTCGGCGCGGGTGTGGGCAAGGCCGTGATAGCGCAGCGGCGAGCCGACCTGGTCGCCGACGCTGTAGACCGGGTTGAGCGAGGACATCGGGTCTTGCGTCACCATCGAGATGCGCCGCCCGCGCCAGTCGCGGGCCAGTTCGCGGTCGCTGAGCCCGGTCAGGTCGGTGCCGGCGACGATCACCTGGCCGGCGGCGATCCGGCCGCCGGGGCGGCAGCAGGCGCAGGAGCGACAGCATCATCGACTTGCCCGAGCCGCTTTCGCCGACGATGCCCAGCGTTTCGCCGCGCGACGGCGAAGCTGACCCCGTCGACCGGGCGCGCAGGGTCCTGGCTTGAGCCGCAGTTCGGTGACCAGGTTGCGGACGTCGAGCGCAGGTGTCGGTGGTCGCGGTCACAGCTGCTTCCTTTTCGGGTCGAGCACGTCGCGCAGCCAGTCGCCGAACAGGTTCGAGGCGAGGCAGGTCAGCATGATGGCGATGCCCGGCATGGTGATGGCCCACCAGGCGTTGGTGATATAGCCGCGGGCGTCGGCCAGCATCATCACGCCCCACGAGATGTCGGGGGTCTGGATGCCGAGGCCGAGGAAGCTGAGCGAGGCTTCGAAGATGATCACCTGGCCGACCTGCAGCGTGGCCAGAACCAGCAGCGTGTTGACGATATTGGGGGCGAGGTGACGGATGAAGATGGTCACCGGACCGCAGCCGGCGACCCGGGCCAGCGCCACGAATTCGCGTTCGCGCAGCGACAGGATCTCGCCCCGGACGATGCGGGCATACCAGCTCCAATAGGTGACGGTGATCACGATCACCACCGAGTTGAGCCCGGGATCGAGCACGGCGGCGAGGATCAGCGCCAGCGCCAGCGGCGGGATCGAGAGCTGGATGTCGACCAGGCGCATGATGACGATGTCGGTCCAGCCGCCGAAATAGCCCGCGATCATGCCGACGAGCGTGCCGATCGCGCCCGACAGCAGGATCGCCCAGAAGCAGACGATCACCGAGACCCTTGTGCCGGCGATGATCCGGCTGAGGATGTCGCGGCCGAGATTGTCGGTGCCGAGCGGATGCGCCCAGGTGCCGCCGGACCAGACCGCGGATGAAAGGCCGAGCGCAGGTCGAGCCCGCCGGGTTGCCAGGGCGAGACCAGGGCCCGAACGCCGCCAGCAGGATGACGGCCAGAAGGATGCCGGCCGATATCCAGGGAAAGCCCGCCCCGAAGAGCCGCGCAGGCGGGCGACGGGCCCGGGCGCGTGATGCAGCGTGGTTTCAGCGTCATGGCGGATCCTCGGGTCGATCAGGCCATAGGACAGGTCGACCAGCAGGTTGGCGACCACGAACATCACCGCCGCGAACAGCACGCCGGCCTGCACCACCACCGGGAAATCGCGGGCGAAGAGCGCCTGACCACGGTGCGACCCAGGCCGGGCCAGGCGAAGACCACCCGACCACGAAGGCACCGCCCAGTATCGAGGCGAAATAGACCCCCATCATGGTGACCAGGCGCACGGCGGCGTTGCGGAACGCGTATTTCCAGACCAGCACGCCCTCGGGCACGCCGACCGAGAGCGGCCCATGCGGATGTAATCGCTGTCGGAGCACGTCGAGCATGGCCGATCGCACGATGCGGGTCTGGGCGGTGACCGATACCGAAACAGGGCGATGGCGGGCATGATCACATGGACCGGGTGTCGTTGCCGAAGGCGGGCAGCCATTGCAGGTGGATCGAGAAGACCACGATCAGCAGGAGCCTGACCCAGAAGTTCGGCATCGCCTGACCCAGCATCGCTATGGCCTTGGCGAAACGGTCGAACCAGGAACCGCGGTGCCGGGCGCTGAGCACGCCGAAGGGGATCGACAGCATCAGCGAGAAGACCAGCGCGGCCGAGGCCAGGTAGATGGTTGCCGGCAGACGCTGGAGAATGAGATCGCGGACCGGCATCTCCCAGCGGTAGGAATTGCCGAAATCGCCAGTCAGCGCGTCGCCGAGGAAGCGCAGGTATTGCTGCCAGATCGGCAGGTCGAGCCCGAGACGTTCGCGCATCTGGTCGACCATCGACTGCGGTGCCTCGGGTGGCAGCATCAGCACCACCGGATCGCCGCTGAGGCGGGTGATGATGAAGATGATCAGCGACGCGCCGAGGATGCTGAACATCCCCTGCAGGATGCGGCGCAGAACGAACTGGGTCATGACGGGCGGCCCTTGCCGGTGTGGTGCATGGAAGCGATGGGGACGACAAGTCCGCCCGCTGGGTGAAGAGGCCCAGCGGGCGGCAGTCGGGGAGCTGAAACCTAGTTTTTCAACCCGATTTCCTGGAAGTTGCGCCAGAAGCCGGGATAGGGCCAGGGCGTGTAATCGACCTTGTCGCCGTTCCAGGCCATCGTGACCAGCGGCAGATAGGTGGTCAGGCCGCCGAGTACCATCTCGTGCTTGCGCGCGGCGATGGCGCGCAGTGCGGCGGCGCGGGCATCGGGGTCCATGATCCTGGTCGCTTCCTCGATCATGCGGTCGAATTCGGGATCGTTGGCATGCGAGTAGCTGCCCCAGCCCTTGCCGGGCTCGTAGCTGTGCAGGTGGCCGCCCCACGGCACCGCCGGATCGCCCGGGATACCCTGGCCCCACATCCACGAGATCAGGCCGCCGTTCAGCTGTTCGGTCTTCTCGTCGCGGCGGCCGAGGTTGATCCAGGCGCCGTATTCCAGGCTGACCACCTTGCAGCGCACCCCGATGGTGCCGAGATAGGCGAACATCGCCTCGCCCATTTCCTTCATGTTGGGTTCGCGCGGGGTGATCAGGTTATAGCAATCGACGTCGAAGCCGCCCGGATAGCCCGCCTCGGCCAGCAGCTTCGTCGCCAGGGCCGGATCGTAGTCGAACGGCTTGAGGTCGGGATTGTAGCCGGTCGCGCCCTCGGCCACCTCGGCATAGCGCTGGCCCTGGCCGAACAACACCGAGTCGATGATCGCGTCCATGTCGATGCCATGGGCGATCGCCTGGCGCACCTTGACGTTCTGCAGCGGGCCCTCGGGGATGGTGTCCATGTCGAGGAACAGGTTGTTGCCGGACGGCATGGTCGCGGTGGCGACGCCGGGCATGGCCTTGACGTCTTTCAGCATGGCCGGCGGGACCGCATCGATCCAGTCGACTTCGCCGGTCTGCAGCGCGGCGACGCGGGTCAGATCCTCGGGGATGATGCGGATGCGAAGCTCGGCGGCGGCGGGGCGGTGATCCTTGTTCCAGTAGCCGTCATAGGCTTCGAGCATCAGCTCTTCCTTGGGCGTGCGGGAGACGAATTTCCACGGGCCTGTGCCGACCGGATTGCGGCCGAACTCCTCGTCGCCGACCTGCTCGAAGTAATTCTTGGGCATCGCCCAGAGCTGCAGGTAGTTGGCGACATAGGACGAATCCGGTTGCTTGAAATGCAGCCGGAAATGCAGGTCGTCGACGATTTCGAACTGTTCGATATTGGCCTGGAAGTGCGACCAGCGCGAAACATTGGGATCGGCCTGACGCTGGTAGGAGAATTCGAAATCCGCCGAGGTCAGCGGATCGCCGTTATGGAAGGTCACCCCGGGGCGGATATGGACGTCGATCACCGGCTTTTCGGGATCCGAATTGTCGATCGACCAGGACTCGGCCAGCCAGTTTTCGGTGCTGCCATCCGGCATCGGCTTGACCAGCATCTCGAACATGGTGCCGATGAAGTACTGGTCGACCCCGGCGGAATACTTGGCCGGGTCCATCGTCGTCGATTCGGCCCCCAGTGCGACATTGATCCGACCGGCCGGATCGGCGAGGGCCTGGGCCGACACGCCCCCCAGCAGGGCGAATGACAGGGCGATCGCGCTAGCGCCCGAACGGATTCGCGACATCTTGTTCTCCTCCTCATTGTTGCGGCCGGCGCACCGCAACTCTCTCCCTGTGAGCCGGCCTTGGTGGGATCGTAGGATGAAAGCCAGCAATCAGTCAATTGTTTACAATTATTTATTTTAGTGTTATAAATCAATCAAATACATATTTGCTCGGCCATCCGATGCGACCGCGTAGTGATTCACGGCGGCGGATATGCGTGAAGGAGTTTGCGTCGACTTGCCGTGGATTTGGGCGCCGGTCAGGGGTGATTGGGGAGGCGCTATCCGGAGCGTCGCGGGTGCGCCGGCGGCATCGGCCGTCGCGGAGCGGGTTGCGGTGTGACTGCCGCCATTCTGAGGTCAACGCCGACGATTGCGGCATCTGCTGGAAGGGTTTGCCGGCCTTTGTTCACGCCCCCCTTCAAGGTTTTGTCTTGAGCCCCGGGGGCGAGACCTATTAGGTCGAAAGAAAACGAGAGAAACATGAGAAACAAGGTAGCTTTCCGCCGCTCGGCGATGAGTGAGAGGATCAACGATCCGTTAAGCTGGCGCGGGCATCGGGACCTTCCGGAACGGATTTCCGACGACCTGACGCGCCGGATCATGGCCGGTGAATTGCGCAGCGGCGATCGCCTGGTCGAGGCGGACCTCGCGGCGTTCTACGAGGTCAGCCGCGGGCCGATCCGGGATGCGATCCGGATCCTGACCAATCGCGGTCTGGCGGATCTCTATCCGCGCCGGGGGGCGGTGGTGGGGCGGTTCGACATGGAAACCCTGGCCGATGCGGTCAATATCCATGCGACGCTATCGGGGTTGAGTGCGCGCTATGCCGCGTTGATGTGGACACCCGAGAGTCTGGCCGAGATGACCAGACGGGTCGAGGCCGTGGAGGCGCTGGCCAAGGACGAGACCTGCAAGCCGCTGCGCTTCGCCCTGACGTCGGGCCGGGTGGGGTCGGCGCTGGTCCGCTGTTCCGACAGCGCCATCCTGCGGCGCACCATCATGAACAACGCCAACGATATCGTCTGGGCCTTGTTGTGGCGCGAGTTCCACATTGACTTTCGAACCCCCGAGCGGCGTCGCGAGAATGCGGAAATCTGGCGCGAGGTGCTGAGCCGGGTCGAGGAACGCGATGCCGAGGCCGCCGAACTGACAATGCAGGAACTGATTTTCCAGAGCCGGGACGAAGCTCTCAAGGTGTTGAAGCTGGGAGAGGGCGACAGGAAGGCGGATGCGCGCCGGCTGTTGCACAACGAACTGCCCCGCGCGCTGCATCCGCGGGCAGGGACGCATCCTGACAGCCCAGCCCGTTCGACCGAAGCCTTCGGGCCGCGGGGCCGGTCAAAGCGTCGGCGAAGCAGGTGCGTGTGGAGGCATCTTGGACCCTTTGCCGGGTCTGCAGTGCAGGTCTTGTCAGAGAGGCTTGGCCTGGGCCGGGTGGGGGCTGGTTGAGGGTCGCTCGATTCCGTCTGACACTGCCGTTTCCCACATGGCTTCCTTCCGAGGCCTATCTGTCCGGGGCACTCGGGGCGATCTAGGTCTGAGGGGAGCGATTTCCACTAGCGCCCGGTTTGAGCGGGGGCTTCGCTCTGATGCGAGGTGGTCTGGGCTTCGAAGGGCTTTCGAAACAGTTTTTTCATGTGCTGCGATGTTCAGCGGAAATGGGTCAGATCTGACGCCGCATAAATCTGACAAAAAGAATCGGATTGACATATCTGATAGATTTAGTCAGTTAATGGGGAACCAGCCACCCCCGATTGCATTTGGGAAGCCCGTGACCGAAATCGGAGCCTCAAAATGCACGACGAAACCCATTGCACGGAACAGTCTTCGGTCGACCGGCAACCGGACGATTGGTTCGGTGAGCTTTGCGACATTCTGGCCAGTGAGAAGCTGTTTCGCGTGCCGAATTGCGAAATTCTGCTGGATCGCCTGATGGCGGACCGGGGGGTGCGGTCATGACCGAAGCCAAAGCCGCCGGGTCGGACGCGGCGGCACCTCGGCCATGCCATCATCCGGGCCGAAGACCTGATGCAGGGCTGAGCAGGCCGCCCATATCAAGCTTGGAGATCAGCTTTATACGCTGCGCATCACCCGCGCGGGCAAGCTGATTCTGACGAAATGAGCGGCGCGGCGAACAGGCGGGGCGGCGTGCCCGTCGGTTATGTGTCCGAACTGGGCACTGTGGAAGCGGCGTCTGTGCTCTATCTGCGCCTGTGGAGCGATGGCCCCGAGGCGCAGGCGCAGATCTGGAACGATCTGGCGTCGATGCTCGGTCCGGATGAAGGCAAGCAGGCGCTGCAGGCCTTCGAACAGTTATGCGACCTCTGCGCCCGCCACGGCCGCCGGCCGCTGATGCGACACAGCCTGCACTGCAAGTGCCTTGGCGCGGACGAATCCTGTTTCGCCAACTTCATCGGCGCGGCCAGCGAGGGCGATCACGAGGACGCGATGCTGATCGCCACGACGATCGTGCGGGCCGACATGGCGCCCTGTCTTGCCGGCCTGGCCGCGCGCTTCGGGCTGGCCCTGAGACGCATGGCGCTGCGCGAAACCGTGCATCGGCCGCAACCCCATCAGACCAACAGACTTCACTGAAAGGACCAAAATGAAACGCGCATCCCTTGTCACGGGCGCTCTGGCCGCCATCCTCGGCGGTCCGGCTCTTGCCGAAACCGTCAGCAAAGGCGCGGTGCTGGACACCTATGCCGACATCGCCGAGGCGAAATATGTCGATAGCCTGAGCACTGCCAAGGCGCTGCAGTCGGCCGTCGATGCGCTGATCGCGCAGCCCTCGGGGGAAACGCTGCAAGCGGCGCGGGACGCCTGGCTGGCCTCGCGCGTGCCCTATCAGCAGACCGAGGTCTATCGCTTCGGCAACGCCATCGTCGACGACTGGGAAGGCAAGGTGAACGCCTGGCCACTGGACGGGGCCTGATCGACTGCTATCACACCGAGCACCTATGGCGGGCCGTCGGACGAAAACGCGCTGGCGGTGCTTTGAACACGTGGTGGCCAACCCGTCCTTCACGCTGTCCGGCAAAGGAGATCGACGCGTCGAGCATCACGCCGGACCTGCTGTCAGACACCCTGCACAGGAGCCGATGGGATCGAGGCCAATGTCGCCACCGGGTATCACGCCATCGAGTTTCTGCTCTGGGGTCAGGACCTGAACGGGCATGGCCCGGGCGCCCGGCTGTACCGGCCCTTCGCCGACTATGTCCAGGGCGAGGGTTGCACCGGCGGGAACTGCGATCGCCGGGCGGCTATCTCAAGGCCGCGACCGAGCTTCTGGTCAGCGATCTGGACTGGATGGCGGCGCAATGGGCCGACGGCGGTGCCGCCGCGCGGCGGTGATACAGAACGAGATGCGGGGATCGTCACCATCCTGACCGGGATGGGATCGCTTTCCTATGGCGAGCAGGCCGGCGAGCGGATGCGGCTGGGCCTGATGCTGAACGACCCGGAAGAAGAGCACGACTGTTTCTCGGACAACACCCATAACAGCCACTTCTACGATGGGCTTGGCATTCAGAACGTCTATCTCGGGTCCTATACCCGCGTCGATGGCAGCAAGGTCGAAGGCCCCGCCCTGGCAGACCTGGTGGCCGAGGCGGATGCGGCGCTCGACACCGAAATGCAGGGCAAGCTGTCGGCGACGATGGCCGCACTTGGCGCGCTCAAGGCGGCGGCGGATGGCGGCTTTGCCTATGACCAGATGCTGGAGCGGGGCAACGCCGAGGGCGAAGCGCTGATCATGGGGGGCGTGAACGGGCTGATCGACCAGACGAAGACCATCGAGCGGGTCGTCGGCGCGCTTGGGCTGGAGGGGATCGAGTTCGAAGGTTCCGACAGTCTTGACAACCCCTCGGCCGTGTTCCAGTAAATCGGCTTCCCTCGGAGAGCGACAAGCCAGATGCCAGTCGCTTCCACAAGGGAAATCAATGAAAAAGGACGAGAACATGAAGAAGCAATACTTGCTTGCGGGCGGTGCGTGCGCCTGTTTGCTGGCATCTGGAACCACCGCCCTGGCGCAGGACGACAGCGGGTTCAGCTATGAGATCGAGCTTGAGATCGGGGTCGATTCGGTTGTCCGGTCGGACGTGCCGGCGAACGAGCTGAGCGATGTCTACCTGTCCGCCGATGCCGCCTTCGAATTCGCGCTCGGCGACAGGGTCAGCGCCTTCCTGGGGCTGACGCTGGAGAGCGTGACCGGGGCGACCTCGGACCGGGCGTTCGAGGACCTGGGGCTTTATGTCGGGGAAATCGGCCTGTCCTTCGACCTTGGCCGCACGAAGCTGAGCTTCGGCAAGATCAGCCCGGCCTTCGGCACCGCCTGGGACACCGCGCCGGGCTTCTACGGCACATCCTATGCCGAGGATTACGAACTGGGCGAGATGATCGGGGCGATGGCCGAGATCGAGCTGGGGCAGGGCACGCTGACGGCGTCGGTCTTCTATGCCGACGATACGGTTCTGAGCGACAGCTGGGGCACGAAACGCGGGCGCAACACGACGGCGGCCGGGGGTGCGGGCAATACCGGCAAGCTCAACAACTTTGCGCTGCAATACGATGTCGAGTTCGGCAGCACCTCGTTGCACGCCGGTGCACGTCACCTGTCGCGCGGGCTGGGCGACGCCAAGGACGAGCGCGGCCTGTCGCTGGGTGTGGCCCATGCGGTGAGCGACAATCTGGAGGTGATGGCCGAGGTGGCGAGCTTCGACGGGTTCGGAGGCACCACCGATGACGCGCTCTATGGCACGATCGGTCTGAGCCTGTCGCAGGGGCCGATCACCTATAACGCCGCGTTTTCGCGCCGCGACATCACCAGCACCGGGGTGGATAACCTGTTCTCGCTGGGCGTCGACTATGAGTTGAAGAACGGCGCGACGCTGACCGCGGGCTATGGCTTTGCCGATGAGGGCGGAACGAATTCGCACCTTCTGGGCGTGGCCATCGTGATCCCGATCGGCGGCTAAGACAATCCGCCCTGCCGGCGCCGGCCGGCGGGGCGTTCACCTTTGTACGGGAGTCCCCAACTCTCCGGCCTGGTGCCGGGGATCAGGAAAACCAGACCATGAAACCTATCGTCTTCGCCCTGTCTTCCGCCTGGCTGGCCGTCATGGCCGGTTCCGCCGTTTCAGACCCCTGGGACGGCCTGAGCGATCCTCATCTGGATGTCATCCCGCGCACCGCCGACGAGGCGCGGCGCATCGAAGCGGTGACCCGACCGACCGCCGATTTCTCGGCGCCTGTAGCTTTCGAGGAACTGTCGGCCGGTGCCGCCACCGTCCGCGCCCGCAAGAACAAGGATGCGTTCTCGCAGCCCTCGGCCAATATCGGATTCGATGGCGAGTTGACCTTCAAGGTCGGCAACGGGCTGTTCCGCAAGATCTGGGTGTCGTCGCCGGCGTCGACGCTTGCCTCGGACGGGTTGGGACCGCTGTTCAACGCGCGTTCGTGTCAGCGTTGCCACCTGAAGGACGGCCGTGGCCACCCGCCCGAGGGGCCGGAGGATACGGCGGTTTCGATGTTCCTGCGGGTTTCCATTCCGGGCGGGCCGGAAGACGCCATCGCCGAGATCGAGGATTACTTCGCCACCCGCCCCGATCCGGTCTATGGCGAGCAATTGCAGGACTTCGCGCTGCCCGGGATCGAAGCCGAATACCGGCTGCGGATCGACTATGACGAGATCGAGGTCGCGCTGTCGGACGGCGAGACGGCATGGCTGCGGCGGCCGACCTATACCGCCGCCGATCTGGGCTATGGCCCGCTTCACCCGCAGGCGATGCTGAGCCCGCGCGTGGCACCGCAGATGATCGGGCTGGGCCTGCTCGAGGCCATTCCGGCGGCCGATATCCTGGCCCATGCCGATCCGGACGATGCCGATGGCGACGGGATCTCGGGGCGCCCCAATATCGTGATGTCACGCGAATTCGGGCAGCCGATGCTGGGCCGGTTCGGTCTCAAGGCCGGTGCGCCGACGGTGAAGCAGCAATCGGCCGGGGCCTTTGCTGGGGATATCGGCATTTCGAACCCGCTTTACCCCGAGGCCTGGGGCGAATGCACCGAAGCGCAGGAGGCCTGCCGCGCCGCGCCGCATGGCGATGGCGACGACCGTATTTTCGAGATCGACGAAGAGGGGCTGGACCTGGTGACCTTCTACAGCCGCAACCTTGCGGTGCCGGCGCGGCGGGATGTGGACGATCCGCAGGTTCTGCGCGGCAAGGAGGTCTTCTACGGCACGGGCTGCGTGGCCTGTCACCGGCCCGCCTTCGTGACCCATCGCCTGCGCGACCGGCCGGCCCAGAGTTTCCAGCTGATCTGGCCCTATAGCGACCTTCTGCTGCACGATATGGGTGAGGGCCTGGCCGACAATCGCCCCGAGGCGCGCGCTTCGGGACGCGAATGGCGCACCCCGCCGCTTTGGGGCATCGGGCTGACCGAACGGGTTTCCGGGCACAGCTATTTCCTGCACGATGGCCGCGCCCGGTCGCTGCTCGAGGCGATCCTGTGGCATGGCGGCGAGGCAAAGGCGGCGCGCGATACGGTGGTCGACATGCCGCAGGATGACCGTGCCGCCCTGATCCGGTTTCTGGAGAGTCTCTGAATGTTGCGCCGCTTTCTGATCCTGTTCACGCTGCTCGGCCCGTTTGCCGCCGCCGCGGGCGAACATGCCGACCGCATCGCTGCCGTCCTCGACCGCCATATCCTGCCGGGCTTCACCCGCTTCGCCGCCGAGGCGGAGGTGCTGAAGGACGCGGCCGAGGCGGATTGCGCGCCTCGGTCGCCAGCGTTGCGCGCGGCCTATCACGCCGCGTTCGATGCCTGGCTGGGCGTCAGTCATCTGCGCTTCGGCCCGACCGAGGCCGAGGACCGCGCCTTTGCGCTGGCCTTCTGGCCCGACACCAAGGGGTTCACGCCGAAAAGCCTGGGCAGCCTGATCGCGGCAGAAGACCCGGTGGTGAACGACCCGGCCGGTTTCGACCATGTCTCGATCGCCGCGCGGGGGTTTTTCGCCCTGGAATTCATGCTTTACGATCCCGGCTTCGCCGATCAGGGCAGGCCGGCTTATCGCTGTGCTCTGATCCGCGCCATCGCCCGGGACATCGACGCCAACGCCGATGCCATCCTGGACGACTGGCAAACCCGTTATGCAGACCTTCTGCGCAATCCCGGCAAGGGCGAAAGCCCCTATCGCAGCGAAGAGGAGGCCGTGCAGGAGCTGTTCAAGGCGCTGCTGGCGGGGCTGCAATTCACCTCGGATACCCGGCTGGGCCGCCCCTTGGGCACGTTCGACAGGCCCCGGCCGAACCGCGCCGAGGCCCACCGTTCGGGTCGTCCGTTGCGCGATGTCGCGATGTCGCTCGAGGCACTCGATGCGCTTGCCGGGCTGCTGGCGCAGGGTCACCCGGCCACGACCGCCGCGCTTAGGGCTGCCTTCGATGAGGCCCGCAGCCTTGCCGCGGGATTGGACGATCCGACCTTCGCAGGCGTCGCCAACCCGCAGGGGCGGCTGCGCGTCGAGATCCTGCAGCAGAGCATCGACCGAATTCGCGCCCTCTCGGGCGCCGAACTCGGCCCCTTTCTCGGCGTCGCTGCCGGGTTCAACGCCTTGGATGGAGACTGACATGCCCAACCGCCGAACCTTTCTTGCCGGACTGAGCGCCGCCGTCCTGTCGCCCACCGCCAGCTGGGCCGCGGCCGGTGCGCCGGATTTCCTGTCGGGCGCGCGTACGGCGGGCGGCAGCTATGTGCTGGCCGGGCTTCGGGGCACGGGCGAGGTGGCTTTCACCCTTGACTTGCCCGGGCGCGGCCATGCGGCCGCGGCGCATCCCGTCAGGCCGCTGGCGGTGGCCTTCGCGCGGCGCCCCGGCACCTTTGCCATCGTGCTCGACTGTGCCTCCGGCGACGTGATCGCCCGGCTCGAAGCGCCCGAGGGGCGGCATTTCTACGGTCACGGGGTGTTTTCGGCCGAGGGTGATATCTTCTATGCGACCGAACACGACTATGAGGCGGGCCAGGGTGTCATCAGTGTCTGGAATACCTCGGATTTCACCCGCCGGGACGAGTTTCCCTCGGGCGGGGTCGGGCCGCACGACATTGCCCTGATGCCGTCGGGGCACCGTCTGGTGATCGCCAATGGCGGGATCGAGACGCATCCGGATTCCGGGCGTGCCAAGCTGAACATCCCGACGATGCGGCCCAATCTCAGCTATTTCGGCATCGATGGCGGCAGGGTTGAAACGGTCGAGCTCGAGGGTGCGTTGCACAAGAACTCGATCCGCCATCTCGCTGTCCGGTCGGACGGGCTGGTGGCCTTTGCAATGCAGTGGCAGGGCGACGGGTCGGTCGAGCCGCCGTTGCTGGGTCTGCACAAGGCCGGCGCGCAGCCGCAACTGCTGCAGGCCGCCCCCGAGGATCAACGCCGGATGATGGGCTATGCGGGCAGCGTTTCGATCTCGTCCGACGGGACGCTTGCGGCGATCTCGTCCCCGCTTGGCGGGCTCGCGCATGTCTATGAGCTGGGGACGGGCAAGATGGTGGCAGAATACGAGGCAAGCGACATCTGCGGGCTTGGGCCGGTGAAAGGCGGGTTCTTCTTCACCACGGGAACTGGCGCGTCCGGAAGGATCGGCGGCAGCGATGTCACGGATGCTGCAACGTCGCGATTGAGTTGGGATAACCATCTGGTGGCAATCCCGAAACCGGGCTGACCCGCGCCGGGCAGGGTGCCGATCTGTATCGGGATCGACGTTCGCGTGATTGCTTATGTTGAATGCAAGAATATTTTAAACTTGAAATAAATCAGAGACAGACCTAGCCTTCTGCCAGAGCCGGCGAGACCGAGTCGCCGGGCAAGGGGAGGATGGCAGATGCGTATCGCGTGTTTGGGTGGCGGGCCGGCGGGGCTGTATTTTGCGATTTCCATGAAACTGCGCGATCCGGCGCACGAGGTCGTGGTGATCGAGCGCAACCGTGCCAACGACACCTTCGGCTGGGGCGTGGTCCTGTCGGATGACGCGCTGGAGAACCTTCGGGAGAACGACCCGAAAAGCGCCGAGGCGATCCGCGCCCATTTTGCCTATTGGGACGATATCGCGGTAGTGCATAACGGCGTGCGCACCGTCTCGGGCGGGCATGGCTTTGCCGGGATCGGGCGGAAGCAGATGCTGATCCTGCTGCAGGAGCGCGCCCGCGAGTTGGGCGTCGAGTTGCGGTTCGAGACCGAGTTCGCCAGCGTCGAGGCGTTCCGCAAGGATTACGACCTGGTGGTCGGCTGCGACGGGTTGAATTCGCGGGTGCGGACCGAATACGCCGATCATTTCAAGCCCGATATCGAAGAGCGGAAGTGCAAATTCATCTGGTTGGGCACGCATCAGCGTTTCGACGACGCCTTCACCTTCATCTTCGAGAAGACCGAGCATGGCTGGATCTGGGCCCATGCCTATCAGTTCGACGACGAGACGGCGACCTTCATCGTCGAATGCAGCCAGGAGACCTGGGACAATTTCGGCTTCGAGGGGATGACGAAGGAAGAGATCGTCGAGACCTGCCGCAAGACCTTCGAGGCGCATCTGGGCGGACACGAATTGATGTCCAACGCCGCCCACCTGCGCGGCTCGGCGGTGTGGATCAATTTCCCGCGGGTGCTCTGCGAGAAATGGTATCACGAGAATGTGGTGCTTCTGGGCGATGCCTCGGCTACGGCGCATTTCTCGATCGGGTCGGGGTCGCGGCTGGCCTTCGACAGCGCCATCGCGCTGGCCAATTATCTGACCTCGGAACCGACCCTGGACGCGGCCTTCGCACGTTATCAGGACGAGCGGCGGCTGGACGTGCTGCGGCTGCAATCCGCGGCGCGCAACAGCCTGGAATGGTTCGAGGAGGTCGAGCGCTATCTCGATCTCGACCCGGTGCAGTTCAACTATTCCCTGCTGACCCGGTCGCAGCGGATCAGCCACGAGAACCTGCGTCTGCGCGATGCCGAATGGCTGGGCTCGGCCGAGCGCTGGTTCCAGATGCGGGCCGGCATGGCGGCGGACGCGCCGGTGCGGGCGCCGATGTTCGCGCCATTCCGCTTGCGCGGGATGGCTTTGAAGAACCGGGTGGTGGTGTCGCCGATGGCGCAATACAAGGCGGTCGACGGTTGCCCGACCGACTGGCACCTGATCCATTACGGCGAACGCGCCAAGGGCGGCGCCGGGCTGGTCTTCACCGAAATGACCTGTGTGTCCCCCGAGGGGCGGATCACGCCGGGCTGTCCCGGGCTCTATGCGCCCGAGCACGAGGCGGCCTGGAGGCGGCTGACCGACTTCGTCCATGCCGAGACGGAGGCCAGGCTGTGCTGTCAGATCGGACATTCCGGGCGCAAGGGATCCACGAATGTCGGCTGGGAAGGCATGGACAAGCCGCTGAAGTCGGGCAACTGGGATCTGGTTTCGGCCTCGGCCCTGCCGTGGTCCGATCGGAATGCCACGCCGCATGAGGCCAGCCTTGCCGAGATGGCGACCATCAAGGCGCAGTTCGTGGCTTCGGCCGAGATGGCCGACCGGGCGGGCTTCGACATGATCGAACTGCACGCGGCGCATGGCTATCTGCTGTCATCCTTCATCTCGCCCCTGTCGAACACCCGGACCGACGCCTATGGCGGCACTCTGGAAAACTGTCTGCGCTATCCTCTCGAGGTGTTCGCGGCGATGCGCGCGGTCTGGCCCGAGGACAAGCCGATGTCGGTACGGATTTCGGCGAACGACTGGGTGGGCGAGGCCGGGGTGACGCCGGAAGAGGCGGTCGAGATCGCCCGTGCCTTCTCTGACGCGGGGGCGGATATCATCGACGTCTCGGCCGGGCAGACCAGCACCGAGGCGCGCCCGGTCTATGGCCGGATGTTCCAGACACCGTTTTCCGACCGGATTCGCAATGAAACCGGGATCAAGACCATGGCTGTCGGCAATATCTATGAGGCCGATCATGCCAACTCGATCCTGATGGCGGGGCGGGCCGATCTGGTCGCTGTGGGCAGGCCGCATCTGGCCGATCCCTATTGGACAGCGCACGAGGCGGCACGGATCGGCGACCGGCACGAGCCCTGGCCGCTGCCCTATCTGGCGGGCCGCGATCAGGCCTGGCGTCTGGCGGATCGTGAAGCCGAGATGATCCGCGCATGAGGCGGGTTCTGGTCACCGGCGGCGGCTCGGGCATCGGGCGGGCGATCGCGCGACGCATGGCCGAGCAGGGCTGCGCGGTGACGATTTGCGGCCGGCGGATGGCGGCGCTGGAAGAAACCGCCCGGGGGGGCGACATGTCGTTGCGCCTGGCTGATGTGACCGAAGAGGCCGAGGTTGCCGCGCTGTTCGACGCGCCCTTCGACGTGGTGGTCGCCAATGCCGGCGGCGGCCAGGCCGCGAAGCTGCGCGATACCACGCTCGAAGAGTGGAACCGCACCCTGAACGTGACCCTGACCGGCACCTTCCTGACCTTTCGCGCCGCACTTGCCGGCATGGGGCCGGGCGGGCGGCTCGTGGCCGTGGCCTCGACGGCCAGCCTGAAGGGCGGGGCCAATATCGCCGCTTATGCCGCCGCCAAGCACGGGGTGCTGGGGCTGGTCCGGTCGGTGGCGCAGGAGGTGGCGAAACAGGGTATCACCTGCAACGCGGTCTGCCCCGGTTTCGTCGACACACCCCTGGCCGAGAAAGCGGTGGAGGGCCTGATGGTGCGCTTCGGCATCGACCGGGCCGAGGCCGAGGCCCGCGTCGCTTCGGGCAACCCGGTGGGCGGGTTCATTTCGCCCGACGAGGTGGCGGCGGCGGTGGCCTATCTTGCCTCGCCTGACGCGCGTATGATCAATGGTCACGCCTTGAGTGTTTCCGGAGGAGAAGTATGACCACGCGCCCCGCCAATGCCCCGAAGCCCGGCCCGATTGCCAAGGAACGACTGCGCCTGTGGCTGAAACTGCTGAAGTCGAGCAGCATGATCGAGGACGAGATCCGCCGCCGTTTGCGAAGCGAGTGTAACTGGACCCTGCCGCGCTTCGACGTGATGTCGGCGCTGTCGCGGGTGCCCGACGGGCTGAAGATGAGCGAGATATCGAAGAAGCTGCGGGTCTCGAACGGTAATATCACCGGCATCGTCGACAAGCTGACGGAAGAGGGGCTGGCCCTGCGGGTGGCGGTGCCGGGGGATCGGCGCGCCAACCTGGTGCGGCTGACGCCCAAGGGGCAGGCGGTCTTCGCCGAACATGCCGCCCTGCACGAGGCCTGGATAGACGAGCTTCTGGGCGGGCTGAACGCGGACGATATCGACGGGATGATCCGACGGCTGGATCATCTGAGCCATATGCTTGAGGAGAAGGACTAGATGCGTAGCGACGTCAAACATTTCAAATGCGAGATCGAGGGCGGCATCGCCACCATCGCGCTGGACCGGCCCGAGCGGAAGAACCCGCTGACCTTCGAAAGTTATGCCGAGCTGCGCGACTGGTTCCGCGACCTGCATTACGATGACGCGGTCAAGGCGGTGATCTTTGCCCCGAGTGGCGGCAGTTTCAGCTCGGGCGGGGATGTGCATGACATCATCGGCCCGCTGACCCGGATGAGCATGAAGGAGCTTCTGACCTTCACCCGGATGACCGGCGATCTGGTCAAGGCAATGATCGGCTGCGGCAAGCCCATCATCGCGGCGGTCGATGGCATCTGTGCCGGGGCCGGGGCGATCATCTCGATGGCGTCCGACCTGAGGGTGGCGACGCCCGAGGCCAAGACCGCGTTCCTGTTCAACCGGGTCGGTCTGGCGGGCTGCGACATGGGCGCCTGCGCGATCCTGCCGCGCATCATCGGTCAGGGTCGGGCGGCCGAGCTGCTCTATCTCGGCCGCGCGATGAGCGCCGAGGAGGGGCTGGCCTGGGGCTATTTCAACCGCGTGGTCGAGGCGGACGCGCTGATGGATACGGCGCGCGACATCGCCGGCCGCATCGCGGCGGGGCCGAATTTCGCCAACATGATGACCAAGACCATGCTGGCGCAGGAATGGTCGATGGGGCTGGAACAGGCGATCGAGGCCGAGGCCCAGGCGCAGGCGATCTGCATGCAGGGGCAGGACTTCCACCGCGCCTACCACGCCTTCGTCGCCAAGGAGAAGCCGGTCTTCGAAGGCGATTGAGGGACAAGAGAGTTCCGGCCTCCGGCGGGAGTATTTGCAGAAAGATGAAAGGGAAGGGAAAGCGATGACGGATCGGACATTCCTGGACTGGCCGTTCTTCGAGGCGCGGCATCGTGCGCTGGCCGAAGAGCTCGAGGCCTGGTGCGGCGCCAATCTGGGTGGGATCGACCATTCCGACACCGATGCCGCCTGTCGCGCATTGGTCGGCGCCCTGGGCGAGGCGGGATTCGCGGCGCATTCGGCGGCGCTCGACGGCGGGCTCGACGTGCGCACGCTCTGCCTGATCCGCGAGACCTTGGCGCGGCATGATGGCCTGGCGGATTTCGCCTTTGCCATGCAGGGGCTGGGCACCGGCGCGATCACGCTGTTCGGCACGCCCGAGCAGAAGGCGGAGTGGCTGCCCCTGACCCGGGCGGGCAAGGCGATTTCGGCCTTTGCCCTGACCGAGCCGGCCTCGGGGTCGGACGTGGCGAATTCGACCATGACCGCCACGCGCGACGGTGACGATTATGTGCTGAACGGCGAGAAGACCTGGATTTCCAATGGCGGCATCGCCGATGTCTACACGCTCTTCGCCCGCACCGGCGAGGCGCCGGGCGCGCGGGGGTTGTCGGCCTTCATCGTGCCGGCCGGTCTGCCGGGTTTCGAGGTGGCCGAGCGGCTGGAGGTGATCGCGCCGCATCCGCTGGCGACGCTGCGCTTCGACGATTGCCGGATTCCGGCCAGTGCGCTGTTGGGCCAGCCGGGGCAGGGGTTCCGCATCGCCATGTCGGTGCTGGACGTGTTCCGTTCGACCGTGGCCGCCGCCGCGCTGGGCTTTGCCCGCCGGGCGCTGGACGAGGCGCTGGCGCGGGTCAGCACAAGGCAGGTGCAGGGCGCGCCGCTGTTCGATCTGCAGATGGTGCAGGGACATATCGCCGATATGGCGCTCGATGTCGATGCGGCGGCGCTGCTGGTCTATCGCGCCGCCTGGACCAAGGATTCCGGCGCGCCGCGGGTCACGCGCGAGGCGGCGATGGCCAAGCTCTTCGCCACCGATCAGGCTCAACAGGTGATCGACCGCGCGGTGCAGCTGCATGGCGGCGACGGGGTGAAATCGGGCGAGACGGTCGAAAAACTTTATCGTGAGATCAGGGCCTTGCGCATCTATGAAGGCGCCTCGGACGTGCAACGCGTGGTCATCGCGCGTCAGGCGCTGGCCGCGTTTCAGGAGGGGTAGGAAATGCTTCGCCCATCGGCACATTCCGACACGTTCACCCGCGACAACCTGCCGGCGCCCGAGAGCTGGCCCGAGCTTCTGCTGGAAGGGTTCGAGTATCCCGACCGGCTGAACGCCGCGGTCGAGTTGACCGACGCCATGGTCGAGAAGGGGTTCGGCGATCGGACCGCACTCATCGGCAATGGTCGGCGGCGCACCTACAAGGAACTGACCGACTGGACCAACAAGCTGGCCAATGCTTTGGTCGACGATCTCGGGCTGAAGCCCGGCAACCGCGTCCTGATCCGCTCGGCCAACAACCCGGCGATGGTGGTCTGCTGGCTGGCGGCGACCAAGGCCGGCGCGGTGGTGGTGAACACCATGCCGATGCTGCGGGCGGGCGAGCTGGCCAAATATGTCGAGAAGGCCGAGATGCTATGTGCCAGCGATACGCGGCTGATGGACGAGATGATCGCCTGTGCCAAGCAAAGCGAGTTCCTGAAGACCGTGGTGGGCTTCGACGGCACCTCGAACCACGATGCCGAACTGGACCGTCTGGCGCTGGAAAAGCCGGTGCAGTTCAGCGCGGTCGATACGGCACAGGACGATGTCGCGCTGATCGGCTTCACCTCGGGTTCGACCGGCAATCCGGAAGGCGACGATGCATTTCCACCGCGATCTGATGATCATCGCCGACGGTTATGCCCGCGAGGTGCTGGACGTGCGCCCGGACGATATCTTCATCGGCTCGCCGCCGCTGGCCTTCACCTTCGGTCTGGGCGGGCTGGCGATCTTCCCTGCGCTTCGGGGCCGCCGCGACGCTGCTGGAAAACGCCTCGCCGCCGAACATGATCGAAATCATCGAGAAATACCGCGCCACGGTCTGTTTCACCGCGCCGACCGCCTATCGCGCCATGCTCAGGGCGATGGAGGAAGGCGCCGATCTGAGTTCGCTGCGGGCCGCCGTCTCGGCCGGGAAACCTGCCGGCGCCGGTCTATGACGACTGGATCGCCAAGACCGGCAAGCCGATGCTCGACGGGATCGGCGCGACCGAGATGCTGCATATCTTCATCACCAACCGGTTCGAGGATCATCGTCCCGGCTGCACCGGCAAGCCGGTGGCGGGCTATCGGGCCCGGGTGCTGGGCGACGATGGCGCCGAGGCGCCGCGCGGCACGCCCGGGCGGCTGGCGGTGCAGGGCCCGACCGGCTGCCGCCACGCCTGCGGGGCGAACGGCAGGAGGAATATGTGCAAGGCGGCTGGAACATCACGGGCGATACCTTCGTGCAGGATGAGGACGGCTGGTTCCACTTTGCGGCCCGTAGACGACATCATCCTTTCGGCCGGCTACAACATTGCCGGCCCCGAGGTCGAGGCGGCGCTTCTTTCGCATCCGGCGGTGGTGGAATGCGCCGTGATCGGCGCCCCGGATGAAGATCGCGGCCAGATCGTGCAGGCGCATGTGGTGCTGGCGGCGTCCGAAATACCCTCGGATGCGCTGATCAAGCTGCTGCAGGATCATGTGAAACAGGTGATTGCGCCCTATAAATACCCGCGGTCGGTGATCTTCACCGAAGCCCTGCCCAAGACAGAAACCGGCAAGATTCAACGGTTCCGCCTGCGCCGCGGCACCGAGCAATGATGGAGATGACGCGATGAAACCCAGGACCATCCAGCCCGAAGGCTGGGCGCCCGCGCTTGGCTATGCCAACGGGATGCTGATGCCCGACGGCACGCTGCATATCGGCGGCCAGATCGGTTGGGACAAGGACAAGACCTTCGTCGAGGGCGGCTTCATCGCGCAGATGGAGCAGGCGCTGTCGAATATCGCCGAGATTGTCCGCGCGGCGGGCGGCGAGGTGGACGATATCGGCCGGCTGACCTGGTTCGTGAAGGACAAGGCCGAGTATGTGGCGCATCAGCGTGAGGTCGGGCAAGCCTATCGCCGGGTCTTCGGCAAGCATTTCCCGGCGATGTCGCTGATCATCATCGACGACCTGGTCGAGGACGAGGCGCTGATCGAGATCGAGGCCACCGCCTATATCGCGCAAGGGTAGCGCCGGTTCCGGGTAGGGTGGGTGCCAACCCACCGCCGCGCCGCCGCAGTGGTGGGTTGGCACCCACCCTACGGCGTTTCGACTACAGGCTTAGCGTGCCCACGCTGGCCCCGCCACAGACGTAAAGCGTCTGGCCGGTGACGAATCCGTTCTCGGGGTCGCAGAAGAAAAGGAACGCGTTCGACACGTCGCGCACCGTGCCAAGCCTGCCGACGGGCAGTTTCGCAGCCAGTTCCGCCTCGCGGTCGGAGCCTTTGGGGATGATACCCCAGAAATTGTCGGTCAGAACCGGCCCCGGTGCCACCACGTTCACGGTGATCCCGTGCGGCGCCAGTTCCAGCGCCCAGGTGCGGGCCATGCCGATCATGCCGGCCTTCGATGCCGAATAGGCGGTGCGCGTCGGCAAACCCAAGGCGGCGCGCGAGCCGTTGAAGAGCACCCGACCGAAGTGGCGTTCCTTCATCGACGGCAGGAAGGCCTGCATCAGCGTCAGGGCCGAGCCGAGATGCAGTTGCGCCAGACCGGTGATGTCCGAGGCTTTCGCCTCTTCCAGAAGGTTCGGCCAGATCAGACCGGCATTCTGGACGAAATGGCTGACCGCGTGGTCGGTGGCGATGGCGCTTGCGGCCTCGGCCACCGAGGCCTCGTCCAGCAGGTCGCAGGACATCTGGATCAGTTCGGCCGGGGCGTCTGTGGCGCTGCCGCGCGCCAGCGAGATCACGCGATAGCCCTTATCGAGAAGCCGCGTGGCAAGGTCGAGCCCGATGCCCTTGCTGCCTCCGGTGATGACGGCGGTATGCTCGCTCATGCCGCGCCCTCCACCAGGGCCAGCACGCGCAGCGGACTGCCGGTGCCGTTCTTGATCTTCAGCGGTGCCGCCAGCAGGAAGGCGCCGGTCGGCGGCAGCTGGTCGAGGTTGCACAGGCATTGCAGCCCGTATTTGCCGGCCCCGTGCAGGGTGTAATGCGCCGGATAGGGCGGGGTGTAGTGCATTCCCTGGCCGGCATCGGTGCCCACCGTCTCGGTGCCGAAGCCCCGGATGTTGCGGCCCTCGACCAGCAGGCGGATGCCCTCGGGTGTCGGCCCCGGCGAATGCGGCCCGTCCTCGCGCATGTTGAGATAGGCGCCGCCGCTGCGTTTGGACCAATCGGTGCGCATCAACACCCAGGCGCCCGCCGGAATGCGGCCGTGGCGCGCCTCCCAGGCCTCGATCACCTCGGGCGTCAGCTCGTAATCCTCGTCCCGGCCGGCGCCTTCGGAACAGTCGATCACAACCACCGGGCCGGTGAACATGTCGACCGGGATCTCGTCGACCGCGCCATTGGGGATGTCGCGGCCGGAAATCCAGTGGCAGGGCGCGTCGAAATGGGTGCCAGTGTGTTCCGACATCGAGATATTGTGCCATTTCCAGGCCGGGCCGCGATGGTCATAGGCGCTGACCTCTTCCATGCGGAAACGGGCGCATTGGCCGAATTCCGGCGGCAGCACGATGACCGGGAAATCCGGGTCGAGCGTGTGGGTCAGGTCGACCACTCGCACCGCGCCGGAGGCCAGCGCACCGGCCAGGGTTTCGAGAATGCTCATGCGCCGCCTCCCGTCATTTCGCGTTCGAGAATCTTCGGTCCGGCGCGGAAGCGTTCGATCAGGTCCTTCGCCACGTCGCCGCAATAGACGTCCTCGAGCCCGTCGCGCAGGCCCTTCACCACGTCGCGGGCGATGGCATCGGGCAGGACCTTGGGCGGCGGCAGGGGCTGGTGCCAGTCGTCTTCGGTGGGCCCGACGAAAACGTTCATCAACCGCAGCCCGCTGGCACGGAACTCGGCCCGCAGTGCCTGGCTGAGCGAGAGGGCGGCGGCGTTCGAGGCGTTGAAACAGCCGTAGTCGACGCTGTTCATCAGCGCATGGGCCGACAGGATGTTGACCCAGGCGACGGCGGCGTTGACCCCGTCGGCGGTGCGCGAACACATGCCCGGGCCAAAGGCCTGGGCCAGCCGCATCAGGCCAAGGTAATTGACTTCGATCTCGTCGCGGGCAAAGCCGGTATCGCCGCGCTCCAGCACCCCGCCGGGGCGGATGAAGCGGGCGTTGTTGATCAGGATGTCGGTCTTGCCGCCGATCTCTCCGGCGAGCTCGTTCACGCTCGCGGTGTCGGTCACGTCGAGCGGCAGGATCTCGACCCCGGGCACCGCTTCCAGCGCGGCGATGTTGGGATCGGGGCGCCAGGTTTCGGAGAGACCGACGAAGATCATGCTGGCGCCGGCTTCGGCCAGGGCAAGGGCCAGGGCCGGGGCGTTGGGGTTGCGGGCGTCGGTGATCAGGACGCGGCGGAATTTCGGGTCGGAGGTCATTGCACGCAACTGGGGGTCGTCCTCCATGTTCGGAGTGCGGGTTTCAGGCAGGGCGAGCAGAACGCCTTGCCCCGAGCGGTCGAGCCGGTTGGTCAGCACCACGCGGCTTCGCGGCGCCACGTCGCCATGGACATGACAGATGATCGTCGGCCCGGCATCGAGCCGCACCGAACCGGTGCGCCACGGCGCGCGCTCGCGGAAATAGAGATTGGTCGAGGTGCGCACGGTGGTTTCGGCCAGAAGTTCGCCATCTGGGGCCACATCGCGCCACGGCAGGTCGACCGAGAGGCAATTGCAGCAGGCATCGCGGGGCGGATACTGCACGGTGCGGCAATCGCCGCAAACCTGCAGCATGAAGCGCCCTTCGGCCGCCGCCGCGCTGAGCCCGAGCGAGGCGCGACTGCGCATTTCGGGTGGGCTGGTCGGGCTGACCGTGCGTTTCTGCGGGTTCTTCTTCGGCGGCGGCGCCAGGGGCGTGGTCATGACGCGGCTCCTTTCAGGATGGCGGCGCCGGAACAGACCCCCCGGTCATAATTGATCATCCCGAAGCCCGAGACCATGGCGGTTTTCGCGCCTTTGACCTGGGTCGGGCCTGCCTGGCCGGTCACCTGGCGGATCGCCTCGACCAGGCCGATGAAGCCGCCCGCGGCCCCGGCCTGACCGGCCGACAGCTGCCCGCCCGAGGTGTTGTGTGGGAAATCACCGTCGACGGTCAGGTCGTGGTCGCGGACGAATTGCGCCGCCTCACCCTTGGGGCAGAAGCCCAGATCCTCGATCTGCATCATCGAGATGACGGGATAGTCGTCATAGGTTTGCAGCAGGTCGATATCGCCGGGGGCGCAGCCGGCCTGCGCGTAGAGGTCGTCGATATCGACGGTCCAGCCGCCGCGCAGCTGGATCGGGTCTTCGGCATGGGCGTTGTGGCGTTCGATGGCGCCGGCGATGGTGGCATAGGGCAGGCCGCGGCGTTCGGCCTCGTCCACGGTCATCACGAGGAAGGCCTCGGACCCGGCGCAGGGCATGACGCAGTCGAACAGCGCGATCGGATCGGCGATGGGGCGGGCGGCCAGGTATTGCTCCAGCGTCAGCGGCTTCTTCATCACCGCGCCGGGGTTTTTCAGCGCATTGGCCCGCTGCGCCACGCAGATGCGGCCGAAATCTTCGCGGGTGGCGCCATAGTCCTGCATGTAGCGGTCTGTCAGAAGGGCGAAATTCGCGTTCGGCCCGCCATAGCCGTAAGGATAGGACGCATCCATAGCAAAGCGCGAAAAGCTGGACAGCATGCGGCGGAAACTGTCGATATGGTTGGTGTCGCCCGACACACAGGCGACGATATCGGCGTCGCCCGCCTGAACTGCGCGCGCCGCCCGGCGCAGCGCCACCACGCCAGAGGCCCCGCCCATCGGGATATGATCCAGCCAGCGCGGGCAAAGCCCCAGATGCTGGGTCAGCCCCACCGCCGTATCGGGGAAAAGCGTGAAGCTCGCCACCGAGAAGCCGTCGAGATCGCCCGGCCGCAACCCGGCGGAGTCGAGCGAGGCCTTGAGGGCGCGGGCGATCCACCAATGCGCGGTCTGGATCGAATAGCGTTCGTAGGGCATCGAGACGGGGCGACCAGCGCGACGCCGTCATAGGACTGGCGCGCTCTGGTCATGCCACCTGCCTTTTCTTGAAGCCTGTCGTGTCGACGGTGGCGGGATGGTCGAGCAGCCGCAGCGCCAGGGCCTTCAGGTCTGCGCGCTGGATCTTTTGCGTCGCGGTCAGCGGCAGGGCGTCGACGAAGGCGATATAGCCCGGCACCTTGTAATAGGCCATCTGAGAAAGCGCCCAGGTTACGATTTCCTGCGCCTTGGCCGGCCCGGGGTCGCGCACCGTCAGGCAGGCAAAGACCTCGTCGCCGCGGATCGCGTCGGGCACCGGCGCGACGGCGGCGGCGGTGACGTCGGGGTGGCGCATGAGGATGGATTCGACCTCGACCGCGGCGATATTTTCGCCCGAGCGGCGGATCACGTTCTTCTTGCGGTCGACGAAGAAGAAGAACCCGTCGGCGCCTTCGCGCACGATATCGCCGGTGTGGAACCAGCCACCCTCCCAGGCTTCTTCGGTGGCCTCCGCGTTCTTGTAATAGTCGGTGAAGAACCCCAGGCGTGGAGCGTCGCCCCTGCGCCGCACCAGAAGCTCGCCCGGCTGGCCCGGGGCCACGGGTGTGCCATCGTCGCCGATGAGCCGGATATCCAGCCCCTCGGGCGCGCGGCCCAGAGCGGCCTGACCGATCACGCGGTCCTCGGTATGGTTCGAGATCACCGCGCCGGCGCCGGTCTCGGTCATCGCCCAGGCCTCCATCAGCGGAAAACCGAAGCGCGCCTCGAAGGCGGCGTGCAGTTTGGGGTCGACCCCGGCACCGAAGCCGAAACGCACCGCGTGATCGCGGTCGGCGGGCGAAGGTTCTGCCCCCATCAGCATCGAGGGCATGACGCCCAGGTAATGCAGGCAGGTGGCGCCGCTGTCCTTCACGTCCTGCCACCAGCTGCGCGGATGGAACCGGTCGAGCGCGGTCAGGCAGCCGCCCAGCGTGATCATCGCCATGAAGGAATAGGCCATGGCGTTCATGTGAAAGATCGGCAGGGGCGTGATCATGCGCTCGCCATCGTCGGTCAGCGACACGATCCCGCCCAGCGTGGAATACCAGCGCCCGACCTCGAGGAAATAGCTGTTGGCCAGCACGCAGCCCTTGGGCTTGCCGGTGGTGCCCGAGGTATAGAGCACGGCGGTTTCCCGCTCGAACCCCTGTGTTGCGGGGGCGGCGACCATCGCTCCGGCGCGCGGTGCCGGGACCGGATCGTCGACGGTGATTGCACTGGCCTCGACGCCGGCTGCATCGGCGGCGGCCTGCAATTCGGCGATCCGCGCCGGTGTGGCGATGATCAACGCCGGCTCGGCATGGCCGATCAGATATTCCAGCTCGGCGGCGCGCAGGTCGGGGTTGATCGGCACGACCGAGGCCCCCAGCCGATTGAGCGCCAGCCAGATCAGGAAGAAATCGGGCCGGTTCTCGAGCAGCAATGCCACCCGCATGCCTTCGCCATAACCGGCGGCGGCGAAGGCATCGGTCCAGGCCTCGACCCTTGCGGCGGCCTGGGCATAGGTGATCTCGCCCGCCGCAATGCCATAGACCTGTGCCGTGGCAGGCAGCACGTTCAACATGGGGCGATCGGCAAAGCGCGCGCAGGCGGCCGCGAAGACCTCGCTTACCGTTTGGGTGTCAGCTGGGATCATGGCAGCAACTGGATGTTTCCGAAGGCGGCATCGCTGTTCAGCAGGTCGACCCGCTTGTTGGCGATCCTGAGCTTGCCGTCGACCAACTTCAATTCATGCGTGGCGGTCAGGGCCAGCAGGAACTGTTCGTCGAGCCGGGTTTCGACATAATGCATCGAGGTGTTGGTCTCGAATTCGCCGGCGTCGAGGTCGAACCTGTCGATGAACGGGCGCTGGATCACATGGCTGCAGCGGCTTTTCGGCTTCTGGCTGAAGGTGCGTTCGCCGTTCAGCCGCTCGACCCGCAGCTTGCGCATGAAGTCGTCCTCGTAGAGCAGCGAGGTGCAATTCAGCGGGTCGGTCTGCTTGTAGTCGAGCGGCATCCAGTAGAAGCCTTCCGGCAGCCACAGGTCGAGCCATTCGGAAAACCGGCCTTCGTCCAGCATCCGCACCTCTTCGTAGAGGAAGTCGATGATATCGTCGCGGGTCACGCTCATTCTGCGGCCTCCTGTGCGGCATCGTTCATCGACAGGGTCATGAACTTGACCCAGGCGTCGAACTGGTTGCGCATCTGGCGTTCGGTGGTGCCGTTTTCGACGGCCTCTTCCGAGTAATCCTCGTGGCCATGCCAAAGCCGCTGGATGTTGATCCATTCCAGCCCGTCGGAATGCAGCCCTTCCTGGGCGCGTTCGTACATTTCCAGATCGTCGTGCCCGACCATCGAGGTGGGCGCGTTGATCAGGCGGTTATACATCGCCGTGCGCTGCAGCAGGACATCGGGCGCGCCGACAAGGCGATAGATATAGCTTTCCACCAGCGTCTTGTCGGGGCCGAGCGGGACGAAATTGCGCAACTGCTGCACCGGGCCCTTGATCATGATGTTGGGGAAATAGACGGTGTTGTGCCGGTTCTCGCCCAGGATCGCGCCGGCGCGCTCTTCACCATGGGCGGCGACCATCGCATCCCAGTACTCGGGTGCCTGGCTGTAATCGGAATGGATCGAATGATGCACGCCCGTATGCCCGTGGCCGTTGGGCCAGGTGCGGATGCCCATCTCCTCGAAGAACTCGTAAGGCGACATGAAGGGCGCGATGATCTCCATCGCCATCGGCTTGGGCTTGCCCTCGGGCCAGTTGCCTCCTCGAACAGCCGCACGGCGGTCCCGGCCGAGCTTTCATGTGCCACCATCGGATGGCAGGTGTCGGTCTGGTTGTCGACCAGCATCTTCCAGTTGCACTTGTGCATATAGCGCAGCGGCGGCCCGGCAACCTCCAGCCGCCCCTCGGGCGCGCGGTCGACCATGTTGTCGAGCGAGCTGAGCGACTCTCCAAAGAAGTCCTCGAAGCCGATGCCTTCCTTGGCCAGTCGGGCAAAGACGAAGCCGCGATAGTTCTTCACGTCGCCCACCGGCTCCATGCCGCGCTTGGCTTCGCTGTCGTCGAAGCCGGTATCGGCATAGCCCTTCTTCAGCGGGATGGCGAGAAGGCAGCCATCGGTCTTGAAGCTCCAGGCGTGATAGGGGCAGCGGAAGAACTTGCCGGTATTGCCGGCCCGGTCGATGGCGATCTTGGTGCCCTTGTGCGGGCAGCGGTTGTGCAGCACGTAGATCTGGTTATCCGAATGCCGCACCATGATCACCGGCTGATTGCCGATCTGGGTTGTGATGTAGTCGCCCTTGTTCGGCGTCTGGCTGTCGTGGCCGACGAAAACCCAGGTGTTGGCGAAGAGATGCTTCATCTCCAGCTCATAGATTTCCCGGTCGATATAGGTGTCGCGATGGACCTGGTGTTGCTGCACCAGGGCGGCGACGGCGGCCGGGTTATCGGTGTATTTGCCCATGATCCTCTCCCTAGATTATCCAGCACCAGCCGCGCCGATTTCGCCCGGCTGACACAGATTTGCATGACCTTGCCCGAGGCCCTCTCGGCCTCGCTCAGCACCACGTCGCGATGATCCGGCTCGCCGCTCAGCACATCGGTCTGACAGATGCCGCAATCACCGCGCTGGCAGTCGAACATCACATCGACGCCGGCCTCCTCCAGCACCTCGACGATGGTCTTGTCGGCGGGAATGGTAAAGACCCGCCCGTCATTGATTTCCACCTCGAAGGGCTTATCGCCTTCATGGCTGGCGGGCGAGGAGAACAGCTCGAAATGGACATGCTCCTTGTCGATGTCCGCAGCCTCGGCTTTTTCGCGCACCGCCTCGATCATGCCCTTGGGGCCGCAGCAATAGATCTGGGTGCCCGGGGCGGCGCCGGCGAGCAGCGCATCGAGGTCGATCATCGTCTGATCGTCGAACCAGAGGGTCAGGTCGGTGCCGAAAGCCGCTTCCAGCCGGTCGCGGAAGGCGCAGAGCGGGGCACTGCGCGTCGCGTAATGAAAGGCGAAGGGCGTGCCACGGGCTTTCAGCGCGGTCGCGAAGGAGAGGATCGGCGTCACGCCGATGCCGCCCGCGATCAGAAGGGCGGGGGCGCTTCCCTGATGCAGGTGGAAATCGTCCTTTGGCGCGGTCGCGGTCACGTTGTCGCCCATGCGCAGCCCATGCATGCAGCGCGAGCCGCCGTCACCGTCGTCCTCGCGCTGGACGGCCAGGCGATAGGCCGCCGGGGCGCCGTCCTGCGGTTCGAGATCGACCAGCGAATAGGACCGGGTGCCAATGTCTCCAAGGTCGAGGTCGATATGTGCGCCGGGCGCATAGACGGGCAGGGCGGCGCCATCGGCGGCAACCAGGGTGAACAGGCTGATCCGGTCGGTGATCGGTTCGATGGCCTTGACCGTGAGTTGGGTCATTGGGTGGGTCCTCCCGCTTTTCCGTCCGGTGTTGCCGGGCTGAAGCTTGCAATTGTCCTGAGCGCCCCGTCCAGAGCCGTACCCTTTTCGTCCTGCAAGGCCGCTTCGCGCAGCCGGCGCAGCCGAATCGGCGGCATCGTCGCGCCCGGCGATCAGGTCGAGCCCGCCAAGCACCCGGTCGAACTTCGACAGCCCGCGCGCATGTGTATCGGAATAGCCCTTGATCAGGCGTTGGCAGTTGAACAACTCGACACCCAGGTCATAGTTCGTCGCGGCGTGGCGCAGCGCGGTTTCGGTCAGCCGGTCGAGATGAGCCATCTCGGCGCCATGCCGCAGAAGCCGCTGCCGCGCCGGGCGCAGTGCCGCCATCAACCACAGCATTGCGAAGCCGCGCAGCCGGTCGCTGCGCAGCCGCCGCCCGTTGCCGGCTATCCGGCGCAGAACGGTCTGAGCGGCGCGGCTTTGGTCGGCCCAGCGGCCGATGCCGGCAGGCAGGATCGAGGTCAGCTCTTCGGCGCGCGGATGGAAATACTCGGTGACGCGAACCAGCTCGTCCGCCTCGATCTGCTGTTCGCGGCGCAGGCGCGCAGCGCGGTTGGCGCGGGTCTTCAGATCGGCCACGCGGATGATGTCGTCATAGCACATCGCATTGGCGATGGCCTTGGCCGCGCTGACGCTCAGGGCATGGTCGCGCCCGGCGTCGTCGTGGCGCAGGACGATGTCGAGCCGGTCGAGGTAGTCGGCGCCATAGGCGACATCCTGATAGTCGACGGTCTTGCGCAGCCCGGCCCGGGCCATCGGCTGCAGAGCGGCGGGCAGGGTCGCCAGCCGCTGTTCCAGCCGTCGCCATTCGGCCACCAGAACGTCGGGGCCACTGACGGCGGTGTCGCGCGCGGCGAGGGGTGCGGTGCCATCTTCAGCCGCATGATGCAAGGTGGCGCGGAAGGCCGCCAGGCTGGCCTCGACCCCCTTGCCCGAACGGCGGATGACCTCTTCGAACAACTCGGCGTCGAAGGGCAGGGCACAGCTGCGCGCCAGGGCGCCGAACAGGCTGGCCGAGATCACCGTGCCATTGTCGAGCGCCAGCTTCTCCATGTCGAAACAGATCAGCGCGCGGGCATGTTCGGCCAGCGCGGCCTCGACCGGCGCGGCCGCGCCACGGCCATCGCCGGGCACCTGCTTTTCCGAGACCGACAGGATGCGGTGGCTCGATGCGATCAGCGTGGTACGGTCGGGCGTGACGAAGCCGCGCTGCACCGCGCGGCCGGCCTCCATCAATTCCGAGGCGATCAGGATATCGACGTCGCCGGGCGTGGGCGACAGGGCAAAGACCGGCTGGCCTTCGCCGGCGGGCGCCATCTCGACATAATAGATCGTGGCACCGGTACGCTGCGCCACTCCGGCCACCGACGTGACCTGCGCGACATGGCCGCCCAGCCGGGCCAGATCCGCCACCCAGTTCGACAACACGCCACCGCCCTGGCCGCCGACGGCCAGGATGGCCATTTTCAGGATGCCGCCTGTGGCGTCAGAGCGCCCCGGCGCGGCAAGGGTTTGGTCCAGCGCGTTCATCCCCGGACCTCTTCGGCGAAGGTCAGGCGGCGCGCGGCGCGGCGGGTTTGCAGGAAGCCGATCACGCGGCGGCGCAGGCGGTTGAGCGCGATCTCGAAGCGGGTCGGGTTATGCACCAGATCGGCCTGATAGAAGGACGGGCACAGCACGGCGGCATCCGCCACCTCGCCGCAATTGCCGCAGCCGACACAATTCTGGTCGATGGCGGCGACCGGATCGTCGCGCAGCGGGTCGTCCAGCGTCTTCAGCGACAGCGACGGGCAGCCCGACAGGCGAATGCAGGCGTGATCGCCGGTGCAGACGTCCTCGTCGACACCGAAGCGGCTGCGCAGGACGCGCCGGCCTTCGCCGATGGCCTTGCGCGTCGCGGGCTTTTCGCGCCGCTGCCGGTTCAACATGCATTCGGACGAGGCGATGATGATCTTCGGCCCGGTTTCCTCGGTGGTCAGCGCCTCGCGCAATGTGTCGCGCATCTTGCCCACGTCATAGGTGCGGTCGATCTGGCGCACCCATTTGGCGCCGACGCCACGCAGGGCGTTCTCGATCGGGTTCTGGGTGTTGCGGCCGGGATTGTCGGCGCGCGACGACAACAGGTCCTGGCCGCCGGTGGCCGAGGAATAGAAATTGTCGACGATGACGATCACGCCATCGTTGTTGTTATAGACCGCATTGCCGATGGAACTGGTCAGCCCGTTATGCCAGAAACCGCCATCGCCGATGAACGAGATCGAGCGCCGCTTGGCGTCCTTCGCATTGAAGGCCGAGGCCGAGGCGGGGCCGAGCCCATAGCCCATCGTCGTCGCCCCGATATCGAAGGGCGCGTTGATCGAGAACAGATGGCAGCCGATGTCGCTGGCGATGTGATGCGGGCCCAGTTCCTGCTCGATAAGCTTGGTCGCGGCGAAGATCGGCCGTTCCGGGCAGCCGACGCAGAAACTGGGCGGGCGCGCGGGCACGTTTTCGTCGAGCCGCGCATCGCGCAGGATCGGCGGCGCGTTCGGCGCGCGGGCGCTGTCGGGCAGCAGGTCGGCGCCATGATCGAGGAGGAAGGCGCGCAGCGCCGCGAACATGACCTGGCCGGTCAGTTCGCCGGCCTCGGGGAAGCGCTCTTCGCCCTTGCCCTCGACCCGCACCGTGCGGCCGGCCTTGTGCAGGATGGCGCGAATGTTCTGTTCGATATAGTCGGGATGGCCTTCCTCGACCACGATGACCGCGTCCTTGTCGCGGGTGAAGTCGAGGATTTCCCCGTCGAGCAGCGGATAGGTCACGTTCATCACGTAAAGCGGGATGTCGGTTTCGCCATTGACGCTGGCCAGCCCGAGGCGCTGAAGCGCGCGGATCACGCCGTTATACATGCCGCCCTGCAGGATGATTCCGACCTTGCCGCCCGTTGCGCCGAAGACCTCGTTGAGGCCTTCGCGGGCGATGAAATCGCGCGCGGCCGGCAGGCGTTTGGTGATCTTCTCTTGCTCGTGCAGGTAGAGGCGGGGGGCAGGACGATACGGTCGAGGTCGCGGGTGGGGTTCTCCAGCGCCTCGCGCACGGTCATCTCCGGACGCCTGTTGTCGGCACAGGTGAACGAACCGCGCAGGTGGCACGACCGGATGCGAACCTGAAGCATGACCGGCGTGTTCGAGGCCTCGGACAGGCGGAACCCGTCGCCCACCGCCTTGACGATCGAGGGCAGATTGGACCGCGGATCGAGCAGCCAGATCTGGCTCTTCATCGCGAAGGCGTGGCTGCGCTCCTGCATGATCGACGATCCTTCGCCGTAATCCTCGCCCACGATCACCAGCGCGCCGCCCTTGACCCCGCCCGAGGCCAGATTGGCCAGAGCGTCGGAGGCGACATTGGTGCCGACGGTCGATTTGAAGGTGACGGCACCGCGAATGGGATAATGTACCGAGGCCGCCAGCATGGCCGCCGCCGCCGCCTCAGAGGCGCTGGATTCGAAGTGAACCCCAAGCTCTTCCAAGATGTCCTGCGCATCCGCCAGCACATCCATCAGATGCGAGATGGGCGAGCCCTGATAGCCGCCGACATAGCCGACACCGTTTTCCAGAAGGGCCTTGGTGATCGCAAGGATACCTTCGCCGGAAAACTCGTCGCCGGCGGATTTCCTGAGATCCTTGACCTCGTTCTTGAACGATCGCTCAGCCAATCATCCGATCCTCGAAACAATATGAATATTCATATAAATATCCGTGCAAATGGCGATTCGTCAAAGGAAACATGGCTCAGAACGGGTTTTCCCGGATGTTATCGAGCATCTGCGCCAGCGATCTGAGCACCACCTTGCGGTCTTCGGCCGGAATCCCCTGCATCATGCGTTCGTTCTGTTTCGCCATGACCGGCCAGATCTTGCGATAGAGCGCCTCTCCCGCCTCGGTCAGGCTGACGATGCGGGTGCGGTTGTCCGAAGTGCCGGCATTGCGGAAGACCAGCCCTTCGGCCTCCATCTTGTCCAGAGCGCGGCTCATCGTCGGTTGTTCGGCGACGGCGTAGATGCACAGATCGTTCACCGAAAGCTCCTTGAACACCGCCAGCGAAACCAGCACGCGCGTGGCGATGGTGGTGAGGCCGGCGGCCTTCAGCGCGTCGCGGACGTTCTTGTTATAGCGATGCGCGATCCGGTTCAGCAGATACGAGGGGATCTCGTTCAGCGAACCGACGAGGGCCTCGGCTTCCGGAACGGTCTGATGGCTGGGCATATCGGTCATGGCAACGGGTTACATCTGCGACGGCAGGAACAGGACGAGCGACGGGATCAGCAGCAAGAGCGCGAGGCGCAGCAGGTCCATGATCCAGAACGGCGTGACGCCGCGAAAGATCGTCCCGGTCGAGACGTTGCCGACAACCCCCTTGAGGATGAAGACGTTGAGCCCGACCGGCGGAGTGATGAGGCTGATCTCGGTCACCACCACGACGATGATGCCGAACCAGACCGATCGAACCCCATGCCGGTGACCAGCGGGAAGAAGATCGGCACCGTCAAAAGCAGCATCGACAGGGATCTGAACACGCATCCCAGGGCGAGATAGATCGCGATGATCACCATCATGACCAGCCAGGGATAAAGCTGATAGCTTTCGACCGGCCGCGCAGCGCCTCGGGTAGGCCGGCGTAGTTGACGAAGTTCGAGAACACCCAGGCCCCGATCAACACGGCGAAAAGCGAGGCGGTGGTCATCGAGGTCTCGACCAGAACGTCGATGGTGTCGCGCAGGCTGAGCCGTCGGCGTGCGAGGGCGATCAGGAAGGCACCCATCGCCCCCATGCCGGCGGCCTCGGTGGGCGAGAAGGCCAAGTTCAGCGGCCAGAAATCGAGCGCGCCGTAAAGCCCGCCGATGACGAGGAAGAAGAGCAGCAGCACCGCCCAGACGCCCCTGAGGGCGGCGAAACGTTCGGACCAGCCGCTGCGCGGGCCGGCGGGGCCGGCCTCGGGGCGGCGCATGACCGAATAGCGCACGGCAAAGAGATAGAACAGGATGCCCAGAAACCCGGGCACGATCCCGGCGATGAAGAGCTTGCCGATCGAGGTTTCCGTCAAGAGCCCGTAGATCACCAGGATGACCGAAGGCGGGATCAGGATGCCCAGCGTGCCGCCGGCGGCGATCGAGGCGGTCGACAGCCTGTCGTCATAGCCGTAACGGCGCATTTCCGGCATGGCGACCTTCGACATCGTCGCGGCGGTGGCCAGCGACGATCCCGAGATCGCGGCAAAACCGCCGCAGGCGACGATGGTCGCCATCGCCAACCCGCCCTTGAAATGGCCCAGGAAGGCGTTCGAGGCGGCGTAAAGCTCGCGGCTGATGCCGCCCTTGTTCACGAAGAGGCCCATCAGGATGAAGAGCGGCACCACCGACAGGCCGTAATCCTGGCTGGTGTCGATGATCAGCCGCGCCACCATCGAGATGGCGCCGCGAAAGCTGGTCTCGAACATATAGCCGACCATGCCGACGAAGCCCATGGCGAAGGCAATCGGCACCCTGAGCAGGACCAGCGCCAGAACGGCGGCAAACCCGATGATCCCCTCAACCATGACGGCCCTCCAGATGATGCGGCGCGACGATCAGCATCACCGCGCGCCACAGCAGCGCCAGCGCGGTGACCAGGGTCATCGCCGCGATGAACCATTCGACATAATGGACAGGCAGCTTCAGATATTCCATCCGGTCGCCATAGGACTGGCTGCGCTTGGCCAGGTCGAAGACCCGCAGGGCCGGCCAGACCAGCATGACTCCGCAGAACAGCGCGACGGTGATCTCGACCAAGCGGCGGATCCGCAGCCGGGCGAAGATCCCGTCCAGCAGATCGACGCTGATCTGGTTGCCCTGATAGGACAGGAGCGGCATCGCCGAGAACACCACGATCGCCATCAGCAGCCGGGTCAGGTCGGCGGCGAACTGGATCGGCGCGTTGATGGTCGAGCGCAGCATGACATCGGTGAAGGTCAGCAGCATCAACAGAAGCAGCGCGCCCGAGGCCAGGGCGACGGGCAGACTGCGCGCCAACCAGACCGCCAGCGCGGGCAAGGTGCGGGCCGTTTTCATCGGGAAGGCTCCGTTGGGTGTGAGGGCGGGCGTCGAAGACCGGCGCCCGCCGCAAAGGCTGGGCGCGCGTCAGTTCGCGGCCATTTCCTTCTTCACCATTTCATAGGCGGCCTTGGCGTCGATCCCGGCCGCGTCGATCTCACCCAGGACCTTGTCGGTCACCTTCTGGGCGATGATGGCGAACTTGGCCTGATCCTCGGCCGAAGCGGGGATGACCTTGTTGTCGGGCGCCGCCGCGGTGGCTTCATAGCCGATCTTGTCCGACAGGTCCCAAGCCGCGCCGGACATCCGGCTGGCCGGTTCGCCGAAGACCTTCTCGTCCAGCGCCTTGCGCACATCTTCGGGCAGGCTGTCGAATTTCTCCTGGCTCATGATGATGGCGAAGGAGCCGCGATAGAGACCGCCGGGCATGTCATAGATGTTCTTCGCCACCTCGGTCAGCTTGAAGCCCACACGCTCGCCCACGTTCATGGCAACGGCATCGGCCGCACCCGAGGCCAGGGTTTCATAGACCTTCGGGGCCGGAACGTTGATGCCGATCAGGCCCAGCTCGGCGCCGACATCGCCGGCCACGCCGCCCCCGATCCGGGTCTTCAGCCCGGCAAGGTCTTCGATGCTCGTGATGTCCTTGTTGGTCATCACCTGGCCGGGACCGTGGGTCATCAGCGCCACCAGCTTGACGCCGCGGTGTTCGTCGAGCTTCGACAGGAACGCCTCGTGCACCCGCCAATAGGCGACCGAGGAGGCCTCGGAACTGCCTTCATAGCCCGGCAGTTCGATCAGCTTGGTGCCGATGAAGCGGCCAGGCTGATAGCCGTGGAAGATGATCGCCATGTCGGCCGCGCCGTCCATGACCAGATCCATCTGCGCCGGCGGCGGCGCGAGGCCGAATTTCAGCTCGCCGGTCACTTCGCCGCCGGTTGCCTCTTCCATCATCTTCACCAGACCGGTGAAGATTTCGGTGTTGATGCCATGGGTCGGCGGCAGCCAGGTCGAGATATTGAGCTTGGTCTCCGCCATGGCGGCGCTTCCCAGCGCGATCAGCGAGACCGCTGCGGCCGAGACGATCTTCGAAACGTTGAACATTGATTTCCTCCGGTGTTGGCTTTTCCTTAATATGAAAAATCATATAACATTTTTCCAGCATTTTCTCGGTGCCTGCGCGCCGGGTACTACGCCTTGTTTTCATATGATTTTCCGCCGCTTGCGCCAAGCTGTCGATAAGACAGCTCGGTGCCGGACTGGGCCGCACAGGTGTGGGCCGTGGCATGATCTGTCCGCGGCCTCCGACCGTGTGCGCACGGATGATCGACCGCACGGTCACCCTCACGGCTTCAGCACCAGCGCACGCCTCTTCCAGATCGGCCAGCGGGCATGGGCCGGTGGGGTCGAACCAATGTGCGCTCCAGACCGTGGCGCCATGCAGCAACTGGCGTAGCACGGTCGGGTCGGTCTGGGTCAGCCCGGCTTGTCGCGCGTCCTCCAGCACGTCTTGCCAGCGCGCGAAATAGCGTTGCCGCCGGGTCAGAAGCTGGGCTTGCCGATCGTTCGACAGCGCCGACCAGTCGTAGACCAGAACGGTCGTGGCGTCGCTCTGTTCGCCATGGATGAACCCCAATTGAGTGCGGATCAGCGCGCGCAGCCGGTCTTCCGGCGTCTCGGCCCTGGCCAGGGCCCGGTCCAGCGCCGCGTCCATGTCGGTGATCACCCCGTCCATCACCGCGAACAGGATGTCGTCCTTGCTCTTGAAATGATGAAACAGGCTGCCCGACAGCAGGCCCACCTCGTCGGCAAGATCGCGCACCGTCGACCGGGCAAAGCCCTTGCGCCGGAACAATCGCGCCGCTGCGGTCAGAATCCGTTGCTTGGCGGGGCCGGGAGGAGGAGCGGTGTCGTTGCCATCCATGGGCTTCTGCGGGCCTCTTTGCGGGATCGCCTTCTTGGTAGCGGCAGAAGAAAATCAACCAAGCGCTTGCTTGGTTGGCGCATCTTCGATAGCCTTCCCGCATCGAGTCCCGCAGCAAAGGGAGACTGCGGGGGCGGTTGGGGGGAGGGAATCCGATGTCCGACAAGGTGGTCATCACCTGCGCCATCACTGGTGTTCTGACCGATCCGGCGCAGCACCCGGTGCCGGTCACGCCTGAGGAGATGGCCGCCGCCGCGCGCGAGGCCTACGATGCCGGCGCCGCCTGCATCCATGTGCATTTCCGCCAGCAGGCGCCGGGCAAGGGGCATCTGATGAGCTGGGATCCGGAGCTTGCCGTCGCGGCGGCCGAGGCGATCCGCGCCGCCTGTCCCGGTATCCTTCTGAACTTCACCACCGGCACGATGACCCGCGATCAGGCCGGCCCCATCGCCTGCCTGCGTGCCGCCCGTCCCGAGATCGCCGCCTGCAACGCCGGCAGCCTGAATTACCTCAAGGCCCGCGCCGACGGTCGCTGGGCCTGGCCGCCGATGCTGTTCCAGAACCCGGTCGAGAAGATCGAGGAGCTGCTCGGGGTGATGCGCGAAACCGGCACGCGGCCGGAATTCGAGTGTTTCGACAGCGGCATCGTCCGCTCGGTCGGCATGTTTCGCGATGTCGGCCTGGTCGAGCGGGCCGATATCAACCTGGTGATGGGGGTGGCTTCGGGGATGCCCTGCGACGCCGATCTGTTGCCGATCCTGCTGAAATACATGGCGCCAGACAGCCGTTGGCAGGCCACGCTGATCGGGCGCGAGGAGATCTGGCCGGTCCATGCCCGCGTGGCCCAGCTGGGCGGACATCTGCGCAGCGGGCTCGAGGACACGTTCTATCTGCCCGACGGCAGCCGCGCCGCAGGCAACGGTGCGCTGATCGAGGCCCTGGCACGGATCGCGCGTGCGGCCGGGCGCGACATCGCCTCGCCCGACGAGGCGCGAGCGCTGTTCTTGTAGGGGAGGGGGCGATGCCGGCATTCATCAGCAGGATCGACGCCCAGTCGGAAACCTTCGCCGCCAATGCCGCGGAAATGCAGCGCAGGCTCGACCAGGTGCACACCATCGAGGCTCAGGCCGAGGCCGCCGCGGAAGCCGCCCGTGCCGGTTACTGAAAAGCGGCTATCTCATGCCGCGCGACCGGTTGCATCTGCTGCTCGACCCCGGGCGCCGTTTCTGGAGTCGAGCACGCTGGCCGGTTACCTGCTGATGACGATCGCGATGGCAGTGGCGCGGGGGCGGGCTGCATCGCCGGGATCGGTCTGGTCTCGGCGGCGCGCGCTTGGGTGGTGGACAATCTGGCGGTGAAGGGCGGCACGATTTCCCCCATCGGCCTGCAGAAGAAGCTGCGGCTTCAGGACATCGCCCGGGAAAACCGCCTGCCGCTGGTGACGCTGGCGCAATCGGGCGGGGCGAACCTGGCCCATGCGACCGAGATCTTCGTGCCCGGCGGCCGCGCCTTCGCCAATCAGGCGCGGCTGTCGGCGGCCGGTATCCCGCAGGTCACGGTGGTGCATGGCAGCGCCACCGCCGGCGGCGCCTATCAGCCGGGCCTGTCGGATTACATCGTCATGGTGCGGCGTCAGGCCACCACCTATCTGGCCGGCCCGCCGCTGTTGAAAGCGGCCACCGGAGAGATCGCCACCGATGAAGAACTGGGCGGGGCCGAGATGCACACCCAGGTCTCGGGCGTGGGCGATTACCTGGCCGAAGACGATGCCGACGGTATCCGCATCGCCCGCGAGATCATGGCGCAACTGCCGCCGCCGGAGCCTGCGCCCGAACCGCCCGCCTTCGTCCCGCCGCTCTACCCGCCCGAAGAGCTTCTGGGCGTGGTGCCGGCCGATCCGAAGACGCCGTATGACTGCCGCGAGATCGTCGCGCGCATCGCCGACGGCTCGCGCTTCCTCGATTTCAAGCCGCAATACGACGCCCAGACGGTGTGCGGTCACGCCCATGTCCAGGGCCGTCCTCTGGGGGTGATCGGCAATAACGGCCCGATTACCGCCGCCGGCGCGGCCAAGGCGGGGCAGTTCATCCAGCTCTGCGATCAGGCGGGGCTCCCGATCCTCTTCCTGCACAACACCACCGGTTTCCTGGTCGGAACCGATGCCGAACAATCGGGGATCATCAAGCACGGCTCGAAACTGATCCAGGCGGTCGCGAATGCAAGGGTGCCGAAGCTGTCGATCAATGTCGGCGGGTCCTATGGCGCCGGCAACTATGCGATGTGTGGGCGCGGCTTCGATCCGCGCTTCCTGTTTGCCTGGCCGAACAGCCGCACCTCGGTCATGGGTGGCGCCCAGGCCGGCATGGTGCTGCGCATCGTCGCCGGCGCCAAGATGGCCCGGGCCGGCGCGGTGGACGAGGCCAGGCTCGACCAGATGGAGGCCACCACCCGCGACAAGCTCGACGCCGAGACCACGGCCATCGCCTCATCGGCGCGGATCGAGGATGACGGCATCATCGACCCGCGCGACACCCGCCAGGTGCTGGCGCTGCTGCTTGAGCTTTGCGCCGAGGCCGAGCGCCGCGCGACGCGGCCCAACAGCTTTGGCGTGGCGCGGTTCTGAGGAGGCGACGGGGACGACATGGCTGCTTTCGACACGATCCTGATTGCCAATCGCGGCGAGATCGCCTGCCGCGTCATCCGCACCGCCCAGGCCATGGGCCTGCGCTGCATCGCGGTCTATTCCGAGGCCGACGAGGACGCGCCGCATGTCGATCTGGCCGACGCGGCGGTGCTGCTGGGGCCGGCCCCGGCGGCCGACAGCTATCTGAATGCCGAGCGCCTGATCGAGGCCTGCCGGATATCGGGCGCCCAGGCGGTGCATCCCGGCTATGGTTTCCTGTCGGAAAACGCCGATTTCGCCCGGGCCTGCGCTTCGGCGGGGCTGATCTTCGTCGGCCCGCCGCCGGGCGCGATCGAGTTGATGGGATCGAAGCGGCAGTCCAAGCTGGCGATGATCGCGGCGGGCGTGCCCTGCGTGCCGGGCTATCAGGGTGGCGACCAGTCCGACGACCGCCTGATCGACGAGGCCGGCCGGATCGGTTTCCCGCTGATGGTCAAGGCCTCGGCCGGAGGTGGCGGCAAGGGAATGCGCCTGGTCTCCGCGCCCGACGCCCTGCCTGCCGCGCTGGCCCGGGCGCGCTCGGAAGCGTTCAAATCCTTTGGCTCGGACGAACTGATCCTCGAGCGCGCACTGGCTAACCCACGCCATGTCGAGATCCAGATCTTTGCCGACAGCCACGGCAATGCGGTGCATCTGGGCGAGCGGGATTGCTCGGTCCAGCGTCGGCATCAGAAGGTGATCGAAGAGGCGCCGTCGCCTGCGGTCACCCCTGAACTGCGGGCCGAGATGGGGGCGGCTGCGGTCGCGGCGGCACGGGCCTGCGGATATTGCGGCGCCGGCACCGTCGAGTTTCTGCTGGGCAGCGACGGGGCCTTCCATTTTCTCGAGATGAACACCCGACTGCAGGTCGAACACCCGGTGACCGAGATGGTGACCGGCCTCGACCTGGTCGAATGGCAGTTGCGGGTGGCCGCCGGAGAACCCTTGCCTCTGGCGCAGGACGACATCAGGCTCGACGGCTGGGCGATGGAGGCGCGGCTTTATGCCGAGGATCCGGGCCAGGGTTTTCTGCCGCAGACCGGGCGGGTTCTGTCCTGGCAGCCGGCGCAGGGTCCGGGTGTGCGGGTCGATGCCGGCATCCGTGAGGGGCAGGAGATCGGCCCGCATTACGATCCGATGCTGGCCAAGATCGTTGCCCATGGCCGGACCCGGGACGAGGCTCGGCTTCGGCTGGCCCGGGCGGTCGAGGATACGGTTCTGCTCGGCGTCACCGGCAACAAGGCCTTTCTGGCCGCAATCCTGCGTCACGACGAATTCGTTGCGGCGCGGGCGGATACCGGGTTTCTGGGCCGGGCGTTCGCGGGCAATCCGACCCTGTCGGACGCGCCGCCGGAGCTGCAACACCTGGCCCTTGCGGCAAGCCTGTTTCATCTGCGCGACCAGGCCGGGCAAGTCGAACGCTGGCGCAACCGGACCGGGATGCGCTGGCCCATGCGGCTTCTCTGTGCCGGGCAGACGTTCGAGCTGACCGTCACCGAGGCGCGGGGAGCAGGGGGCGCCTGTTTCACTGTCCGTCACGGGGAGGCGGAAGTGGCGATCGAAATGAGCCGTGTCGAGAACGGCCGTTGTGTCTGGATCGCGGGGGGGCTGCGCCGTCATCTGCCTTTCGCCTTCGCAGGCGATACGCTCTATTTCGAGGGACCCGCGGGCGCGCTCGGGTTCCGCCTTGTGACCCATCTGGCGGGCGAGGGCGCCGAAGTGCAGGGGAGCGGTCGGATCACAGCGCCGATGGATGGTTCCATCGTGGCACTTCATGCCACCCCGGCGACCGGGTGAGGAAGGGGCAGGTGCTTTGCCGTGCTCGAGGCGATGAAGATGGAGCATCAGCTGGTTTCGGACGTCGACGGCCTTGTTGCCGAGGTCGCGGTTGCGGCCGGCGCTCAGGTGCGTATCCGGCAACTGATCGTGTCGGTCACGCCGGAACCGGCCGCGACTGACGCAGATCAATGACCGTCCCTGGGTCGTGCTTCTAAGATCTGGTTCGGTAACCTCCGCCGGTTTGCATTGCGGTGCGGGGCGTGTTTGGTTTTTCAGATGCCGATTTGAACCTGAGGGTCGATATGAAGGTTGCGGTGAAAAAGCTGATTCTTGCTGGGTTTTTCGGGCTGGTGGCAGCCGTGGGTCCGCTGCGGGCGCAGGCGCCGGACGGATGCTGTCCGCCTTGGGTGAAAGCTGGGGCAAACCTGCGAGCCGGCAACGCCTGCCGATCTGGGGCCATCCTTGGCCGCCGTGATGAGCCAGCTGGGACAGAGCGGCCCGGAGGTGGAATGGAGCGCGCTGCGCCGCGCTTCCGGTTCTGGCGATGCCGCTGGCCGCCGATCCCGAAGGGACCGAGGACGCTGCCCAGACCCTGAGGCTGATGCAGCTCTTCATGGCCGGCGGGATGCGGCCCCTGGCGGTGTTCGATCCGGCGCGGGGCAAGATCGTCATGCTGGAAAGCGGTGGCGCGCTGATGCAGACCCGCGTGCTGTCCGTGGCCGCGAGCACCGGCAAGGGTGCCGGCGCCCTGGCGGGCGCGCTGCCCTTGCCGCCGGACCTGCCTGTCGCGCGCCAGCCGCTTCTGACCGGCGAAGGCGACACCCGCTGGCTGCCTTACGAGGAAAGTGGCGGGGCCTTCGAGGAATTCGCCCGCTTCGACGGGGTCGGATTGCGGACCGAGGGGCCGGAAGGCCGGAACTGGGGCAAGACCGGACTGGTCTCGGCGGGCCCGCTGATTCCGCTCCTGCCGCGGGAAACGCAGGTGGTGCAGCGCCTTGGCTTGCGCTTCGACATGTCGCAAGGCGTCAAGGCCGTGGTCAGTCTGGTTCCGGATACGCACAAGGGCTCGGGCGAATGGGGCGGGCATGATGTGCGCATCGCGCGCGAGGTGGTGCCGGACAAGGGCCATGACCTGGTCATGTGGGTGCGCGGCGAAGAGCGCGCCCGGCTGAACCTGACCGGCCCGGACGACCTGGCCGCCTTCACTCTGGTCTTCGATCAGACGGGCACGGTCGCCATCGTCGACGAGGCGGGTCAGGTGCGGGCCGATACCACGCTGCCCGATCGGGTGCCGGATGCCGGCTGGTATCTTTTCATCTTTTCCGAGGCGGTGAAGAAGAACGGCGCAACCGGCATGGTCCTTGAGGAGGTCACGCTGGAAACCACGCCGCGGCGGCCTGCGGGCGATGCCCAGGCGCTGGCGTTGGCCGCGCCCCGCCGGGATGTCCTGTTCGATGGGGCCAGCCCGGACAGGGCCCTGGGCGCCTGGTTCATGCGGTGGCGGGTCAGTGGCGGCAATTTCGCCGAGCACGCCCGGCTGGCCGATGGCGCGCTTCTGGTCGATGTCCCAGAAGGTGTCAACAACGGCGTCGTCGGCCTGGCCTCGCCCGAGCCGGTGATCTGGCTCGACCGGTTCGAGCCCGATGGCGTGGCGCGTCTGACCCTTCGGCTCGATCCCGCGCGCACCACTGGCTTTGGCGTGGCGCTTCTGACCACCCTGGTGACCGACGGTAACTACCCCAACCCGCCGACCTTCATGGCCGACTGGGTGAGCCTGCCCGAAGGCGGCCTTCGCGCCCGTGCCTGGTCGGGCCGCAACCCGCCCGGATACGAGCTCGACCCCGGCGCGCTGCCCGAGACCGTCACGCTCGAGCTGGTGCCCGGCGGGGTGCGGGTTCTGGCCGAAGGCGTGCCGGACACGCTGATCGACTGCCCGGAACTGGCCGAAGGCCACGGCCTGCGCCTGTTGATCTTCTCTCAACCCGGCGGCGCCAAGCAGCCTGTGAGGATGGCGTTGCGCGACGTGACGCTGGAACGCCGGCCCAGCCTGGTGGCCCGGCCGCTTCTCGATCCTGCCCCGGGCATCGAGCCGCTTGGCAGCGAGGTGTTGTTCAACGGCCTGCCGCATGGCGCGTTCGATCCGATCGGCATCGGCGGTGCGGCATTCGACACCTTCGCCCGCTACGATGGCGGCGCGCTCCATGTCGAGCTGCCCAAGAAATACCAGTGGAGCCGCACCGGGCTCTTGTCGGTCGACCCGGTCGTCGTGCTGGACGAACGGGTCCGGATCGCGCCCTATCGGCTGCGCCTCGATTTCGATCCGGTCGAGACCGACACGTTCCGGGTCATGCTGTCGCCTTACCGCCACGAGGACATGTGGGAGAAGCGCAGGCTCGAAGCCACCCTGGTGCGCGAGACGGAAGGCCGCCGCAAGGGGCAGTACCGGATGAGCCTTGGCAGCGGATACTACAATTACTGGACCCGTTGGATCGATGCCGAAAAACTCATGTCGGGCTGGGATGGCGGGGTCGAGATATTGGTTGGCGACGGCCGGGCCGAATTCGCCCTGAACGGCGTGACCCGTCTGGGTGGCGACGGTTTCGGCGTGGGCAAGGGAAGCGAGCTTTTCATGACCGTGACCACCGTTTCTGCCCGGCCCTACGGTCCGGCGGCGATGGTGTTGAACCGGATCGAAGGCGGCTGGGCTTCGCCGCCGGGTATGGACGCGCTGACCCGTACGCAGATGGTCGATGACGACGAGTTCGACCCCGAGGCCTTCCTGAACCTGATCGGTTCGGATTTGACGGAGGATTTGCCATGACACGTGGCACCATGTTTCTTGCGGCCTTGCTGGGCTTTTTCGTGGCCGGCCCGTTCGGTTCGGGGGCGATCAGGGCCGACGATCCGCCGCAGCCGGGCTTCAGCCCGGAAGAGCGGGATTTCCTGAAGAAAATCCTCGAACTGCCCTATGACCGGCAGAGCCAGGTGATGGAAAGCCTGAAGGCGAAACCGTCTCAGGAGGTGCTCAACTGCGTGTGTCGCGCCGCCGGTTACGGCAGTTCCTCGACCTCGCAATATTGGCACCCCGACACCATCGGCACCTATGACAAGCGCTACAGCTGCCAGCATCCGGGCGATCCCTGCATCGTTTCCGGCTTCGGCTGTACGCGCCACCCCGCGCCCAGCGATGTCAGCATCTGGGAAGGCTGCGCCCGCCGCTATGCCGCCGAAGACGGCAAATCCCTGATGACCTCGATGCTCGAGGGCAAAAGCCGCGAGTCGACCGCCAGCGACGAGAAGATCCGCGAGGAGCTCGAGGCCTGCAAGGCGCGCTGGCTGGCGCAGATCCGCAAGCCGAAAGACCCGCTGAAAGGGCTTGCCCACCTCAAGGCCCAGGGCGTGCCGATCCTGCAGCCGCCGGGGTCCGTGGTGAAGGAAATGAAGAAGGACAACGCCAATATCGAGGCCGACCTGGCCCGGGTGATGGGCGAGGGCCGCAAGGAGGCGGCCAAGAAGGCGGATGCGACCTTGGCGCAGCAGCTCGAGAAGGCCTTCGTCACCGACGCCAACAAGAAGGCCGCGCTGGAGAATATGGCGGCGCTGGGTCAGGCCTATGTCGAAACCGAAATGGCCGAACTGGCCAAGCACAAGGCCGAGATGCAGGCGACCATCCGCCAGCTGCAATCGGCCGAGATGTCCGAGGAAAACGACAGAAAGCTGGCGGATCTGAAATCCAAGTCCTGGAAGGTCGATGCACAGCTGCGGCAGCTGAACCGCGACAAGGACCATCTTGGGAAGTTCCTCAAGGCGGTCGATCTGGGCGCCGATATCGCCTCGCTGCAGGGGGTGTATGACGACGCCACCAGCGGCGACAACCGCAAGCTGGCCGGCGCGCTGATCTCGTCGAGCGAGCTGGCCAAGAAATATGTCGACAAGTTTCTGGCCAGTTCGGTCGAGTCGCAGGACCAGATCTTCGCCAAGCTCGGCAACAAGATCCTGGGCAGCACGCATGAGGATTTCGCCAGCGCCGCGGCCCGGCGGAAGCTGATCGGCGGCATGTCCGAGATCATGGGCGAAACCATCAAGGCGGCCAACTGGTCGGCCAAGACCTATGACAGCTACAAGGCCATCGAAAACACCCTGAAAGAGGTCGACCGTCTGGCCTCGTCCGGGCGCTATACCCAGGCGCAGGCGCGGTTGCAGCTGGGCATGAAGGCGATGAGCAAGCTCTCGGCCGAGGCCGCCGCCTATCTGCCGGCGGGCATGTCGGACATGATGACGTTCTATTCCGAGGCGCTGCAATCCCCGGCCAAGTTCGACGAGCTGATCCGCAAGTTCGTCAACCAGCGCGAGGGCGCGGCGCAGATCACCTCGGATCAGGCCAATACCCCTGCGATGAACAGCTATCTGAAGAAATACGGCATCCTCGATTTCCTGATCCGCGATCAGTATCTCTACAAGGAGGCGGGGCTTTCCGCCTATGCCATCGACCCGCCGAAGAAGCCGGGCGAGGATTTCGTGCTGATGCCCGATGCCGATGGCGAACCGATCTACCTGTCGAAGGCGCAATACGATCAGCTGGCCAAGATGGCCTATGCCTTTCCCATCGTCCATGGCCGGCGGATGACCGATGCCGACGTTCAGGAGCAGTTCGGCAGCATGGGCGCCAAGGGCAAGGTCAATGTCGACGACCTCCTCCGCCAGGCCGCCGAGAAGCTGGAGAGAGCCGAAATCGATGCCGAGATCGCGGCGCTCTATGGCAAGAAGAAGGTCAGCTTCGAAGAGACGTCGGACTATTACAAGTTCCGCAGCGAGATCTCGGATCGGCTGCCCAAGGCCTGCGTCTTTTCGCCCGAGCGGATGAAGGCGCTGTTCGGGGCGTGGCGCAGTGGCGACCGCGACGGCGTTCTCAGGAAGGTCGCGGCCATGGGCGACCGGATGAAGGCGATGGATGCGGCCAGCAAGGGCGGGGCAAAGGAATGACGGGCACGAAGGTTCTGACGGCTCTGGGTTGCGCATTGGCTCTGGCGCTGGCCCCTGGCGGCGCGCTTCGGGCCCAGGTCGAGACGGTGGCCGTGATCGAATCTCCGGCCGACTGGACCCGCGCCGAGGTCGGGCCGATCAGCCTGTCGGTGCCATCGGGATGGCGCTTGGTCGAGGATCGCAAGCGTACCAAGATCTGGTTCGGCGGCGACATGGCCACCATCACCGGCCCCGCCGTGGGTCTGATGATGGACCGCGATCCCCAGGATATCTTCAAACCCGAAGAGATCAGCACCGAACTGCCGCCGCTCAGGCTTCCGGGCGGGGCGGTTTTCGATCGGGTGCGCGTCAGCCGGGCGCTGACCGACGACGTGCGCATCGACAGCCTGGTCCTGCGGTCGCAAGAACCGGATGCGGACGGGTACTATCTCGGCGTGATGGTCGGCGGCTATAACCGCGACTACGAGGCCGACATGGCGCTTTACGGCCGCATTCTGGGCACGTTCCGGCTGCAAGGCGCCGCGCCGGTGGCCGCCGCACCCGAGGCCGCATTGGAGGTGGTGCCGATGCCCAGCCCCGCCAATCCGGTCGAGACCACGCCGCTGGCGGCGCTCGATGGCTGGTTGCAACTGGACCTGCCTGAAGGCTGGATCGTGCTGGGAAGCACCGAAGACGCGGCGCTGGGGCTGCAGGCTCCCGGGGACGCGGGGGTCGCCACGCTGGCACGCGGGGCCGCCGTGGACGGGCCGGGCGGATTGCTCGATGCCGCGCCCGCGGCTTCGGCCCATCGCCGGGTCGGGCTCGCGAGGGGCGAGGCCGACCTGCTCGAGTGGCAGGAGGGGCTCGTAGCCCTTCGCTCCCGGGATGAGACCGGCGCACCGGGCGCTGGCGCCCACCGTCTGCTTGTCTTGCGCGACTGCGGCCCCGGGGGCGAACGCGTGGCGCTGGACCTTGCGGGATCGCCCGATTTCCTGACCGGCGATGCGGCCGCCACCCTCATGGCCAGCCTGGCCCCGACGCTGCCAGACGGGTCCGGCCCCTGTGCCGAGCTTGCGCGCTTCGTCGCCCCCGCACCCGAGCCGGTCGCGCCCAAGCCGGACCCCGAGCCGGCCTCGCAGGTCGCTGCGCTGGACACGGCGGGGCAGGGCGGCGCGACCGCGGCCATCGTGCCACCGCCTCCGCCGCCAGACGGACAAGGCAGCACTGCCTTGTCGGATGGCGATCGCTTCACCCCTCAGGGCGGTGGCTATTCGCTCTATGTCAATGACCGCTATGGCACGCATATCTCCTATCCGTCCGATTATTTCACCGCTCAGGAGCCTCCGGGCAACGGCGACGGGCGCAGCTTCCTGTCGGACGGCGGCGCGGCGCAATTCTATGTCTTCTCGCAATTCAACGCCCTCGGCCTGCCGCTCGACGATCAATTGGAACAGGACTGGCAGCTTGGCGGCTATGACAAGGTGACCTATCAGCGCAAGGGCGCCGGCTGGTATGTGCTTTCGGGCTACAAGGCGGGCGATATCTTCTATCGCAAGGTCATCTATAACGGCCCGGACGGGCTGCTTCGGGTGTTCGAGATCACCTATCCCAAGGCGCAGAAGGACGCCTTCGATCCGGTGGTCGCCCATATGGCCGACAGTTTCGGGCCTGCAGCCGATGCCGCCGCGCAACCGGCCTCGCCACCACCACCGCCACCGGTTTCCTCGACCGCGCCGCAGGCGGGAACAAGCTGGCCCAAGCTCGACCTCTCCCGGCTCCATACGCCCGCGCGCAAGACCGCCGAGCGCAGCGCGCTGATGGATGCCGCCCGCGGGCCGATCGCGGACGCGCTGGGCCAGCAGGTGATTTTCGTGGTCGATGTGCTGAACACCGACGGCACCTGGGCTTTCCTTCAGGCGCGGCCGCTGCAACCCGATGGCACGCCGATCGACTGGGGCCGGACCCGGTTCGCCCATGAATATGCCGGCGGCATGATGAGCGACATCGCCATGGTTCTGATGCTGCGACAAGGCGGCGGTTGGAAAGTGGTCGACCATGTTCTCGGGCCGACGGATGTGCATTGGTACGGCTGGCTCGAACCCTACGGCCTGCCCGAATCCTTCTTTCTGACCCGCTGACGCTGAGGCCGGGGCGCGCGGTGTCAACGGATCAGGCCGTGATGTGGGGCTGTTCGAGGGTAAGATATCGCGCAGATTTATCCAACGGATAAGGCCTTCTGTCTTGGGAGATTGTCGATGACTACCGCAAAGGGGAGTTTGACCCCGAAACGCTTGCCACGATCCACGAGCTTGCGCCCAAGCTGGACAGGGTGAAAGTGGCTTTGGCGTAGTTACCTCGCTTGTGTTGGCGGGGCCACTTGCCGCGGGCGTTCGCATCCGAGGCCTTTTTCGCCATCGAAGCCCGAATGTTGTAGAGTAGTTGTAAAGCATGCTTGAAACGACAAAAGCCGCCCTAGGAGGCGGCCTCTATCATCTTGATCTCATTGAGAGATTTTGGCTCCGGCGGTAGGGATCGAACCTACGACCAATTGATTAACAGTCAACTGCTCTACCGCTGAGCTACGCCGGAACACGGAGGCCCGTATAGCAATCAGGTCTCGCCCCGTCCAGAGGGTTTTTGGAAGAAAATTCAGCCTTGTTCGTGGGCTTCAAAGCAGGAGGAAATCGGCATCCGCGGACAATTCGGGTTTGGCCGAAACCTTCCTTTTCCCTTCCAGATCAACGAGGTGCGCAAAGACGTTGCGGGTGGCGGCACCGATCAGGGCTTTGGGGACCTCGGTATAGATGCGGCGCGCCAGATCATAGGCCGTGGCGGGGCCTTCGGCCAGGGCCGCGAGGATCTCGGCCTCGCGGGCGTTTCGATGGGCGATCAGCCAGTCGAGCCGCGCCGCCGGGGCGTCGATCGGGGCGCCGTGGCCGGAATGGAATACCCGCCAGTCGCCGGCCCGGAGGCGCGCGCAGGAGGCCATGAAATCGGTCAGATCGCCATCCGGGGGCGAAACCAGGGAGCTCGCCCAGCCCATCACATGATCGCCGCAGAAGAGCGCATCGCCCCAGGCGAAGCTGACATGGTTGCCGTAATGGCCCGGCGTGTGGATCGTTCTCAAGGCCCAGCCGTCGCCCTCGGTCACGGTGCCATCGGCCAGGGTAATATCCGGGTGAAAGGCGGCATCGACCCCTTCGCCGCCGCCGGCCAGGCCGGCTTCGGCCAGGCGCTGCATCACCGGCGAGCGTCCGGCCTGCCAATCGCCGAAGGCCAGCACCGGCGCGCCGGTTTCGCGCGACAGCGCCCGCGACAGCGGCGAATGGTCGACATGGGAATGGGTGACGAAGATATGGCTGATCCGTTGCCCCGGCCGCACCGCCGCCAGGATCGCGCCGAGATGCGCGTCGTTGTCGGGGCCGGGGTCGATCACCGCCAGGTCGCGCGTGCCCAGCAGATAGGTGTTGGTGCCGCGATAGGTCATCGGCGAGGGGTTGGGGCACAGCACGCGGCGCAGGCCTGGTTCCAGTTCGATGGCTTCGCCGGGGGTGGGATTGAAATCGTCGGGCAGCTGCATGTCTCTTCCTTGTCGGCGGCAACGGGGATAGGAATAGGCATGTTTTTCGGATGGCTCAAACGCTATATGCCGCGTTCGCTCTATGGCCGGGCGGCGTTGATCCTGATCCTGCCGGTGGTCAGCCTGCAGCTCGTGGTCTCGGTCATCTTCGTGCAGCGCCATTTCGAGGGCGTGACGCGGCAGATGTCGCGCAGCGCCAGCCGCGAAATCCGCCTGGTCGCCGATGCCTATGACCTCAGGGGGTTGCAGCCGGCCGAGACGCTGGCCGGCGCGCTCGATATCGACCTGTCGGCCGCGGTGCCGGATGAGGTTCCGTCCTTTAACCTGCGGCGATGGTACGATTTTTCCGGATCGATCATGCTCGAGGAATTCGAACGGCTGGTGCCGGGACTGATCGCGGTCGAGCTGCCCGATGACAGCGTCGTGCGGCTTTTCGTCGAGACCGAAACCGGCCCCATCACGCTGAGCTTCGACCGGCTCCGGGTGTCGGCGCGAAATCCGCATCAGCTTTTCGCCAACATGCTGGTCTTCGGCGTGTTGCTGACGGTGATCGCCTTCATCTATCTGCGCAACCAGCTGCGCCCGATCAAGCGCCTGGCCCGGGCAGCCGAGGCCTTCGGCCGGGGCCGGCATGTGCCCTATCGCCCGACCGGCGCCATCGAAGTGCGCGCCGCCGGCAACGCGTTCCTCGACATGCGGTCGCGGATCGAACGCCAGATCGAGCAGCGTACGCTCATGCTGTCGGGGGTCAGCCATGACCTGCGCACACCGCTCACCCGGCTGCGGCTGGGCCTGTCGCTACTGGACGAGGACGACCGCGCGCCGCTTGAACGTGACGTGGACGAGATGCAGCGCCTGCTCGACGAATTCCTGTCATTCGTGCGCGATGCCAGCGAAGGCGAGGCGGAACCGGTCGATCCGGTCGCCTTGGTGCGCCAGATCGTCGAGGATTGCCAGCGGGCCGGCGACCCGGTCGAACTGCGGCTGGCCTCGGGCGATGGCACGGTGGCGCTGCGTCCGGTGGCGATCCGGCGGGCGGTCGAGAACCTGATCGTCAACGCCGTGCGCTATGGCCACCGCGCCGAGGTCTCGGTCGAGCTGACCGACAAGAGCCTGCGCATCCGGGTCGAGGATGACGGCCCCGGCATCCCGCCCGAGCGCCGGGAAGAGGCGATGCGGCCCTTCACCCGGCTCGACGAGGCGCGCAATCAGAACAAGGGCTCGGGCGTCGGGCTGGGCCTGTCGATCGCCGTCGACGTGGCCCGCGCCCATGGCGGCGTGCTGCGACTGGGCGAGAGCGAGGCCCTGGGCGGCTTGCGCGCCGATATCGTGATCGCCAGATAAGGCGTTGTCAGGTCACGAGAAAACGATGCGGCCCGGTCCATCGCCTTGGTATCCTCGGCGACCTGACCGGGGAAGTTGGCATTGGCCAGAAGCGCGCCGCGCCAGGTGCCGTCGAAAAACTCGATCGAGAAGCGGCATTGATCGAGCGCCGGCATGATCTGCTCGGGCCGGGCCGAGGCATAGGACATCACCAGCCACAGCGCCTTTTCCCCATCCGGGCGCGGAAATCGACGCCTTCCAGCCGCAGCCAGTGCGACCAGTGATCGATATAGAGCTTGGCCGCCGCCGGGAGGCCATACCAATAGAGCGGTGCCACCAGAACGATATCGGTGGCCGCCAGAGTGGCGTCCAGAAGCGGTTTCACCTCGGTCGCCACCGGACCATAGCCGGGCTCGGCGTGGCGCAGGTCCTCGAAGGGCGGCAGGGGCGCCGCGTGGAGGTCATACCAGGCCTGGCTGGCGCCCTCGGGCAGATGTGCGGCCGCGTGCCGGGCCAGGGTCAGGGAATTGCCGCCGTCGCGGGCCGAGGCGGTGACGAACAGAAAATGGCGCGACATGGGAAACTCCTTATCCCAGGGGCTTACAGCGTTGCGGTGACGACATAGCGCAGCGCGCGGGCAACCTCTTCGGGCGTGCGGGCCACGGCATTGGCGGCGGCGTCGATCTCTTTCAGCGCATGGTCGTGCTCGGGGCGTTGCAGCACGATGATCGGCTTGTCCAGCGCGGCGGCGTAACCGGCATCGAAGGCGGCGTTCCATTGCTTGTATTTCTCGCCGAAACAGACGACCAGAACGTCGCAATGCCTGAGGGCGACGCGGGTGCGGATCGCGTTCAGCGACGCGCCCTTGCGGTCATGCCAGAACTTGTCGTTCTCTGCGCCGAAGATCTCGACCCCGCAATCGTCCGACGCGGCATGATCGGTCACCGGCCCCAGCCAGGCGATATCGAGCCCATCGCAGGCGGCGATGATGGCCTCGCGCCAGTCGGTGGATTTCCCCGGCGAGGTAGACGTTCAGTTTCATGGGTCTCTCTCCTTGTCAGAGCCATGAATAGGCCGTCGCGCCCGGGGCTGCAATCGCGAGGGAGGGGATTGGAGCGGGTAGCGGGAATCGAACCCGCGCGTTCAGCTTGGGAAGCTGACAGGCTACCATTACATCATACCCGCCGCGCGGCTTGGGATAGCGCGGCTCTGCGGGGCGGTCAAGCGGGGCGTTGCGCTTGATCGGCAAAGAGCGCCCGGGCGATGAGGATAAGCGCGGTCAGATAGCCCAGAGCGCCCAGGGCAGGAAGGTCGTCAAGACCCAGGCGGCCGGCCAGAAGCACGGTCAGCAGGCCCCAGCCGGTGGCGAGCAGCAGCGCGGCGATCAGGACGGGGCGGAACGCGCCGCGGGTTTGACGTGAGAGCGCGGGCAGGCCCAGCGCCAGCGCGGGGTGAGCGCCACGAGGTCATAATCATAACCATAGGGGCTGACCGCCAGACCGGCGGTGCCCGAGAGCGCAAGAAGATTGTCCAGCCGCCAGCGCCGCAGCAGCGCCAGGGCGATGAGGCCCAATGAGACAAGCGCCATAACCGACTGCACGAGAAAGGAAATCCCGGAGGAAACGCCCATGGAAGACAGCAGCGCATGGATCGAAATCATGCGCTCCATCGGATAGGCGCCGGCCTTGAGGAAGGTGGAACTGTCGCGCACGCTTTGCAAGAAGGCCGGCCAGATTTCGGCGCCGAGGGCCCAGGTGGCGAGACCCAGGCTCAGCGCCAGAACGACAATCGCCGTCGCCACCATCACGGCACCTCCGCGGACCAGCGCCACCAGCCCGAGACCCAGGCCCAGATGCGGCTTGACCGCCAGAAGACCCAGTGAAACGCCCGCTGCCAACCGCCTTTGCCGCAACAGAAAAAGGAAGGTCAGCGCGAAGAGGAGCGCGATGAGAAAGCCGTTCTGCCCGGCGCGGATGTTCATCAAACTGGCGGGCAAGGTCAGCATCAGCGCAGGAGCGGCGGTCTGGGGGGCGAGGCGGAAAAGCGTCCAGAGCAGCGCGGCCAGTCCGAGCCCGGTGAAGAGCGCATAGCCCAGCCCGACGGGTAGCAGGGACAGGGCCTGGGTGAAGAGGCCCATCTGCGGCGGATAGGTCCAGGGCATGAAGATTTCACCCCGGCCGGGTGGCCTGCCAGGCCTCGAATGCCGGCGCGTCATAGGGCAGGGTGGCTTGACCTTCGCGCGATAACTGCCCGACATAATGGAAGATTTTATAGTCGATGGCGCCGGGCTCCTGACCCAGCCAATGCGGGGCGCCGATCTGGATGGCGGTGATCGCGATCAGCGCGGCCAGGGCCAGGAAGGTGGTGCGCAGGGTCTGGGCCCGCACGGTGATCAGCGCGGGTGCCTGGGGGTCGGATGTCATGCCTGCCAAAGCCTCGGGTCAGCGGGGTCAGCCCCGGTTTTGCGGCAGGTTAGCACCACGGCGCCGGCGGGTCCATTTCAGAGCGGAGGGGTGTGGCACGCTGGGGTCGATCTCGTGCCCGTCGGGGATGTGGCGGGGTTCGTAAAGCGGCAGATACCAGAAGCCGAGCCAGCCGCGCCGGGCCGGGGCGACGGGGCCTTTTTCACGCCTTTTCAGAGACTTGGGGAGGAATTCCAAGGCGTTCCACAGAAGGCAGATCCAGCCGTCGCGATGCGAATTGTGGATCGGCGCGTCGGGTCGCGGGCGGGCATAGACGCGGCCATCGGGGGTGCGGGCCTTGCGGTTCTTGCCCTCGAGATAGCGGCCGCGGGCGCGTTCGGTCAGGCGCAGGCCCGGCGCGCGCGGCCCGGGCAAGGGCGTATGGCCCCGTGCCAGACGGGCGGCGGTGTCTTCGGCGTCGGCTTTTTCCTCGAGCTCGGCCAATTTATCGAGCATCCAGAGTAAGGAAATCTTGCCGATGCCTGACTCATTCTCATAAGGCGAACCGCCGACATCGGAATGATACCCGGGAAACCAACGCTGCACGACGAACTGGGTGCGTTGGGTCGACTCTATCCGGAAATTGTTACCAAAGAACAAAGGAACGCCGGTTTTCCTGTCGCATTCCGGCGTCCAGGGCTGGGCGCGGAACATCGCGCGGCATTCGTTCACCGCCAGGGCGTGCAGCACGATGCGGACCGAGACGTTGGAATTGACGCTGGCATGTGTGCCGAACTCGGCCAGGCTGGCGCTGCGGGTCAGGTTCTTCCACGGCCGGCGGAAGCGGATCATCGAGCTGACGGTGTCGAAGAGAAGCAGCGCGCGGATCGCCGGGTGATCGGGTTCGAGCGCCCGCTCGAATTCGCGCAGAGCCTGGAAGACCTTGTCGTCGGTGTCGGTCTTCTCGAAATCCGTGACCCGGCGATAGGCCCGGAAGACGGGCGCGATCAGGTGCAGCTTGTCGGGGCTAACCAGGCCGAAATTATGGATAAATCCGGCCAGCACCCGGGCGGCATAGGCGCCGCGCGAAAACCCGGCGATATAGATATGATCGCTTTCGGCGCTGTCGCGAGTGAGGCCCGGGTCCTCGGCCAGCTTGCGCGCCTTCGAGCGATAGCGGTGGCAGAGCACGCCATAGGCGCGCAGCACGTCGTCCTCGAGCCCGAGGCCGAAGGCCAGGCCCATGACCCCGAGCGTCGCCTGGCGGAACCTGGCGAAAAGCTGTGGCCCGGCATAGGTGCCGACGCCCATGAAGTAATGCGCCTCCTGATCCGGGGCGTCCTTGTCGAGGGTCTTGTAGAGCTTGAGGATATTGGTGGCGCGGGCGCCGATCTCGTTGCCGGTGCCGTCGATGCAGATGACGATCTTCCTGGGCGCTGCGGGCTGTGTCATGGCAAGGACCTCCACAGCGCAGGGTAGAGCGCGGGGCGGGGAAATCAACGGGGTTTCGGCGCGCCTGTCATGTATGAGCTGTCGGAATAGGTTAACGGCGGTCTTGTTAACATTTGCGGCTGTCTGCCGCCCGGCTGCGGCCCGGCTGCCTTGCGTCGGGCGTGCGCCGGGGCAGGATTGGGTTAACCGAATGCGTTAACGCGGCGCGCGGGGGCCGGGCGCGATTTTTCGTCGAAAGGTCGGGGGCGCGGCCGGGTCAGGCCGATCCGGCGTCGTAATCGGCCTCCGAGACCTTTTCCAGCCAGTCGGCGGCCGAGCCGTCCTTGGCCTCTTGCATGGCGATGTGGCACATGGCGCAGTCGGGGGCGGCGCCGTGCCAGTGTTCCTCGCCCGGGGGGAACCAGATGACATCGCCGGGGAAGATTTCGCGCACGGGGCCGCCACGGGTGCCGGCGCGGCCCTTGCCCGAGACCACCAGCAGGGTCTGGCCGAAGGGATGGGTGTGCCAGGCGGTGCGGGCGCCGGGCTCGAAGGTGACCGAGAGCGCGTTCAGGCGGGCGGGTTCGGGGGCCGAGATCACCGGGTCGAAGCGCACGGTGCCGGTGAAATAATCGGGATTGGGGCGGGCCGAGGGGCGCGAACCGGCGCGGTGGATATCCATTGGCGGTCTCCTGGGGGCGGGCTCAGCGTCGGCGCCGGCGGGTGCCGCGGCGTCGCCGCCGCCCTGGTTGAAGGTGACATCGGGCAGGGTGGTCAGGCTGCGCAGGATCGGGAAGGGCTCGACCGCGTTCGGCATCGCCGAGGCGTTGACGAAATGCTCCTGAAAGCGGGGTTCGACGGCGGTTTCGACCTTTTCGATGCGGCGCACGGTGGTTTCGATCTCGGTCCGGGCGGCACGGTTCAGAAGCGCGATGCGGGCGCCGGTGCCGGCGGCGTTGCCGGCGCTGGTGACGCGGTCGAGCGGGCAATCGGGGATCATGCCCAGCACCATGGCGTGGAGCGGCGAGATATGGGCGCCGAAGGCTCCGGCCAGCACCACGCGGTCGACGGTATCGGTGTCGAGCTTGTCCATCAGCAGTCGCGCCCCGGCATAGAGCGCGGCCTTGGCCATCTGGATGGCGCGGATATCGGGGTTGGTGACAGTGATCTGCGGGAAATCCGGGGTGCCGCGCCAGAGCACATAGGAATGGGTCCGGCCATCGGCGATGCAGCGGTCGCTGCCCACCTGCTCGGCCGAGCCGATGAGGCCCGAGGCGTCGACGATGCCGGCGAGGCGCATTTCGGCGATCGCCTCGATGATGCCCGAGCCGCAGATGCCGGTGATGCCGGTGGCGGCGATGGCCTCGGCAAAGCCGGGATCGTCGGACCAGAGATCGCAGCCGATGACCTGGAAGCGGGGTTCCTTGGTCGCGGGGTCGATGCGGACGCGTTCGATGGCGCCGGGCGCGGCGCGCTGGCCGGCGCTGATCTGGGCGCCCTCGAAGGCCGGGCCGGTGGGGGACGAGCAGGCGAGCACCTGTGTGGTGTTGCCGAGCTGAATCTCCGCATTGGTGCCGACATCGACGATCAGCACCAGGTCCTGGGACTTGTCGGGCGCCTCGGACAGGGTCACGGCGGCGGCGTCGGCGCCGACATGGCCGGCGATGCAGGGCAGGATATAGGCCCGCGCCGCCGGGTGCAGGGTGAGGCCCAGATCCGAGGCGCGCAGGTGCAGCGCGTCGGAGGTGGCGAGCGCGAAGGGCGCCTGGCCCAGCTCATAGGGGTCGATGCCGAGGAAGAGGTGGTGCATGACCGGGTTCATGACGAAGACCGTGTCCATGATCAGGCTCTTGTCGATGCCGGCCTCGGCCGCGAGGCCGGTGAAGAGCGCGTTCATGCCTTCGCGCACGGCAGCCGTCATCTCATCCGCGCCGCCGGGGTTCATCATGGCATAGGAGACGCGGCTCATCAGATCCTCGCCGAAGCGGATCTGGGGGTTCATCAGGCCTGAGGAGGCGACGACCTCGCCGCTGCGCAGATCGCAGAGATGCGCCGCGATGGTGGTCGAGCCGAGATCGGTGGCGAGGCCGTAGACCGGCCCGTCATAGAGGCCGGGCCAGAGATGCATGATCCGGGGGGCTTCGTCGACCTCGCCGGAATGCAGCGCGACGGTGACCGCCCAGCCGCCCTTGCGCAGCGCCGGCTGGAGCGCGGGGAGGACATGAACGTCGGCCCGCACCCCTTTGATATCCCACTGGGTTTCGAGCGCCGAAATCAACCGTTCGAGATCGCCCGAGGGTTCGTGCATGTCGGGTTCGGCGACCTCGACATAGTAGAGCCGGACCGAGGGGTCCATGGTGATCTCGCGCGCTTCGGCGCGTTTGCGGACCACCTGCTTGTGGACCTGGGATTCGGGCGGCACGTCGATCACCACGTCGCCCTGGATCCGGGCCTGGCAGCCCAGCCGGCGGCCCTTCATGAGCCCGCGCTTCTGGTCGTAGCGTTCTTCGACCGCGTTCCATTCCGAGAGCGCGTCGTCGGCGACGGTGACGCCATGCTTGGGAAACTCGCCATAGGACGGCGTGATCTGGCATTTCGAGCAGATGCCGCGGCCGCCGCAGACGCTGTCGAGATCGACGCCGAGCTGGCGCGCGGCGGTCAGGACGGGGGTGCCGGCGGGAAAGCGGCCGCGCTTGCCCGAGGGGGTGAAGATGACGAGGGGGTCTTTGGTCATGTCTGCTGCCGTTTCTTGCGCTGCGGCTACCATAGGGGCTTTGCCGGCGGGGAAAAGATGCGGAGCGGCATAATCTTTTCCGGTTGCGGCATTTTCCGGGCCGGCGGGCGGAGCGGCAGGGGGACGGGCGCCTCCGGCGGGAGTATTTGCCGGAAAGATGAAAGGGGTGGATCAGGGGCTGGGTCAGTGGCGCAAGAGGCGGCGCCGGGCGGAGGCGAGCAGGGCGCGGGAATAGAGCCGGTGGAAGCCGAGCAGGAGGTGGAACATCGGGCCGAGGCGGGTCGTGCCCGGCGCGGCACCACGGCCGAGCCGAAGAGGAGCCGGGTGCGGTCCGGGCCGGGGCCGGGCGCGACCATGAACCAGGAGCGGGTGCCGCCGGTCACGTCGCGCATGAGAAGCTGGTCCTCGCTGCGGGCCTCGACCGTCCAGGCCGAGAAGCTGTCGGTTTCGGCCAGGCCAGGCGCCCCGCGTCGGCGTCATTGGCCGGCGGCGGGCGATCAGGCCGAGCAGGGCGCGTTCGGGCCGGAAGGCGGGGCTGGTGTAGAAGGCGGCGACGTAATCGGCGAGGCCGGGCGTGCCCGGGACCTCGGTCACATAGCAATCGGTGAAGCCGCCGGGCCGCGCCGCGTAGGCGGCGAGCAGCGCATCGGCGGGCAGGGGGCCGGAACGATCATGGCCCTAGCGAAAGCCGCGGGCGTGGAAGATGAAGCCGAGCAGGTTCAGCAGCACCTGCGCGGCGAGGATGGCGGTGGAACCGGTCGGGTCGTAATCCGGCGCCACCTCGACCAGGTCGATGCCGACCACCTCGTGATGTTTCGCCACCTGTTGCAGGAGTTCCAGCACCTCGTAGTAGAGAAAGCCGCCATGGCAGGGCGTGCCGGTGCCGGGCGCGATCGAGGGCAGAAGCCGTCGATGTCGATGGTGATATAGACCCGGGCGCCCTTGGGGATGCGTTTGCGCAGCGCCTTGGGGCCGAGCGCACGGGCCTGGCGCACCGAGAGGATGTCGGAGCCCATGGCGCGGGCGTCGTCATAGCCTTCCTTCGCGGTCGAGGAGACATTGCGGATGCCGACCTGGGTGAGGCCGGTGACGTAGGGTTTCTCGGCGGCGCGGCGCATCGGGTTGCCATGGCCGAAGCGGACGCCGTGGCGTTCGTCGACGAAGTCGAGATGGGCGTCGATCTGCAGGATGTGGATCTCGCCTTGACCCTCGAAGGCGTCGATGCAGGGGATATTGATGGAATGGTCGCCGCCGATGGTGACGGGCAGGGCGCCGGCGGCAGGGCGGCGCGCACGCCGGTCTGGATATTGGCGTGGGATTTCAGGGTGTCGGTATGGACGATATCGGCGTCGCCCATATCGACCATCCGCACCGAGCCGGGGAGATAGGTGGCGTCGTCCTCGTGATCGTAGGCGCCGGCATGGCCGAAGGAGAAGAGCGTCGAGGCCTCGCGCACCGCGCGCGGCCCGAAGCGGGCGCCCGAGCGCCATTGGGTGCCGAAATCGTAGGGCGCGCCGAGGATGGCGACATCGGCGTCGATCTTCGACCAGTCCTCGACATAGGGGCGCTTGCCGAAGGTGGCGATGCCGACGAAGGGCAGGTTGAGGCGGCCCTGTTCGTAGCCGTGCTTGGACATGGCGGTCTACTCCTTGGTTGCGGCGGTTTCGCGCCAGGGCAGGCGCAGGGCCAGGGCCACGAGGCTGAGGATCGCGGTGGCCCAGGGATCGGCGCCCAGCGCGCCCAGGGCGACGAAGCTCCAGCGCCGCCAGCGGCAGCACCAGTCCGCGGCCCCCAGCAGGGTGGAACCGGTCGCGGATCAGGTAGAGGGTGAGGAAATAGAGCGCCACCGGCAGGTTCAGCGCCAGCGCGGCGGTTTCGGGGCGGCTATGGCCGTGATGGGTCAGCAGATCGAACCAGGCGCCCAGACCGGCGGCCACCAGGGCGCCGCCGATATAGATGAAGACATGGCCATAGCCCCAGATGAAGGAGCGGGCATTCGAGGTGTCGGTGGTCAGGTGGTCCTCGTCCATGAAATAGACCCACCACAGCACGAAGGTGATGACGATGCCGGCGATGGCAGTCGAGACCAGCGACCAGTCGAAATGGCCGTCGTAGAGCGCGCCGAACATGAACGAGATCGACAGCAGCACCTCGCCCAGGACGATGATGTTGAGAAGGCCGTAGCGTTCGATGATATGGTGCCGGTGCCAGGGGGTGCCACCGGCCTTTTCGGCATAGACCGGGACCAGCATTTCCAGCACGAAGATCGGCGTGGCGAAGAGGAAGAACAGCAGCGGATTGCCGTTGGCGAAGAGATAGAACACCACCCAGAGCGTCTGGGCCAGGCCGATGCCCCAGAAATATCGCATCGCGGTGCGCTTGTGGGCGGGGGTGTTCAGCCCGGCGCGCAGCCACAGCGACATCATGCCGAAGCGCATGATGATCCAGCCGATCAGGCCGTATTTGAAGTCGAGCGTTTCGAAGATGTGTTCGGCGCCGGCGGCATAGAGCAGATAGCCGGACATGATCACGATGGTCAGCACCCGGGTCAGGGCATCGTCGTTGTCATAGGCCGAGGCGAACCAGGTGAAGTTCATCCAGACCCACCAGACGGCGGCGATCATCACCGCGAAATTCGGCAGCATCTCGAGCCCGTGGCCGGCCGAGATCGCATGGTGATAGGCCTGGGTCACCGCGGCGATGGCGATGACGGCCACCAGGTCGAAGAACAGCTCCAGCTGGGTCGCCGCGCGGTGCGGCTCGGCCGGGGAACGGGGGGGCATGGGGCGGAGTACTGGCATGAAGGTCACCTGATCTGTTCGCAATGCCCCCACCCTGTACATGCCGGCGCCCCCGGGCAAGCGCCGATCGGGGTTTCCCCCGCCCGGCATCCATGCGTGATAGGGACGCGCCAACCGAACCCAGGCCATGGAGAGCCCAAATGGAGATCTGCGAGGCGCTGACCTTCGATGACGTGTTGCTTGTTCCCGGAGCGTCCGCCGTGCTGCCCAGCACCGCCGACACCCGCACGCATGTGACGAAATCCATCGCGCTCAACATCCCGCTGCTGAGTTCCGCCATGGACACGGTGACCGAGGCGCGGATGGCCATCGCCATGGCCCAGGCCGGCGGCATCGGCGTGATCCACAAGAACCTGAGCGTCGAGGAGCAGGCGCGCGAGGTGCGCAGGGTGAAGCGGTTCGAGAGCGGTATCGTCTATAACCCGGTGACGCTGACCGCGGATCAGACCATCGCCGATGCGAGGGCGCTGGTCGAGCGCTACAATTTCACCGGCTTCCCGGTGGTCGACGGGCGCGGCCATATCGTGGGGATCGTGACCAATCGCGACATGCGCTTCGCCACCTCGGACGAGATGCCGGTGAGCGCGGTGATGACCTCGGACAACCTGGCGATGCTGGCCGAGCCGGCCGATCTGGACGAGGCGAAGTCCCTCATGCGGGCCCGGCGGATCGAGAAGCTGCTGGTGCATGACGGCAAGGGCAAGCTGACCGGCCTCTTGACGCTGAAGGACACCGAGCAGGCGGTGCTGAACCCGACCGCCTGCAAGGACCGGCTGGGCCGGCTGCGCGTGGCGGCGGCGACGAGCGTCGGCGATGCGGGCTTCGCCCGGTCCGAGGCGCTGGTCGATGCCGGCTGCGACATCATCGTGGTCGACACCGCGCATGGCCATTCCGAGGGCGTGCTGGCGGCGGTGACGCGCGCCAAGCAGCTGTCGAACGAGGTGCAGATCATCGCCGGCAACGTCGCCACCGGCGAGGCCGCCCGCGCCCTGATCGACGCCGGCGCCGATGCGGTGAAGGTGGAGCATCGGGCCGGGCAGCATCTGCACCACGCGGATGGTGGCGGGCGTCGGCGTGCCGCAGCTGACCGCGATCATGGATTGCGCGCGCCGCCGGCGACGTGCCGGTCATCGCCGATGGCGGCATCAAGTTCTCGGGCGATTTCGCCAAGGCGATCGCCGCCGGGGCCAGCTGTGCCATGGTGGGCAGCATGATCGCCGGCACCGACGAGATCCCGGGCGAGGTGATCCTCTATCAGGGCCGGTCGTTCAAATCCTATCGCGGCATGGGCAGCCTGGGCGCCATGGCGCGGCCAGCGCCGACCGCTATTTCCAGAAGGACGCCGCCAGCGACAAGCTGGTGCCTGAGGGGATCGAGGGCCAGGTGCCCTATAAGGGCAGCGCCAGCGCCGTCATCCACCAGCTGGTCGGCGGGTTGCGCGCCGCCATGGGCTATACCGGCAACGCCACCGTCGAGGAGATGCGCGGAACCGCCAGTTCGTGAAGATCACCGGCGCGGGGTTGAAGGAAAGCCACGTCCATGACGTGCAGATCACCCGCGAGAGCCCGAACTATCGGCTGGGCTGAGGCGATGGGCGGCGCGGGGGTTTCACGCCTCGAGGGTGGCGGGATCAAGATTGGCGGGATCGAGGCGATCTGCCTGGTCGATGGCGGTCAGGTCTTCGGCGAGGATGTCTTTCCCGACCTGCCCGAGGCCGAGCGCGAGGCGCGGCTGGCCGCCGCCGGGCTGACAGGGGCCGAGACCGAGTTCAACGCCTATGTGCTGCGCCATGCCGGCGGGATCGACCTGGTCGATACCGGCTGCGGCACGGTCTTCGGCGACAAGGGCGGGCGGATGGCGGGGCTGCTGGCCGGGCTGGGCATCGCGCCGGGCGATGTGACGCGGATCCTCTTCACCCATCTGCACGGCGATCACGCCGGCGGGGCGGTGGCCGAGGGCAGCGCGGTCTTTCCGCAGGCCGAGGTGGTGATGCATCGCGACGAGGCGGCGTTCTGGCAGGGCAAGGACACGCCCGGCGGCGCGGTCCTGCGCGCCTATGCGCGGATCACGCTGGTCGAGGATGGCGCCGATCTGGGCCATGGCATCCGCGCCTGGTTCCTGCCGGGCCACACGCCGGGGCATATGGGCTTTCGGCTGGGCCAGGGCGCGGTGCTGGTGGGCGATATCGTTCATTCCGAGGCATTGCAGCTGCCCGACCCGGCGCTGGGGCCGAAATACGACAGCGATGGCGCGCTGGCGGCGCTTTCGCGCCGGGCGGCGCTGGACGAGATCGCGGACAGCGGGCTGATCTGGTCGGGCAGCCATATGCTGGGGCCCGGGAAATTCGCCCGGCTGGTCCGCGACGGGAAAGGCTTTGCCCGGGGGCCGCTATGACCCCCGGCGCGCGGGTGCAGGCGGCGATCGACTGTCTCGACCGGATCGCCGGCGGCGAGGCCGCCGAGAAGGTGCTGACGCTCTGGGCCCGCGGCGCGCGCTATGCCGGATCGAAGGACCGCGCGGCGGTGCGCGATCATGTCTATGACGTGCTGCGCCGGCGCCGTGCCTGTGCCGCGCTGGGCGGCGGCGAGGATGGCCGCGCCCTGATGCTGGGCCTGATCCGGGCGCAGGGCGGCGCGCCGGGCGCGGTCTTCACCGGCGAGGGCCATGCGCCCGAGGCGCTGAGCCCCGAAGAGGCGGCGGCGGGCGGCGCGGCGCCCGATCTGCCCGAGGTGCCCGACTGGCTGCTGCCGAGGTTCGAGGCGCTCTATGGCGATGCGATGGGCGAGGCGCTGGCGCCGCTGGCCCGCCGCGCCGGGGTGTTCCTCAGGGTCAATCTGCAGAAGACCGATCCGGCCGGCGCCATCGCCGCGCTGGCCCGGGACGGGATCGCGGCGGAACCGGGCCCGCTGGCGCGCGGCGCGCTGCGGGTGACGGAAGGCGAGCGGCGGATCGCGACGTCCGAGGCCTATCGCGCCGGCCTGGTCGAGCTGCAGGACGCCGCCAGCCAGGCGGCGATGGAGACGCTGCCGCTGCGCGAGGATATGACCGTGCTGGATTATTGCGCCGGCGGCGGCGGCAAGACCCTGGCGCTTGCCGGGCGGGTTTCGGCGCGGTTCTTCGCCCATGACGCCAACCCGGCGCGGATGCGCGACCTGCCGCCACGGGCCGAGAGGGCCGGGCTGGGGGTGCGGCTTCTGTCGACGGCGCAGCTGCCGGGGCAGGGGCCCTACGACCTGGTCCTCTGCGATGCGCCCTGTTCGGGCAGCGGCACCTGGGCGCGCGACCCGGACGCGAAGGCCCGGTTCACCCCGAACGGCTGGCCGAGCTGACGGCGACGCAGGACGCCATTCTCGACGCCGCCGCGCCGCTGGTGGCCGAGGCGGGGATGCTGGCCTATGCCACCTGTTCGCTGCTTGCCGACGAGAACGCGACCGGATCGCGGCGTTTTGCGCCCGTCATCCGGCTGGAGCTGCACCTTCCAGCGCCAGTGGCATCTGGGCGAGGGTGCCGACGGTTTCTTCATCGCACACTTGATCCGAAAGGGCTGAGGCGGCAATCTCAATCGAAGGATGAATGCGCCCGACCGCGCATCGTCGGCATCGGTGGCCCTTAACGCGGGGTTTACCAATTTGCCGGCATGGTCGGGGCGAGATTCGCCAGAAGGGGGATGCCTTGGCCTATACGGCGTTCACGCCCGGACAGATGACCCGCACCGCCCTGCAGCTGCAGCCGCGGGCCGGGCTGATCGTGGCCTTCGCGCTGATGTTCTTTGCCGTGGCCTTCTGGCGCGGCGACAATCCGATGGCGCTGGCCTTCTGGCTGACCGGCGGCACGCTTCTGGCGCTGGTCGGGCTGTCGCTGATCCTGGCCTGGGGGTTCCGCCGCCGCGCGCGCCGGGCCCAGGCGATGATTTCCGAATTCGTCGCCCAGGACGCCTCGCCCTGTTTCGTGACCGATGACGAGGGCGAGCTGTGGTATGTCAATGCCGCGGCCAAGACCCGGTTCGACGGCGATACGCTGACGCTCAGCAGCCTGCTGGGCGGGCTCATCCCCAACCCGCAATCGGTGATGCTGCGGCTCAGGCGCAAGGCCGAGGCGGGCGGCGGCGCGCGCGAGGATATCGTGACCCGGGCCGGCGCGGTGCGGCTGTCGGCGACCCGGCTGACGGCGGGCGATTTCCTGTGGCGGCTGGAAGAGCTGAGCCCGCGCGGCGATGGCCAGAGCCTCGAGACGACGGTGTTTCCGGTGGTCTCGGTGGGCCGCAACGGCACCGTCCTGCGCATGAACGAGCCGGCCCGCCAGCTGGTCGGCGAGCGGGTGAAGGCGGTCGAACGTCTGTTCGAGGACCTGCCGCCGCGGCCCGGCGCGATCAACCGGGTGCTGGCCTTCGGCGGCGCATTGCCCTGTTTCGTGACCGAGCGGCCGCTGGCCGGCGGGCGCCGCGAGCTGATGTTGATCCCGGCGGCGGCCGAGGGCGCCGAGCTGTCCGTGCCCGGCGGCGACGCCAGCGGATGGGCCGTGGTCGAGGCGCTGCCGGTGCCGCTTCTCAAGGTCACGCCCGAGGGCGAGGTGCTGCGCTCGAACCGGCTGGCGCGGGACCTGCTGGGCAAGGAGAAATGCGAGGGCGTGCATCTGGCGACGCTGATGGAGGGGCTGGGCCGGTCGCTGGGCGACTGGCTGTCCGAGGTGGCCACGGGGCGCGAGATCAACAGCTCGGAGTTCCTGCGCGTCGCGCGCGACGACCGCGAGGTCTTCGTGCAGGTGATGCTGAAGCGGGCCTCGGACCCGAGCGACCCGACGCTGGTGGCGGTGCTGAACGACGCGACCGAGCTGAAGACGCTGGAAGCGCAGTTCGTGCAGAGCCAGAAGATGCAGGCGATCGGCCAGCTGGCGGGCGGGGTGGCGCATGATTTCAACAACCTGCTGACGGCGATCTCGGGCCATTGCGACCTGCTGCTCTTGCGCCACGACCAGGGCGATCCGGAATATAACGACCTGGTGCAGATCAACCAGAACGCCAATCGCGCCGCCGCGCTGGTCAACCAGCTCCTGGCCTTCTCGCGCAAGCAGACCCAGCGGCTCGAGGTGCTCGACCTGCGCGACACGCTGAGCGATCTGGCGCATCTGCTGAACCGGCTGGTCGGCGAAAAGGTGCGGCTGGCGCTGCAGCACGACCCCAGGCTGCACCCGCTGCGCGCCGACAAGCGCCAGCTGGAGCAGGTGGTCATGAACCTGGTGGTGAACGCCCGCGATGCCATGCCCGAAGGCGGCGAGATCCGGATCGAGACCCGCAACCAGAGCTTCGCCGTGCCCGAGCGGCGCGACCGCGCCACCGTGCCGCCGGGCGATTACGTGGCGGTCGATATCCGCGACGAAGGCGTCGGCATCCCGGCCGACAAGCTGCAGAAGATCTTCGAGCCGTTCTATACCACCAAGCGCACCGGCGAAGGCACCGGCCTGGGCCTGTCGACCGCCTATGGCATCGTCAAGCAGACCGGCGGGTTCATCTTCGCCGAAAGCACCCCCGGCGCGGGCACCTGCTTTACCCTGCTGTTCCCGGCCTATCTGGCCGAGCGGGAGGAGGCGGCCGAGACCGGGGCTCCGGAGGCGGCGCCGGCGGCAGCGGCCGCGCCGGACGAGCCCGACCAGCCCGAGACCAGCGCCGTCATCCTGCTGGTCGAGGACGAGGCGCCGGTGCGCGCCTTCGCCTCGCGCGCGCTCAGGCTGCGCGGCTATGTCGTGCTCGAGGCGGCCTCGGCCGAGGAGGCGCTGAAGACGCTGGACGAGACCGACCTGGCCATCGACATCTTCGTCACCGATGTGGTCATGCCCGGGATGGACGGCCCCAGCTGGGTGCGTCTGGCGCAGGAGACCCACCCCGATGTGCGGGTGGTGTTCATGTCCGGCTATGCCGAGGATGCCTTCGGCGAGGGCCACGAGGCGGTGCCGAATTCGGTCTTCCTGCCGAAGCCGTTCTCGCTGACCGAACTGACCGACACGATACGCGCCCAGCTGCGCTGAACCGGATCAGCCGCCGATCCCCTCCCACAGGGCGAAATCCTCGGCGCAGGCCCGGCGCAGCCGCGCCTCGGTCTCGGGCGCAAGTTCGAGCCCCGCCGGAGGCGAGGTGTTGAGCCGCGGCAGGTCGATCCGGCAGTCCAGCCGGTCTTCGAGAAAGCCCAGGAAGCTGTCGAAGGCCTCATAGCGGAAGAGATGCGTCACCGCGGTGCCGTTGGGCCGCGGCTCGACGAATTTCGACTGCGCCCCGACATCGGCGAAGCCCTTGCGCGGCTCGCAGAGATAGCCCTCGACGAATTCCTCGAAGCTGATCCCGGCGGTCGATTGCCGGCTGCCGTCCAGCGCCGGCCGGCTGCGATAGCGGTACCAGCTGCCCAGCCAGCTGACCGGCTCGCGGATCACCGCCACCACATCCATATCCTCGCCGATGAACTTCTCGATCATCGGCCGGAAGAAGCGGTTATAGCGATAGACCGGCGCGTGTTTCAGCTCGGGCGGGGCCAGAACGGCGATCGCCGCCTGCGGCGCCAGCGCCGCCTCGAGCGCCGTCGTGCCGGTCTTGGGAACCGACAGGATCACCAGCCTGGCCTTTGAAAACACCAGCATTTTCGCCCCATTCCGTCGCGCGGGCCAGAATTCCCGCCCTTGTAAACTACTCTTTAACCAATTTCGAAAAAAGGTGGGATCGGGAAGATTTTAGTTGAAATGTTCTCTTTTTGGTCCCATACCGGACGCAGGTAGAACAAGACATGAACAAAAACTCCCGATTGCCGCCCCAAGGCGGCTATGGGATAAGAAGGGCGACAGAGATGGCAACGGCAAAAGTTCTGGAAATGAACAAGGGCAATTCGGACAAGCAGAAGGCGCTCGATTCGGCGCTGGCGCAGATCGAGCGGCAGTTCGGCAAGGGCTCGATCATGAAGCTCGGCAAGGACAATCCGGTGCAGCAGATCGAGGCGACCTCGACCGGATCGCTGGGGCTCGACATCGCGCTCGGGATCGGCGGGCTGCCCAAGGGGCGGATCATCGAGATCTACGGGCCGGAAAGCTCGGGCAAGACGACGCTAACGCTGCATGTGGTGGCCGAGGAACAGAAGAAGGGCGGGGTCTGCGCCTTCGTCGATGCCGAACATGCGCTCGACCCGAGCTATGCCAAGAAGCTGGGCGTGAACCTGGACGAGCTGCTGATTTCGCAGCCCGATACCGGCGAGCAGGCGCTGGAGATCACCGATACGCTGGTGCGCTCGGGCGCGGTCAGCCTGGTGGTGGTCGACTCGGTCGCGGCGCTGACGCCGAAGAGCGAGCTGGAAGGCGACATGGGCGATCTCGAGCGTCGGCGTGCATGCCCGGCTGATGAGCCAGGCGATGCGCAAGCTGACCGGCTCGATCGCGCGGTCGAACTGCATGGTGATCTTCATCAACCAGATCCGCATGAAGATCGGGGTGATGTTCGGCAGCCCGGAAACCACCACCGGCGGCAACGCGCTGAAATTCTACAGCTCGGTCCGGCTGGACATCCGCCGCATCGGTTCGGTCAAGGACCGCGACGAGGTGATCGGCAACCAGACCCGGGTGAAGGTGGTGAAGAACAAGGTCGCGCCGCCGTTCCGCCAGGTCGAGTTCGACATTCTCTATGGCGAGGGTATTTCGAAGACCGGCGAGCTGATCGACCTGGGCGTCGCGGCGGGCGTGGTGCAGAAATCGGGCTCCTGGTTCAGCTATGGCGACGAGCGCATCGGCCAGGGCCGCGAGAATGCCCGCCAGTTCCTGAAGGACCACCCCGAGATCGCCTTCGAGATCGAGGACAAGGTGCGCGCCGCCCACGGGCTGGAATTCGACATGATCGACGGTCCCGACGCTGCCGGGGACGAGATGTTCGAGGAATAAGCCGCCCTTATGGGACCGGCTTTCAGGATCGGGCCGCGCGGGACATCCGCGCGGCCCGGTTTCGTTTTCCGCCCGGGCCCCCGTCCGTTGGGGCAGGCGGGCAGATCGCCACCGCCCGGCCCGGGTCAAGCCCTGTGGACAGGCGGCGGGCTTGGCGATAAACCCGGAACCGCTGTAACACGTGGCCGAGACGGCCCAGAGAGAGAGCGCGCAAGATGCCCAGCCTGAACGATATCCGGTCGACCTTCCTGTCCTATTTCGAGAAGAACGGCCATCAGGTCGTGGCCTCGTCGCCGCTGGTGCCGCGCAACGACCCGACGCTGATGTTCGTAAATTCGGGCATGGTGCAGTTCAAGAACCTCTTCACCGGGGTCGAGACCCGCGACTATCAGCGCGCCACCACGGCGCAGAAATGCGTTCGCGCCGGCGGCAAGCACAACGACCTGGACAATGTGGGTTACACCGCCCGCCACCATACCTTCTTTGAAATGCTGGGGAATTTCAGCTTCGGCGACTATTTCAAGGAAGATGCCATCCCCTTCGCCTGGGAGCTGATCACCCGCGATTTCGGCATCGACCCGAACCGGCTGACGACCACCGTCTATCACACCGACGACGAGGCCTTCGAGATCTGGAAGAAGGTCGGCGTGCCCGAAGAGCGCATCATCCGCATCGCCACGCATGACAATTTCTGGCAGATGGGCCTGACCGGCCCCTGCGGGCCCTGCACCGAGATCTTCTATGACCATGGCGATCACATCTGGGGCGGCCCTCCGGGCAGCGCCGAAGAGGATGGCGACCGCTTCATCGAGATCTGGAACGTGGTCTTCATGCAGAACGAGCAGTTCGAGGACGGCTCGATGGTGCCGCTGGACATGCAGTCGATCGACACCGGCATGGGGCTGGAGCGGATCGGCGCGCTGCTGCAAGGCAAGCACGATAATTACGACACCGACCTGATGCGCGCGTTGATCGAGGCCAGCGCCGATGCGACCTCGAGCGATCCGGATGGGCCGGGCAAGACCCATCATCGGGTGATCGCCGACCACCTGCGCTCGACGAGTTTCCTGATTGCCGACGGGGTGATGCCCTCGAATGACGGGCGCGGCTATGTCCTGCGCCGGATCATGCGCCGGGCGATGCGGCACGCGCATCTGTTGGGGGCCAAGGACCCGGTGATGCATAAGCTGGTGAAATCGCTGGTGGGCCAGATGGGGGCCGCTTACCCCGAGCTGGGCCGGGCGCAGGCGCTGATCGAGGAGACGCTGGAGCTGGAGGAGACCCGCTTCAAGCAGACGCTGGACCGCGGGCTGAAGCTCCTCGACGACGAGCTGGACGGTCTGCCCGAGGGGGCCGAGCTTCCCGGTGAGGCGGCGTTCAAGCTTTATGACACCTATGGCTTCCCGCTGGACCTGACCCAGGACGCGCTGCGCGAAAAGGGGCGCGGCGTGGATGTGGCCGGGTTCGATGCGGCGATGGCCGAACAGAAGGCCAAGGCGCGGGCAGCCTGGTCGGGCTCGGGCGATGCCACCGACGCGGCGCTGTGGTTCGACATCGCCGACGAGAAGGGCGCCAGCGAATTCCTGGGATACGACACCGAAACCGCCGAGGGGCAGGTCGTGGCGCTGGTGAAGGATGGCGCGCGGGTCGAGGCCCTGGCACCGGGCGAAGAGGGCTGGGCGGTGCTGAACCAGACCCCGTTCTATGCCGAAAGCGGCGGCCAGGTGGCCGATCACGGGTTTGTCCGCCGGCTGGAGGATCTGGACGAACTGTCGCTGGTCGCGGAGGTTCAGAAATTCGCCGATGGCAAGCTGATCGCGCATCGCCTGACGCCGCAGGCGGGCGGCCTGAGCGTGGGCGACGCGGTGGCGCTGGAGGTCGATCACAAGCGACGCGGCAAGGTGCGGGCCAACCATTCGGCGACGCATCTGTTGCACGAGGCGCTGAGGGTGCATCTGGGCGATCACGTCGCGCAGCGCGGCTCGCTCAATGACGAGGACCGGCTGCGGTTCGATTTCAGCCATGCCAAGGGGCTGAGCGACACGGAACTGCGCGCCGTGGGCGAGGAGGTGAATGCCTTCATCCGCCAGAACAGCCCGGTGACGACGCGGATCATGACGCCGGACGATGCCCGCGCCATCGGCGCGCAGGCGCTTTTCGGCGAGAAATACGGCGACGAGGTGCGGGTGGTGTCGATGGGCGTGGCGCCGACCGGCAAGGGCGCCGGCGGCGAGACCTGGTCGATCGAGCTCTGCGGCGGCACCCATGTGAAGCAGACCGGCGATATCGGTCTTTGCGTGATCCTGGGCGATTCCGCGTCCAGCGCGGGCGTGCGGCGGATCGAGGCGTTGACCGGCGCGGCGGCCTTCCGGCACCTGGAGGAGCAGGCCAAGCTGGTGGCGAACCTGGCGGGCGCGGTGAAGGCGCCGGCGGCGGAGCTGGAAGCGCGGGTCAAGGCATTGATGGACGAGCGCAAGGCGCTGCAAAACGAGGTGGCGCAGCTGCGCCGCGAGCTGGCCATGGCCGGCGGCGCGGGGCAGGGCGGTGCCGTCGAGGCGCGCGAGGTGGGCGGCGTGCCCTTCCTGGCGCAGGTCTTGCACGGGGTCAGCGGCAAGGACCTTCCGGCGCTGATCGACGAGCATAAACAACGGCTTGGATCGGGCGCGATCCTGCTGATCGCCGAGGCGGGCGGCAAGGCGGCGGTGGCGGCCGGTGTCACGGCGGACCTGACCGACAGGGTGTCGGCCGTCGATCTGGTGAAGGCGGCGGTGCCCGAGCTGGGCGGCAAGGGCGGCGGTGGCCGGCCCGACATGGCCCAGGGCGGCGGCGCGGATGCTTCGAATGCCGAGGCAGCGATCAAGGCGGCGGAAGCCGTGCTGGACAAGTAACTGGGAGGGCGTGAAATGGGCGCTTTGTGGATTGCGCATGTGACGGTGACGGATGCCGAGGCTTACGGCAGATATGCCGAGCTGGCCGGCCCGGCGATTGCCAAGCATGGCGGGCATTTCATTGCCCGCGCGGGGCGGTTCGTGCAGCTGGAAGGCAAGGAGCGGCCGCGCAATGTGGTGGCGAAATTCCCCAGCGTCGAGGCGGCGGTCGAGTGCTATAACTCGCCCGAATACCAGGAGGCGCTGAGCCATGCGCGCGGCGCGTCCGAGCGCGAGTTGATGGTGGTGGAGACCTCGGAGTGAGCCTCTGACATGAGCGCGGCGCATGTGCTGCCGGTGGTGATGTTGCTGGCGTCGAATGTCTTCATGACAGTCGCGTGGTATGGCCATCTGAAATTCCCCGGAGCGCCTCTGTGGGGCGTGATCTTGGTCAGCTGGGGCATTGCACTGATCGAATATTGCCTGGCGGTGCCGGCCAACCGGATCGGCCATGGCGTCTATTCCGCGGCCGAGCTGAAGACCATTCAGGAGATCGTGACCCTGGTGGTTTTCAGCGTGTTTTCCGTGCTTTACCTGCGCGAGGCGATCACGCTGAACCACCTGGTCGGGTTCGGGCTGATCGCCGGCGGCGCGTTCTTCGTGTTTTATGCCCCGCTGGGGCGGTGAGGCGGGGTGAACCCCGCCCTACAGGCATTCGGCGCCAGCCAATTCGTAGGCCGGGGTTCACCCCGGCCCCGGTTCACGGCTGTTTCGAGGCCCGCTTGCGTTCGTGCGGATCGAGATGGCGCTTGCGCAAGCGGATGGCGGCGGGCGTGACCTCGACCAGTTCGTCGTCGTTGATATAGGCGATGGCCTGTTCCAGCGTCAGCCGGGTGATCGGCGTCAGGCGCACCGCCTCGTCCGTGCCCGAGGCCCGCACGTTGGTCAGTTTCTTGCCCTTGAGCGGGTTCACCTCGAGATCGTTGTCGCGGGAATGCTCGCCGATGATCATGCCGGTATAGATCTTGTCCTGCGGCTCGACGAACATCTTGCCGCGTTCCTCGAGGTTCCACAGCGCATAGGCCACCGCCTCGCCGTTTTCCATCGAGATCAGAACCCCGGCGCGGCGGCCGGGGATCGGGCCCTTGTGCGGGGCCCAGCCGTGGAAGACGCGGTTCAGAACGCCGGTGCCGCGGGTGTCGGTGAGGAATTCGCCGTGATAGCCGATCAGGCCGCGCGACGGCACCTGGGCGATGATCCGGGTCTTGCCGGCGCCGGCGGGCTTCATCTCGACCAGCTCGCCCTTGCGGGCACCGGTCAGCTTTTCGATCACCGCGCCGGAATACTCGTCATCGACGTCGATGGTGGCTTCCTCGACCGGCTCCATCAGCTTGCCGTCTTCCTCGCGCATGATCACCTGCGGGCGCGAGATGGAAAGCTCGAAACCCTCGCGGCGCATGTTCTCGATCAGCACGCCCATCTGCAATTCGCCGCGGCCCGAGACTTCGAAGGCCTCGCCGCCGGGGGTGTCCTTGACCTTGATGGCGACGTTCGATTCCGCCTCTTTCAGCAGGCGTTCGCGGATGACGCGGGATTGCACCTTCTTGCCGTCGCGGCCGGCCAGCGGGCTGTCGTTGATACCGAAGGTGACGGTGATGGTGGGCGGGTCGATCGGCTGGGCCTCGAGCGGCTCGTCGACGGCCAGCGCGCAGATCGTGTCGGCCACGGTGGCCTTGGACATGCCGGCGAGGGAAACGATGTCGCCCGCCACCGCCTCGTCGATGTCCTGCATCTGGAGGCCGCGGAAGGCCTGGATCTTGGTGACGCGGAACTGTTCGATCTTCTGGCCGACGCGCGACAGGGCCTGCACCGTGGCGCCCACCTTGATGCGGCCGGATTCGACACGTCCGGTCAGGATGCGGCCGACGAAGGGGTCCGATCCCAGTGTGGTGGCGAGCATGCGGAAGTCTTCGTTCGCGTGCTTTTGCTGGCGCGGGGCGGGGACGTGGTTGACGATCAGGTTGTAGAGCGCGTGCAGGTCCTTGCGCGGCCCGTCGAGTTCGGCATCGGCCCAGCCCGAGCGGCCCGAGGCATACATATGCGGGAAATCGAGCTGGTCGTCATCGGCGCCGAGATTGGCGAAGAGGTCGAAGCACTCGTCGAGCGCGCGGTCGGGCTCGGCATCGGGTTTGTCGACCTTGTTCAGCACCACGATCGGGCGCAGGCCCAGCGCCAGCGCCTTGGAGGTGACGAACTTGGTCTGCGGCATCGGGCCCTCGGCGGCGTCGACCAAGAGGACGACACCGTCGACCATGGAGAGGATACGCTCGACCTCGCCGCCGAAATCGGCGTGGCCGGGGGTGTCGACGATGTTGATCCGGGTGCCCTTCCATTCCACGGACGTCGCCTTGGCCAGGATGGTGATGCCGCGTTCGCGTTCCAGATCGTTGGAATCCATGGCGCGCTCGGCGACGGCCTGGTTTTCCCGGAAGGCGCCGGATTGTTTCAGAAGCTCGTCCACCAGCGTGGTCTTGCCGTGGTCGACGTGGGCGATGATCGCGATGTTGCGCAGGTCCATGAGTATAGCGTTCCCTTGAGTTGGGCGAGCGCCTAACCCGGGATCGGCCAAAAGGCCAGAGACAAAGCGCCGCGCGGGTTGCGGTAGAGCCCGGTTGTGATAAATGCGGGCGAAACCAGAGGACGGGACATGAACCTTTTCACCGATATCCGCGCGGTCGTGATCGCAAGCCTCGAGGCGATGCAGGACGAGGGCGCGCTGCCCCGGGGGCTCGATTTCGCCAATGTCGCGGTCGAGCCGCCGCGCGATGCCGGCCATGGCGACATGGCGACCAATGCGGCGATGGTTCTGGCCAAGCCGGCGCAGATGAAGCCGCGCGACATCGCCGAGGCGCTGGCGGCGAAGCTGTCGGCCGACGCACGGGTGCAGGGCGCCGAGGTGGCGGGGCCGGGGTTTCTGAACCTGCGGCTCGACCCCGCGGTCTGGCACGGCGTGGTCAAGGCGGCGCTGGCCGAAGGCGTGGCGTTCGGCCGGTCGACCCTGGGCGCGGGCAAGCGGGTGAACGTGGAATATGTCAGCGCCAACCCCACCGGGCCCTTGCATGTCGGTCATACGAGGGGCGCGGTCTTCGGCGATGCGCTGGCCTCGCTGCTGGATTTCGTGGGCTATGACGTCACCCGCGAATATTACATCAACGACGGCGGCGCGCAGGTCGATGTGCTGGCGCGGTCGTCGTATGAGCGCTATCGCGAGGCCTGCGGGCTGGAGCCCGAGATCGCCGAGGGGCTTTACCCGGGCGATTACCTGGTGCCGGTGGGCGAGGCGCTGAAGGAAAAATACGGGCCGGACCTGCTCGACAAGGGCGAACAATACTGGCTGGAGGAGGTGCGCGAATTCGCCACCGCGCAGATGATGGACCTGATCCGCGAGGATCTGGCGCTTCTGGGCGTCGAGATGGACGTGTTCTTCAGCGAGAAATCGCTTTATGGCACCGGCCGGATCGAGGCGGCGCTGGCGGCGCTGGAGGCGAAGGGGCTGATCTATCAGGGCGTGCTGGAGCCGCCCAAGGGCAAGACCCCCGAGGATTGGGAGCCGCGCGAACAGACGCTGTTCCGCTCGACCGCTCATGGCGACGATGTCGACCGGCCGGTGAAGAAATCCGACGGCGCCTGGACCTATTTCGCGCCCGACATCGCCTATCACTTCGACAAGGTCGAACGCGGTTTCGACGCGCTGATCGACGTGTTCGGCGCCGACCATGGCGGTTACGTGAAGCGGATGAAGGCCGCCGTATCGGCGCTCTCGGACGGGCGCGTGCCGCTGGATATCAAGCTGACGCAGCTGGTGAAGCTGTTCAAGAACGGCGAGCCGTTCAAGATGTCGAAGCGGGCCGGCACCTTCATCACCCTGCGCGATGTGGTCAGCGAGGTGGGGCCGGACGTGACGCGGTTCCACATGCTGACGCGCAAGAACGACGCGCCGCTGGATTTCGATTTCGACAAGGTTATGGAACAGTCGAAGGATAACCCGGTCTTCTATGTGCAATACGCCCATGCGCGGGTGTCGTCGGTGCTGCGCAAGGCGGCCGAGGCGGGAATCGAGGCGGGCGATGCCACGCTGCGGGCGGCCGATCTGGTCGGCATGACGCACGAGTCCGAGCTGGCGGTGGCGAAGAAGCTGGCCGAGTGGCCGCGCCTGGTGGAAACCGCCGGCCGCTCGAACGAGCCGCATCGCGTGGCGTTCTATCTCTATGAGCTGGCGTCGGATTTCCACAGCCTGTGGAACCGGGGCAATGACGAACCGGCCCTGCGTTTCCTGCAGGAGGGCGATATTGCGCTGTCGCAGGCAAAAATCGCCCTGGCGCGGGCCGTGGCCGTTGTTATTTCCGCAGGTCTTGGTATCTTGGGCGTAACTCCGGCGGAAGAGATGCGCTGAACGCGTCCGAAATTTGCGCGCCGGGGATCAGGCAGTAACGATCCCGGGCGGCCATGCATCGCCGGGGACGCGCAAGCGAGGCGAAGATGGCAGATATTCCTTACGGCGGCAGAGCGCCCGCGCCGGCGGCCCCGGCGCAGCCCGGCAACGCATTGCAGACATTGGGGACCGTCACCAACTGGGCCGGCGCCGTGGTGTCGCTGGGGTTGGTCGTGGGGATCGGCATCTGGGGATACCGGATGATCGCGCGCGACGTGTCGGGGGTGCCGGTGGTGCGCGCCGCCTCGGACGCGCCGATGCGGGTGGCGCCCAAGGATCCGGGCGGCGAGGCCGCCTTGCATCAGGGGTTGGCGGTGAACAGCGTGGCCGCCGAAGGCGCAGCCGCGAGACCGGCCGAGCGGCTGGTTCTGGCCCCCGCGCCGGTGAGCCTGTCGGACGAAGATCAGCCACGCCACCAGGTTCTGGCCGCCGCGGTGCCGCAGGACGAACCGGAAGATCCGGCCGAGACGCCGCAGATGGGCTCGATCCGGGCGCTGGCCGAGCAGCTGGCTTCGGGCGCGGCCCCGTTGGAGGCCGCGCCGGCGCTTGAGACCGTGCAGCAGGTGGCCGCCGTGGTCCCGCCCGCAGCGGCGCCGGCGAACCCCGAACCGGCCGAGGAGGCCGCCGCAGCACGGCCCGAGGTGAAGGGCGGGATGAAGCGCTCGCTCCGGCCGATGACCCGGCCCGGCGGGCTGCGCGAGACGGTGCAGCAGGTGGCGGCGACGGCGCCGCTGTCCGACGCCCTGGCCGAAGCGCTCGAGGTCGATCCCGAGGCGCTGCCGGACGGGGCCAAGGTGGCCCAGCTGGGCGCCTATGACAGCCCCGAGGTCGCGCGTCAGGAATGGGACAAGCTTGCCGCGCGGTTTGGAGACTATATGGAAGGAAAGCAAAGGCTTATCCAGAAGGCTTCAAGCGGGGGGCGGGTGTTCTATCGGCTCCGCGCCGTGGGTTTCGAGGATATGAACGACGCCCGCCGCTTCTGCTCGGCTTTGGTGGCCGAGCGGGCCGATTGCATTCCGGTGACCGCGAAGTGAGCAGCTGGGGCGCCACCATCCTGGACGCGGACGGGCTGAGCCTGAGCCGCGAGGAATTCGCCTTCTTCCGCGAGGCCGATCCGTTCGGCTTCATCCTGTTTGCCCGCAATGTCGAAAGCCCCGAACAGCTGCGCCGCCTGACCGCCGAGATGCGCGAGGCGGTGGGCCGCGAGGCGCCGATCACCATCGACCAGGAGGGCGGCCGGGTGCAGCGCCTGCGCGCGCCGCTGTGGCGCGAATGGCTGCCGCCGCTGGAACATGTGCTGGCGGCGGGAGAGCAGGCCGAGCGGGCGATGTATCTGCGATACCGGCTGATTGCGGCCGAGTTGCGCGACTGCGGCATCGACAGCAATTGTGCGCCTCTGGTCGATGTCGCCCGGGCCGAGACCCATCCGTTTCTGCGCAACCGCTGTTATGGCGAGGACGCGAGGGGCGTGGCGCGGATCGGCCGGGCGGTGGCGCAGGCGCATCTGGATGGCGGCGTCTTGCCGGTGGTCAAGCATATCCCCGGCCATGGCCGCGCCGTCAGCGACAGCCATGCCGACCTTCCGCGTGTCGCCGCGCCGAAGAACGAGCTGCAAGAGGTTGATTTCTTTCCCTTCTATGCGCTGAACGACTTCCCGTTGGGGATGACGGCGCATGTGGTCTATGACGCGCTGGACGATCTGCCGGCGACGCTGTCGCCCAAGGTCATGGGCGCGGTGCGCGGCGAGATCGGCTTTGACGGGCTGATCATGACCGACGATCTGTCGATGAAGGCGCTGCAGGGCGATTATGCGATGCTGACCGACAAGGCCCTGGGCGCCGGTTGCGACGTGATCCTGTTGTGCAACCAGAGCCTGGAGGACCGCCGCCGCGTCGCCGGCGCCGCCGGGCGGATGGGCGCCGGGGCCCAGGCCCGCGCCGAGCGCGCCATCGCTGCCCGCCACAGCCCTGACGAGATTGACATTGCCGCCCTGGAAGCCGAACTTGAGGCGCTTCTGCAAGGCGCCGGGAATGGTTGAGGACAGCGAGGACAGGGACGAGTTTCAGGACGATGGCATGTCGGTGGCCGAGAGGCTGGCCGCAGAGGCGCTGATCGTCGATGTCGACGGCTTCGAGGGGCCGCTCGACCTGCTGCTGACGCTGGGGCGCACCCAGAAGGTGGACCTGCGCAAGATCAGCGTGTTGCAGCTGGCGCAGCAATACCTGGCCTTCGTCGAGAAGGCCAAGCAGCTGCGGCTCGAACTGGCGGCCGATTATCTGGTGATGGCGGCCTGGCTGGCCTTCCTGAAATCGCGGCTGCTGCTGCCGCCCGATCCCAGCGAGGACGGGCCGTCGGGCGAGGAGCTGGCCGCGCATCTGGCGTTTCAGCTGGAGCGGCTGCAGGCGATGCGCGACGTCGCCGCCCGGCTGATGGCACGCGACCGGCTGGGGCGCGATTTCTTCGCCCGCGGCATCCCCGAGGACGTGACCCGGGTGCGGCGGGTGCATTACACCGCCAACCTTCTGGACCTGATGCAGGCCTATGCCCGCATCCGCACCCGCGACGAGTTCCGCCCCTTCGTGATGGACCGCGAGAAGGTCTTCACCATGGAGCAGGCGCTGGAGCGGATGCGCGGGCTGATTGGCTTCGCCGGCAACTGGACCGACCTGTCGAGCTATCTTCCCGAAGGCTGGGAAAGCGATCCGGTCAAGCGCCGCTCGGCCACGGCGGCGACCTTTGCGGCCTCGCTGGAACTGGCCAAGGAGGGCAAGCTGGAACTGCGCCAGGCCGAGACCTTCGCGCCGATCCAGCTGCGCAAGAAGGATTAGGACCATGAGCGAAGAGACGGAAGATAAAGGGAAAAGCCTGTTCGAGGCACCGCCCATCGCCGAGCAGGAGAGGATGTGCGAGGCGATCCTCTTCGCCAGCGTCGAGCCGGTGACGGTGAAGGAGCTGAACGACCGGATGCCGCATGGCGCGGACGCGGCCGAGGCGCTGGTGCATCTGCGTAAACGCTATGAGGGGCGCGGCGTGCGGGTGGTAAAGGTGGGCGATGCCTGGGCGATGCGCACCGCTCCCGACCTTGGCTTCCTGATGCAGAAGGAGACGGTCGAGACCCGCAAGCTGAGCCGTGCGGCGATCGAGACGCTGGCGATCGTGGCCTATCACCAGCCCGTCACCCGTGCCGAGATCGAGGAAATTCGCGGCGTCAGCGTCAGCCGCGGCACGGTGGATCAGTTGCTGGAGATGGAGTGGATCCGCTTCGGCCGGCGCAAGATGACGCCGGGGCGGCCGGTGACCTTCGTGGTGACGCAATCGTTCCTCGACCATTTCGGGCTGGAAAGCGCGCGCGATCTGCCGGGGCTGAAGGAATTGCGCTCGGCCGGGCTTGCTGGACAGCCGACCACCGGGGCTGGGCCCGATCCTGGGCGAGGGCGAAGAGGACGACGAGGCCGCCGAGGGCCAGAGCGAGCTGTTCGAGGATTGACGCCCTATTCTGGGCACATTGCGGCGCTAGGATGCCGCGTAGAGGCAGAGACGAGGAGAGGCGCAATGAACGTCGACCGGATCATCAACATGTTCCTCCGCATGGTCATGCGGAAGGGCATCGACATGGGCGCCAGGCGGCTTGCCGGTGGTGGCAAGGGCGAGGGCGAGAGGACCAAGGCCGAGCGCCAGCAGGCCCGCAGCGCCAAGCAGGGGCTGAAGCAGGCGCGTCAGGGGATGCGGCTGGCCCGGCGGATCGGCAAGTTCTGACAGGGCGCGGGGCGCTGTCCCCTTTGGCTCCGGTCCGTTTGGCGGGCCGGGGATTCGAGTATTTCCGGAAAGATGAAAGGGCGGGCGCGGGCCGGTTTCAGGCGGCGCGGAAGTGCTTCGACAGCTTGAGGCCCTGGCCCTGATAGTTCGAGGCGATGCCCTGGCCATAGAGCTGGGCGGGGATTTCGGACATCCGTTCATAGACCAGCCGGCCGACGACCTGACCGTCTTCCAGCACGAAGGGCGATTCGTGGCAGCGCACCTCGAGCACCCCGCGCGAGCCGGCGCCGCCGGCCTGGGCATGGCCGAAGCCGGGATCGAAGAAGCCGGCGTAATGCACCCTGAACTCGCCCACCATGGCCAGGAAGGGGGCCATTTCGGCGGCATAGGCGGGCGGGATATGCACCGCCTCGCGGCTGACCAGGATATAGAAGGCGCCGGGATCGAGGATGATCTGGCCGGTCTGGGTGCGGATCTCCTCCCAGTAATCGGCCGGGTTGTAGAAGCCCAGCCGGTCGAGGTCGATCACCCCGGTATGGGGTTTGGCGCGATAGCCCACCAGCGTGCCGGCGGCGGGTTTCAGGTCGACCGAGAAACCGAGGCCCTGGTCGATCACCGCGTCGCCGTCGACCAGCGGGGTTTCGTCGTGAAGTGCGCGCAGTTCGGCGTCGGTCAGCACCGCCTGGCCGTCGCGGAAGCGGATCTGGTTGAGGCGCATCCCGGGCCGCACCAGCACGGAAAAGCTGCGCGGGCAGATCTCGGCATAGAGCGGGCCGCTATAGCCCGGCGCGATGCGGTCAAACTCCTCGCCGCCATCGGTGATGGTGCGGGTCAGCAGGTCGAGCCGGCCGGTCGAGCTTTTGGCATTGGCCACGGCCTGGATGCCGGCGGGCAGGGCCAGGCTTTCCATCAGCGGCACGACATAGACGCAGCCCTTTTCCAGCACCGCGCCATGGGTCAGGTCGATCTGGTGCATCTCGAAATCGTCGAGCCGCTGGGCGACGCTGCGGCCCTGTCCGGCCAGGAACGAGGCGCGGACCCGCCAGGCGCGGGTGCCGAGCCGCAGATCGAGGCTGGCGGGCTGCACCTGTTCGGGCAGGATCGGGTGGGTGGCGGTCAGCGCGCCGCCCTCGATCATCGCTTCGATTTGCTGGCTGGCCAGAACGCCTGTCATCGTCTTACGCCCCGTCTTTTGCCGCGTTTCGACGGTGATACCGCCCATGGGCGCGGAAGAAAACGCGAAAATTCCGGAGGGGTGGGGGAGGGTGTTTGATGGTCGGGCTAGCAGGATCTGAACCTACGACCTCCCGTCCCCCAGACGGACGCGCTACCAGACTGCGCTATAGCCCGACGTTTGGCTTACATAGCGGTTTTCGCCGCGGGGGCAAGCGGAAATCGCGCCGAAAGACGGTTATTCCGGGTGCTGGCCGGGGCGCTGGATGCCGAGCCGCGACGACAGCGTGACCAGCGTGTCGCGCAGCCTTGCGGCCTCGGCCGCGATGTCCGGAGAGAGGCTTTGGCCGCGCCGTGCCGCCAGGGCCGAGATGAGGCCGGGGGCGGCGTCGATTTCGTCATCCTGCGGGTCGGGGGGCAGGGCGATCACCTCGGGGCGCGGCGGGGCGGGCTCGGGATCGGGCTCGGGTTCTGGTGAGGCCGGGGGCGCGGCTTCGGCGTCTTCGGCGGTCGCGTCCTCGGCCGGGGCGGCGGCGCGGTGCAGGAAGCCCGGCAGCACGACAGCATCCGCGACCGGTGCGGCCTCGGGGGCCGGTTCCGATTCGGCGCGGTCTTCGGCCGGGACGGTCTCGACGGCGGGTTCGTCGTCGGGCAGGGCGGCGGTTTCGACGGTCTCGGCGTCTTCGGAAAACGGCTCGGGGGCCTGCGGCGCGGCGGCGAAATCTTCCAGGACGCGGGTGTCGCTGGCGGGTTCGCCCGGCTCCGGCGGCGCGGGGAGGGTGTTTTCCGGCTCGGGCTCGGGTTCGGGCGCGGCGGCGGCGAAGGTCAGATCGTCGGTTTCGTCGTCGTCCTCGGGCTCGGTCGCCTCAACCCAGCTCTCCTCGGGCTCGGCGTGGTCGTCTTCCGCAAGGTCCTCCGAGGCGGCGAAGGGGCGGTCGTCCTCGTCGTCATCCTCGTCCCCGTCTTCATCGTCCTGGGCCAGCGACGGGGCGATCCCGACGGCCGGTTCGGCCGCGATGGCCACGGACTCGATCACCTCGTCCCGATCGGCCCCGGCATCGCCGTCGAGCGGTGCGGAGAATGAGGCGACATGTTTAACACCCTGTTCGCGCAGGATTTTCTGCACGCCCTTGATGGTCATCCCGTCATCGTGCAGCAGTTTCTTGATGCCGCCCAGCAGGGCCATGTCGGCGGGGCGGTAATAGCGCCGGCCGCCGGCGCGCTTGACCGGCTTCACCTGGGTGAACTTGCTTTCCCAGAAGCGCAGCACATGGGCCGGAACGCCCAGCCAGTCTGCGACTTCGGATATGGTGCGGAAGGCCTCGGCGGATTTCGCCATTGACTGCTCGTGCCTCCTTTATGGGGTCAGTTCTTGTTGCCCTCGGCGACGCGGTCCTTCATCAGATGCGACGGCCGGAAGGTGAGAACCCGGCGCGGGTTGATCGGCACCTCTTCGCCGGTCTTGGGGTTGCGGCCGACGCGGGCGGCCTTTTCACGGACGGAAAACGTGCCGAAGGACGAGATCTTGACCTGTTCGCCCTTCACCAGCGCGTCGGACATGTGTTGCAGCACGCTTTCGACCAGCTGCGCCGAATCGTTGCGCGACAGTCCGACCTCGCGGAACACGGCTTCGCTCAGGTCCATCCTGGTCAAGGTCTTGTCGCTCATCGTCCATCTTCCCCCGTTGTTTCGACAACTCTAGGGGCATTGGAAAATCCGAGTCAATATCAATGGCTTGGAAGGCGCTTTTTGACAGCGTTTTTGCGCTGCTTCGGCGCGGGCCGCAGCCTTACCAGCGCAGCACCACGGCGCCCCAGGCGAGGCCGCCGCCGATCGCCTCGGTCACCAGCAGATCGCCGGGTTTGATCTGGCCGCGTTCCACCCCCACCGACAGGGCCAGCGGGATCGAGGCGGCCGAGGTGTTGCCGTGGTCCTGGACGGTGACGACGACGCGTTCCATCGGCACGCCCATCTTCTTGGCGGTGCCCTGGATGATGCGGATATTGGCCTGATGTGGCACGATCCAGTCGACCGCGTCATCGGTGAGACCGATCTTCGACAGCGCCGCGTGGGCGGTCGAGGTCAGCTTGTCCACCGCCTGGCGGAAGAGCGGGTTGCCCTGCATCCGAAGCTTGCCGGCGTGGCCGGTCGAGGAGACGCCGCCATCGACATAGAGCATGTCGCGGAAGCGGCCGTCGGAATTGAGGTCGGAGGCGAGGATACCCCGGTCGTCGGACGTGCCCTCGGCCTCTTCCGCGCGCAGCACCAGCGCGCCGGCGCCGTCGCCGAACAGCACGCAGGTCGACCGGTCGGTCCAGTCCATGATCCGCGAGAAGGTCTCGGCCCCGATCACCAGCACCGTCCTGGCCTGGCCCGAGACCACCAGCGCGTTGGCGGTGGTCAGCGCGAAGACGAAGCCGGCGCAGACCGCCTGCACGTCGAAGCCGAAGCCGCGGGTCATGCCCAGGCCGGCCTGCACCATGGTGGCGACCGAGGGAAAGGTGAGATCGGGCGTCGAGGTGGCGACGACCACCGCGTCGATATCGTCGGGCGTCAGGCCGGCGGCGTCGAGCGCACGGCGCGCGGCGATCACGGCCATGTCGGAGGTGGTTTCGCCCTCGGCCGCGAAATGCCGGCGTTCGATGCCGCTGCGGGTGCGAATCCATTCGTCGGTGGTGTCGAGCGTCGCCTCGAAGGCGCTGTTGGGCACGATCTTGGCGGGCAGGTAATGCCCGATGCCCTGAACCACCGCTCGTATCGTCATTTCGCCTCGCTATCCGTGCTGTCCGCCGCGGGCGCGCTGGTCTGGGCCTCGCTGGCGGCCATGGTGGCCGCGGCGATCCGCGCGGCCAGCTTGGCCGAGAACCGGCTTTCGGCCAGTTGCGCCGCCAGCCGCAGCGCCGCCGCCACGCCGGTGGCATCGGCGCTGCCATGGGATTTCACCACCGTGCCGTTGAGCCCCAGGAAGACGCCGCCATTCACCCGGCGCGGATCGATTCGCTTCTTCAGTCGCTGCATCGACGTATAGGCCAAAAGCGAGGCCAGCCGCGACAGGGGGGTGTATTTGAACGCTTCCTTGAGGAAATCGCCGATCAGCGAGGCGGTGCCTTCGCCGGTCTTCAGCGCGATATTGCCGGTGAAGCCGTCGGTCACGATCACATCGGCGCGGGTGCCGGGAATGTCCGAGCCTTCGACGAAGCCGACATAGTCGAACTTGGCCGCCTTGGCGTTCTCGGCGATCAGGTCGCTGGCCAGCTTCATCTCGGGGCGGCCCTTGAACTCCTCGGTGCCGACGTTGAGAAGACCGACCCGCGGACGTTCCAGCCCCAGCCCGTTGCGGGCATAGGAGGCGCCCATCAGCGCGTATTGCAAGAGGTCGCGTTCATCCGCCTTCACATCGGCGCCGCCGTCCAGCATGACGTTGAATTCCTGCGGATTGTGCGACGGCCAGAGCACGGCGATGGCGGGGCGGTAGACGCCGGGCAGCTTCCTGAGCCGGACCACCGACAACAGCATCAGCGCGCCGGTATTGCCGCAGGAGACGCAGGCATCCGCCTCGCCCGAGCGGACGCTGTCCAGCGCCGACCACATCGAGGTGTTCTTGCCGCTGCGCACCACGTCGCCGGGTTTGTCGGCCATCGACACGACGCCTTCGGCATCGCGAATCTCGCAGCGCCCGGCCAGATGCTTGCGCCGCGCGACCAGCGGCTCGAGCTTGGCGAGGGGCCCGTGCAGGATGAAGCCGATCTTCGGGTCGGCCTTGGCCGCACGCGAAATGCCGGCAACCACGGTCGCCGGCCCCTTGTCGCCGCCCATGGCGTCGACCGAAAGGATGATTCTGTCAGACGGGGAGCGTCCGGGGGAAGTGCCCGCGGATGGTTGGCCGGAATGGTCCGTTGTGCCGGTCATCTTGCGGGCGGCCCCCGAAATGGGCCTCAGGCCGCGTCTTCGTCCAGATCGATCTCGTCGACCATGGCGACGATTTCACGATCGTCGTAATGCCCGCAGGAGGGGCAGACATGGTGCGGGCGCTTCAGTTCGCCGCAATTCGAGCATTCGTTGGGGTTTGCCGCAACCAGCGCATCATGTGCGCGGCGATTGTTGCGGCGCGATTTCGAGACTTTGTTCTGTTGGACGGCCATGTCGCAACCTCAATTCCATGTTCGCGGACCATGCGCGCCGGGGCGTGGGGTCCAGTTTCTTTTCAGGGTCCGCCGGAAGGTCTCCGAAGCGTCCCGTTCGCGGGTGTTGGGGGCTCTTAGTCGCATCGCGAAAGCCTGTCCAACACAAATTTGACAAGAAGCCGGGAAAATAGCCGGATTTTGCCGCTGCGCAAGAGGTTTCTTGCGTTTCCGTCCGGCGCCCGCCCGGTGCCCGTCTGAGCCCCGGCAGCCCCGGTCAATCGCCGCCTTCGAGCTTGTCGCGCAGGGCTTTCAGCCCGGCGAAGGGGCGGACGTCTTCGTCGCTCATCGGGGTCTTGCCGGGTTCGGTGAAGCGCTGCTCGGCCATATGGGCCCGATCGGCGCGGGGATAGAGCGGCAGGGCCAGGGCCAGCGCCTCTTCCATCACCGCGGCAAGGTCGATCTCGGGGCCGAGCTGTTCGATGGTTTCGTCCTCGGGCATCTCGATCTCGTCGGCATCGCTGTCTTCTTCCGGCAGATGCGGCAGGAAGCGGCGAATGACGGTCTCGTCGATCCGGGTGGTGACCGGCGCCAGCGTCACCACGCAGGGCTGCACCACCGTGGCGCCCAGCCGCGCCTGCAGCCGCCAGGCGCCCTTGCCTTCGGCCTCGAGCGTTCCGGCGAAGCCGAGCTTGCGCAGCGCATCGAGGTCGAGCCGCGCGGCCAGCGCCGCCATCGCCTCGGCATCGGGGGCCAGATCGAAGGCGAAAGCCCGGTTTTGCGGCAGCTCGGAAACCCTGAGTCGCGAGGGCGCGTTATGTGTCATGGCTTTTCCATTCTTGAAGAAAGGGGGTAAGCTGTTGTAAGCGGATTAAAAGGCGCAAATCGCCAAGGCAAGAGGGCAGCGGTATGGGGGGAATTTCCAAAGCGAGGTTGGGGCTGGCGGCCCTGGCGATTCTTGCCCTCACGGCCTGCGCGCCGGTTTTCCGCAATCACGGCTATATCCCCAGCGAGGACGAGCTGGCCGAGATCGTCGTCGGCGTCGATACCCGCGCCACGGTGGACGAGGTGATCGGCGCGCCGTCTGCCGGCGGCGTGCTGGAGGGGGGCGATTACTACTATGTCCGCAGCCGGGTGAGGCATTTCGGCATGTTCGAGCCGAAGGAGATCGAGCGTCAGGTGCTGGCGATCAGCTTCAACGAGCAGGGCGTGGTGCAGAACATCGAACGCTTCGGGCTGGAGGACGGCCGGATCGTGCAGCTGTCGCGCCGGGTGACCAGTTCCTCGGTCGAGGGCAAGGGCTTCCTGCGGCAGCTTCTGGGCAATATCGGTGGCTTCAATCCGGGCGCCTTCCTGAACCGCAGCTGATTTCCCGGCGGTTTCGCCGGGACATTCGGCCGGGACGGGGCTTCATCCTTCTGACATGTCTTGCGTGCTAAGCGGGGCGGGCCTAGATTCCTTGGCGAGAAGGAGTGTCCGATGCGGCCTGCTCTGACCAAAGGCGCCTATCGCGCGCGTTTTTCCGAAACCGAGGCGGACAGCCGCGCCGCCCAGGCGTTGCGCCATCTGGCCTTTTTCGGGCGCGACGGGCTGGATGTGGATGCCTATGACGCGGTCTGCCGCCACCTTCTGGTGGAAGAGGTGGCGACCGGGCGGCTGGTGGCCTGCTGCCGGGTGCTGCCGCTGGAGGCGGGGCAGATCGGGCGCAGCTATTCGGCGCAGTATTACGAGCTTTCGGCGCTGGAAGCCTTCGAGGGCGCCATGCTGGAAATCGGCCGCTTCTGCATCGCGCCGGGGCTGAACGACCCCGACATCCTGCGCATCGCCTGGGGCGCGCTGACCGGCTATGTCGACGATCACAATGTGAAGATGCTGTTCGGCTGTTCTTCGTTCGCGGGCACGGACGAGGCCCAGTATCTGGATGCCTTCGCCATGCTGCGCGAGCGTCACCTGGGCCCCAAGCGCTGGCTGCCGCGGGTCAAGGCGCCCAAGGTCTTCCGCTTTGCCGCGCGGCTGAGGCGCAAGCCCGACATGAAGCTGGCGATGTTGCGGATGCCGCCCCTGCTGAAGACCTATCTGATGATGGGCGGCTGGGTCAGCGATCATGCGGTGGTCGATGCCCAGATGGGTACGCTGCATGTCTTCACCGGGCTCGAGATCGCGGCGATTCCGGCGGCGCGCAAGCGGCTGTTGCGGGCGGTGCTGGGCTGAGGCGACGCCGCTTGACGCTGTCGGGGCGCCGGGGTAGCTGACGCGCATGGCGCGCGCTCCTCTTCTGCAACTGAACGACCTGTCCCTCACCTTCGGCGGAGAGCCGGTTTTCGACGCCGTCTCGCTGGTGGTGCAACCCGGCGACCGGGTCGCGCTGGTGGGCCGCAACGGATCGGGAAAATCCACGCTTCTCAAGGTGATGGCCGGCATTGTCGAGCCGGACAAGGGCGAGGTGGTGGCCGGGCCGGGCGTGCGCGTAGGCTATATGGAGCAGGATCCGGACCTGGCCGGTTTCGCCACCCTGGGCGACTATGCCGCCAGCGGGCTGGACGCGGGCGAGCTGTATCGGGTCGAGCGCGCCGGCGAGGGGTTGAAATTCGACCCTGCCCGCGCCGTCGCCACCGCCTCGGGCGGGGAGCGGCGGCGGGCGGCGCTGGCCAAGCTGATGGCCGAGGCGCCCGAGCTGATGCTGCTGGACGAGCCGACCAACCACCTCGATATCGAGGCGGTGCTGTGGCTGGAGGCCGAGCTGAAGGCGACCCGGGCGGGCTTCGTCATCATCTCGCACGATCGCGCTTTCTTGCGTGAACTGACGCGGGCAACCCTTTGGATCGACAGGGGAAATGTCAGGCGGCAGGAAAAGGGGTTCGAAGCCTTCGAGGCCTGGCGCGACAAGATCTGGGAGGACGAGGACCAGGCCCGCCACAAGCTGAACCGCAAGATCAAGGAAGAGGCGCGTTGGGCGGTCGAGGGCATCTCGGCCCGGCGCAAGCGCAACATGGGCCGGGTGCGGGCGCTGCACGATCTGCGCGCCGAGCGCGCGGCGCAGATCAAGCGCCAGGGCGCGGCGGCGATGGCGCTGGAGGCGGGGCCCAAATCGGGCCGCAAGGTGATCGACGCGACGGGCATCTCCAAGGCCTATGATGGCAAGACCATCTTAACGGATTTCGACCTGACCGTTCTGCGCGGCGACCGGGTGGCCTTCGTCGGGCCCAACGGGGTGGGCAAGACGACGCTCTTGAAGCTGCTGATGGGCGAGGTCGCCCCCGACAGCGGCAGCGTCAAGCACGGCACCAACCTGGAGCCGGCGATCTTCGATCAGGCGCGGGCCGGGCTGGACCCCGAGGCGAGCCTGTGGGACAGCCTGACCAGCGATCCGGGGATGCGGGTGTCGGGCCAGTCGGATCAGGTGATGGTGCGGGGAAGCCCGCGCCATGTGGTGGGATATCTGAAGGACTTCCTGTTCGACGAGCGGCAGGCAAGAGCGCCGGTCAAGTCCTTGTCGGGCGGGGAAAAAGCCCGGTTGCTGCTGGCCCGGTTGATGGCCCGGGAATCGAACCTGCTGGTGCTGGACGAACCCACGAACGACCTGGATGTCGAGACGCTGGACCTGTTGCAGGAGCTGCTGGACGGCTATGACGGCACCGTGCTGCTGGTCAGCCACGACCGCGATTTCCTCGACCGGGTGGCCAGTATCACCGTCGCCATGGAGGGCGACGGGCGGGCCACGCTCTATGCCGGGGGCTGGAGCGACTATCGCGCCCAGCGGGCCGGGGCTGAGTATGGTGCAGGCGAGGAAAAGGCAGAAAAAACACAGCCCTCTGCGCCGACGGTAAAGCAGGAAGCCAGGCCGAAAGCGGCCGGGTTGTCGTTCACCGAAAAGCACCGGCTGGAGGAATTGCCAGGGCTGATGGAGCGGCTGACGGCCGAGATCGCCAAGCTGGAAGATTTCCTGGCGCAGCCGGATCTGTTCTCGAAGGAACCGGTGAAGTTCAGGAAGGGGTCCGAGGCGCTGGCCGAGCGGCAGGCGGCCCTGATGGCGGCCGAGGAAGAATGGTTAACGCTTGCTGAAAAGGCGGAAGCGAGCGGTTAATAGAGCCCGAAAACCGGTGTCTGCGCGCCGGCTGGCCGGCGGCTGCGATGCGTCTGGCAGCGCAGGCGTTAACCTTTGAGCGGGATGGTGGGTTGGAAACCCACCCTACGGGGCCCGCCGCGACAGTGCCGCGACGGGCCGGGGGTGTCATTGCATCCGAAGCGCGCCGTCGATGCGGATGGTGGTGCCGTTGAGATAGCCGCATTCGACGATGAACTGCGCCAGGCGGGCATATTCGTTCGGATCGCCCAGGCGCTGCGGGCAGGTGACATCGGCGGCCAGCTGCTGTTGCGCGGCCTCGGGCAGGCCAGCCAGCATCGGCGTGGCGAAGATGCCGGGCGCGATGGTCATGACGCGGATGCCGTTGCGCGCCAGGTCACGGGCCAGCGGCAGGGTGAGGCCGACGATGCCGCCCTTCGAGCTGGCATAGGCGGTCTGGCCGCGCTGGCCTTCGAAGGCGGCGACCGAGGCGGTGTTGATGATGACACCGCGGGCGCCGTCGCTGTCGGGCTCGTTTCCGGCCATGGCGGCGGCGGCGAGGCGGGCGGTGTTGAAGCTGCCCACCAGGTTGATGTTCACGACTTGCGCGTATTTCTCGAGCGCCATCGGGCCTTCCTTGCCCAGCGTGGAGCCGGGCGTGCCGATGCCGGCGCAGTTCACCAGGGCGGTGATGCGGCCCATGGCTGCCTTGGCGGCGTCGATGGCGGCGGCGACCGAGTCGGAGCTGGTGACATCGGTCTGAACGAAAGTGCCGCCCAGTTCGGCGGCGACGGCCTCGCCCCGCTCGGCGTCGCGGTCGAGCAGGGTGACCTTGGCGCCGGAGGCGGCGAACTGGCGGGCCGTGGCCTCGCCCAGGCCCGAGGCGCCGCCGGTGATCACGGCGCAGGTGTCGGAAATTTTCATGAGGCGGGCTCCTTTTCAGGGTGGAAATGAACGGGTGTTCAGTAACGCGGAGGGGACGGGCTTGTCAAAGTTTCGTTGCGGCGTTTCGGCGGGCGAGGACGCGCTTCATGGTCGAGAGCGCCAGCACGGTGATGGCGATGCGGAAGACATGGTGCAGGGTGACGAAGGCGGGGTTGGCCTGCAGCGACAGCGCGATGAGGGCCATTTCGTTCACCCCGCCGGGGGCGAAGGTGATGAGCAGGACCTCGAAGCTTTGCCCGGTGGCGGGGCCGAGGAGCAGGGCGAGGGTGCCGCCGATCAGCAGCATCGCGCCGACCGAGACGAGCGAGAGCCAGGTGCCCTTGAGGAGCATCCCGTGGCTGAGCCCGGCGAAGCGCATCCCCAGCGAGGTGCCGATCACGACCTGGGCCAGGAACATCAGCCAGCGCGGCACATGCAGCGGATGGCCGAGAAGCGCCAGCGCGGCCGAGACCAGGAGGGCGCCGGTCAACTGCCAGGCGGGCAGGCGCAGGAGCCGGCCGAGCGTCAGGCCGACGACATGGGCGGCGGCGATGAGCGGCCAGTTGGTGGGGTCCGCGTGCGGCGCGAATCCCATGCCGGCGGCCGAGCCGACGGGATGGCCTTCGTAGAGCGACAGGCCCAGCGGCACGAGGCCGATGACGGCGATGATGCGCAGGAATTGCTGGGTCACCAGGCGGCGGATATCGGCGCCGGCGGATTCGCCCAAGGTGATCGCCTCGATCAGACCGCCGGGGGCGGCGGAATAATAGGCGGTGGCATGGTCGTAGCCGCCGAGCCGGGTGAAGATGACATAGTTCACCGCGAAGGCCAGCGGCACGAAGGCGACCACGGCGCCCATCGACAGGATGAGCGCATGCGGTTCGGCCAGCAGCGCGGGCGAGACCTGGGAGCCGATGACGAGGCCGATGATGGCGATGAAGAGGACGCGGAAGTTCTGCGGGAAGCTGTAGCCCCGCGGCAGGTGCTGCGGCATCCCGATGGCGGGGATGGCGCAGGCGGTGAGGCTGCCCAGAAGCCAGGGCAGGGGCAGGGGGGTGAGCGAGGCGAGCCAGCCGCCGAGCCCGCCGAGCGCGCAGAAGGCGAGGGTGAGGGCGGTAAGGCGGGCAAAGGGCATGGGCGCGGGTCCGACTGGGGCGGGAGGGGGATGGTAGGCCCGGCAGGACTTGAACCCGCAACCAAGGCGTTATGAGCGCCCTGCTCTAACCAATTGAGCTACAGGCCCCTCCGAGGGCCTTTGCTAGCAGGTTGGCGCGCGGGGTCAAGCGCTGCGCCCGGGTGTCGAGGGCGGGAGGTGGGGGCTCTGCCCCCACACCCCCGGGATATTTCGGGTCAGATGAAGGGG
>JAWKXE010000012.1:0-105976 GCA_041397165.1 Paracoccaceae bacterium | reverse complement strand
ATGCCCCCCAACGATCCGGCCGCCGCGCCCAGAGCCGCGATCAGCAGCACGAATTTCAGGTAATGCAGGCTGACCTCGGCGCTGGAATAGCCGAAGGCCTTCAACAGGCCGATCTCCTCGCGCTCGGCCTGCACCATGCGCGAGATGACGATATAGAGCAGGAAGGCCGCCACCGCGAGGAAGATCGGCGGCACCACCGTCGAGCTGAGCCTGAGCCCGCGAATCTCCTCGGTCACGAAGCGGTTCGACGGCAGCAGATCGACGCCATAGGCGCCGGTCGCGCCGTAGGGGTCCAGCAGCCGGTCCAGCGCATCCTCGACCGCCTGCGAACTGGCGCCGCGATTGAGCGCCACCAGCGCCTCGGAAAAGCTGCCCTTCATGTCATAGGCCGCCTCCAGCGTGGCGCGGCGCAGCCACAGGACGGCAAAGCGCGCGTCGTCCGGCACGATCTCGCCCGGGGCGGTGGTATAGAGGAATTCGGGGCTCTGCGCGAAGCCGGTGATGCGAAACTGCCGCTTGGCGCCGTTCATCGTCGCGACCAGCGTGTCGCCCGGCTTCAACCCTCGCGCCTTGGCGAAACCTTCCAGCACGACCACCTCGTCGGCATGGCCCGCCCCCGGCAGGCGCCCGGCGGTGAGGTAGATATCATTCAGCCGCGGCGTACCGTGTTCGGGCAGCGAGATCGCCTGTGCCCGCACCGGCAGTTCGGTCTGTTCCATGTCGATCAGCGCGCTGCCGGTGATCCGCGCCTCGACCGCGGCCACGCCGGGCAGCTGTGCGATCCGGTCCAGCATCCGTTCGGGCGCGCGGGTGACGGGGGCGAAGACATCGGCCAGGCGGTAGCGGTCATAGTAGGTCAGCCGGGTCTGGTCGAGCGTGTTGACGAGGCCTCCCATCATCACCTGCATCAGCACGCCCAGCCCGATCACGGCGGCAATCGCCGCCGCCTGGCCCTTCATGCGCGCCAGATCGCGCCAAAGCTTGCGGTCGAGAGGGCTCACCACTCGATCTCCGCCGGGTCGCGCTTTTCGGCATTCAGCACCACATCGCGAATGGCGCCATCGGCGAAATGGATCACCCGGTCGGCCATCTGCGCCGTCGCGGCGGCATGGGTCACGATCAGCACGGTGGTGCCCAGCTCGGCATTCACGTCGCGCAGCACGGTCAGAACCGCCCGCCCGGTCGAGCTGTCGAGCGCGCCGGTGGGTTCGTCGCAAAACAACACGTTGGGCCGTTTCGCCACCGCCCGGGCGATGGCCACGCGCTGTTGTTCGCCCCCCGACATCTGGGCCGGGAAATGGGTCTGGCGGGTTTCCAGCCCCACCAGCTTCAGGGCCTCGGCCGGGTTCATCGGGTCCCGGGCGATCTCGGTCACCAGCTCGACATTCTCGACCGCCGTCAGGCTGGGCATCAGGTTATAGAACTGAAAGACGAAGCCGACATGGTCGCGGCGATAGCGGGTCAGTTCGGCATCGCTCATGCGCGTAAGGTCCTGGCCGTCGAAGGCCGCCGTGCCGCTGGTGGCGCGGTCGAGCCCGCCGAGGATGTTCAGAAGCGTCGACTTGCCCGACCCGGACGGGCCCAGCAGCACCACGATCTCGCCCCTGGGCAGGTCCAGATCGACGCCGCGCAGGGCGTGGACGGCCGAATGCCCTTCGCCATAGGTCTTGGTCAACCCGCGCACTTCGAAGGCGATGCGCGTCTTGCGGTCCTCTTGCGCCATGGGTCCCGTTCCGGATGTGGCCTGCCCTCGACTATGGGCCGGCTCAGCCTAAGCCGCAACCACCCGCCCTCGCCTTGCGCCGGATCAAGGCAGCGCGTGCAGCCACAGCCAGACGGTGAACAAGGACAGCGCCGTGCCCAGCAGCACAGCCGAGGCCGCCACCCGCTGCCCCCGCTGATAGAGCGAAGCGAAGACATAGATGTTGATCCCCGGCGGCATCGAGGCGGTCAGCACGGCCGAGCGGAATTCGCCCTGGCTGATCCCCAGCGTCTTGCCCATGACGAAGACCACCGCCGGATGCAGCATCAGCGCCGAGAAGACGACATAGGCGATCACCTTCATGTCGCCGCGCGGGCGATAGCGCACCAGCACCCCGCCCATGCCAAAGAGCGCCACCGGAAGCGCGGCGCGGGTCAGAAGCTCGATCGCGTCCATCAGCGCGGCGGGCACCGGGACGCTGAGGAAATTCACCGTGAAGCCCAGCCCGATCCCGATCACCAGCGCGTTGCGGAACATCGCCTTCAGCACCGTGGCGGGCAGTTTCGCCAGCGACTGGCCCCGGGCGCGGGCGATCTCCATCGCGGTGATGCCCAGGCCATAGCAGAACGGCGCGTGGACGGTGACGATGGCATAGTTCGGCTCCAGCGCATCGGCGCCGAAGGCCCGCTCGGTCAGCGGCAGGCCCAGCATCAGCGAGTTGGCGAAGAGACAGCCGAAACCGATCGCCACCGCCTCTTCCCATTCGCGGTGAAAGATGTACCGCGCGCCCAGAAGGCCGAAGAAAAAGCTGACGGTCGAACCGGTATAGAAGCTGATCAGCAGGGGGGCGTTGAACGCCTCGCCCACGTCCAGAAGCGCGATGGCGCGGAACAGGAGCGCGGGGAAGACGAAATTCTGGCTGAACTTCATCATCCCGTCGATATTGTCGTCGCTCAGATAGCCCTTCCAGACGGCGGCATAGCCGAAGCCGATGACCAGGAAGACCGGCAGGATGACATCCAGAAGCGCCTGCATCGCCTATCCCCCCGGGCCCCGAATTTTCGTCGAAAATTCGCGCGCGCTCATGCCGGGAAACTCAGGACCATGCCGTCGAAGGCCGGGGTGATGTGATCGGGGGTTTCGGCGTCGAGCGTCCGGTAATCGAGGTCGATATGCATGTTGGTCAGCACCGCGCGCGTCGGGCCGGCCCGCTCGATCCACTCGAGCGACTGCGCCAGGTGCGAATGGGTCGGATGCGGATCGCGCCTGAGCGTGTCGAGCACCCAGCACTCGCAGCCCGTCACCGCCGCCCACGCCTCGTCCGTCATCTTGGCCACGTCGGGCAGATAGCAGAGCCCGCCGATGCGAAAGCCCAGCGCGTCGATCGAGCCGTGATTGACCTTGAACGGGCTCAGCACCAGCGTGCCGCCGGCGCCCTCGATCGCCACGTCGCCCTTGATCGTGTGCATGTTCAGGATCGGCGGATAGGGGCTGTCCTCGGGCTGGATGAAGGCATAGCCGAAACGCGAGAACAGATCGTTCTGGGTATCGCCATCGGCCCAGACATCCAGCCGCCGGCGCATGTTGAAGACGATCATGCGCAGATCATCGAGCCCATGGACATGATCGGCGTGGGAATGCGTCCAGACCACGCCGTCAAGCTCGCCCACCCCGGCATCAAGCAGCTGGTCGCGCAGGTCGGGCGAGCTGTCGATCAGCACCCGGGTGACGTTGCCACCGTCGATCCGCTCGACCAGCATGGAACAGCGCCGGCGGCGGTTCTTCGGGTTCTCCGGGTCGCAGGCGCCCCAATGCCCGCCCAGGCGCGGCACCCCGCCGGACGATCCACAGCCGAGGATGGTGAAGCGCAGCTCTGCCATCACGCCGCCACCTCGTATTGCGCCACCTTCGAGAACAGGCGCTCGAAATTGGCCTCGGTCCGGGCGGCGAACTCGGCATAGTCGAGGCCGAACAGCTCGGCACCGACCCGGGCGGTATGCACGCTATAGGCCGGCTCGTTGCGCTTGCCGCGATAGGGCGGCGGCGCCAGATAGGGGCTGTCGGTCTCGACCAGGATCCGATCCAGCGGCGCGGCGGCGAAGATATCGCGCACCTCCTGGCTTTTCGGGAAGGCGGCAATGCCCGACATCGACAGATAGAACCCCAGATCGAGCGAGATACGGGCCAGCTCGGGCCCCGAGGAATAGCAATGCATCACGCAAGGATAGGCACCGTTGCCATGCTCCTCGGACAGGATGCGCGCCATGTCCTCGTCTGCCGCGCGGGAATGGATGATCAGCGGCAGGCCGGTCTGGCGCGCGGCGGCGATGTGGAGGCGCAGGCTTTCCTGCTGCACCTCGGCGCTGTCGGCGGTATAGTGGTAATCCAGCCCGGTCTCGCCGATGCCGACGAATTTCGGGTGCCGCGACAGCGCCACCAGTTGATCGACCGACACCAAAGGCTCTTCGGCGGCGCGCATCGGGTGGATGCCGGCGGCATAGAAGACGCTCGCATGTGCCTCGGCGATGGCGCGGACCCTGGGCTCGTTCTCCAGCCGCGTGCAGATCGTCACCATGCGGCCGACTCCGGCATCGAGGGCGCGGGCGACGATTGCGTCCACCTCACCCTCGAAATCGGGGAAGTCCAGATGGCAATGGCTGTCGGTGATCTGCGGCGTCTGGGTCATGCGGTCCTGATCGCGGTCAGCCCGCGGCACTGTCTCGTATCTTCAAAAGCGTATCGAGGATCAGCGCGGCAGGGTCAAGGTTGACGGCCCGTCCATGGCGCATCCGCGGCCCCAGCTCTTCGGCCAGCGCGGCGAAGGCGCGGGCGCGGTGGGCGTCGGGGGCCAGGCGGGCGAACAGCGCCGCCTCGCCCGGGGCGGCCTCGCGCACGGGCGGATGGCCGATGGCGCCGCTGCGGGCCAGCCGCGCCAGGAAGGTCTCGATCAGCGCGATCAGCAGGTCCAGCCGGTCCTCGGCGCCGCGCGTCGCCGCCGCTTCGGCCAGCTTCAGGGCGCGGCTTCGCTCCATCTGCGGCAGCTCGGCGAAGAGCCCGACCAGTTCCGCATAGATCTCCAGCCCGCCGAGGTTGATCAGCGCACTGCGCTTCGCCCACCGATCCGCCCGACAGCTCGGCCAGCGCCTCGGCCTGTCCGGGATCGGGCGCCACGCCCGCCTGGTCCAGCGCAGCGGCCATGTCAGGCGGCAAGCGGTCAGCCGCAGCACTCCGACAGCGCGAGCGGATGGTCGGCAACAACCCCGAGGGCTGGTGCGAGATCAGCAGCATCGTGGTCTTGGCGGGCGGCTCTTCCAGCATTTTCAGAAGCGTGGCGGCCTGCGGTTCATCTCGTCGGCGGCATCGACGATCACCACCCGGCGCCCGCCTTCGGCGGCGGTGAGGCTCAGGAAAGGGGTCAGCGCGCGGATATCCTGACCGAGATCACATCGCGCATCCGCCCCGTCGTCGGTTGACCGTGCGCCGGATCAGCTTCAGGCCGGGCTCGGACCCGCCAGCATCCGCCGGGCGACGGGGTGGTCCGCGTCGATGGCCAGCGTGCTTGGCGCGGGCGGCGCGTCGCCCGAAGAGGCCCGGACCATCGTGCGCGTCTCGGGCGTGGCCAGCAGGAACCGCGCAATGCCCCAGGCCAGCGTCGCCTTGCCCACGCCGCGCGGCCCGGTCAGCAGCCAGGCATGGTGCAGCCGGCCCGAGGCGAAGGCGTCCAGAAAGCCGGCCTGGGCCGCATCCTGCCCGATCAGCCGGGCGGTCTCGCGCGGGTGCGGCGCGCCTTCGATGCGGTCGGGTTCCGGCGCGGCGTCGTCGCTCATGCCTCGGCGCCCTGCAGATGTTCCAGCACCCGGGCGGCGACGTCGGCGGCCACGGTGTCGATGGCGCGGCCGGCGTCGATCACCCGGAAACGGCCCGGAAACTCGTCCGCCAGGGCCAGGAAGCCGGCCCGCATCTTGACCTGCATCGCGGCGCCGAAATCCTCGAACCGCTCCTCGGCGGTGCCACGGCCCTTGGCGCGGGCATGGCCGATCTCGGGGTCCATGTCGAAGAGCAGCGTCAGGTCGGCCTCGACCCCGATCATCAGCGCATGCAGCGCGTCGACCTTGGCGCGCAAATCGCCGCGCGACAGGCCCTGATACATCCGCGTGCTATCGACGAAACGGTCGCAGATCACCACCTTGCCCGCCTCCAGCGCCGGCCGGATGGTGCGCTCCAGATGGTCGCGCCGCGCGGCAGTGAAGAGAAGCAGCTCGGTCTCGGCCGACCAGCGGTCGGGATCGCCCTCGAGCACCAGCGCCCTGATCTCCTCGGCCCCGGGCGAACCGCCGGGTTCGCGCGTCAGCACAACGTCGAAACCGCGCGCCTCCAGCGCATCGCGCAAAAGCCGCGCCTGGGTGGACTTGCCCGAACCGTCGATGCCTTCCAGCGTGATGAACCGCCCGGCGCGAGGCCCCGAGGCGCTCAAGACGCCCCCTCGGCGGGCGCGGGCGGCTCGGCCAGCCGCTCCAGCAGCAGCCCCGACACCGTCTTCATCCGCACCATGAAGCCGCCCTTGCCGACATCGCTGGCCGCGACCAGCGGCACGCGCAGCTCTTCCAGCCCTTCGGGGCGAATGACCAGTTCGGCCAGCGGCGCGCCCTGCCGGATCGGCGCCTGCACCGGGTTGTCATAGGTCAGCTCGGCCTTCACCTTGCCCCCCAGCACCGGCACCAGGGTCTTGACCTCTTCCGCCGCGACCAGGCCCACCTTGGGGACGTCGCCCATCCAGACATCGGCCTCGGCCACCACCTTGCCCTTCTCGATCACCGTCTTTTCGGCGAACTGGCGAAAGGCCCAGTTGACGATCGCCTCGGCCTCGCGGGCGCGGGCGGCGGCGCTGTCGAGCCCCGAGATGACGAAGATCACCCGCCGCTCGCCCTGCACCGCCGAGCCGACCAGACCATAGCCCGCCTCTTGCGTGTGGCCGGTCTTCAGCCCGTCGGCGCCGATCCCCAGGCCCAGAAGCGGGTTGCGGTTGTGCACGTTCTGCGGCGCGCGGCCGTCGAAGGCGAATTCGCGCTCGGCGAACAGCGGATAGAATTGCGGGAAATCGCTGATGATGTGATTGGCCAGCAGCGCCAGGTCACGCATGCTCATCCGCTGGCCATCCGCCGGCCAGCCGTTGGAATTGGCGAAATGCGAATTGGTCATGCCGATCTGCTGCGCCCGCTGGGTCATGTAGCGGGCAAAGCCGGCCTCGGTGCCATCGGGGCTCAGCGCCTCGGCGATCACGGCACAGGCGTCGTTGCCCGACAGCACGATGATCCCCTGCAACAGGTCCGAGACCTTCACCCGGTCGGTGGTATCGAGAAACATGGTCGAGCCGCCATAGCTCATCGCGTGTTTCGACACCGGCAGGCGTTCCTCGAGCGACAGCCGGCCGTCGCGGATCGCCTCGAAGGCCACGTAAAGCGTCATCAGCTTCGACATCGAGGCCGGCGGCAGCGGCATGTCGGCATTCTTGGACAGAAGCACCGTGCCGGTGGTCTGATCCAGGATAAAGGCCGCCTTGGCGCGGGTCTCGAACGCGCTTGCGGGCAGGGCAATCAGAAGCGCGGCCAGAAGGCCGGCCAGGGTCCGGACAATGGAATGCTTCATCTCTCTACAGACTCAGTTCGTTACGAAATATGCGTCAGTAAAGCCCGATGCCTTGATCTTTTTCAACAGCTCGGCCCGTTCCGAATTGTTCGTCGCCGGCCCGATCAGCACCCGCCAGAACGGTTTGCCCTGGATCGACTGCTTCTTCACGGTCGGGATCATGCCGGCCTGGCGCATCGCCGTGGCGGTGTTGTTGGCGTTCTTCTCGACGCTGAAGATACCGATCTGGATGAAGGGTTTGTCGAGTTTCGAGGCCTTGGCCTTCGGCTTGGGCTTGGCCGCCGGCTTGGGCGGTTCGGCGGCCGCAGCGGCGGTGGCGGTCGCGCCCCCGGTCTCGGCCTGCTTGATCGCCGCTTCGGCGCCCGCGATCGGGTCGAGCGGCTGGGCCTCGACCTCGGCCGGGGCCTCCAGCGCGGCGGTTTCCTCGGCCACGGGCTCTTCCTGCACCTCTTCGCGCTTCAGCGCGGTGACGTTCAGCTTCATCGGCTGTCCCGCCAGCATCCCCAGCGCATCGGCGGCGTCGGACGACACCTGCAACCGCGGCCCGGGGTTTTCACGCTCGCGCCGGAACAGCGCGCCGACGACGAATTTGCCCGACGCCTCGTTGCGGATGATCACCCGTTCGGGTTCCGTCACGTCCGGATGCGCCACCCAGACCCCGCCCAGCGACGGGCGGCCATCCCAGAGGCCGGCCTCGCTGGCCTGGAACACCTCGGGCGCCTCGACATCGCGTTCGGTGGTCTTGCCGGCGCGCTTGGGCTTGGCCGCGGTCTCTTCCGCCGTGCCGCTGTCCGGCTTCTTCTTGAAGATATCGCCGATCTTGGCGCCATCCTCACACGCCGCCAGCGACAGCGCCAGGCTCAGCGCGACAACGCCCCGGCCCATCACGCCCAAGGTCTTCCTGTTCAGCCCCACGAAAGCCATGCCCGATCCTCTGCCCATGCCGGGCGCCTCTCGCGCCCGTATCGCCGGTATCTTCCGGTGTTTTGTCTTGCCTGTCCTCTTGCGCACGGCCTGACTTGCAGCCCCGGACGCAGGGTCAGTCTAGCGCCGGTTCCGCGCCATGAAAAGTCCGCGCGCGGGCATAGGCGAAATTTCGGCGCATTTTCCCGGGCAAAGGGCATATCCGGGGCAAAGCCCGGGGGTCAGCTGCCGGCAGCCTCGATCAGCTGCCGCTCGACCACGGCGCGGATGTCGACCGGGGCGGTCTGCGGCCGGAACTCGTTGGCGACGATGAAGACGCAGACGAACCGCCCCTCGAAACACAGGGTGCCGTCCTGCCAGCCTTCGACCCGGAACTCGATCGAGGCATTGCCCAGCCGGGTCGGCCCGACCTTGCAGATCAGCCGATGGCGCGGTGTCACCGGCGAGCGGAAGTCCAGGCTCATATGCACGAAGGGGGTGCCGACATTGCGGTCCAGCTCCATCTGATACCAGCCGTCGCCGCCCAGATGCTCCTCCCACCAGGCGTTGATCGCATCCAGCGCCCACCACGGGATGCGCGCGGTATAGGCGATCCGGGCCGGGTCGCAATCACCCCAGGTGACGCGGATTTCGTGCTCATGGGCGGGCTGGCCGGATTTCGTCTGCATCGTGGTCTCCTGTGGCGGCATCGGCGTCCGCGCGTATCGCCTTGCCGCCCGCCCCCGTCAAGTCCGCGCCGACAAGCCGGCCGCTTTCGATCCCGGCCAGCCAGGCCTCGGGCCCGGCCCGGCCCAGCCCCATGATCGTGCCTTCCGGTTCGAATGCGCAGGCGTCGAGCAGCCCGCGTGCCATCGCGGCCAGCCGCGCGACCGCCCGCGGCCGCTCCATGCGCAGCTTCAGCCCGGCATTGGCGATCTGGATCAGCGCCTGCACCAGCCGCTTTTCAGGCGTTCCCTGCGGCAGCGCAACCCAGACCGCCTCGAACAGCTCGTGCGCCTCCCAGAAATACCCCGCCTCGGCCCAGCGCAGCCCCAGACGCCAGGCCCGGCACCGCATCAGCGCCTCGGGCCCGCTGCCGGGGCCTGCGGTCCGGGTGATATCGGCGAACCGCCCGGCGGGGTGGCGCGGCGTCTGCCCGGGCGTATAGGCATGATCGGGCCAGGCCATATCTTCGTCGTCTGCCGCAGCCTTCGTCGTCATTCCCGGCTTGCCCTTCCTTGGTCACCTCGGATATTGCGCAGAGCGCGGGCCGGGTGCCAACCGCGATTTCTTCGCCGTCCCGCGCCCGACGGATCGCCTGGCTGCCGGTCTCGCAACCGGCTCGCCAATCCGGCCCGATGGGAGGAGTGGCAGAGCGCTTGAATGCGCCGGTCTTTAAAACGAATGCGGAAGGGTGGCAGAGTGGTCGATTGCAGCGGTCTTGAAAACCGCCGATGTGCAAGCATCCGTGGGTTCGAATCCCACCCCTTCCGCCAATAGTTTCAACAGGTTGGAATCGTTCGGTTCCGCCCGCGGAACTCGGTTATGGCGCGCAACTTGCAGCAGACTTGTTGCACGCTCACGAAAGCGCCCCGCAACCCGTGCCGCGAGGGCGCTTATCCAATCCGATGCATGTCGACTTTTGCGTCGAGGCGCTGATTGCGGTCATGGCCAGGTTCGGGCCCGGAGCGGTATTGGCATGGTCGGGATCGATCATCGGCGGCGTGAAACCTGACCCGATTACAGCTCAGGTCAGCCGCCGAGCAGCCCGAAAAGATGGAGCCAGTTCACTATTCACTCCGGGCAGGCTTTGTCCGGTGTTTCACTGACGAGCATTCTGACTGCGAGGGTCTCCAACTCGGATGCTATCTCTTCCGCGCTCAGGGCGCCGCCGGGATCGTACCAGGTAAAAAGCCAGGTCGACATGCCGCTGATCGCATGGGTCACGACAACATGGCTGTCGAAGCGGAATTCGCCCGAGGCCACACCATCCGACAGCAATTGGTTCAAGGATTTGTTAAAATGGTGATAGTTCCGCGCAAGCCTTATTCTTTCCGCTTCAGGAAGGTGTTTCGCCTCCCGGAACAAGACGGACATTCCCGCCCGGTTCGCCATCACCTGAAGGGAAAGCTCGCGCACGATGGATCTCAGCCTTTCGCAGGCGCTACCCTGTTGCTTGAGAGAGGTGTCGGCAAGCGTCGCTGCGAACTCGGTCGTCCGGTTGCATACCTCGGCCAGAAGCTCGGTCTTGCTGCTGAAAAAATGGTAGATCAGCGGCTTGCCAACGGCCAGAGCCTCGGCGATTTGCGACATTGAGGTCTGGGTAAATCCCTGCGCGAAGAACATCTGCTCGGCGGCTTCGACGATCCGGTCCTTTTTGAGCTGGTCAATATCGTCTTTTAGCTGGCGAACCATCTATGCTCCCTTACTCCGCGGATCGGACCGGCGATCCAATCTTGCGGATTATACTACATCAAACCGCTCTCCAACCAACATCTGCGATGGCTTTCTACATCGAGTTCGGCAGCCACAGAATGATCTGAGGAAAGATCACGATGATCACGATCAGAAGCAGGTGCGCGATGACATGGGGTACGACGCCCACAACGACATCGTCCACGGGCTGACCTGTCGCCCGGGCCACCACGAACAGGTTGAGACCGACCGGGGGTGTGACCATGCCGATCTCAGCCAGCAGGATGATGAGAATCCCGAACCATATCGGGTCGAAGCCCATCGAAACGATCAGCGGATGTACAACGGGAACCGTAAGAATGAGGATCGACAACTGATCGAGAAAACAGCCAAGCGCCAGGTAGAGGAGAATGAGCAGCAGCAAGACCACGTGAGGCGAGATACCGCTTTCCGTGATCCATGCGATCATCGACCGGGTAACGCCGGTGATCGTCAGGAAATAGCCCAGGAAACTCGCGCAGACGATGATCAGCCCGATCATTGCCGAGGTTGCGATCGTATTGAACAGAGCAGTCACCAGCACTTGCCGGGACATGGCTCCGGAAACGAGGGTCAGGATCATGGCGCCCGACGCGCCGAGAGCCGAAGCCTCGACCGGTGTCGCCACGCCGAGATAGATCGAACCCGTAACCAGCAGGAACAAGCCGATGAACGGGCCGGCGATCCGGAGGGACCCGAGTTTCTCGGCCCAGGACGTCTGCCCCACCGCCGGGCTCAGCCTGGGATTGCGCCAGATCATGAAGCGTATGGTCAGAACCACAGTGAGCGTTACGAGGATACCTGGCAGCAGCCCCGCGATCAGCAGCTTTCCGACATCGGTGCCGCTGAGCAATCCATAGAAGATGATGGCGATGCTTGGCGGAATGAGCATCGCCAGCGTTCCGGAAACGGCGACGATACCCGACGCAAACCGCGCCTCGTAACCCTGGCGGATCATCGACGGCACGCTTGACGTCGACAGGGTTGCCGCCGCTGCGGTGCTCGATCCCGAGATTGCGCCGAAGGCGGCACCGGTTATGGCCGTTGCAATCCCCAGTCCGCCGCGCAGCCGGGCGGTCCAGCAGGCAACGGCATCGAAGAGCGTATTGGATATCCCGCTCGCGACCATGAATTCGGCCATCAGCAGGAACATGGGAATGGTCAGAAGCTCATAGCTGCTGATTGCCGATCCCGGCGCGGTGGCAAGGATTCCCAGCATCAACTGCGGACCACCAACCAGCCAGAGGCCAAGAGCACCGGACAATCCGAGCGACAAGGCGACAGGCAATCCGATGGCAAGCAAGATGAGCAATAGAACCAGCGCAGCAATGATGCTCATGGGAAACTCCTAGTCTGCAAGCACGTGGAACGCAGGCGCCCTGAACGGGAAGCGCCGTGCGTCAAGTGCCGTAGCGCCATGCGCCAGCCCGAGTTGAACAAGGCGAAACACCATCGGCCAGAGCGCAACCGGAACGCAGAGCTTGGCAATCCACACCGGCCAGAGAATGACGCCCGCGATCACCTCGCCGGCGCGCCATGCCGAATATGCTTCCAACGAAGCATAATAGGCCATCAGGGCAATCATGCCCGCCGCCGCCAGACAGAACGGCGACAACATGAAATGGGTCAGCCGTTCCGGCATCTTGCGGGCAAGAAAATCGACCGAAATGTGATCGCCACGTCCCAGCGCCAGCGGAAAGCCCAGAAAGAAGGCGGCGACCAGCAGGTAATGCGCGACCAGATCGAACGCCCAGCCGAGCGGTGCATTGAATGCATAGCGCATGACCACATCGGCGGTGGTCGTCACGAGGATCGCCAGGACGCACAGGGCCGCCACGATGGCGAGCCCTGTTTCCACAATCCTCAACGCAACTCCAAGCCTGTGCAGAAACACATTGAAGAGCATTACTGCCGGCCTTGCACAGCGCCCCGGAAGGCCGCCAGAGTCTCGCTTCCGGGAAGGCCGCGATCGTCGAGCGATTTCGCCCAGGCCTCCTGCACCACGGTAAGCTTTTCGACAAGCGCGTCGAAATCCGCCTTGGGAAGCGGGACGGATTTGATCCCATCCTCGGCTTCGAGACTTCCGGCGATGCTCTGCTCGGCGGTCTCGGTATAAGTGCAATGGTGTTCGGTTGCATAGCGGCCGGCCTCGGTCAGCGCGCTCTGCACCTCTTGCGGAAGGCCCTGCCAGCGCTTCTCGCTGATCGCGAAGATCATCGTGAAACTGCCGACGCCGAGATCGGGGGTCATATAGGACAAGGGGTCCTGAAGGCCCCAGGGGCGCACGCTTTGCATCGGCCAGAATACACCATCGAGCGTCCCGCGGCTCAGCGAGGCAAGAACGTCGGGGCCCGGCATACGCACCGAGGTCGCTCCGATCGCTTCGGCCGCCATATCCATGGCGCCGCCCGCGGTCCGCAGCTTCAGGCCGGCGAAATCCGCGGCGGTCTCGACCGGCTTCTCGGCGGTCAGGACGCGATAGGCACCCAGCCCGGCAACGAACAGGACATGAACGCCGTTCTTCGAAAATTCATTGTCGCCGAGAACATTGCCAGGCTGCGCCAGCTCCATGAAGGCCAGGCTCCCGTCACAGGCGTCCTGATAGATGTTCGGAAGCTCTGCAACGCCGGAAAGCGGAAACTTCTCCGAGATATAGGCCGGTGCGATGTTCACGATATCGGCCACACCAGTTTGCGCCAGACGAAGTGAATCGCCTGCTTTCCCAAGCTGCTCGGCAGGGAAGAAGGTGATCTCCAGCGCATCCGGCGCCAACTCCTGCGCCTTCTCGATGAAGACGCGCGCCCCTTGCTGGGATGTGTCGTGTGTCGTCGGCAGCCAGTCGGCAAATTTGAGTTCGATCTTGTCCTGGGCCGCGACCATGGCGGGAAGTGCGGTCAGGAACAGCGAGAGCGTCGTTGCCACCCCGCGGCGAGCCAGGTTTTTTCTACGTGTCATCAAGGTTTCTCCTCCCTATTTGATGATTTGAGAATCGAAGTCTCCCTCTTGTCGGTCGACGTGGGACCGTCAGCCGAGCGTCTTCAGATAGTCGGAGCGGCGTTTCGCCGACGCCTCGTCGCTCATCGCCGTGAACACGACGTTCTCCTCCATCACCGACGCTTCCGTCGATGCGAGAGCCTTCGATGCGAGCGCGATCTGAAGCTTGGTGGTTTCCAGAACCATCGGTGAAAGATCGGCAAGGCGCTGCGCGATACTCTCGGCATGGGCAAGCAGAGACCCGGCGGGCACGATGCCGTTCAGCACCCCGAGTTCCTTGAGCGTCCCCGACCCGACCCTGTCGCACAACAAGATCAGTTCGGCGGTCGCAGCCGGACCGATCTCGCGCACAAGCCGCGGCACCCCGCCCCAAGCGAGCGGAATGCCCAGGCGGGCTTCGGGCAGATACACCGAAAGGTCATCGGCGGCGTAGCGGAAATCGCAGGCGGCGATCAGAACGAAACCACCGCCAACGCAATGCCCGGCCGCCGCCGCTATCGTGATCGGGCGCATGGCCGAAACGGTCTCGATCATGCGCCGCCCGGCCTCGACGTTGCGCGCCGCCTGACCGGGGGTGGATTCCGAAAACTGCCGAAGATGAAAGCCGGAAGAAAACGCCCGCCCCGTGGAGTGGACAATCACCGCCTTCACCTCTTCCTGGGCAGACAACCATTTCGCGGCAACCGTGATGTCTTCGATCATCTCGACGTCGAAGGCATTCAGTGTCTCGGGGCGATCGAGGCCAAGATAGCCGACCGGGCCGTCAATACGCAGCAAGACCGATCCGAGCACCGGCATGTCGTCTCGTGCGTTTTGGCGTTGGGATTGTGAAGTCAAGGTCAGGCCTCCTTGGAAAGCGGTCAGTTTTCGGAATCGAGAAGATCTTGAAGCAGCTGGCGTTTGAGCACTTTTCCAGAGACGTTCTTGGGCAGCTCGTCGACGAAATGCACAGCCTTGGGCAGCTTGTATCCGGCGAGCTCCTTGCGCGCCCGGGCAACCACCTCTTCGGCGGTAACGGCTTCTCCCGGTCGCAGAACCGCAAACGCCGTGACCGCCTCGCCCCAGATCTCGTCCGGAACTCCGACGATCGAAACTTCCGACAGTTCCGGAACCAGCCGCCCGATCGCAAGCTCGACTTCAAGCGAATAGACGTTTTCTCCGCCGGATTTGATCATGTCCTTCTTGCGGTCGACGAAGAACATGAAGTTTTCGTCGTCCATGTACCCCAGGTCGCCGGTATGCAGCCAACCGTTGCGCAAAACGTCTTTGTTCGCCTCCGGGCGCTTGTAATATCCCTGGAAGACGTTGGGGCCACGCACGACGATTTCCCCAACCTCGCCACGCGGCAGTTCGTTGCCCGCGTCGTCGACGATCCGGACATCGCAATACCACACCGGAAAGCCCAGCGTGTTTGGCTTGACGATCATCTGCGCCGAAAATTCGGTCGTCGACACGATCGGCGAGGCTTCGGTCAGCCCGTACATGAAGAAGAATTTCTCGATCTCCAACGCGGCCATCACCGAAGCGACGAATTCGGGCGTATATTTCGCCGCCGCCGTCAGCACCCGGCTCAGCGCGGTCAGGTCATAGCGTCGATGGGCGCCGGATTCCATCAGCTGAATCAAAGGCGTAACCAGGATGTAAGCGATGGTGACACGATGTCGCTCGATAAGCTGACAGGCCAGTTCGGGCTCCCATTGCCGCATGATCACCACCGGCAATCCGCGTTGCATGAAGGTGGTCGTGTGCGTGTGCAAACCGCTGACATGGCTCATCGGCATGGAAAGCGAAAAAGCAGTCGTCGTTCTTCGGCGGCACGTAAGTCAGCGCGAAGAGGGAATCCCAGACGATGTTCGAGTGGCTCAGCACCGCGCCCTTTGGCAGTCCGGTGGTACCCGACGTATACATTATGACGGCCGGGTCGGCGCCGTTGACATCGGCTTCGGGCTCGACCTCGCCGGCAGCCTCGAAAAGCGCCTCGTAATCCTGCGCGCCAGGCAGGTCCACCGGACCTCCGTAAACCAGGATCGTCACATCGGCCAGTTGATCGCGAATTTCGCTGACAAGCGGCTGAAGCCCCGCCTCGACCAGCAGAACACGGTTATCGGCATCCGTCACGATAAACGCGATTTCATGAGAAGACAGACGCCAGTTTATCGTGCCGAATACGAGACCCAGCTTGGCGGCGGCATGGCATCCTTCGAGATAGCGGATCGAGTTCTGGCCGAGAATGGCGACATGATCGCCCTTTGTCAGCCCCAAGCCGGACAACACATGGGCCGCCTTGTTCACACGCCGGTTGTATTCGGCAAACGTGACCCTCTCGCCCTCGAAGATATACGCGGTGCGGTTGGGATACTGAGCAGCGGAACGGCGCACGACTGCGCCCATGGTCAAACCATCCAACATTCAGATCTCCTCCCTCGAAACTCGCAGGAGTCGTATCAGAACTCATGGGTTTTGCAACAGACTTTCGGAGTTTCGATCCTTCACCGTCATATAAGGCGGAAGCGAGGTCAACTGGGCGCCACTCCAACTGCGGGGCCGCGATACGCCGCTGGCCTGATTGACCTGCCGCTGACCGGCGATGGATCACGGCGCGCAAGCCCCCTACCCCTGGGGCAAGGCGACCTGCCGGGCGCGCAACGTCATCGAGAGAAAGTTCTGCCGGCGGAAAGACTTGCGCCGCGTGGCCACACATTACGACAAGCGGGCGGACACATATCGCCGCTCCGCCCTCGTCGCGGCAACGATCGTATGGTGGATCAAGGGAATCCGGACCCCGGACCGACTGTTGCAGCATTGGCAAAGCTGCTTTTCTCGGGAACCGTTTGGCCGCATCGCCGAAAGCCTCCTAGACTTGCCTCGGATATCCGTCGCGGCGGTCCGCCGGGCGGCAGCTTGCGATACTCGATATGAGGGTGCTTGATATGAGGGAGCATATCGAGCGCAAGCGCACTTGGGGGGAGAGTGATAGATGAGGAAATTCAACGATATCGACTGGCACGAGATGGTCGCGGCGACGGTGGTGACGGGCGTGGGGATTTTCGCGCTGGCCCAGGCGCAGAGCTATCAGACGGGCAGTCTCAACCGGATGGGGCCCGGCTATTTCCCCACACTCGCCGCAGCGGTGATGGTCGGGCTCGGCCTTCTTCTGGCCCTGTCCAGCCTGCGTCGCCGCGCGGTCCATCCCCGGGTCTGGTTCTTTCCGCTTTTCGCGGTGTTTCTCAGCCTGATCGCCTGGGCGGTGCTGTTTCCGCTGATCGGCTTCGTTCCGGCCACTTTCGCGCTTTTCGCCATCAGTTCTCTGGCGCAGGGCAAGTTCCGGCCGCTCTATGTCGTGCTGGCGACGGCGCTGATGTCGGGGTTCGGCCTCGGCGTCTTCGGCTATGCGCTCAACATTCCCATCAACGCTTTCTGGTTCTGAGCCATGGACGTTCTTGCAAATCTGGCGACCGGCTTCGGCACCGCGCTGCAGCCCGAAAACATCGTCTTCTGCGCCATCGGCGCCACGCTCGGCACCTTCATCGGTGTCGTCCCCGGCATCGGCGCCTTGTCGGCGATCTCGATGTTGCTGCCGCTGACCTTCTATCTCGATCCGACTACTGCGATCATCATGCTGGCCGGGATCTTCTATGGCGCGCAATATGGCGGGTCGACGGCCTCGATTCTGCTCAACCTGCCGGGAACGGCGACCAATGCGGTGACCTGCATCGACGGCTATCCGATGGCGAAACAGGGGCGCGCCGGGGTGGCGCTCTTCATCACCACCATCACCTCTTTCGTCGGCGGGTCGTTTTCGATCCTGCTGTTGATCGGCCTGGCGCCGACGATCGCGCAGTTCGCGCTGAGCTTCGGCGCGCGCGAGTATTTCGCGGTCATGCTGTTCGGGCTGGTCGCCGCCTCGACACTGTCGGGAGGGATCGGCGCTCAAGGGTTTCACCATGGTCGCCTTCGGCGTCCTTCTGGGCACCGTCGGGATCGACCCCAATTCCGGCACGCAGCGGTTCCAGTTCGGCATTCTGGAACTGGCCGACGGGCTCAACCTGGTCGCCGTGGCGATGGGGCTGTTCGGTGTCGCCGAGATCGTCAACAACCTGATGCACCGCACCGAAACCCCGTTCAGAAGGTTCAGCCGGTGACGCTGCGCTCGCTGATTCCCAGCCGCAAGGATGTGAAGGATTCGACCATGCCAACGGTGCGCGGCATGCTGATCGGAGCGGTCTGCGGCATCCTGCCCGGCACCGGCCCGACCATCGCCGCCTTCATGGCCTATGCGATGAAGGTCTCGAAAACCCCGAGCGGTTCGGCCATGGCGCGATCGAAGGCATCGCCGCGCCCGGGCGGCCAACAGTTCCTCGGTCCAGGCGGCCTTCATCCCGACGCTGAGCCTGGGGATTCCGGGCGACAGCGTGATGGCCGTCCTGCTGGGGGCGCTGATGATCCACGGCATCACGCCGGGGCCGGCCCTGGTCAACGAACACCCGACGCTGTTCTGGGGCTGGTGGCCGGTTTCTGGATCGGCAACGTCTTCTGCCTGATCCTGAACTTCCCGCTACGTCCCGGCATCTGGGTGCGGATGCTGCGCATCTATTACGCGCTCTACCCGGCGATCCTGTTCTTCATCTGCCTCGGGGTCTATTCGATCAACTACAACGTCTTCGACATCTTCGTGGTGATCGTCTTCGGCCTGATCGGCACCGGCATGTTGCGCCACGGCTTCCCGGCGGCGCCGCTGCTGCTGGGCTTCATCCTGGGGCCGATGATCGAAGAGAATCTGCGCCGCGCGCTGCTGATCTCGCGCGGGGATGTCAGCTATCTCGGCTCCAGCATGGTGTCGGCGGGGTTTCTGATCGCCTCGGCGCTGGTCATCGTCCTGTCGATGCGTGGCGGCATCGCCGCCGCCGCCGGCGCGCTGCTTGGCGGCAAGGAGGATGTTCCGTCCGAGTGACCAGAGGTGGCTTGCTTCTCGGATTCTGTAAAGATGGTGTGCATCCCCGGCGGTTGTTGCGGTTCCGGGATTTTCTGACAATCAACCGCGATTGGCCTGCACGAAACGCAAGCCAACACTGAATTTGGGAGGAGAGAACCAAATGCGTAAGCTTGTACAAATGGTCGGGGCGACGCTGGTGTCGGCCCTGGCACTGGGCTCGGGCGCCTTCGCCGAAGATTACCCCGAACGGCCGATCCGTCTGATCGTCGCCTATTCCGCCGGCGGCTCGACCGATTTCGCGGCCAGGCTGCTTGCCGACGAGATGTCGAAACACCTGAGCCAACCCGTCGCCGTCGAGAACAAGCCCGGCGCCTCGGGCGCGGTCGGCAGCGAATTCGTCGCGCGGTCGGACCCCGATGGTTATCGGCTGATCCTCGGCACCGGCACCTATGCCATCGACAAGACGCTGCGGCCGAACCTGCCCTATAATGTCGACGACAGTTTCGAACCGATCACCATGGTGGTCCGCTCGCCCTTCGTGCTGACCGTGCGCGACGATTTCCCGGCCCAGACGCTGGAAGAGTTCGTCGCCTACGTGAAGGCCCATCCGGGCGAGGTGAACTATGGCTCGCCGGGCGTCAACACCCAGACCCACCTGGCAACCGAGCTGTTCGGCTCGGTCGCCGGGCTCGACTGGGTGCAGATCCCGTTCCAGGGCGAATCCAAGGCGCTGACCGCGATGCTGGGCGGCGAGGTGCAGACGGTGCTGCTGTCGCTGTCGACCGCGCGACCGCAGATCGAGGCCGGGACGATCCGCGGTTTCGTGCAGACCGGGCCGAACCGGTCGCCGATGTATCCCGACATCCGCACCGTGGCCGAGGCCGGCATCGGCGAGGCCGAGGCGACCTTCTGGTTCGGCGTCTTCGCACCCAAGGGCACGCCGCAGCCGGTGCTCGACAAGCTTTACGAGGCCGTGGCCGAAAGCCTGAAATCCGAAGAGGTGGTCGCCAAGTTCGCCGACCGCGGATTCGAGGTGAACCCGATGCGCCCGACCGAGTTCCGCAAGCTGATCGACAGCGACGTCGCCAAGTGGAAGGCCGTGGTCGACCGGGCCGGTCTGAAGCCGCAGGACTAAGGCGAAGCGTCAGACCGAAAAACCGCGCCGCTCCCCCCCGGGCCGGCGCGGTTTCCTTTGCTCGGGGGGCTGCGACGCGGGCGTCAGTCGTCGGTTTCGGCCTCGGCCTCGGCGCGGGTGGCGACCAGCGCGGGCACCGCGAAGGTGCAGGTATGGGTCGAGATCGCGCTGGCCAGCTGCAGCACGTCCGAGATCTCTTGCGGCGTCGCGCCATGGCGCAGCGCGGCGCGGATATGCCGCCGCATCCCGGCCTCGTGCAGCATGGTCGGCGCGGCGCAGACCGCCAGGCAGATGAACTCCTTGACCTTGGCCGGCAGCGGCCCCTGGCCATAGGGGATGGCGCGATAGGCCAGGAAGCTTTTCACGAAATGCGGCGCCAGCCGGAACAGCGCATCGCCATAGGAAGGCCAGTCGCCGGTCGCCGCGATATAGGCGTCCTTCGCGGCCTGTTCCTCGGGGCTCAGCCCGGTCGCCAATGCCTTGCCCGCCCTCTCCATCTCGTCCAGCAGGATCGGAACCCCGGTGTCATGGGTCAGATGGGTGGTCAGCATGGTCAGCTGGATCGTCTCCATGATCTCTTCGTCGGTCGCGCCGGCCTTGCGGGCGAACCCCATGTGCCTTGCCATGCCGCTTTCATAGAGATGCGTGACCGAGCCATCGACCGCGACATAGATCAGTTCGCAGACCTTGGGGTCGAGATTGGCGGCCTCGAAGGGGGCGTGATTATAGCCGAGATAGGCCTCGAGATAGTCCGGGCTGAGATCGAGCAGCGCCTGGTGAAACGGGTGCCAGTATTTGCGGGTTTCGATGACACGGGCCTTGAGGGCCTCTTTTTGCGCATCCGACATCATTATGTGATCTCCTTTGCTCGACCGTCGGTCGGGATTTCGGGTTCCGACCGGGGAAGCCGCCCGGCAGGCAAGGCGCGACCGGCCGTTTTGACGGGCCGGTCGCATCGGTGGGTCGGCGAAGGGCCTAGCGTCCCTTGAAGACCGGTTCGCGTTTCTCAAGAAAGGCCTTCTGCGCTTCCTTGGTGTCCTCGGACTTGGCCAGGGCCACGGTCACGGTCTGCTCGTATTTATAGGCATCACGCAGCGGCATTTCGGCGATGGTCTGGAACACGCGCTTGGCGGCCTGCACCGCGAGCGGGCTTTTCTTCGCGATGTCGCGGGCATAGCTCATCGCTTCGTCCAGCAGCTTGTCCTGCGGCACCACCGCCTCGACCACGCCCAGCCGGTACATCTCGGACGCGGGATAGCGGCGGCAGGTGAAATACATCGCCCGGGTGCGCGATTTGGTGAAATGGCGCATCAGGAAGCCGCCGCCGCCGGCGATGCCGACGTCCAGCTCGGGCATGGCGAAGAACGCGTTATCCGAGGCAAGCATGATATCGCAGGCCATCATCAGCCCCATGCCGGCTCCCACGCAGGGCCCGTTGATCGCGGCGATGACCGGCTTGTCGCAATCGGAAATCGCGTTGAAATATTCGCGCACACGGCGGTTGTGGCGGACATAGTCGCCCGGATTCACATCCAGCGTCGGGCGTTCGACAAGGTCGGCACCGCCCGAGAAATACTTGCCCCGCCCGGTCAGGATGATCACCCGCACATCGGCCCGGTCGTGCAATTCGTCAAAGACCTCGATCAGCTCTTCCCGGGTGGTCGTGTTGTGCGAATTCACCGGCGGATGGTCATGCGTGACCACCGCGATATAGTCTTTCACCTCGACGTGAAACTGTTCCATCTGTTCTTTCTCCTCCGTTTTGAAACCGCATCCGGCTGGGCCGGAGCATCCTGCGAAGGATAGTATTCAGAGCCCGTGCGGCTTGGCAGCCGGGCAGGACGGAAAGCATGTTTGCAAATGACGGAAGCAGATCGAGGGCGCGGGCTCCCGCCCCTCGGGTCCTGGATCGGCTGGTGGGGCCGACGGCCGGATCAGCCCAGTTTCTCGCGCATCACCGTGGCGATGTAATCGACGAAAACCCGGATCTTGCCATTTATATATCCGGCTTTTTCGAGAACACCGCATAAATGCCGTTCACGTATTCGGTATGGGTCACCTGATAGTCGGGGAAGAGCCGGATCAGCTGACCCGATTTCAACTCCTCGCGCACCGACCAGTCAGGCATCAGGATGATGCCCAGCCCGGCCCGCGCGCTCGACACCAACGCCATGCCGGTGTCGACCTGAAGCGACCCGGTCACCGCCACTTCGGTATGCTGCCTGTCGGGCGCGATGAACCGCCAGACCGGCCGCCCCAGATTGTGCCGGTAGGTCAGGCAATTGTGTTGCCCCAGGTCCTCGGGCCTCTCGGGCGCCGGATTCTGCGCCAGATAGGAGGGCGCCGCGCAGATCACCCTCTCGCTCGAGGCAAGCTTGCGGCAGGTGAGCGAGGAATCCTCGAGCTTGCCGACCCGGATGTCCACGTCGATGCCGCGTTCGACGATGTCGACGGACAGGTTCGACAGGGTCAGATCGACCCGCACACCGGGATAGTTCGCCAGAAAGCCCTGCAACGCCGGCACGATGAAAAGCTGCCCGGAAAATTCCCGCGCATTGACGCGCAGCGTGCCCCGCGGCAGCGAGTTCAGCTCGGCGACCGCGGTGTTGGCCTCGGTGATCTGATGCAGGATTTGCTCGACCTTGCGGTAATAGACCTCTCCCGCCTCGGTCAGGCTCAGCGCCCGGCTGGTGCGATTGAGCAGCCTGACACCAAGATCGTCCTCCAGCGCGCTCAGATGCCGCGAAACCGACGCCGGCGATACCCCAAGCACCCGGCCCGCCGATGACAAGCTTCCGTTCTTTACAACACTGTCGAAAATCTGAACCGTCTTCAGCCATTCCATGTCGTTCCTCCCTTGGCCCGTTTTTGCGTCCATCGATATGCCATCTTTGCATTTTCCTGAAAGCTTAGCAGGCAACACCGGCCATGGCGTTGCGGAAAGCGCAAAACTGGTGATTGCGTTCTGCAGGTTCTCTCGGGCCCGGCGGCGTTGCACAAACGAGGGACACCCGGACGGCACCCGGCCCGCGCGGCCCGCGCCGCGAGCGTCATCGCCTGCCGGGACACAGGGAGGAGACAGACACCATGGCCGCCAAAGCACTCGATGGCATTCGCGTAATTGATTTCAGCCGCGTCTTCGCCGGCCCCGCCGCAGCCCAGATCCTGGGCGACATGGGCGCCGACGTGATCAAGGTCGAAGCGCCGAATGTCGGCGACGAGGCGCGCTATTACGGCACCGACAAGGAAGGGCTGGCCCGCTGCGGCGGTGTCGGCCCGTCATTCCTGGCCTTCAACCGCAACAAGCGGTCGATCACCCTGGACCTGCGCAGCCAGGCCGGCCGCGACACCGCCTTCCGTCTGCTCGAACAGGCCGACGTGACCCTGCACAACTTCCGCCCCGGCACGATGGAGCGGTTCGGCCTGGGATACGACCGGGTGCGCGCCGAGAACCCGGGCATCGTCTATGGCCAGCTTTCCTCGTTTGGCGTCGAAGGGCCGATGCGCGACATCGGGGCCAACGACCTGTCGCTTCAGGCCCATAGCGGCATGATGAGCATCACCGGCGATCCCGACAGGCCGCCAGTGCGGGTCGGCAGCGCCTCGATCGACCTGCATGCCGGGCTGGCGCTGGCCACGGCCATTCTCGGCGCGCTGTTTCACCGCCAGCGCAGCGGCGAAGGCCAGTTCGTGGAATCCTCGCTCCTGCGCAGCGCCTCCGATCTGATGGGCTATTTCTATACCGAATACTGGACGCTCGGCATCGAACGGGGGCGCGCCGGCACCGCCAATCACCTCAGCGTGCCCAACCAGGCCTTTCCCACCAAGGATGGCAGTGTCGTCGTCATCTCGCCCGGCGACGACATGTGGAAACGCTGCGCCGAAGCGCTCGACAAGGACAGCCTCGGCGGCCCGGAATACGCCACCATGTTCGACCGCCGTCAGCGGCGCGACGAGCTGATCGCCAAAATCACCGCGGTGACCCAGGAAATGACCTCGAAAGAGCTGATCGAAAGGTTGAGCGCGGCCAAGGTCAACGTCGCCAATGTGAACACGATTTCCCAGGCCTCGGCCGATCCTCAGCTGCCGGCCATCGGCGGGGTCTATGATTTCTCCTATCGCACGGTTCAGGCGCGGGCCGTGGCGGCCCCTTTCGCGATGCAGGGCACCCCGCTGGACCTGCGCCGCAGCCCGCCTGAACTGGGCGCCCACAATCGCGAGATTCTGGCCGAATTCGGCTTCTCGGAAAGCGAGATCGACAGGCTGGCCCAGATCGGCGCCCATGGTCCCGACCCCAAGGCGCAATAAAGCCAAAGCATGAAGGAATACAGAAATGTCCAACACCACCACGCCGGACGCATCCGGCGACCGGGTCATTGCGCTCGATCTCGACCGCGCCCCGCTCAGCCCCGAGACCGAAGCCTATTTCGGCAAATGCGAGACCCGGTTCGGTTTCGTGCCCAACGTATTGCAGGCCTATGCCTTCGACGAGACCAAGCTGCGGGCCTTTTCGGATATGTACAACGATCTGATGCTGGGCGCTTCCGGCCTGAGCAAGCTCGAACGCGAAATGATCGCCGTGGTGGTTTCCAGCGCCAACCGCTGCTTCTACTGCCTCACCGCACATGGTGCCGCAGTCCGCGAGCTTTCGGGCGACCCCGAACTCGGCGAGCTGATGGTCATGAACTATCGCGCCGCGTCGCTGTCTCCCAGACAACGCGCCATGCTCGATTATGCATGGATACTGACAACCGAACCGCATACCGTCGACCAACAAGACTGCAAGGCCTTGCGGGATGAAGGCTTCAGCGATCGCGATATCTGGGACATCAACGCCGTGATCGGCTTCTTCAACATGTCGAACCGCATCGCGATCGGGGTCGATATGAAACCGAACAGGCCTATTTGGGTTTGGCTCGCTGACCCTGCCAAGCCCATCGTGCAAAGCGATCGCTCGAACGTATCGGCGCCACGTTACCCCATCACGCATTTTCCTTCAAAAACAGCCGCTTGAAAAAATTCTGCGGGGTCTGGAACAACTTCGGCATTGGAGCGTTATTGAAGGGACAAGCTTGATTGTCGGCGGTTGCTCGGTTCATACCTGTCCCATTCCGGCGCCGCCCGCACCCTCACTTCCCCTTGGGTGCCTGCCCTCGCTGGAGTTTCTCGGCGAGGGCTTTTTTCCTCTGATCCCGGGAACAGCCAGCCAGCCGCCTCGAGAGGGCTGCGAGAAACGCAATGCAGCGCCAAAACACATCGGATGCCGGATCGCGGCGCCGTCCGGCAGCAGGGCGATGGCTATCGCAAACGGCGAATGATGCCTTCTTCGACCCGCACCGGGCCTTCGACCTTTGGCGGGGTTCCGTCGATGCGAAGACATGTGCCGCGCCGGACGTGCGGCGCGGCTGCCTTAGCCGTTACGCCACCGAAGCTGCAGGCAAAACAGCGCGAAGCGATACCGGATATGCCGCAAGGGATCGTCCGAGAAACACGTCATCCTGCTTGCGAGGAGGCTTCTTCCAGCGCCTTTTCGGCGCCCGTCTCCGTGGCACCCTCTTCGAACAGGTCGAGCATGACCATCGTGATCACAAGAACCGGAATAGCCACAATCCCACCGATCGGTCCCCAGATCCAAAGCCAGACCACCAGCGACACGAAGATCAGAAGCGGGTTCACCGACATGTGTCGCCCCAACAGCGTTGGCGTGACAAACTGCGATTCCAGCAGATTGAGCGTCAGGTAGATCGCAACCGGCGCCAGCGCCATGAGCCCGTTGAAGGCGACCAGGCCCGCGATGACAAGCCCCATGACGAGCGCCATGGGGCCCAGATAGACGACGAAGTTGAGCAAGGCCGCCAGCGCGCCCCAGACAAAGGGGCCCGGCAGCCCGATCAGCGACAGCGCCGCACCAAGCAGGATGCCAAGCCCGACATTGATTATGGTGATGGTCAGAAAATACTGCGCCACGATGCGTTCGGCGGCATCGAACCGGCGCAGAAGCACGATCGTGTCGTCCGAGCTGCCGATCCAGCCGGCCAGCCAGCGATAGACGCTGTTGCGGGTCAAAAGGAAGAAGAACAGCGTTCCGCAGAACACCAGCGTCTGGGCCAGTACATAGGGTGCAAGGAACAGCGCATCGGTAAGCCCGGGCATATCGGGGACGGTCGCGGCCTCACCTCCCGCTGCCTCGGTTCCAAGCGCGGCCTTGACCTCGCGGTCGACGGCGTCGAGCCCGCGAAGCAGGCCGCGCAGATCCTGAAGCGCGGCGCGCAACTCCCATCGGATGCGTGGCAGCTCGTCCATAACCCGCCAGATCACGGGCTCCAGCAGGATCGCCAGGAACAACAGCCCCAGCATTCCAAACACCAGCACCAGAACCGCAGACATGCTGACCGGCAGGCCAGCCCGCTCCAGGGCTTGGGTGATCGGCGCAAGGATCACGCCGGTAACCAAACCCAAGGTCATCGGCGCAAATATCTCGGCGCCCAGTTTCAGCGCCGCGAAGACCAGGATGACCGCGATGGCCAGCATGGCGGTTCGCGAACCGAAATCGGCTTGGGAAAACGATCCGTTCATGTGTGACAAACGCCGGGATGGCATGAAGGTTCCATCCGGACTGCATGGAACTTTGCAACCCGTGGCGCGTTCTTCCGTCGTAACCGAAACGAAATGGAGGATGTCATGAACTGGGACCAGATCGAAGGGAAGTGGAAGCAGCTGAAAGGCTCGGCCCGTGCCGAATGGGGCGAGCTGACGGATCAGGAGCTGGAGGAAACCCGGGGCCGGCGCGAGAAACTGGCGGGCCTGATCCAGGAGAAATACGGCCGGACCCGCGAAGAGGTCGAAAACGCATTGGACCGTTGGAGCAAGGCGATCTGAACGGGCGGTTCCCGATCCGTTTCAGGACGGCCCTGCGACAAGATCCTCGAAACCGCGCCGCCCCCACGCGGCGCGGTTCTTCAGATCAGGGGGCGTGTCATCGGCTCGCGGTCGGAGGACAACTGGGCGACTTCGCACAGCCGTTCATAGTCGTGAACCTTCAACACCCCACCCTGCCACGCGACGATTTTCCGGCTGCGCAATCGCTGCAACGTCTTGTTGGTATGCACGAGCGACAGGCCAAGTGCGTCCGCCAGGTCCTACTGGCGATAGGGCAGCGGCATTTCCGCGGCCTTGACCATCCCCAATGCCGTGCCGCGATCGTAAAGCCGGACAAAGGCCCGGGCAATGCGCTCGATCCCGCTCATATGGCCCAGTATGGCCAGGCTTTCGCCAAGGAAATGCTCCTCGACCGCGGCAATCCATGTCAGGTCGAAGGCCCGCTGCGGGTGATCGCTGAACAGCTTCCAAAGGGCGGTGCGGTCGAATACGCAAAGCTTCATCTCGGTGGTGGATTGCACCGAATGCTGCATTTCGTTCATCACCCCGGCCTGAAGCCCGATGAAATCGCCGGGCAGGACGAAGTTGATGACCTGGCGTTCGCCGGATTCCAGCGTCTTGTAGCGCAACCCCATACCGGTGAGCGGGGTGTAGAGCTGCGGACTGTTGGACCCTTCGAGCATCAGGGTCGTCCCACCGTCGACGACAAGCTCGCCGCTCTTGAACTCCTGCATGAAAGCAATCTCGCTCTCGCTCATCGGAGCAAAGATCGAACGGTTCCGCAACGGGCAGTTGATACACTTCGTTCCCATGGATTTTTTTGCCTCTCGGTATGTCATATTTAAATGCGCGACTCCGAAAAATGTTCCATGCAGAACCGTGGAACGGCTGGAAGACACAGATGGACGACACAGCTCTGTTCGGCGAAGACCAGGATGCTCTTGCCGGACCGGTTTTTCTCGTGCTGGAAAGCGATATCCTCGTGGCCGAGGACATCATCGCCACGTTGAAAGAGATGGGGCCATGCCGGGCGACCCATCTCGTTCAGCCCGATGAGATCATGGAAATCCTGCTGGACGGACAACCCGTTACCGCCGCTTTCCTTCAAATGCGGCTCGGCGATGTCGCGCAAAGCGCGTTTCTTCAGCCTTTGCTGGAGCGTGGGGCACGCATCATCCTCACCATGGGCGAAGAGGACGAAGACAGCGCAACGGCACAGGGATACCGAATGCTGGTCCGCCCCTTCACCGATCTGATGATCCGCGACATCCTCGTGGACCGGGCCTGATTGGCCTGCGCGTCAGTGTTTCCGGGCCGCACGGCCGGCCTGCATCCCGGCGGCGAAACCTTCGGCCATGCGAAAGAACGGCTCGTCCGTCGCGGCAGGGCGCGCGGTGCGACGGGGCATCCGCCCCAGGGAAGCAGCCCAATAGAAAGCGCCCGCCAGCACAAGAAAGAGCCCCCCGGTCGCGACAAAGGCCGTGAGCGCGCCATGATGCATCGCGATCAGCACCCAAAGCGCCGCGCTCAGCAACCCAAGGCCGGTCACCGCGAAGACGAAGGCCGCAGCGCCGAGCGTGGCGCTGCGGACCGAACGGCGCAAACGCGCCTCGATATCGGGGACAATGCCGGCCATCGTCTATTTGCGCCCGGTGAGAAATCCCAGAACGAAACCCGCCGCGACGGCCATTCCGACGGCGGCGGCGGGCTGCTCGCGCACGGCGGCGGTTGCGTGATTGCCCAGGTCCCTGGCGCCGCTGCGGATGGTCTCGAACTGCTCGTCCCCCACGGCGCGCAGCTTTGCCGCCTTGTCACGCGCAGTATCGATCGCCGCGTCGCGGGATGATGCCGCCAACGCGCCAAGCGTGTCGGTAAGCCCCGCGATATCGTTCTTCAGGACGGCGATCTGATCGGAAAGCTCTGCCATCTCCCGGCTCGGGGATGCCGCGTCTGTTTTCGTCTGAGCCATCGTTCTAGCCTCCTTCGTGTCTATTGGCATACTCATCGACACAACGAACCGGACATCCATAAGTTCCCGTTTTCACCAATTTTTCTTGTGCGAAATCACGCCAGTTTCCCGTTCCGAGGAAAAATTTCGGAACAATGGCCGCGCTTCGGTGTTTTCTCTCCAGTCGCAACAAAACACACTGAATGGAGGCTAAAATGCTTTACTGGGCTCTCGTCTTTTTCGTCGTCGCACTGATCGCCGGCGTTTTCGGCTTCGGCGGTATTGCGTCGGCTTCGGCCGGGATCGCGCAGATCCTGTTCGTGATCTTCCTGATCCTTTTCCTGATCGCGCTGGTCGCCCGCGCTGCCCGTGGCAAGATGCCCTGATGGACGCGTGAAAATAGGGTGCGAGCGTGTGCTCGCACCCCGGTCAAAGCAAAGCCCTCCGCCCGGATATGCCAGGCGGAGGGCTTTTTGTTACGCCTTCAGCGTTTCGGTGCTTGAAAAGAACATCGCCTGGCTGACCGCGGACTGAACCTGATCCTCGGTATAAGGCTTGGTGATCAGGAAGGCCGGCTCGGGCCGTTCGCCGGTCAGCAGACGCTCGGGGAACGCGGTGACGAAGACCACGGGAATGTCGCCCAGCTCCTTCAGGATGTGATTGACCGCGTCGATGCCCGAAGATTTGTCGGCCAGCTGGATATCGGCCAGGATCAAATCGGGCGGGTCGCGGCGCGCCATCTCGACCGCCTCGTTGCGGGTACGGGCATTGCCGGTGACATCGTGTCCGGCACCTTCGACGATGGCCATGATATCCATGGCGATGATCGCTTCGTCCTCGATCACCAGGATACGACCGCGGATCGCGTCCGACATCTCGCGCCGTGCAATCGCCAGAAGCTGACTGGCCTCTTCCTCGATCACCCCGACGATGGCGGCGATATCGCCGATCTGGAACCCCTCGATACTGTGCAGCAACAGCGTCTCGCGGGTATTCGGCGTCAGTGCCGACAGCCGCCTTTGCGCCTGCGCCTCGATCGCGGGGGCATCTTCCGCATCCGCGACGGGCGCCCCCGAGGACACCCAGATCTGATGAAACGCACGTAACAATGCCACCTTGGGCGAAAGCGCCCGGTTGAATATCTCGCTGTCGCCCAGCAATGCCTCGAGCGTGGCCGCGGCATAGGTGTCGCCGGTCTGCTGGTTGCCGGTCAAAGCACGGGCATAGCGTCTGAGATAGGGCAGCGCCTCGCTCACTTGCTGCGCAAGATCGGGCTGGCTTGTCTGTTCGTTCATGACTGTCCTCGAAAAAATTTCCGTTTCGCGGGAACCAAACGCTTTGCTGCATGTTATGTTCCCGCCTGGGTGCAAAAAAGCATTCGCCCCACAATGGCAGAAAATTCGGTGAGATGGCAAAGAATCGCAGGATTGAAAGTTTGGACAAGCAGATCGACGACAACCTACGCCGTGTCTATTCGGACACCGTGAACGAACCGCTTCCGGATCGCTTCACACAGCTGCTGCAACGGCTGCGCGACGAGGAAACGTCAGGCGCGGCGGCAGCGAAACAGCTGGGCGAGGACGAAAAGTGAGCGATGCCATGGATCCCAAAGACGAGCTGGTCGAGCATTTGCCGGCAATGCGCGCCTTCGCCCTGAGCCTGACGCGCAACGGGGCGGCCGCCGACGATCTGGTGCAGGATGCCGTCGTCAAGGCCTGGAGCAATTTCGACAAGTTCCAGGCCGGAACGAACCTGCGCGCCTGGCTTTTCACCATCCTGCGCAACACCTTCTATTCGCAATACCGCAAGCGCCAGCGCGAGGTCGAGGACCCCGATGGCGTGATGGCCGGTAAGCTGTCGGAAAAGCCGGCGCATGACGGGCGGTTGGTGATGGTCGATTTCCAGGCCGCGTTCGAACAGTTGAACGACGAACAGCGCGAAGTGCTGATCCTGGTGGGCGCCGAAGGGTTCAGCTACGAAGATGCGGCCGCCATGTGCGGCGTCGCCGTGGGCACCATCAAGAGCCGCACCAACCGCGCCCGCAAGCGCCTGGCCGAATTGATGAACCTCGAGGACGGCGAAGAACTCGAGATGACGGATGCGGCGACCTTGGCCGTGGTGTCCAGAGCCACCGCTGCATGACAGGCCCCGAGCCGGCGCCGCGTCAACGCTATCAGCCCAGGCTGGCCGTACAACTGATGCTGGTTCTCAGCATCGCCATCCTGCCGCTGGGGCTGATTTCCGTTTATCAGACCTATTCGGTGTTGACCGAACGGCAATCGCTGTCGACCGCGGCGCTTCTCGAAGAAACCCAATACGCCGTCACCGACAGCCGCGAGGTGATCCGTTCGGCGGTCGGCACCGCGGAGACCCTGGCGGCCCTGGTGTCGGGTCCGGGGTTTTCGGACGAAGCCTGCAACGCCGCCATGACCCGGATCGTCGAACAATCCCCCTGGTTCGTCTTTGGCGGCTACCGCGACGACCAGCGCGGTCTGATCTGCAGCTCGGAACCCGTAACCGACGACGGCGAACGCCTGACCGCGCTGCCGAAGGCACCCCGGGACGGCGAGGAGATCACGATGCAGCCGCTCGCCTTTCTGGGCGGGATCGCCACGGTGAACGTCATGGTGCCCGCGGTCCGCGACGGCGTGCCGATCGGCACGGTTTGGATCGCCCTGCCGGCCGAAGCGCTGAGCGAGGCCCTGTCGCGGGCCGCGCCCAACGTGGACCTGGTTCTGTTTCAGGGCGAAGGCGAAATCATCGCCACCGAACAATATGTCGATGGCCGCCGCTCCGTGCTGCCTCAGGACCAATCGCTGGTCGAACTGGCGCAGAAAGGCCGTCAGACCTTTCGCGGCACCAACCGCAAGGGCGAGACCCGGGATTTCGCCATCGCCCCCATCGTCGAAGGCCGCGTCTTTGTCCTCGGCAGCTGGGAACCGCGCGAACGCCGGCTGGCGCTGCCGTCCTATCAACGCATGATGGCGCTCTACTTCCCGATCGCGATGTGGGTCGTGGCAATTGCCGTCGCCTATATCGGCGTTCAACGGCTGGTGATCCGGCACGTCCGGCGCCTGCGGTCGTGGATGCGGTACTACTCCAGCGGCAGGGGCGGGCTGGAAAACGCCCAGCTCGACAATGCCCCGGAAGAGATCGAGATCGTCGCCGAAGCCTTTCGCGCCATGACCCGGCGCCTGTCCGAGCAGGAACGCCTGCTGGAAGCGGATCTGAAGGAAAAGACCATCCTCCTGCGCGAGGTCCATCACCGGGTGAAGAACAATCTTCAGCTGATCTCGAGCATGATGAACATGCAGATCCGGGCAACCGGAAGCCCCGATGCCAAGCGCGTCCTTCGCCGGGTACAGGACCGGGTAATGGCGCTCTCGGCTATTCACCGCTACCTTTACCTCGCTCGCAAGCTATCCACGCTGCGCGCCGATGAGCTGTTGCAGGAGATCATCCAGCAACTCGTCATCGTCGGCACGCTCGAGGAGGCCGGCCACCGGATCAGGATATCCACGGCGCTCGATCCGGTCGAAATCAGCCCCGACCAGTCCGTGCCGCTGTCGCTATTGGTCACCGAGGCCGCGATCAACGCCGTAAAATACTGCGGCGCCACCGCGGACAAGAGCGCCTGGATCGACATCGCGTTGAAGAAAATGGACAACGAGATGGTCAACCTCAGCGTGGTCAACTCGCGCCCGCCGGAAGGCAGCGAGATCGATCAACCCGAAGGCTCGGGCCTGGGCGCCCGCCTGATCGCCTCTTTCGTGACGCAGCTCAACGGCACGCTCGAGGTTATCGAACACCCCGATCGCTACGAGATGCACCTGGTGTTTCCGCTGTCCTGGGCCCAATACGACGACGAGGATGCAGGTCAGGCCTGAGGCGGCACGGAACTTTCTCGGCGCCCGTGGGTTCTCTCTCCAGAGACGAACTGGAGAATGAGAGCAAAACGATGATCCGCAAACGGGTTTCGCTGATTACGTTGACTTATCTGGCCTTCACGGCAGCCAGAAGCGCGATCCTGCGCATCTGGCAAAATTCCCACATCAACGGCTGACATCGCAACACGGGCACAATCGTCCCAGAGCCGCATCCCCGGGACACCGGCCAGGCAAGGCGTTTGGTCAGTGAATTTCTGATATATTTCAAAGTACTACGCAGAATTTTTCGTCTTTCCGGGGAACCGCTCGATACCTGATGCGTTAGCCTATCACACCGCCAACGACGGCTTGGCACCCGTGGCACGGACATCCCGGCCAGGTGCTGATCCGCCGGAGGAACCAAAAGGAGACGACCATGAAAACGCACTCGCTTACCGCACTCGCCACCATTCTCGCGCTCGCCGCCGGCCCTGTCCTGGCCGAGACGGAAACCTTTTCGGGTCTCGATGTGAAAGTGGACCTCAGCGACTATCAGAACAGCAACGCCCTGGTCTACTGGCCCGATCTGGAGCACGACCTGATGCTGGCGATCATGGAGCACTCGAACATCGACAAGGAGGCCGACGTTCCCAAGATCTCGGTGACGGTCAACAATGTGGCTGTCGATGGCGACACCGTGCTGCCCGATTCCGGCGAATTCAACCAGCTGACCGGGACCGTTCAGGTGTTCCGCGGCAACGGCGCAATGTCGGTCGGCGCGTCCAGCCAGTCCAGCCCGGACGACCTGCTGCGCAACTACTTCATCAAGGTCACCGCGGTGACCGGTGACGTCGCGGTGCCGGACGGGTGGGTCTTGGTCCCGCCGTCGCAAGACAAGTTCTATACCGCGATGGTCGATGCTTTCGCGATGGAAGTGGTCGATCGCTACGACAACTGATCGCCGGCGATCGAGGCCTGACGCGGCGGCGCGCCGCCAGGCGTATTGGCCCGTGACGATCACGATCGAGGGACCCGCGTTCCATGCTGGAACGCGGGTGTCTTGTTTGTGCGCCATTCCCAAGCGTCGGACCACCGGAGGCCGGATTTTCCGGCCCTTTCACGATGACCGGCCGGTGACGCCAGCGGGAGAGTGCAGTGCGGCCGGGAGGTTGTCTCCGATCGCGCTTTCGGGCCTGAGCTTTGCCTGCCCGGCTGTGGCCGTCGACCTCTGCTCCCGCCACGCAGGCCCGCGAGAACCCGTTGCCGCGCGCAGACCTCAATCCGTCACGCCTTCGTGTCGCAGCAGAAATTCCTTCACCGGAAGGCCGCCGCCGAACCCGGTCAGCGATCCGTTCGCGCCGATCACGCGGTGACAGGGCAGGATGATCGGAATGGGGTTGCTTCCGTTCGCGGCCCCGATTGCACGGCTGGCCTGCGGACGGCCAAGGGCGGTGGCGATCTGCCCATAGCTGCGCGTTTCGCCGAAGGGGATACCGGCAAGATAGCGCCAGTGGCTGTTCTGAAACGCCGTCCCGCCAAGGTGCAGCGGAAGATCGAACCGACGACGGGCGCCCGCGAAATAGGCATCGAGCTGCCGCCTGACCTCGTGAAACGGCGCGTCGGCGCGTTGCCAGTCCGGGTGCGGTCCGAAGGCCTTGTGGCCGGTCGGGAAGCTCAGGAAATGCAGCGCCCGGTCGGTGCCCGCGACCAGAAGCTTCCCGACCGGGCTTGCGATATAGGTGTCGCAAAGCTTGGTCATTGCGTCGGCCTTCGGATCGGCAAGGGCGGGCGGTCATCGGATGCGCCGAACCGGCTCATATGAAGGCAGACGGCCGGTGCTTCGGTCACAGCCGGCTTTCCGCCCCTTGCGGCCACGACCGACCTGCCGGCGCAAGGCCCAGCACCTCGCGCAAGAGCGCGGTATACTCCCCGGGCCGGGTGACATAGGGAAAATGGCTCGCCGCGGCAAAGCGATAGGCCCGGTCCGGGCGCAGGGCCGCGCGCAGGGCGGCGCGGACGGGCGGCGGGATCAGATGATCGTCGTCGCTTTCGACGGTGAATATCCGCCCGGTCGGCAGGCTCTGGGGCGGCAGAACCGGCCCATGTTTCAGCGCCTTCAACCGGGCGCGCATCTCGTCCTCGGGGATGCGGCCATGCACCTCGCCCATCAACAGCCCGGCCAGATCGGCATAGGGGTGGCCGGCCACCTGCCAGCCCTTCAGCCCGGCCAGGAAGCCATTGCGCAGGAGGTCGATCTCGACCGTGTCGAGATCCAGCGCATAGGGCGCAATGCCCTCGACGATGGTCACGTCCGACAGGGTGTTGGCCGCGACCAGCCCGCCGACAAGCCCGGCATGGCGCGCGGTCACGTATTGCGCCGCATAGCCGCCCAGGGACGAGCCCAGCACGGTTGCGCCCTGCATCCCCTCGGCCTCGATCAGCGCGGCGATGTCGCCGGCCCAAGCCTCGATCCCGCCCGCGCCGGGATAGCTCAGCGCCAGGATGCGGGCCTCGCCCTGAAGCGCCTCGATCTGGTGCCAGAAGATATCGGCGCGGCCCAGCGTTCCGGGCATCAACACCAGCGCCGGCCCGGCCTGCCCGGCCCGGATCAGGCCCCAGCGCCGGCCGTTCACCTCGCGAAAGGTCTCGGGCCAGCGCGAGGAGAAAGCCTGTCGCGCCTCGATCAGCGGATTGGTCATCGTCCCTCGCCCTTGCGTCGCTCCGAACGCCCCGAGTTCACCACAGCCCCCCGCCCGCATCAAGCCCGCCGCGCCGACCCAAGCGGTAAAGAAACCCCTAACGCGCCGGGCGCCCGCTTCACCCTTCATTGCAAAAACCTTGCCTAACTTGCCCGCCAACGTCCATTCGCGCAGGAGCTTTCGATGCCCGACCGTTCGCCCAATCTCGACATGCCCTATCTGCTGCCGTCGCAGGCGCAGAAGCATGTCACCCATAACGAAGCGCTCCAGAGCCTCGACGCGCTGGTGCAACTGGCGGTCGAGGCGCTCGATGCCGTCACCCCGCCGCCGTCGCCCGCCTTGGGCGAATGCTGGGGGCTGGGCAGCGGCGCGCAGGGCGCCTGGGCCGGACAGGACGGCGCCATCGCCGTCAGCATCGAAACCGGCTGGATCTTCCTGACCCCGCGCGACGGCTGGCGCGCCTGGGACAAGGCCGCGGCGGGGGTGAAGCTTTATCGCGGCGGCAGCTGGGGCGACCCGGGCTTTGCCGGCCTGGGGGTGAATGCCACCGCCGATGGCACCAACCGGCTTGCGGTCGGTGCCGATGCGACGCTTCTCAGCCATGACGGCAGCGATCACCGGCTCAAGGTCAACAAGGCCGCAACCGGCAACACCGCCTCGGTGGTGTTCCAAACCGGCTTCACAGGCCATGCCGAAATGGGGCTTTCGGGCTCGGACGACTGGTCGGTCAAGGTCTCGCCCGATGGCAGCACCTGGTCCGAGGCGCTCTGCATCGACAACGCCAACGCCTTTATCGGTATCGGCACCGCTACCCCCGAAACGCCGCTGCATGTGCGCCGCACCGACGGCACCGCCACGCTTTTCATCGAAGAGGCCGACAGCAACTCGACCGCCCGGACCGTGGCCCGCTTCATCAACAACGGCCGGCCCGATTTCGTGCTGGGCAACTCCAGCACGAACGAGGAATGGTCGATCGGGGCCGGCACCAACCTGGTGTTCAAATCCGGCGCGCTGGGGTCGAATTCGGGGGCCAAGATCACCCAGGCCTTGCTGGAAGGTGCGACCGGCAATCTGGTGCTGACCGGCGCCGTCGTGGTGGCCGAAGCCACCGTCGCCACCCTGCCCAGCGCCAGCGCGATGCCCTGGGCCATCATCGGCGTCTCGGACGAAAGCGGCGGCGCCGTCCTCGCCTTCTCCGATGGCACCGACTGGCGTCGTGTGACCGACCGCGCCGTGGTCAGCTGATCCCCCGGTCGGGCCGGATCGCAGCCAATCCGGCCCGACCTGCAGCCGCAGCCGCCCGGCTTACCGGTCCAGCATCTCGCGGTGATAGCGGCGCAGGAGCAACAGCCCGACAAGACCCGGCAGCGCCCCGCAGATGAAGACATAAAGCGCCGACGGATAGGTCGGGTTGTAGAACGGATAGAACCCGTCGCGCATCATCCCGGTGACATGCGAAAGGGGATTGTACCACAGATAGCCCTGATAGGGCTGCGGCACGGATTCGAGCAGGAAGAAGATGCACGAAACCAGCATCAGCGGCCGGGTCGCCACCGTCCAGATCGTCTGCCACAGCGGGAAGGCGGTCATCAGGAAACCGTTGAGAATTCCCACCCCGGTCGAAAACACCATGACCAGACCGAATGCCTCGATCACGATGCCGAAATCCATCGAGGTATGGGTCTCGGTGAAGAGCAGGATCGTGCTCAGCACCACGTAATAGACCATGATCTGCGTCAGCGTGGCCAGGAACAGGCGCGCCAGCAAGGCATCGGCGAAGGTGACCCGCGGATATTCCAGCAACCCGCGCGAAAACTTGAAGGTCTGCGACAGCTTGCTCGACACGTCGTTGAAGGTCAGCAGCGGCAGGATCCCGCCGGCATAGAAATAGGCGAAATTGGTTCCCAGCGGCGGCGCGCGAAACCCCAGCGAAAAGATCGCGGTCAGAAAGGCGATGCCCGCCGCGGGTTCGAGAATCGCCCATAGATAGCCGCCCGGCGACTGACCGTTGGTGGTCGACATTTCGCGCAGCATCAGCGCCGCGATCGTCCGCGGTGCCAGAAGGCGAAAGCGCCGCGGCCGCGGCGGTGTCTGGGGAAGTGCTACCATTTGCTTCGAGAATGCTCTATCTCTGGCGTCGGGCGCCACCCTAGTATAGGGAGCGGACCCAATAAAGCCCTGATTGCAGCGGAAGAGTCGAGGCATGAGCACGGACGAAGATCTGGAACCCGGCAAGAACGGCGACAAGGTCGTCCCGCTGCAAAGGACAAGGGCCGGCTCGACCTGGCCTCCGCGCTTTCGGAAGACAGGGCCAACAGACGCCGAGCGAGCCAGGCAGGCGACAGCGAACGACCGCACCCAATGCGAACCGGCCGGCCGCCACCCAGGCCGCCAACCGCGCCGCGCGCCAGGCCGGCGACAAGCCCGGAGCAGGGCCCAGAGCCGCAGGCGCGGGTGCCGCCCGGCCCGGGCCGGCGCGCCAGGGGCCGGGGCAAGGCCCGCAGGGACAGCCGGCCGCCGCCGAGGCCGACATCCCGGTCGCGCCCACCGCCGCCCCCGCCCGGCCGCGCCGACGGCATTTCTTCGTCGCGCTCAGCTTCCTTCAGGTGGTCCTGCTGCCGCTGGCGATCTGCGGCTGGTATCTCTATGGCGTCGCCGCCGACCAATATGCCTCGTATCTGGGCTTTTCCGTCCGGACCGAGGAAAAGAACTCGGCCATCGAACTGCTGGGCGGCATCACCGATCTGTCGGGCTCGTCCTCGTCCGATACCGACATCCTGTTTGCCTATCTCACCAGCCAGGAACTGGTGCGCAAGGCCGACGAGTCGGTCGATCTGCGTGCCATCTGGTCGCGGGTGCCGAAATCCAAGGACCCGATCTTCGCCTTCGATCCGTCCGGCACCATCGAGGACCTGCTCGAACACTGGCAGCGCAAGGTCAGCATCATCTATGACAGCTCGACCGGCATGATCGACCTGCGCATCCTGTCGTTCGACGCCGAGGACAGCCGCCGCATCGCCGATTTCCTGCTGGCCGAATGCTCCGAGATGATCAACCGGCTTTCGGCCATCGCCCGCGAGGACGCGATCAAATATTCCCGCGAAGAGCTGGAAGGCGCGGTCGAGCGGCTGAAGACGGCGCGCCGCAACGTGACCGAGTTCCGCAATCGGCACCAGATCGTCGACCCCACCATCGACACCCAGGGCCAGATGGGCCTGTTGACCACGCTGCAACAGCAGCTGGCCGAAGCGCTGATCGAGGTCGACCTGCTGAAGGACACCGCCCGCGAAAACGACCCCCGCATCCTGCAGGCGCAGCGCCGCGTCGCGGTGATCGAAGACCGGATCGACGCCGAGCGCCGCAAGCTGGGCATCGGCGCCAATGGCGGCGGCAGCGACGTCTATGCCAATCTGGTGGGCGAATACGAAGGCCTGGTGGTCGAACGCCAATTCGCCGAAGAGGCCTATACCTCGGCCCTGGCCGCCTATGACGGCGCCCGCACCGAAGCCCGCCGGCAAAGCCGCTATCTGGCCGCGCATGTACCCCCAACCCTGGCCGAGGCCGCGGAATATCCCGAACGCGCCAAGGATCTGGGGCTGATCGGACTGATGCTGCTGATCATCTGGTCGATCGGCATCCTGCTCTACTACAGCCTGCGCGACCGCCGCTGAGCACGGGCAAGGCGACAGAGGGCGCATCATGATCGAGCTGAGGAACCTGACCAAGCGTTTCCCGCTGGGCGACCGCTACGAGACGGTGCTCGACAACCTCTGCATCACCTTCCCCACCGGCTCCTCGGTCGCGCTGCTGGGCCGCAATGGCACCGGCAAGAGCACGCTTCTGAAAATCGTCGCCGGCACCATTCCCGCCACATCGGGCCAGGTCATTTCGGATGGAACGATCTCCTATCCGGTCGGCTTCGGCGGATCGTTCCACCGCGAACTGACCGGGCTGCAGAACACCCGCTTCGTCGCCCGCATCTATGGCGTCGACACCGACGAGCTGGTCGAATTCGTCCGCGATTTCTCGGAACTGGGCGAGCATTTCTTCATGCCGCTCCGCACCTATTCCTCGGGGATGCGGTCGCGGCTGGCCTTCGGTATCTCGATGGGCATTCCCTTCGACACCTATCTGGTGGACGAGGTCACCGCCGCCGGCGACAGCTCGTTCCGCGCCAAGAGCAACGCCGTCTTCAAGGCCCGGCTGGAATCGGCCAGCGCGCTGGTGGTGAACCACAACCCCACCCTGATCCGCGCCGTCTGCAACATGGGCGGGGTGCTCGAAAACGGCAAGCTGGTGCTCTATGACGATATCGACGCCGCGCTCGAGCATCACGAATACAACCTCGCACATGTGCCCCGCCGCTAGGCCGCCGCAGACAGGACGTTCCATGGCCCGATCCCCGCAAGACATCACCGACAGCGCCGTCCAGGTGCTTCTCGCCGAAGGCGCGGCGCTCGAGCGGCTGGCGGGCGCGATCCCGCCCGATTTCGCGCCGCTGGTCGCGCGGGTGCTGGCGATCCGCGGCCGGGCGATCCTGTCGGGCATCGGCAAGTCGGGCCATATCGCGCGCAAGATCTCCTCGACGCTGGCCTCCACCGGCACGCCCTCGTTCTTCGTCCACCCGGCCGAGGCCAGCCATGGCGATCTCGGCATGGTGACGCGCGCCGATCTCTGCATCGTGATCTCGAATTCCGGCGAAACCCGCGAACTGGCCGACCTGGTCTCCTATACCCGCCGCTTCGACATCCCGCTGGCGGCGATCTCGTCGCGGCCCGACAGCACGGTGATGAAGGCCGCCGATTACCGCCTGACCCTGCCGCCCGTGCCCGAGGCCTGCCCGATGGGCCTGGCGCCCACCACCTCGACCACCATGACGCTGGCTCTGGGCGATGCCCTGGCCGTGGCCCTGATGGAATCGCGCGCCTTCGTGGCCGAGGAATTCAAGACCTTCCATCCCGGTGGCAAGCTGGGGGCGCAGCTGGTCTATGTCCATCAGATCATGCACGGCCCCGAGGCGCTGGCCATCGTCGCCCCCGAGGCCGGCATGACCGACACGCTGATGGAGATGAGCGCCAAGGGCTTCGGCATCGCCTGCGTGGTCGGGCCCGACGGCCGGCTTCAGGGCGTGATCTCGGACGGCGACATCCGCCGTCATGCCGGCCGGGACCTGATGCAGACCACCGCCGGTCAGATCGCCACGCGAACGCCCAGGACCGTGGCGCCCGACATCCTCGCCGCCCAGGCGCTGGCACTGATGAACCAGGCGATGATCGGCGCCGTGGTGGTGGTCGACGGCGCCGGCGCGCCGGTCGGCATCCTGCGCGTCCACGACTGCCTCCGCGCCGGGGTCGCCTGAGCGATGCCCGGCGCCCGCCCCGGCCCGCCAGCCGGGCAAAACCGCAAGACCGCCCCAACCACCGGAACACCATGAAAACCGTCATCCTCATCCCCGCCCGCTATGCCTCGACCCGTTACCCCGGCAAGCCGCTGGTCGAACTCGAAGACGCCACCGGCGCCCGCAAGACGCTGATCCAGCGCAGCTGGGAGGCGGCGATGGCCGTGCCGGACGTGGCCGAGGTCTTCGTCGCCACCGATGACGACCGTATCCGCAGCGCCGCCGAAGGCTTCGGCGCGCGGGTCGTCATGACCTCGCCCGATTGCGACAACGGCACCGCCCGCTGCGCCGACGCGGTGACGCGCGCCGGTCTCGACGCCGATCTCGTCGTGAACCTGCAGGGCGACTCGCCGCTGACCCCCGCCTGGTTCGTCACCGACCTCATCGCCGCGATGCAGACCCGCACCGACGCGCAGATGGCCACCCCGGTGCTGCGCTGCGACGCCGAGACCTATCGCCACTTCCGCGAGGATCGCGCCGACGGCCGCGTCGGCGGCACCACCGCCGTCTTCGGCACCGACAATCACGCGCTCTATTTCTCGAAAGAGGTGATCCCCTATATCGACCCCGGCAAGGAGGCGCAGGCCTTCGGCGAGGTGTTCCACCATGTCGGCCTCTACGCCTATCGCCCCGAGGCCCTGGCCCGTTACATCACCTGGGCGCCGGGCCGGCTGGAAAGGCTGGAAGGGCTGGAACAGCTGCGGTTCCTGGAAAACGGCGTCCCGGTGCTCTGCGTCGAGGTCGAGGGCCGCGGCCGGGTGTTCTGGGAGCTGAACAACCCCGCCGACGTGCCCCGGATCGAGCGGGTGCTGAAAGCCGCCCCCTGACCCCGCACAAGGGATTGCGCCGCGCTGCGCACGTCGCGGCGGGGCCTCGCTTCGCTCGGCCATGAAGCCGCGGGCCGCGCTGCGCGCGGCATGAAGAAGGAGGCGCCGCGCTGACGCGCGGCACGAAGGAGGGGGCGCCGCGCTGACGCGCGGCGGGGCGCGGGTCAACCGATCAGCTCGAACTTCACCACATCGACCAACCCGCGGTCGGTGATCTTCAGCGCAGGGATGACGGGCAGCGCCAGGAAGGCCAGCTGCAGGAACGGCTCCTGCAGGGTAACCCCCAGATCCCTGGCCGCATCGCGCAACCGGACCAGCCTGTCCCGTACCTCTTCGTATGGTTCCAGGCTCATCAGCCCTGCCACCGGCAGCGCCAGCTCGGCCAGAACCCGGCCATCCTGCACCACCACGAACCCGCCCTCGATCTCGCCCAGCCGGGTCGCCGCCAGCGCCATGTCGTCGTAATCCGCACCCACCACGGCGATGTTGTGATGATCGTGACAGACGGTCGACCCGATCGCCCCGGATTTCAGCCCGAACCCCTTCACGAAGCCGGTCGCCATATTGCCGTTCTTGCCATGCCGTTCGAGCACCGCAATCTTCACCAGGTCGCGCGCAACATCCGGCGCCTTGTCGCCATCGGCGATGGGCAGGACCTCGTGCAGATGCTCGGTGATGATCTTTCCTTCAAGAATTCCAATGACATCGGTCTCTTCCCGGTTGCCGCCGGTGCGAAAATCCGATGCCTCCACCGGACGCGCCTTGACCGAGGCGCGACCGACAGGCGCGATCAGGGTCCGCCCCGCAAAGGCCTCGTCCGACAGCACCACACCGCCCGCCATGACCAGTCGCGCATGACACCCTTCAAGGCTCTCGACCGCCACGATATCGGCCCGCTTGCCCGGCGCGATCTGGCCGCGATCCTTCAGCCCGAAGGCCTCGGCCCCGGACAGGCTGGCGGCGCGGTAGGCCGCGCGCGGGCTGACCCCAAGTTCGATCAGCGTGCGGATCATGTAATCCAGATGCCCATGCTCGGCGATGTCCAGCGGATTGCGGTCATCGGTGCAGAGGCAACAATACGCTGACGTATAGTCATCGAGAATCTCGGCCAGCGCATGCATGTCCTTCGACACCGAGCCCTCGCGGATCAGCACCCGCATCCCCTTCTGCAGCTTCTCCCGCGCCTCGTCGGCCGTTGTCGCCTCGTGCTCGGTGCGGATGCCGGCGGCGATATAGGCGTTCAGATCGCGCCCCGACAACAGCGGCGCGTGGCCGTCGATATGCCGGCCCTGGAACGCCTCGAGCTTGGCCATCGCAGCGGGATCGCGGAAGATCACCCCGGGGTAGTTCATGAACTCGGCCAGCCCGATCACCCGCGGATGATCGCGCAGTGCCGCCAGCTCCTCGGCCCCGATCCGCGCGCCGGCGGTCTCCATCTCGGTCGAGGGCACGCAGGAACTCAGCTGTACCCGGATATCCATCAGCGTATGGGCCGAGGCCTGAAGGAAATACTCGATCCCCGGCACGCCCACGACATTGGCGATCTCGTGCGGATCGCAGATCGCCGTGGTCACCCCGCGCGGCCCGACACAGCGGTCGAACTCATAAGGCGTGACCAGCGAGCTTTCGATATGAAGATGCGTGTCGATGAAGCCAGGGACCAGGGTTAAACCTGCCACATCAATCACTTGTGCCCCGTCATAAGGGGCCCCGATCCCGGCGATCCGGTCGCCGCAGATGGCCACATCGCCCGCAATCATCGCCCCCGTGACCACGTCGAACACCTGCCCTCCGCGCAGCACGATATCGGCGGCGACCTCGCCCCGGGCGACGGAAATCAGGCGGTCCAGATCGGTCATTTCATCGGTTCTCCGGCAACATAGGTCTGCACGATGGCCCGATCATCGCCCAGGATCATCAGCAGGAAAAGCTCTTCCGCAAGGGTTTCGACCGTTTCGCCGCGCAACCGCATTTCCGCCGTGGCGCCGGCGTCCAGCACCACGATATCGGCCTCGGTCCCTTCGTCCAGCGTGCCGATCCGATCCTCGAGCCCCAAGGCCACCGCATTGCCGCGGGTGATCCAGTGGAACATCTCGAAGGGATGTTTCTGCTGCCGCTGAAGCTGCAGAACCTTATAGCCCTCGTTCAGCGTCTGCAGCATGGAATAGCTGGTGCCGCCGCCGACATCCGTGGCAATCGCGCCCTTGATCCCTCGGCGCCGCAACCCTACGTCATCGTATAGTCCGCTGCCCAGAAACAGGTTCGAGGTCGGGCAGAACACCGGCTTCGCGCCGCTCTCGGCCACCACCCCGATTTCGCGCGTGGTCATGTGGATGCAGTGGCCCAGCAGGGTCTTCGGGCCCAGAAGGCCGTAATCCTCGTAAATCCCCATATAGTCGTGCGCGCCGGGATACAGCTCTTTCGCCATGGCGATTTCATGAAGGTTTTCATCGACATGGGTCTGGACATAGCAATCCGGGAACTGCGCCGCCAGGCTGCCTGAGGCCTCCATCTGCTCGGGCGTCGAGGTGATGGCGAAGCGCGGCGTGATGGCATAGAGCGCCCGCGCCCGCCCATGCCATTTCTCGATCAGGGCACGGCTGTCGTCGTAACCGGACTGGGGCGTATCGAGCAAGCCTTCGGGCGCGCCGCGATCCATCATCACCTTGCCGCCGATCATCCGCATGTTGCGCCGCGCGGCCTCGATGAAATAGGCCTCGACCGATGCGGCATGGACCGAACAATAGGACACCGCCGTGGTCGTGCCATGCGCCGTCAACAGGTCGAAATATCCCCCCGCCATACGTGCCGCATGGTCCGGATCGACAAAGGCGCGCTCGGCGGGAAAGGTGTAATTCTCAAGCCAATCAAGCAATTGCGCGCCCCATGAGGCAATCACCTGAACTTGCGGAAAATGGATATGGGTGTCGATGAACCCGGCCATCAAAAGATGTGGACGATGGTCGATCTCGTGCGTGGCCCGCGCCTTCAGATCGCCATAGCTGCCGCGCCTTTCGATCAGGCCGTCACGGATCAGAACGGCGCCGTCCTCGATATAGGTGAAACAGCTTTCATCGGCGCCCTGCGGTTCGGCATGAAAGCTCAGGACGCGGCCGCGCAGAAGGGTAGCGGTCATGCGGGATTCTCCATACGTTCAGGTATGCTCTGTGTCGCAAAAACGCTCAGCAACTCGGTCGCGACGAAGGCCGCGATGACCTCGGGCCGCTTGTCGCCCAGACCGGCCTGACCGATTGGGCAGACCAATCCCTCCGGGTCCACGCGCGGTTCGCTCCGCCGTGCCCAGGCGTAAAATTTCGCGCGTTTCGTGGACGAGCCGATCATCCCGACATAGGCCGCGTCGCTGCGCCGCAAGGCCTCGCCCACAAGCAGGAAATCGAGCGCGTGGTCATGCGTGGCGATGACATAGGCGGTGCCGGGCGGAGCCGACCGGACCTCGGATCCCGGTAGGGCTGACAAGCATTTATCCGGGCAATCGACCAGCGCCAACTGTTCGGCGCGGCTGTCGATCAGGCGGGCCGCCACCGGAAGCGGCGCCAGGGCCCGCGCCAGGGCGCGGCCGACATGCCCGGCGCCGAAAATCAGCACCCGCGGCACAGGCCTGGCGCCCGCGGCGGCAAGACTGGCCTGGCGCTCCGCCGGTCCAGGCGCTGCAGGTCGAGCCGCACCCGACCGCCGCAGCATTGCCCGATCTCGGGGCCCAGCGGCACATCCATCCCGGCCCGCTCAACGCCGCCGGCCAGCAGCCTGCGCGCCTCGTCCAGCGCCATGTATTCCAGTTGCCCACCGCCGATCGTTCCATACTCTCCGGTATGCGATACCAGCATCTCGGCCCCGACCTCGCGCGGGGACGACCCCGCGACCGCGGCGATCCGCACCCGCACCACGGCCCCGGGCTGCGCCAGAAACTCGGCCAGGGTCATGACCCTGCCTCAGGCGCTCCACGGCCATCAGCACGCGCTCGGGCGTGGCCGGCGTGTCGAGCCGCGGGCAGGTCCGGTATTCCGCCACACTGGCCACCGCCATCGACAGCGCCTCCAGCACCGAAACCGCCAGCATGAAGGGCGGCTCACCCACCGCTTTCGAGCGTTTCACCGTGCGTTCCGGGTTCACCGACCACTCCGCCAGCTCGACGTTGAACACCCTCGGCCGGTCCGAGGCGAGCGGGATCTTGTAAGTCGACGGCGCATGGGTGCGCAGCCGTCCGGCATCGTCCCACCACAGTTCCTCGGTGGTCAGCCAGCCCATGCCCTGCACGAAGGCGCCCTCGACCTGGCCCTTGTCCAGCGCGGGGTTCAGTGAACGTCCGACATCGTGCAGGATGTCCACCCGGTCGACCCGATATTCGCCGGTCAGCGTGTCGACCGAGACCTCGGAACAGGACGCGCCATAAGCGAAGTAATAGAACGGGCGGCCGCTGCCCGTTTCGCGATTCCAGTGGATTTTCGGGGTCTTGTAGAACCCCGCCGCCGAAAGCTGGACCCGCGCCATATAGGCCCGGCGGATGAAATCGGCCCAGGCGATCTCGTCCTGCCCGACCTTCACCCGTCCCGGCAGGAAGGTCACGTCGCCCGGCGTAACGCCCATGGTTTCGCAGGCGAACTCGACCAGCCGGGTCTTGATCTGGTCGCAGGCGTCGAGCGCGGCCATGCCGTTCAGGTCCGAGCCGGAAGACGCCGCCGTGGCCGAGGTGTTGGGCACCTTTTCGGTCGTCGTCTTGGTGATCTTCACCTGGCTCAGATCGATCTGGAAGGCCTCGGCCACGACCTGCGCCACCTTGGTGTTCAGCCCCTGCCCCATCTCGGTGCCGCCATGGTTCAGCATAACCGAACCGTCGTTATAGACATGCACCAGCGCGCCGGCCTGATTGTACCAGGTGGCGGTGAAGGAGATGCCGAATTTCACCGGCGTCAGGGCGATGCCCCGGCGGATGATGCCGCCCTTCGCGTTCTCTTCGACGATGGCCGCGCGCCGGGCGCGATAATCGCTGCTCTGCTCCAGCTCACCGACTATACGGTCAAGTATGTTATCCTCGACCGTCTGGTGATAGGGCGTCACATCGCGCCCCGGGCCATAGAAGTTGGCCTTGCGGATATCCAGCGGATCGCGGCCCAGGGCGAAGGCGATCTCCTCGATCAGCCGCTCGCCCATCACCAGGCCCTGCGGCCCGCCGAAACCGCGAAAGGCGGTATTCGACACCGTATGGGTCTTCATCGGCCGCGATTGCAGCAGCACGTCAGGATAGAAATAAGCGTTGTCGGCGTGAAACAGCGCCCGGTCCGTCACCGGCCCGCTGAGATCGGCCGAAAATCCGCAGCGCGCGGCCAGCTCGGCCTCGACCGCCTCGATGCGGCCGTCATCGTCGAAGCCGACCTCGTAACTGCAGAGGAAATCGTGCCTTTTCCCGGTGGCCGACATATCCTGATCGCGGTCCGGGCGGATCTTCACCGGCCGGTTCCAGCGTTTCGCGGCCACCGCCGCGACGCAGGCAAACAGGTTCATCTGGCTTTCCTTACCGCCGAACCCGCCGCCCATGCGGCGCACGTTCACCACCACCGAATGCGACGGCACGCCCAGCACATGCGCCACCATATGCTGCGCCTCGCTGGGGTGCTGGGTCGAGCAATGCACCACCACATCCTCGTCCTCGCCCGGGATGGCAAAGGCGATATGGCCTTCCAGATACATGTGCTCCTGCCCGCCCACTTCCATACGGCCACGTATGCGATGGGTGGCGCGCTCCATTCCGGCGGCGGTATCGCCGCGCTTTAGGGTCAGGGGCGTGATGACATGCGGCAGGCCCTGCGCCAGCGCCGCGCCGACGCTGGTCACATGCGGTTCGGGCGCGATCTCGATCTTCGCCAGGGTGGCGGCGCGACGGGCGGCATCGCGGCTTTCGGCCACCACGGCAAAGAGCGGCTGGCCATGAAACTGCACGCGGTCCTCGGGAAGACCGGCTCGTCTCCGGCGCCCACGGGGCTGATCTGGTTGTGGCCGGGAATGTCCTTCGCCGTCAGAACGCCCACCACGCCCGGCGCCGCCAGAACCGCGCTCAGATCCATCGAGACGATACGCCCATGCGTCACGTCGGAAACCCCGAAATAGCCATGCAGCGTGCCCAGCGGCTCGGGGATATCGTCGCAATATTCCGCCCGGCCGGTGACATGCTTGCCGGCGCTGTCATGGATCGCGGATTGATGCGCGCCGCCTTCGATCGTGTCCCGGCTCATGCGCTTGCCCTCCGTTCGATCCGCGCCACCGCGCCGACGCCCTGTTCGGCCCAGAAGCGGCGAAACAGGTTCGCCGCCACCAGCCGTCGGTAATCGGCCGAGGCGCGCCAGTCGCTGAGCGGCGCGAAATCCTCTGCCACCGCCCGCGCCGCCGCCTCGAAGCTTTCCGCCGCGAACTCCGCGCCCTCCAGCGCCGCCTCGGCCGCCGCGGCGCGTTTCGGCACGCCCGCCATGCCGCCGAACGCCACCCGCGCCCGGGTGATCCGGCCATCCGCCACCGTCACCGCAAACCCCGCCGCCACCGAGGAAATATCCTCGTCCCGGCGTTTCGAGATCTTCCAGGCCGCGTGCAGCGTGCCGGGCTCGGGCTTCGGCACCACCACCGCCTCGACGAATTCGCCCGCCCGGCGGTCCTGCTTGCCATAGTCGATGAAGAACGCCTCCAGCGGCAGCTCGCGCCGCGCGTCGCCCCGGCGCAGCACCACGCGCGCCCCAGCGCGATCAGCACGGGGGCGTGTCGCCGATGGGCGAGCCGTTGGCGATATTGCCCCCGACCGTGCCCGCGTTCCTGACCTGCCAGCCGGCAATGCGGCTCCAATATTCCTCAAGATGCGGGAAGGCGCGCAGCATGACCGGCGCCGCGTCGGTATAGCTCACCCCGGCGCCGAGGCGAATTTCGGCGCCGTCCTCTCGCTAATCTCCTTCAGCCCGTCGAGATGGCCGATGAAGATCGCGGGCGAGATATCGCGCAGGAATTTCGTCACCCAGAGCCCCACATCCGTGGCCCCCGCCACGATGGTCGCCTGCGGATGGGCGGCGTAAAGCGCGGCGAAATCGTCCACATCGGCGGGCAGAAACGTCGGCCAGCTCGACCCGCGCACCATCGCGCAGCCCCTTCAACCGTGCCGTCACCGCGTCGCGCTCGGCCAGCAGCGGATCGCCCTCTCGGGCCCGCCATACGCGCTGGCCGCCAGCGCCGCCTTGACGATGGGCTCATAGCCGGTGCAGCGGCAGAGATTGCCCTGAAGCGCCTCTTCCACCTGCGCCACAGAGGGTTTCGGATGCGCCATCCACAGCGCATAGAGCGCCATCACGATCCCCGGCGTGCAAAACCCGCATTGGCTCCCGTGATGTTCGACCATCGCCTTCTGCACCGCCGTCATGCCGCCATCGGGGCCGCGCAGGTGCTCGACCGTCACCACATGGCAGCCATCCACCGTGGCCAGGAAGCGGATACAGGCATTGACCGGCTCGTATCGCAGCCCCTCGGGCGTCAGCCGCCCCACCAGCACGGTGCAGGCGCCGCAATCGCCCTCGGCGCAGCCCTCCTTGGTGCCGGTCAGGCGCCGCCCGATGCGCAGGAAATCCAGAGCGTCTCGTGCGCCTTGACGTCGCTCAACCGCTGCTCTTCGCCGTTCAGAAGAAACCGTATCTCGGATCGCGCCATGCCCGTCACTCCACGCTTGCCATTTCGGTGCCCGTCGCCGCGCGATACCAGCGCACGATCGTCTGCCGGTCTTCCGCCGTCAGATAGCTGGCGCTCGGCGGCGGCATGGCCGCGCTGACCCCGGCCTGCAGATAGATCTCGCGCGCATGGGCGGCGATCTCACCCGCGGTTTCCAGCTTCACCCCCTTGGGCGCGTGATAGATCCCGTCGAACCCCGGCTCGGCCGCATGACACATCGAGCAATTGCCCATGATCAGCCCGGCGACATCCTCGAACCCTTCGGCCTGCGTGAACCGCTGTTGCGCGGGGGTCAACGCCGCCTCTTCCTCGGACACCGCGCCATTGCCCAGGGTCGACAGCCAGACGCAGGCCAAAAACAGCGCCACGGTCAGGCCCCAGGTCCACCACGGCATCCCCTTGCGGGCGTGCATCGAGTTGAAGAAATGCCGGATCGTCACCCCCATCAGAAAGACCAGCGCCGCGATCACCCAGTTATAGGTGGTGCCGAAGGCCAGCGGGTAATGGTTCGAGAGCATCAGGAAGATGACCGGCAGGGCCAGGTAATTGTTATGGGTCGAGCGCAGCTTGGCGATCTTGCCGTATTTCGGGTCCGGCTTGCGGCCCGCCTTCAGATCGGCCACCACGACGCGCTGATTGGGCATGATGATGAAGAACACATTGGCCGTCATGATCGTGGCGGTAAACGCCCCCAGATGCAGCATCATCGCCCGGCCGGTGAAGATCTGGTTATAGCCCCAACCCATCGCCACCAGCAGCACGAAGAGAAGCAGCATCAGGGCGGTCGGCTTCTCGCCCAGCCCGCTCTTGCACAGGAAGTCATAGACGATCCAGCCGATGGTCAGCGACCCGGCCGAGATCGCAATACCCTGCCACAGCGCCAGCTCGGCCTTGGCGGGGTCGAGCAGGAACAGCTCGCCCCCCGCCCAATAGACCAGCATCAGCATCGCCACCCCGGTCAGCCAGGTCGAATAGCTCTCCCATTTGAACCAGGTCAGATGCTCGGGCATGGCCTCGGGGGCGACCAGGTATTTGCGGATGTGATAGAAGCCGCCGCCATGCACCTGCCATTCCTCGCCATCGGCGCCACGCAGGTCGCCCTCGCGCCGCAGACCCAGGTCCAGCGCGATGAAATAGAACGAGGACCCGATCCAGGCGATCGCCGTGATCACATGCAGCCAGCGGGTGGCAAAGGCCGCCCAGTCCCAAAGGATCGCCGCGTCGAACATCGCATTCTCCCTGTTGTCCCGGCTCTCTGGCCGGTTTCCCCGGTTTTCAACCGCTCCAGCCTAGGCCGGCGCGGTTTTTGCTTGAACCACCGGAAAAACCCCAGCACTTTCAAAAATACCCAGAAAATGGCGCGGGCCCGGCGACACCCATGTCTTATCTCGAGAATATCCGAACCTTCGTGCGTGTCTACGAATTGGGCTCGATGTCCGCCGCCGCGCGCGACCTCAGAATCTCGCCCGCCGTCGCCTCGTCGCGCATTTCCCAGCTCGAGGATCACCTCAACGCGCGCCTCTTCCAGCGCACCACGCGCAAGCTCAACGCCACCGAACAGGGCCGCATCTTCTATGACGGCGCCGCCCGCATCCTCGATGCCGTGGCCGAGGCCGAGGCAGCGGTGGGCCAGGTCACCCGCGACCCGCGCGGCACCATCTACACCGCCGCGCCGCTGGGGCTGGGACGGCGGATCATCGCCCCGCACATCCCCGCCTTCCGGGATGAGTTTCCCTTGATAAACATCCGCTTGCGGCTTTCCGACCGCAAGCTCGACCTGACCGCAGAAGGGCTCGACGTGATGTTCTTCCTGGGCACGCCGCAGGACAGTTCGCTGCGCATCCGCAAGATCGCCGATTGCCCGCGCCTGCTCTGCGCCGCGCCCGCATACCTGGCCCGCAAGGGGGCGCCGCAGGACCCGCACCAGCTGACCAGCGGCGCGCATGACTGCCTCAACCTGCGCTTCCCCGGCGCGACCGAATTCCAGTGGCCGCTGCAAACCTCCGAGGGCGTGCGCCGCTTCGCCGTCACCGGCCCGTTCGAATCCGACGATGGCGATGTGCTGACGAATTGGGCACTCGACGGGCAGGGCATCGTCCTGAAACCGCTGTTCGAGGTCGCGTCCCACCTCGCCTCCGGCGCGCTGGTGCCGGTGCTCGAACACACGCCGCCCGTCCCCGTCCAGCTTGCCGCGCTCTACACCCACCGCCGCAAGCAGGATGCCAAGGTCCGCCTGTTCCTCGATTTCATGGCCAGCCGGATCGCCGCCGCCCTCGCCCCGGCTCAGCTGCCGCGATAGGTCGCCATGCCATAGGGCGACAGCAACAGCGGCACATGGTAATGCACCGCCTCGCTCATCCCGAAGCGGATCGGCACCAGGTCCAGGAACAGCGGCTCCGCCCCCGCCTGCCCGCTGGCGCGCAGATAATCGCCGGCGTGAAAGAGCAATTCGTATTCGCCCGGGGCGAACTCCGCCTCGGGCAGGATCTGCGCGTCGGTGCGGCCGTCGTCATTGGTCACCAGCGCCTTCAGCGCCACCCGCGCGCCGCCCTCCAGCCGAAACAGCTCGATCTTCAGCCCCTCGGCCGGACAGCCCCGCGCGGTATCCAGAACATGCGTCGTCAGAAATCCCGCCATACCCGGCCCTCCTTTTTCGCGATCATGCCCTGCCCGCGCCCGGCCCCCAAGCGCAAACCGCCCATATCACCTTCAAATTCCACCGAACAATCCCCGGCTCTTTCATCTTTCTCCAAATACTCATTCCGCCCCCTCACCCAGGACCGGCGCCCGATCGGGGCCGGGTTGGCGGGCGGGGGCGGGCGGGTGGGAACGCCCGCCAACCCGGCCCTAGCGCGCCATCAGCGCCGCGACATCCAGCATCCGGTTGGAAAATCCCCATTCGTTGTCATACCAGCCGAAGACCCGCAGCAAGCCGCCCACCGACACGGATGTCTCGCGCCCGCTCATGACGATCGATTCAGGCCGCCCGCGCAGATCGGTCGAGACCAGCGGCAGCGTGATCCAGCCGAACACCGCGCTCTCGCCCGCCGCGCGTTCCAGCACCGCATTCACCGCCTCGACGCTCACCGGGGCCTTCGTCTGCACCGTCAGGTCGATGGCCGAGACGCTGGCCACCGGCACCCGCACCGCCCGCGCCTCGATCCGGCCCTTCAGCTCGGGCAGAACCACCCCGATCAGCCGCGCCGCGCTGGTCGTCGTCGGCACCATCGACAGGGCCGCCGCGCGCGACCGCACCAGGTTGCCGCGCGGCTTGTCCACCGTCGGCTGGCTGCCGGTATAGCAATGCACAGTGGTCATATGGCCGCTTTCCACGCCCCAATGCGCATCCAGCAGCCGCACCAGCGGCGCCAGCGCATTGGTCGTGCAACTGGCGTTCGACACGATCCGATGATCACCCAGGTCACCCTCGTTGGCGCCCAGCACCACGGTCACATCCGCCACCTCCGACGGTCCCGAGATCAGCACCTTGCGCGCCCCCGCCTCCAGCCCGCGCTCGACCTCGGCACGGCCTCCCTCGGCGCCGGTGCATTCCAGCAGCACGTCGACCCCGGCCAGGTCCACCGCCCGGATATCGGGCGCGGCATGAAACGGAATGCGCCGCCCGTCGACGATCAGCGCGCCCTCCTCATGGCCCACCTCACCGGGATAAGGCCCGAACACGCTGTCATAGGCAAAGAGATAGGCACAGCTTTCCAGCGGCGCGATATCGTTGATCGCCACCAGCTCGAACCCCTCGCCGGCCCGCGTCGTCAGAAGCATCCGCAGGATCGACCGCCCGATCCGCCCGAACCCGTTGATCGCAATCCGCAGCCCTGCATCCGCCATGAGTTCCCCTCCAGATAGGTCAACCTAGCTGACTATGATCCCGGCCGCTCGGCCAGAGCCAGTTGCCCCCCGCCCATCAGTCCAGCAGCGCCGCGATCGCCGCCGGCAGGTCGCGCGGGTCGTGGCACAGCCTATCGGCCTCGGCCCATTCCGCCGCGTTGCCATAGCCCCAGGTCACCGCCACCGCCTTCATCCCCACCGCCCGCGCGGCGCGGCTGTCGTGATGCCGGTCGCCCACCATCACCGCGCGCGCCGGGTCGGCCCCGGTCACCTCCAGCGCATGGGCCAGAAGCGCGCCCTTGTCGTTGCGCGTTCCGTCCAGCTCGGGCCCGAATTCATGCGCCAGATAGGGCGCCAGACCGAACCGCTCGGTGATCCTGCGGGCAAAGACATGCGGCTTGGCCGTCGCCAGACACAACACATGCCCCGCCTGCCGCAGCGCCGCCAGCACCTCGGCGATCCCGTCATAGGGCCGGTTCTCGAACAGCCCGACCTCGCCGAACCGGGCGCGGTAATGCGCCAGTGCGGTTTGCACATCCTCGACACCCAGCCGGGCGAAACTGTCCACCAGCGCCGGCCCGATCACCCAGTCCAGCGCGTCCGCCTCGGGCGCCGCCAGCCCCATCGCCTCCAGCGCGTGCACCACCGACCGGGTGATGCCCTCCTTCGGGTCGGTCAGCGTCCCGTCGAGGTCGAGGAAGACATGCGCCACCGCCGCCTCACGCCTCGTCGAAGAACGGCGTCATCTGCGCCACGATCACCGCGTTTTCCTCGAGCGCCCTCGCCATCAGCGCGCGCTCCTCGTCGGAAATGTCGTGGCCTTCCTCCAGCCGCTCCTCCAGCGTGCCGTATCCGGTCACATCCAGCGGCGCGGTGTCGGCCTGTTTCAGGATCGCCACCGTCTCGCGCACCGCCTCGGCCTCGTCCACGCCACTGGCATAGATCATCAGCGCCGCGCCGGTCGCACCCTCGGGCAGCCCATCGCCGGCCTTGCGGCCGATCTCGACCAGAAGCGTATAGACCTGCTGCCTCGATACCTTGTCCTTCGCCGCCATCGCCGCATCCCTTCCTTCCTGCACGCCGCCAGCCTTGCCGCAAAGCCGGGCCAAGGTCCAGTGCGGGCCGCCGGATTGCGCGCCCGCCCCGGCCGATGTAATCCTGCGCCTGCCACCAGGGGAAACAGATCATGCCGACCAGCCCAACCGCCCGCGCCCTGCGCGGCCTTCTTCTCACGCTCGCGCTGCTGCTCCTTGCGCCGCAGATGGCGACGGCGCAGAGCCTCACCTTCGCCACCGTCGACCGCCCGCCCTTCGCGGAAGAGACCGCCCAGGGCTTCCACGGCTTCTCGATCGAGCTGATGCAGGAGATCGCCGAAAAGATGGGCCGCCCCGTCACCTTCCGCCGGGTCGAGCAATTCCCCGAACTCTTCACCGCGCTCGAATCGGGCCAGGTCGACGGCGCCATCGCCAATATCTCGATCACCGCCCAGCGCGAGACCGAGATGGATTTCTCGCATCCGATCTTCGAAGGCGGGCTGCAGATCATGGTGCCGCTCGACCAGGGCATCGGCGGCAGCCTTCTCGGCACGCTCTTCGCCCCCGATCTCCTGATCGCGCTGCTCGCCGCCGTGGCGCTGCTGTTCGGCGGCGGAATGCTGATGTGGCTGTTCGAACGCCGTCACCAACCCTATTTCGACCGCCCTGCCCGCCAGGTCATGTTCCCGGCCTTCTGGTGGGCGCTGAACCTTGTGGTCAATGGCGGCTTCGAGGAGCGCGTGCCGCAAACCCGCGCCGGCCGGCTCTTCGCCGTGCTGCTGGTGGTCAGTTCGCTCTTCATCGTGTCGGTCTTCGTGGCCCGGATCACAGCCGCCATGACGGTCGAGGCGATCTCGGGCAATATCGAAAGCCTGTCCGATCTCGACGGCCGCCGCGTCGCCTCGACCTCCGGCTCCACCGCCTCGGCCTTCCTCGACGCCCGCGGCATCGCCCACCGGCAATACAAGACGCTGCCCGCCCTGCTGGCCGATTTCGAAAGCGGCAGCCTCGATGCGGTGGTGTTCGACGGCCCGATCCTGGCCTGGTATGTGCGCCACGACGGCGCCACCTTCGGCCGGCTGGTGGCGCGCAACTTCAAGCCCGAGAATTACGGCATCGCCCTGCCCACCGGCAGCCCGCTGACCGAAGAGATCAACCGCGCCCTGCTCGGCTTGCGCGAATCCGGCCGCTACGACGCGCTGCGCATCCGCTATTTCGGTGCCCAGCCCTGATCAGCCAGCCCTGATCAGACGGTGCCGTCGTCATGCGTGGTGCAAGGCAGACCATGACCCGCGCCATCGCCCTGCGCCTTCACGCCCTCGGCGACATGGCCCAGCCCGATCAGCAGGGTCAGAACAAGAATACGCAGCATCCGGAACCTCCCGTTGTCCTTGGTTCCGGGTGATACGTGCCAGGCCTTGGGTTCCGTCGCCCGTAGGGCGGGGTTTCACCCCGCCGCCCGGCGCGCGGCGCTCGCCCTGGCTCAGTCGCGCAGCAACTCGTTGATCGAGGTCTTCGAGCGGGTCTTGGCATCGACCTTCTTCACGATCACGGCGCAGTAAAGGTTGATCCCGTTCTTCGACGGCATCGAGCCCGACACCACGACCGACCCGGCCGGCACTTCGCCATACATGACCTCGCCGGTGTCGCGGTCGACGATCTTGGTCGACTGGCCGATGAACACGCCCATGCCAAGAACCGATCCCTCGCGCACGATGCAGCCCTCGACGACCTCCGAGCGCGCGCCGATGAAGCAATTGTCCTCGATGATCGTCGGGCCGGCCTGCATCGGCTCCAGCACGCCGCCGATGCCGACGCCGCCGCTGAGGTGCACATTCTTGCCGATCTGGGCGCAGCTGCCCACCGTGGCCCAGGTGTCGACCATGGTGCCCTCGTCGACATAGGCGCCCAGGTTCACGAAGCTCGGCATCAGCACCACGCCCGGCGCGATGAAGGCCGACTTGCGCACCACGCAGTTCGGCACTGCGCGGAACCCGGCCGCCTTCCACTGGTTGTCGCCCCAGCCCTTGAACTTGCTGTCGACCTTGTCCCACCAGCCGCCGCCCTGCGGCCCGCCGGTCTGTTCTTCCATGTCCTTCAACCGGAAGCCCAGCAGCACCGCCTTCTTGGCCCACTGGTTGACATGCCAGCGGCCATCGGCCTGACGCTCGGCCACCCGCAGCGCGCCGCTGTCCAGGGCGTTCAGCGTACCCTCGATGGCCTCGCGGGTCTCGCCCTTGGTGGCGGGGGTGATCCCGTCGCGGGCCTCCCAGGCGGCCTCGATGGCGGCTTCCAGCTTTGCGTTCGACATGGCGGTTCTCCCTCGTCCCGAATCCGGCGTTCCCGCGGTTCTAGCGGCAAGCCCCGCCCCGTTCAATGCGGCGCTTTCCCGCGCCGGTCCCGCGGCCTGCCCCTTTCATCTTTCCCCAAATACTCTCGCCGCCAACTCCATGGCCCCCACCCGCCACGGCAGCCCCCATTGCCGCCCAAGGGCGCCGGGGCGGGTGGGTGGGCGGCGCCCGAGGGCGGCAATTCACCCCAGCGGATCGGGCGCCACATTCGCCCCGCAGACCAGCACCGCCACCCGCTCGCCCGGGGCAGGCACATAGGCGCCGCTCATCAAGCGCGGCCAGCGCCGTCGCCCCGGCAGGCTCGACCAGTTGCCGCCGCTCGCGCCACAGCGCCGCCTGCGCCGCCAGGATCGCGGCATCGCCGACCAGCACGCTCGCCCAGATGCGCCTCAGCCAACGCAAAGCAGATCCCGCCGATCCGCCGCGCCCCCAGCGCATGGCGGCCACGCCCGACACCTCCACATCCACCGGCTTGCCCGCACCCAGCGCCGCGTGCAGCGCGCAGGACGTCTCGGGCTCCACCGCAACCACCTTCCGCACCCCCTGCAGCCAGGCCAGCGCGCCCGCGATCAGCCCGCCACCGCCCACCGCGATCAGCACGGTATCGGCCTGCAAGCCCTGCTCTTCCCCACTCGGCCATGCAGGTGCCCTGCCCGGCCACGGTGCCCACCGCGTCATAGGCGTGGACCTGCATCGCGCCGGTCCTGGCCTCATGCGCCTGCGCCGCCTCCATTGCGTTGGCATATTCCCCCGGCACCACCGTCAGATCGGCCCCGGTGCCGCGGATCAGCGCGATCTTCGACGGCCCCGCCATCTCGGGCACGAAGATATGCGCCGGAATGCCAAGGCTGTGCGCCGCAGCCACCGCCGCGCCATGGTTGCCGCCGCTCGCCGCCACCACGCCACCCGCCGGCACCTCGGCGCTCAGAAGCGTGTTGAACGCCCCGCGCGCCTTGAAGCTGCCGGTGTGCTGGACCTGCTCCAGCTTCATCTCGACCGGATAATCCAGCCCGAACCCCGTCACCTCCAGCACCGGCGTGCGCACCACATGCCCCGCAATCCGTGCCCGCGCGGCCTCAATCTCGCCATTCCAGTTCACTCTCGCGCTCCCGTCTCTGGCGTCACCCGGCCAAACCCTATAGGCCGGGGCAAGATGCGCAAGCAGGGAAGAGACGATGAAAGACGACCGCACCAGCCCGTTCCGCGATGCCGGGCTCGACCGGGAAGCCGCCGGCCACATCCCCCACACGCCCCAGACCCGGGCGCCGGCCTATCGCCTGGCCTTCGACGATCAGGATTTCCTCTTGCGCGACGAATTGCGCCCGGTGCGGCTGCAGCTCGAACTGCTGAAACCGCAGATGATCCTGGAAGAACGCGGCATCGAATCCACTGTCGTGCTGTTCGGCGGCGCCCGCATCCCCGAACCCGCCAATAAGGACAGCGCCCGCACCGAAACCCTGGCCGAGCTGTCGAAATACTATGACGTCGCCCGCGACTTCGCCCGGCGGATGACCGAAAAGTCGATGGAAAGCTATGGCCGCGAATTCGTCATCTGCACCGGCGGCGGCCCCGGCGTGATGGAGGCCGGCAACCGCGGCGCGGCCGATGCCGGCGGCGCCTCGATCGGGCTCAACATCGTGCTGCCGCACGAACAGGCGCCCAACACCTATGTCACGCCCGACCTGTGCTTCAACTTCCACTATTTCGCCATCCGCAAGATGCATTTCCTGATGCGCGCCCGGGCGATCTGCATCTTCCCCGGCGGCTTCGGCACGCTCGACGAAATGTTCGAAAGCCTGACCCTGATCCAGACCGGCCGGATGAAGCGCGTGCCCTTCCTGCTCTTCGGCCGGGCCTTCTGGGACGAGATCATCAACTGGAAGGCGCTGGCCCGCGCCGGCACCATCTCGGACGAGGATCTCGATCTCTTCCGCTTCGTCGACAGCGCCGAGGAAGCGGTGCAGATCATCGAGAACTTCGACCCGGCCCCCTGCCGCGACGACCTGCCCGGGCGCTGAGCCCGAAACGGGCCCGCCGCATCGACAGACGGCAGGGCCGGGGTTCAGTTCCCCGCGCTCTCCATCTTGCGCGTGGCGATCACCTCTTCCAGCCAGCCCAGCCGCATCTCGGGCACCGAGCTGAGCAGCAGATCGGTGTAATCGTCGAAGGGCGGGCTCAGCACCTGGCTCTTCGGGCCATAGCGCACCACCTTGCCCTGATACATCACCGCGATGGAATCGGCGATGGCCTTCACCGTCGCCAGATCGTGGGTGATGAACAGATAGGCCACATCCTCGTGCTTCTGCAGGTCCAGAAGCAGCTTCAGGATGCCGTCCGCGACCAGCGGGTCCAAGGCGCTGGTCACCTCGTCACAGATGATCATCTTCGGCTTTGCGGCCAGTGCCCGGGCGATGCAGACCCGCTGCTTCTGCCCGCCCGAAAGCTCGGCCGGGTAACGGTCGATGAACCCGACCCCCATCTCGATCTCGTCCAGCAGCTCGATGACCCGCTTGCGCTTTTCCGCGCCCTTGAGGCCGAAATAGAACTCCAGCGGCCGGCCGATGATGGTGCCCACGGTCTGGCGCGGGTTCATCGCCACATCGGCCATCTGATAGATCATCTGCAATTCGCGCAGGTCCTCGCGCGACCGCCCCTCGAGGCCCGGCGACAGGTCGCGCCCGGCGAAATGCACCCGGCCCGCCTTGGGCGGCAACAGCCCGGTGATCACCCGCGCCAGGGTCGACTTGCCCGATCCGCTCTCGCCGACGATGGCCAGGGTCTGGCCTGGGTAAAGCTCGACATTGACGTCGCTCAACACGTCGAAATGCGTGCCCTTGTAGCGCGCGGTGATGCTCTCGACCGTCAGCACCGGCTCGCCCTCGGGCGCCTTTTCCTTGTGGTCGATCTTGCGGACCGAGACCAGCGCGGCGGTATAGTCCTCCTTCGGCGCGTTGATGATCTGATCGGTGGTGCCGTATTCCACCATGTCGCCCATCTTCAGCACCATGATGTCATCGGCCACCTGCGCCACCACCGCCAGGTCGTGGGTGATGTAAAGCGCCGCCACGCCGGTGTCGCGGATGGCGTCCTTGATCGCCATCAGCACGTCGATCTGGGTGGTCACGTCCAGCGCCGTGGTCGGCTCGTCGAACACCACCATGTCGGGCTCGGGGCAGAGCGCCAGCGCCGTCATGCAGCGCTGCAGCTGCCCGCCCGACACCTGGTGCGGATACCGGTTGCCGATGGTCTCGGGGCTGGGCAGGCCCAGCTTGCGGAACAGCTCCACCGCGCGCGCCTCGGCCTCCTTGCGGTTGAACTTGCCTTTCTCGACGCTGGCCTCGACCACCTGGTCCATGATCTTCTTGGCCGGGTTGAACGACGCCGCCGCCGACTGGCTGACATAGGTCACCTCGAGGCCGCGCAGCCGCCGCACGTCGCGAAACCCGCTCTGCAGGATGTCGCGCCCGTTGACCCAGACCTCGCCGCCGGTGATCTTCACGCCGCCGCGGCCATAGGCCATGGTGGCAAGGCCGATGGTCGACTTGCCGGCGCCGCTTTCGCCGATGAGGCCCAGAACCTTGCCGCGCTCCAGATCGAAATCGACCCCGTGCACGATCTCGATGTCATGCGGCCGCTCGCCCGGCGGATAGACCGTCGCGCCGATCTTCAGACCGCGCACCTTGACCAGATGTTCGTCGCTCATCCCCGGCCCCCTTTCAGGCTGGTGGTGCGGTTCAGGATCCAGTCCGCCACCAGGTTCACGCTGATCGCCAGCGTGGCGATCGCCACCGCCGGATACAGCGCCGCACCGATGCCATAGACGATGCCGTCCTTGTTCTCCTTCACGATGCCGCCCCAGTCGGCCATCGGCGGTTGCACCCCCAGGCCCAGGAACGACAGCGTCGAGATGAAGAGCACCATGAAGATGAACCGCATCCCCATCTCGGCCACCAGCGGGGAAAGCGCGTTGGGCAGGATCTCGCGGAAGATGATCCACCACCGCCCCTCGCCGCGCAGCGCCGCCGCCTCGACATAGTCCATCACGTTGATGTCCACCGCCACCGCGCGGGCCAGCCGGAACACCCGGGTGGCGTCCAGAAGGCCCATCACCACGATCAGCACCGGCACCGAAACCGGCGTCACCGACAGGATCACCAGCGCCAGGATCAGCGAGGGGATCGACATCACCAGATCGACGAAGCGGCTCAGCGCCTGATCGGCCCAGCCGCCCAGAACGGCGGCCAGAAAGCCCAGCACCGAGCCCAGCGTGAAACTCAGCGCCGTCGCCGCCGTGGCGATGAAGATCGTCGTCTGCCCGCCATAGATCATCCGGGTCAGCAGATCGCGCCCGATATTGTCGGTGCCCAGCCAATGCGCGCCGCTGGCCGGCTCCCAGACATCGCCCACCACCTCGGCCATGCCATAGGGCGCGATCCAGTGGGCGAAGATCGCCACGAAGAAATAAAGCGCGGTGAAGAACAGCCCGACAGCCGCGGCAGGGGGGATATTCTTCATCATTTCGGATGCCTCAGTCTCGGGTTCGACAGGATCGACACGATATCGGCCACCATGTTCAGCCCGATATAGACGGCGGCAAAGATCAGCCCGCAGGCCTGCACCACCGGCAGGTCGCGCTTGCTGACATGATCGACCAGGTATTGCCCCATCCCGGGATAGGTGAAGACCACCTCGACCACCACGACGCCCACCACCAGGTAAGCCAGGTTCAGCATCACCACGTTGACCACCGGCGCGATGGAATTGGGGAAGGCATGGCGCCAGATGATCTTGAACATGCTCAAGCCCTTCAGCTCGGCCGTCTCGATATAGGCCGACTGCATCACGTTCAGGATCGCGGCGCGGGTCATCCGCATCATATGCGCCAGCACCACCAGCGTCAGAACCGCGACGGGCAGCGCGATGGTATGAAGCTTCTCGCCCAGGCTCATGCCGTCATGGATCGTCGCCACGGTCGGCGCCCAGCGCAGCTTCACGCCCACGAAATACATCAACACATAGCCGATCAGGAACTCGGGGATCGAAATCGAGGTCAGCGTCGCCGCCGAAATCAGCTTGTCGGGCCAGCGGTCGCGATAGCGCACCGCCAGAAGCCCCAGGAAAATCGCCAGCGGAACCGCCACCACCGCCGCCCAGAAGGCCAGGAACAGCGTGTTGCCCAGCCGCCGGCCCAGGCTCGACGCGATGTCCTGCCCGCTGGTCAAGGCGGTGCCCAGATCGCCGTGCAGAACGCCGCCCAGCCAGCCGAAATACCGGCTCAGCGCGGGCTCGTTCAGGCCCAACTCCTGGCGCAGGTTGGCCAACGCCTCGGGTGTGGCCGACTGGCCCAGAATGGATTGCGCCACGTCCCCGGGCAGGATCAGCGTGCCCGCAAAGATCAGGATCGAGACGAGGAAAAGCAAGAGGATGCCCAGCGCCAGGCGCTGGACAACCAGTTTTAATGCGGGGCCCATCCGATCAGCCCGCCACCCACATCTTGGCCGGGGCGTAATAGTTCATCAGCTCGTAACCCGGGCTGGCCTCGTAACCGGTGACGCGGTCGCTGATGGCGTCGATGAAGTCGTTGAACATCGGCAGGATCAGACCGCCCTCGTCGCGCAGGATCGTGCCCATGTCGGCATACATCTGCTTGCGCTTGCCCTCGTCCAGCTCGGCCCGCGCCGCGATCAGAAGCTGGTCGAACTGCTCGTTCTTGAAGCGGGTGTCGTTCCAGTCCGCGGTCGAAAGATACGCGGTCGAGAACATCTGGTCCTGCACCGGACGCCCACCCCAATAGCTGGTGCAGAACGGCTGCTTGTTCCACACTTCCGACCAGTAACCGTCATTCGGCTCGCGCTTGATGTCCAGCGTGATGCCGGCCTTGCCCAGCGATTGCTGGAACAGCGCGGCGGCATCCGGCGCCCCGGGGAACGAATTGTCCGAGGTGCGCAGCAGAACCGGCCCGTCATGGCCCGACTTCTTGAAGTGGAACGCGGCCTTGTCCGGGTCGTATTCGCGCTGCGGGAACTCGGTATAAAGCGGATAGGACGCGTTGATCGGCGTATCGTTCCCGACCGAGCCATAGCCGAACAGGATCTTGTCGACCATCTCCTGCCGGTCGATGCCGTATTTCAGCGCCAGCCGCAGGTCGTTGTTGTCGAACGGCGCGGTGTCGCAATGCATGATGAACACGTAATGGCCGGGGCCCGACTTGCTGTTCACCGTGATGTTCGGCGCCCGCGACACCAGGCCGGCGGTGCGCGGCGGCACCCGGTTGATCATGTCGACCTGCCCCGATTGCAGCGCCGCGACGCGGGCGGTGTCGTCGTTGATCACGGTCAGTTCGATGGTTTCGGCATTGCCCATCGCGCTGTCCCAGTGATTCGGGTTCTTCTCGAACACGAACCGCACGCCCATCTCGTAATCCTTCAGGACATAGGGGCCGGTGCCGATGCAGGCGCTGGGGTCGTCATTGCCGCCATTCGGCTGGATCAGCAGGTGATAGTCGGCCATCAGATAGGGCAGGTCGGCATTGGCGTCCTTCAGCTCGACGATGAAGTCCATGCCCTCGGCCTTCATGGCCGCGATGCCGCGCATGACGCCCAGCGCGCCCGACTTGGTGTCTTCGCCCGAATGCCGCTCCATCGTGGCCAGCACGTCCTCGGCCGTCACCGTCTTGCCGTTCGAGAACTGCACGCCGGGGCGGATCTTGAAGGTCCAGACCTTGGCGTCCGGGCTGGACGAGAAGCTTTCGGCCAGCCGCATTTCCAGTGCCTCATTGCCAAGCTCGACCAGCGGCTCGCCCCACAGGCGCTGCACCATGGTCTGGGTCTGGTTCGCCGCCAGCGCCGGGTCCAGGCTGTCCGACGACCCGCCGCCGTTGATGCCCACCTTGATGGTGCCGCCCTTCACCGGGCCCGCCGCGCGCACCGCGTCGGCCAGAAGCGTATTCGCCACCGCCGCCGTCACGCCCAGCGCCGCCGCCCGGCCAAAGAACTCCCGGCGCGAGATACGGCCCATCGCCGCGCGCACCTTCAGATAATCCAGCTGGTCTTTCATGTCGTTCTCCCTGTTGAGGTTCTTTTGCCATCGGCGCGGCATCCCGTCCGCCCTGGCGTTTTGATTGACTGACGAGTCAAGAAAAGCCGATTGCCCCCTGCCTCGCAAGATAATTCTCGGAATTCCCCCGTCCCCGTCACAAATGATCGCGCGGGATGGTTTCCGCTACGTCCTTTTCAAAGACTAACATGTCATTTTCATAGGCTTCCAGCCTTGCGCCCAGAAAAAATCGCTCCGAATCGCAGGTCATGACCGCAAATGTCTCGGTCCTGAGGCGGATATCGCCGCGTTCCGTCTCTTCCGTCCAATGCGTTTCGCCGCGCGCGCTCAGCGGATCGTCGGGGTGGATGTCCCAGCGCTCGCGCGCCTTGCTGCCGCTGATCAGCCCGTGACCCAGATCGCGGCGCTGCCCGAAATCGTCCTCGATGATCAGGCTGACCACGCCGGTCTTCATGTCGCGCTCGACCCGCCGCGCGTTCTGCGGCGCGCGCAGCTCCTCGACCTGCCACGGCGCCTCGGCCTCGGGCGGCAGAAAGGCGCGGCTGCCCGGCCGGCCCTCGACCCGCGGCAGATCGACATGCCCGCCGGTCACCGTCAACGCCCCCGCCTCGGGTGCAGGCCACAGAAGCGGCCAATAGGCATTCGACACAGCCAGCCTCAGCCGATGCCCCTTCGGCACGCGATAGGCGATGTGATCCAGCGCCAGCGCGACCTCCACCTCTTCCCCCGGCACCAACGGTTCGGGGGTTTCATGCCCGTTCCGATGGCTCAGGTTCAGCACGCCATAGGTGATCCGCGTGCTCGCCCCGTCCGGGTGCAGGTGGTTGAGCCGCACCGCCAGCTGCCCCTGCGCCCTGTCCGACCGCAGCCGCAGCCGCACCGTCGGCGCGCCCGAGATGTCCATATCCTCGCCCAGCGCGGCCCCGTCCCAGCAGGCCGAGCGCGCATCGTCGCCCCGCTGATCGCCCGGCATTTCCGGCCCCAGCCAGATGGCACAGTATTCCCCGGCCTCCATGCCGGTATCGGCCGGGCTCGCCACCAGCGTCTCGAACCCCGCGCCCTCGCCGCCCAGCACGCCCCCCGCCGCCAGATATTGCCGCTCGGGCCGCACATCCGGGTCGGCCATCCACCGCCCCGGCCGGTCTTCGTACCAGGTCGCCGGCCGCACCCCGTCCATCAGGTAAAGGCTCAGCTCCGGGTCGTCCTCGACCCCGGTCGGCGCGTCCTTCAACCACCGGTCCCACCAGCGCAGCGCCTCCTGCAGGAACCCGATCCGCGGCTCGGGCACCGCGAAATGCGGATATTTGTGCACCCAGGGTCCCACGATCCCCTTGGCGCCGGGCAGGTTCGCCACGATCTGCGGCACCGCGTTCTTATAGGCATCGCCCCAGCCGCCCACCGCCAGCACCTTCGCCTGCACCGCGCCATAATCCTCGCAGATGCTGCCATGCTGCCAATAGCCGTCCCGCCGCTGATGGCTCAGCCACAGCGCCGGCAGGAACGGCTCGGCCTCCAGCCGCTGGATCCACATCTCGCGCCAGTCCGCGCGCAGCGCCGGATCGGGCGGGCGGCTGGAATAGGCCCACATCGTCGCCCCCCAGCCCAGGTTCTCGTTCAGCAGGCAGCCGCCCTTGTAATGGATGTCGTCGGCATAGCGGTCGACCGTCGAACACAGGCTCACCACCGCCTTCAGCGCCTCGGGCGCCAGCGCCGCCACCTGCAAGCCGTTGAACCCGCCCCAGCTGATCCCCATCATGCCGACGCGCCCGTTGCACCAGGGCTGCGCCGCCAGCCAGCCGATCACCTCGACCGCATCGGCCTGCTCCTGGGCGGTGTATTCGTCCTCCATCAAGCCTTCGCTGTCGCCATTGCCGCGCATGTCGACCCGCAGGCAGGCATAGCCGCGCTTGGCGAACCACGGATGGGTCAGCGCATCGCGGGCGCAGGTCCCGTCGCGCTTGCGATAGGGCAGGTATTCCAGCACCACCGGCACCGGATCGGCGCCCGCATCCACCGGCCGCCACATCCGCGCCGACAGGCGGCACCCGTCCGACAGCACGATCCCCAGATCCTCGATCTCCTCGATCTCTCGCAGATTGCCCATGCCTCACCCCTTGCCCGCGGCCAGAGCTTCCGCCCCGCCCCGACCCAAGTCAAGCCGATACGCCCTTTCATCTTTCTCCAAATACTCCGGGGGTCGGGGGCTGGCCCCCTGCAGCCGGACAGACCGCCCGCCGAAGGCCCCGCCGCCGGATCAGGCCGAATTGTCCACGATCAGCGGCGTCTCGAAATACTGGAACCGCGGCGCAGCGCCGTAAAGCTCCTCGGCCATGGCGCACCACGCAGCGTCATGCGCCGCCCTGGCATCCCCGAGCGCCGACCACAGATAGACCCCGCCGCCGATGCCCTGCTCGCCATCGAACAGATAGTATTTCCGCACCAACGCCCGGTTCGCCTCCCAGCGCGGCACGGATTTCTCGAACAGTCCCACCGCCTCGTCCCGGGTCATCCCCTCGGGCAGATCGAAGGTCACGATCTCGGTAATCATCCCTGGCCCTCCTCCATCGCTCTCCCAGCCTCGCATCGCATCCCCATCGCCGCAACCCCGAGCCTGCCCCGCTCGGGCCCGTCCGCCGGTTTGGCTTCACGAAAACCACAGTGCAGGCACCTAGGACAACGAGGGCGGAACAGGCGCACGGCAACGGTCTTTCGCGACCGCTGCGTTCCTGGCCAGACGGGTCGGCTGTTACGGCGCGCTGCCGTATGCCCCCTCGACGACGCCAAGAAACCGCGCCACGCCGCGTCAGACGTCCGCCCCCGGGCGAGACCGGCCGCAAGGCCGGACGAGCCGCCCGCCCGCGCCAAGGCCCTTACATCGTCTCCAGGCAATGCCGCCGGAACGCCCGCTTGAGCATGTCCAGTTCGGCGCGCAGCAGGTCGATCTCGGCGCGGATATCGCCCTCGACGCCCTCGCCCGCGATCAGCGTGAAAGTGCCCAGCTTGTCGCCGCTCGCCGCCTCGCGCACCAGAAAGGTCTGCACCCCGTCGCAGATCGCCTCGCGCGGGATCGGCACCCGCAGCACATATCCGCCCTCCTGGTCCGGGATCACCTGCACATCCGGCACGGCGGCATTGTCCAGCGTCACCTCGACCCGCGGCAGATCGGCGTGATCCTCCTCGCGCTCGCGCCGCAACAGCGCCTCCCAGACGCCCTCCTTCATCCGCGTCGCCGTGACCGTGATCTCGCTCATGCCCGCCCTCTCTCGCTCTCTGCCGCGCCGCGCCCCTGCCTCACAGCTCGGCCCTCGGCCGGCGGCTGAAGGTCAGATCGCGCAGCGTCACCTGGTTCATCTGCGGCCCCTCGAAGATCAGGTCCAGCCAGGCCTTCTCGACCCGCTTCTCGTTCAGCTTGGTATAGGCCAGGTCGAATTCCACCATCACCTCTTCCGCGCCCAGCGGCAGCTCGCGCACGATCTGCTCGGTATTGGGTCCGTGCTTGATGTTCAGCCGGGCGAAAATCTCCAGCGGCTTCTCCATCTCGACGATCGTGTCCACCCGCAGCAGGTGCCGCCGCTGCAATCCGCGCACCGCCTCCTCGGGCAGGTCCACGACCAGCGACAGGAACGAGCCGTCGAAGTTGAACACGTCCAGCCGCAACCCGAACGGCGCCAGATCCGCCTCGCGCAGGTTGCGCACCTGCCTCAGCGTCAGCTCGGACCGGGCACAATCGTGGAACAACGTCACCTCATGCCCCAACATGCTCTTGTTCGCGACCGAGGACATCCCCGGCACCGGCAGCGGCCCGCGCCACAGCTCGGGCCGCCAGGCCCAGTCGGCGTCGAACGGCTTGGGGAAGGCGGTCGAGCCGATCATCGGCAGCGCCAGCCGGCTTTCCGCGATGTGAATCAGCTTGTCGAGATGCGCCTTCAGCTGCCGCGCCCGGGCCCGCTGGCCACGCAGCACCGTCAGATCGGCCCCGCCGGCCTGTCGCGCCGCCTGCGCCCACCGCTTCAGCGATGCGCGATAGATCAGCTCTCTCAGAACTCCGCTCTTTCTCGCCATTGGCTGCCCGGCACCCGCTTCGGTTACAGTCTCACGTTCTTTCCGGGCCTGTTGTAACCGAAACAATTCTAACGAAAAGGAAAGACTGGCCACTCAGCCGAAACAATAGGCCGCGACCCGGGCCCTTGCAACACCACCCGGCCCAACCCGGGCGGCTTCAGGGCTTCTTTTTCGCCAATGCCTGCGCCTGGGCCGAATAATCCGGGATCGGGCTGGCACCCAGCGTCGCCTCGGCCAGCGCCTGGATCAGCTGCCGGCCGCTCGGACCGGCCAGCGGGCTGCCCTTCGGGGCATAAAGCGCCAGCCCCACCAGATAGCCGTTGACCATCACCGCCCCGCGCCAGTGCCGCGGGTCTCCCGCCGGCAACAGCCGGTCGCCGCCCGCGTCGAGATGCACCAGCGTCAGCCCGTCGCCATCGACCCGGTGCAGCACCCTGGCGCCGGTGACCGCCGTCGCCAGCGCCGCCGCATCGGGCAGGTCGCGGGTCAGCAGCCCGGGCTGTGCCTGCACCGTCATCACCGCCGGGTCGACATCGGCAAAGGCATAATCCCCGGCCAGGCTGTTGCACGAGGCGATCAGGACAAAGCCCCCCGCCAGGCCCTGCCGTTTCCGCTCGGGATCGATGCAATATCCCCGCGGCGGCGCCACGCCGACCTTGCCGCGCACCAGTTCGGCCTGACGCTCGGGCGCCTTGCGCGGCTTGGGCCTGGCCTGGAACAACGTCAGCGGTGCCGGCTTGGCCGGGTCTGCGCCCGCCGCCGGCTGTCCTGCCGGTTTCGCGGCAAAGCCCAGCGTGCCGTCGTCGCCCAGACAGCCCGCAAGCGCCCCGGCCACGGCCAGCGCCGATGCCAGGCGCCCGGCGCGCCCTGCCACCCGGGTGGCCGGCCCCTTCCCGCGCTTTTCCTCGCTCAACGGTCTCCTCCCAGCGGCCCCGCCCGGCAAGGGATACGCGAAACCGCTGGCCCGGCACAAGAAAAAGCGGCCCGTCCGGCCGTCCTTGCCAGCGCCCCGCCCTTCGGTGTTACCATGGCCCACCCCCGAGCGAAGGAGCCCCTGCATGACCACGGTTACCGGCGGATGCCTCTGCGGCAAGGTCCGCGTCACGGCCAGCGGGCCGCCCGACCGGGTCGGCCTCTGCCATTGCCTCGATTGCCGCAAGCATCACGGCGCCCTGTTCTTCGCCGCCGCCATCTTTCCCGCCGCGGCGGTCACGGTCGAGGGCGAAACCCGCGCCTATCGGGGCCGGCATTTCTGCCCCGAATGCGGCTCGTCGGTCTTCGCCCGCTCGGGCGACGAGGTCGATCTGCATCTCGGCGCCCTCGACGCGCCCGATCAATTCGTGCCCAGCTACGAGCTTTGGACGCTGCGGCGCGAAACCTGGCTGCCGCCCTTCCCGCTGGCCCACAGCTATCGCCGCGACCGCGCCGACGACTGATCGCGACCGCGCCGGGGCCTATCCCGCCATCGCCTCGCGATAGAGCGCCAGAACCGCGTCCTCGGCCAGGTCCACGTCGTCAAGCCTCAGCACCCCGTCCTCGGGGATATCGCGCCTCAGCCGCACCCCATGCGCCAGCCCGATGGGCAGCGCATCCGGCGCCGCCGCGACCGGCGCCAACCGGCCCCAGACGGTGAAGCCGCCCTCGCCGTCCAGCACCTCGCCCGCCTTCAGCGCCCGCTTGGCCACCGCCGCCACGGTGCCGCGCATCTCGCGCGCCTGGCCGGTGGGCTCGCCCCTCAGCGCGGCGCTGAGGACCGAGATCGACAGTTCCAGCCCGATCAGATGAAACGGCTTGTACATCGCCGCGAACCGGCCCGTCGCATCGGTCGGCAGCCCGTATTGCGCGAAACAGGCGGCGGCATAGTCGTTCGGCGCCTCGAGCACGACATAGACCCCCCAGCGCAGATCGCGGAACACCGGCCGCCCGTCGCGCTCGACGCTCGACACCACCTCGACCATGCCGCGCCCCTCCAGCTGCCCGCCCACCGCGCGCGGCCGCAGCACATGCGCCAGGTCGTCGACCCCGCAGGGCGGGAACATCAACCCGCCCGCCGGAACATCCAGCCCGCAGGCATTGGCGATGGCGGCCATCTCGATGGCGCTCTTGGTGCCGTCGAGGAACGAATTGAACATCTGCGGGTTCATCCCGGCCTCTGCCGCCGCCTCGGGGCTCAGCCCGTAATGCGCCCAGACGCCATCGGGCGTGACCTTGTGATAGGCGGGCAGATATTTCGTGCCCTTGCCGGCGGCGGCCACGCTGAACCCGGCGGCGCGGGCCCAGTCGACCATTTCCGCCACCAGCGCCGGCTGGTCGCCATAGGCCATGGAATAGACCACCCCCGCCGCTCGCGCCCGTTTCGCCAGCGCCGGGCCGGCCAGAACGTCGGCCTCGACATTGACCATGACGATATGCTTGCCGGCGGCGATGGCGGCCAGGGCATGGGCGATGCCGGCGCGCGGATTTCCCGTCGCCTCGATCACCACCTCGACATCGTCGCGCGCGGCCAGGGCGGCGCCGTCCGCCTCGAAGGCCACGGCGGCGATGCGCTGGTCATCCCAGCCCACGGTGGCGCAGGCCGCCCGCGCCCGCGCCGGGTCGAGATCGGCGATGGCGCTCACCTCCAGCCCCGCGACGGTCGGCACCTGGGCCAGGAACATCGAACCGAACTTGCCCGCACCGATCAGCCCCGCCCGCACCGGACGGCCGGCTTCGGCCCGCTCGGCGCATAGTCTTGCCAGGTTCATCGCAACCCTCCCCTTGGTTGACGCCACGAAACCCGCGCCAGCGCGGTTTGGCAAGCCCCGGCCGGCGCAAGACGCGTGACTGGGCCCTTCCCAATGGCCCCGGCTTGCCGCTAAATCCATGTCATGCGCTACGCCGCCCATGAATCCCTGGCCCATCCGGCCCGCCCCTCCGCGCAGCTCTGGCGGCTGGGGCTGGGCATCGTTCTGGTGCTGGCCTGCTTTCGGGTGCTGACCTTCAGCTATTTCAACATCCTGGCCGAGGTCGTCACCCAGGTCGAATGGCCCGCCTTCGCGTCCGAGATCGCCGCCGGATCGACCCCGCGCGGGATGATGGCGCTCCTGGGCAGCTTCGGGTTCATCACCCTGTCGCTGGCGCTGGTGATGAACCAGCTGCACCGCCGCCAGCTGCGCTCGCTTCTCGGGCCGCTGCCCCGTGCGCTGCGCCACTTCGCCCGCGTCGGCATCGCGCTCATCGCGCTCGCCACCCTGCTCTGGCTCTTGCCCGAACCCGCCGTGATGGCGCCGCTGCCCGGCCTGCCGCCGCTGCGCTGGGCGGCGCTCTTGCCGCTGTCGGTGCCGCTGGTCCTGCTGCAGATCAGCGCCGAGGAACTGGCCTTCCGCGGCTATCTGCAAAGCCAGCTGGCGGCGCGTTTCAGCGCGCCCATCGTCTGGATGGCCCTGCCCGCGCTGGTCTTCGGCCTGCTGCATTACGATCCGGCCATGGCCGGCGACAACGCCGCCACGCTGGCGCTCAGCGCCTTTCTGTTCGGCCTGGTCGCGGCCGATCTGACGGCGCGGTCGGGCACGCTGGGCCCGGCGCTGGCGCTGCATTTCTGGACCAATTGCGGCGCGCTGCTGATCACCGCGCCGCAGGGGCAGAATTTCGGCCTGGCGCTTCAGCTCTATCCCTTCACCCTGGCCGATACCACGGCGCGGGCGGCCTGGCTGCCCTATGACATCCTGGTCCTGCTCTGCGCCTGGCTCGCGGCCCGGCTTGCCATCGCCAGATGAGCCGCCCCAGCCCCTATGCCGCGATGACCCGCTTTGCCGCCCCGGCCCGGCCCAGCCCGGGCGCGCGGCCGGTGATCCTGGGCTATATCATCGTCGAAAGCCTCTATCGCATGGGTCAGGAACTGCTGGTCTATGGCCTGCATTTCACCGATCCGGCGCTGGCCGCCACGGTGCGCGACGGCGACACGCCCGGCGGGCTTCTGGCCAATCTCGTCTCGTTCTCGATCCTGGCCTTCGCCCTGGCGCTGGTGCTGCGCCTGGTCCATGGCCGCGGGCTGCTCAGCCTGATCGGCCCCACCGCGCCGCTCTGGCCGCAATTCCGCGCCACCGCGCTGGCCGTCGCGCTCCTGCTCTTCGCGACCGAGGCGCTGACCGGCGGGCTTTACCTGCCGCCCGGCACCACCTTCCGGCCCTGGCCCGAATGGCTGCTCCTGCTGATCCCCGGCCTCGCCGCGCTGCTGGTGCAGACCGGCAGCGAAGAGCTGTTCTATCGCGGCTATCTGCAACAGCATATCGCGGCGCTGATCCCGAACCCGGCGGCCTGGCTGATCCTGCCCAACCTGGCCTTCGCCCTGGCCCATGTCGGCCCCGGCGTGCCCTGGGCCGAGAACCTGGCCTATTTCGCCTGGGCTTTCTGCTTCGGACTGGCCGCGTCCGACCTGACCGCGCGCTCGGGCACGCTGGCGCCCGCGCTGGCGCTGCATCTGGTCAACAACGCTCGCGTCTTCCTGTTCTTCGGCACCGAGGACGGCCCCGATTCCGGCCTGGCGCTGATCCTGCTGCCGGCCGAACCCGATCTGCCGCTGCTGCCCTTCGACACGCTCGACCCGCTGATCGCGCTGCCGCCGCAGCTTCTGCTGCTGGCCCTGCTCTGGGGCGCCGCCCGGCTGGCGCTCAGGCGCTGACCGCGCCCGGCGCCCCGTAGGGTGGGTGCCAACCCACCATCCCCCCGCAATCGGCGCCTGAACACCCGCAGGCCACCCCCCTCCACGCTCACCCGGAAAACGCCGGCCCGCCGAAGCGCCGCCGCAGCCAGGCCTCGACCGCCCGCGCCATCCGGTGCGCCACGATCAGCCACACCACGGTCAGCCCCACCCCGAAAGGCATCCAGGGCCAGATATCGCCCGGGCTCACCATGCCCCGGCCCAACGCCTCGGCCAGCGCCCAGAGGCACCAGACCAGGCCCGGCACGCTGGTCACGATCACCGGCACATAGCCGCGCCAGACCAGGAACTGGCCGATATGCACGACGAAATGCAGCCCCAGCACCGCCACCGCCGCGGCCCAGAGCCCGGGCCAGCCGGCCAGAACCGAAACCAGAGTCACCCCCGCCACCAGCACGAACACCACCGCCACGGCAAAGGCATAGGCCGATCCGCTCAGCCCCCTGACCCGCGCCAGCATCCCCTTCGCGAACGGATAGCGCGCCACCACCTCGTCGCCATGCCGGCTCAGCCAGGGCGGCATCATCACGATCTCCTCGAAATCGTGCAGCATGAAGACCACCGGCAACAGCCACATCAGGGTTTCGTCCGACATCTCGCCTCTCCTCTGCCAAGGGATGCGCCGGACACAGCCGATTGCATTTCTCTGCCTGCCCGACTATCTCACCCTCAACCGCACAGCCCCGGCGCACAAGGCATCATCGCCCATGAACTGGATCACCAACTACGTCCGTCCCCGCATCAACTCGATCTTCTCGCGCCGCGACACGCCCGAGAACCTGTGGTCGAAATGCGACGAATGCGGCACCATGCTGTTCCACCGCGAACTGCGCGAGAACCTGAATGTCTGCACCTCCTGCGGCCATCACATGGCGATCACCCCGCGCGCCCGGTTCGAGGCGCTGTTCGACGGCGGCGTCTTCACCGAAATCGCCGTGCCCGCGCCGCTCGACGACCCGCTGAAGTTCCGCGACCAGAAGAAATATCCCGACCGGATGAAGGCCGCCCGCGCCGCCACCGCCGAGAAAGAGGCGATGCTGGTCGCCGAGGGCGAGATCGGCCGCACCCCGATCGTCGCCGCCGGGCAGGATTTCTCGTTCATGGGCGGCTCGATGGGCATGTATGTCGGCAATGCCATCATCGCCGCCGCCGAACGCGCCGTGGCGATGAAACGCCCGCTGATCCTGTTCTCCGCCGCCGGCGGGGCGCGGATGCAGGAAGGCATCCTGTCGCTGATGCAGATGCCCCGCACCACCGTCGCCGTGCAGATGCTGAAAGAGGCGGGCCTGCCCTATATCGTCGTGCTGACCCATCCCACCACCGGCGGGGTCACGGCCTCCTATGCCATGCTGGGCGACGTGCAGATCGCCGAGCCCAACGCACTGATCTGCTTCGCCGGCCCCCGCGTCATCGAACAGACCTTGGGCGAAAAGCTGCCCGAAGGCTTCCAGCGCGCCGAATACCTGCTCGATCACGGGATGCTGGACCGGGTCACGCCCCGAACGGCGATGCGCGACGAGCTGATCACCATCACCCGGTTGCTGATGGGCCTGCCGCCCGCCATCAAGGGCGACCTGCCCCCGCCCGAACCCGAGCCCGAACCCCAGGCGACACCGCCTGAAACGGCAAAGGCGCCGGCCGCGGAGAAGCCCGGAAAATGACCGCCGGTTCCGACGCCATCCTGGCACGGATGATGGCGCTGCACCCCAAGGTCATCGACCTCACGCTGGATCGGATGTGGCGGCTGCTTCGGACCGTCGGCAATCCGCAGGACGATCTGCCCCCGGTCATCCACATCGCCGGCACCAACGGCAAGGGCTCGACCCAGGCGATGATCCGCGCCGGGCTCGAAGGCGCGGGCAAGCGCGTCCATGCCTATACCTCGCCGCATCTGGCGCGGTTCCACGAACGCATCCGCCTGGCGGGCGAGCTGATCTCCGAACCGCACCTCACCGACGTGCTCGACGAATGCTATGCCGCCAATGGCCCCGAGCCGATCACCTATTTCGAGATCACCACCGTCGCGGCCTTCCTGGCCATGGCCCGCAGCCCGGCCGATTTCACCCTGCTCGAGGTCGGCCTCGGCGGCCGGCTCGACGCCACCAACGTGATCGACCGGCCGGCGCTCACCGTCATCACGCCGGTCTCCTTCGACCACCCGCAATTCCTCGGCGATACCGTCGCCAAGATCGCCTTCGAGAAGGCCGGCATCCTCAAGCCCGGCGTGCCCTGCGTGGTCTCCCGCCAGCCCGAGGATGCGATGGCGGTGATCGACGCCCGCGCCGAGACGGTCGGCGCGCCGCTTCTGGTCCAGGGCCGCGACTGGGACGCCTGGGAGGAGCGCGGCCGCCTGGTCTATCAGGACCTCTCGGGCCTTCTCGACCTGCCGCCGCCGGCGCTGATGGGCGCGCATCAGTTCCAGAACGCCGGCGCCGCGATCCGGTCGCTGCGCCACCTCGGCTTCGGCGAGGACGCGGCCGAGGCGGCGGTGACCCGCGTCACCTGGCCCGCCCGGATGCAACGCCTGCGCCACGGGCCCTTGCTCGACGCCGCGCCGCAGGCCGAATTCTGGCTCGACGGCGGCCATAACGCCGCCTGCGGCGAGGCGCTGGCCGAAACCCTCACCCGGCTGCCCGAACGCCCGACGCATCTGATCTGCGGCATGATGAACACCAAGGATGTCGCCGGCTACATGGCCCCGCTCAAACCCCATGCCGCCAGCCTGACCGCCGTGTCGATCCCGGGCGAGGCCAACACCCTGCCAGCCGAGGACACCGCGCACCACGCCGAGGCCGCCGGCATCCCCACCGCCATCGCCGCCAGCGTGGCCGAGGCCGCGGCCCGCATCGCCGGTGCCGATCCCGACGCGCGCATCCTGATCTGCGGTTCGCTCTACCTGGCCGGAACCGTCCTGCGCGATCACGGCTGAAGCGGGCGCGGGTGCGGGCGCGGGGCCAACACGGGCGGGCGCCCGCGCCGCAACCCCCTGAAACGATTCGAAATCAGGCGAATCGCCTTGTTTGCCTGGTCGAATCGTCCGGCCGCGAATCACTTTATGTTGACTGATTCGCGGTGATTCGCCTATATCTTGTCAAAACAGTCAGAGCGCGCCCGCCTGCCAGCATCCATGAAGGCGCGCAGCAGAATTGGGGGAACAGACATGCGCATCATGGCGGCAATCGCCCTTGCCCTGTGCCTGGCCGGCGGCTCGATCGCCGCGCAGGAGGTCAAGATCACACCCGAGGTCGCCTCGCGCAGCATCGTCATCAACGGCGTTCCGCAGGTGATCGAGCGGATCCAGGACACCGCCCACCAGATCGACCCGGAATTCGCCAAGACCTCGCGACCCTGTCCGCCGTTCTGCATCCACCCGATCTCGGCCGGACCCGGCGTCGAGACCATCGGCGAGATCGAGGTGATGGATTTCCTCGAAGCCGAGGTCGCCACCGGCAAGGGCCTGCTGATCGACAGCCGGGTGCCGGCCTGGTACCAGAAGGGCACCATTCCCGGCGCGGTCAATGTGCCGTTCTCGACGCTCGAGCCCACCAACCCCTATCGCGACGAGATCCTCAAGGCGCTGGGCGCCCGCCAGTCGGGCGGCGGCTGGGATTTCTCGAACGCGCTCGACCTGGCGCTGTTCTGCAACGGGCCGTGGTGCGATCAAAGCCCGCGCGCCATCCGCAGCCTGACCGAGGCCGGCTATCCGCCCGCCAAGATCCGCTATTACCGGGCAGGATGCGGCTATGGATAACAGCGGGCCTGACCGTCCGCCAACCGACGAGCTGAGCCATGCAGGATAACGGCTCGATGTTGCGCATCACCCATCGCCGGCGGCTTCCTGGCCGTCACCGCAGACCTGCTGCTGCTGCAGCCCGGACCTCGGCGCACCGGACCAGGCACGGAAACCGCCGCCCGCCGGCCGCGCCTCTGGTGTCGCAGGTCGGGTGTCGCGCCGGAACCGGCATCGACCTGACCGGCATCGGCGCCGTTGCCCCCGTCGGCACCAACGGCGATCCGCTGGGCGCCGCCGTGGCCGTATCGGTCGGCCAGCCGGCGCGGCAGGCCGCGGGCGACCTCTGCAGGCGCTCACCGCCAACGTTCTCGCCGGGCTTGGCGCCGGCGCGGATCGACGCCCGGCGCGCCCGCCGGGGCGATGACCTGCGCGCGATGACCTCGGGCGTTCTGGCCTCGCTGTCCTCGGCGACCGGCGGGGGCGGGCAGGCGGCGCCGCGCCGGGGCTAAACCCTGGTCGTGCAGGCCCTGCGCGAGGGTCAGTCCGACGATTACATCGACGCTCCTGAACGAGGCCGCCGCCAGCGGCCAGGTGTCGGTTCCTCGCTGATCACCTCGGACGGGCAGGTCGACACCGTGACCCTTCTGGCCACGCTGGTCGAAGTCCGCCGGGCAGCCCAATACCGATGCCGCCCTGCTGACGGCCAGCGCCGGCGCCGGCGCCGACGTACCCGCCCGGCCGCCCGCAGCGCCAGCCACGGCAAGGCGCCTGACCCAGGACGAAACCTATATCGTGCGCCCGGCGACAGCCTGGCCGGCGATCTGTATCGCTACTATGGCGAAACCCTGAAATATACCGCGATCTTCGCAGCCAGCAACAAGCTGGAAAGCCCCGACAAGATCCGCATCAGGCAAAGCTTTGGTGATCCCGGCGCTCTGAGCACGGCGGTTTGGCAAGGCAGGAATTGATCGAGGGGCCGGTTCAACGGCCCCTTTCATTTTTACGGGGGCGGCGTCTCGCGGTTCGATCCCAAGGCGCGCCTTCGGCGCCCACGATCTGTCGTCTTCGCCCCGGGGGCGGGGCCCCGGGCCTCATCCTCCGGATTGGCGCGCGATTTCGCTGTCAGGCCCGGCGCGGCGCCCGGTCCCAGACCAGCGCCAGATTGTCCGAACGCCAGAGCGGCCCGGGATCGGTGAAGGCCCCCGCCTCGCGCCCGCCCAGCGCGCCGTAGAAGGCCAGCGCCGCCGCGTTCTGGCGCACCACCGCAAGGCCCAGGCCCGGAAACCCGGCCTCGGCCAGCCTGTCCCAGCCCAGCCGCAACAGCCGCTCGCCCAGGCCCTTCCGCCGCGCCGCTTCGGCCACGTAAAGATGCTTGACCTCGCCCCGCCCGCCGAACACCGGATCGGAGGGTGCGCCGAAGCTCACCAATCCCAGCAGCGTGCCGCCGTCACCCTCGGCCATCCAGGTCCCCGGCCCCTGCAGCCGCTCCTGCCATCCCGTCAGCCGGCGCTCGACCCCCAGCGCCGCCAGCGCCTCGGGCGGGGCGATATCGCCATAGGTCCGCCGCCACACCGCGACGTGAAACTCTGCCACCCTGCGGGCGTCCCCGGGCCCCGCCTCACGTATCCGCATCGCCCCAGCCCTCGGATTGCATCTCGCGCAGCCGGCTGGCGGTGCGCTCGAACTCGAACGCGCCGTCGCCTTCGACATAAAGCATCTCGGGCGCCGCCGCCGCGCTGGCGATCAGCCGCACCCGGCCCTCGTAAAGCGCGTCGATCAGGGTGACGAAGCGCTTGGCCTCGTTGAAATTCTGCCGCGACAGGCGGGGGATGTCGTCCAGCATCAGCACCTTCACCGCCGCCGCCAGCGCCAGGTAATCCCCCGGCCCCAGCGCCCGGCCGCAGAGGTCATAGAACGTCGCCCGCGCCACCCCGTTGCGGAACCTCGGAATCTCGACCGCGCGGCCCTTGACCTTCAGGATCAACGCTTCGCTGCGCCCGCCGGACAGGTCCTGCCAGACCGCCTCCATCCCGGCCCGCGCGGCGGCGTCGTTGGGGGAGAAATAGACCGGGCTGCCCATCAACCGATCCTGGCGGTAATCGGTCGGGCTGACCAGTTCGCGCACCTCCATCTTCTCTTCCAGAAGCGCGATGAAGGGCAGGAACAGCTGCCGGTTCAACCCGTTCTCGTAAAGCGCGTCCGGGTGCCGGTTCGAGGTCGTCACCACCGCAACGCCGGCCTTGAACAGCGCCTCGAACAGGCGCCCGACGATCATCGCATCGGTGATGTCGGTGATCTGCATCTCGTCGAAGGCCAGGCAGCGGACGCTGTCGATCACCCCCTGCGCCGCCGGCATCAGGGCATCCTCGACGCCGCGCTGGCGGGCCTTGTGCATCTCGTCATGGATTTCCTGCATGAAGGCATGGAAATGCACCCGCCGCACCGGCACGCCGTCCAGGCACTCGACGAACAGGTCCATCAGCATCGACTTGCCGCGCCCGACCCCGCCCCACAGGTAAAGCCCCCTGACCGGCGCGAAACCGCCCCAGCCGAACCAGCCGCTCTTCACCGGGTTGAGCAGCGCCTGCCGCACCCGCTCCAGTTCGGGCAAGACGGCCAGCTGGCCGGGATCGCTGGAAAGCGTCCCCGCCGTCACTCGTGCCTGATAGTCTGCCAGGATGTCGCGCGTCATGCCTCCCCTCTAACCCGGCTTCCCGGCGAAGGACAGAGGCTCTATGCTGCGCCCATGACGGGCGATCTCAACATCCTGGCGCGCGGCCCGGCGGACGGCCCGCCGCTGGTGCTGATCCACGGCGCCTGGCACGCCGCCTGGTGCTGGGAGGGCACCTATCTCGACTTCTTCGCCGAGAACGGTTTTCGCACCCTTGCGCCCGACCTGCGCGGCCATGGCGCCAGCCCGGCGCCGCGCGCCCTGCGCTGGACGCGCATCCGCGACTATGCCGACGATATCGCCCGGCTGATCGCCACGCTGCCGGCGCCGCCGATCATCATCGGCCATTCCATGGGCGGCTTCGTCGCGCAACATCTGATGGCCCGCGGCCTGACGCTGCGCGGTGTCGGCCTGCTGGCCCCTGCGCCCCATACCGGCGTGCTGCCCGTCGCGCTCTCGACCCTGCGGCGCCACCCGCTCACCTTCCTGCGGATGAACCTCACCCTCTCGCTCTATCCGATGGTGGCCGACCCTCGGGCGGCGGCGCATCTCTTCCTCGACCCCGACACACCCGAGGCTCAGGTTACCGCCTTCCACGCCCGCCTCTCGGACGAAAGCTACATGGCCTTCCTCGACATGCTGGCACTGGCGCTGCCGCGTAAACCCGCCGCCCCGCCCCCGGTCTGCGTCGTCGGCGGCGAACGCGATACGATCTTCCCCCCCGCCTCCCTTGCCCGCACCGCCGCCCGTTTCGGCACCCGGGCCCATATCGTGGCCGAGGCCCCGCACGACCTCATGCTCTCGCGCCATTGGCAGGACAGCGCGCGGCACTTCCTGACCTGGATGCAAACCCTACCCGCCGCCTGACCCGCCGCACACCCCGTAGGGTGGGTGCCAACCCACCATCCGCCGCCCCCACCGCGCGCCGCATTAACCCCGACCCTGCCCGGGCCCGGCTCCCGCGCGTGCCAGACGGAAAGCAGCCAAAGTGCAGCCGGGATGCAGCCCCCACCTCCGACACCGCGCGATGCCGTTAACCCCGGGTTCACAAATCCTGAATTGACGCCGGTCCGCCGCCGGCCCATCCTGACCCTCGCGCGCCAGGAGACCCCGATGCAGACCAAAGCCCCGCTCTTTACCCCCGTCCTTCTGGTGGGTTGCTTCATCATATTGATTTCCTTCGCCATTCGGGCCAGCTTCGGCATCTTTCAGATCCCCATCGCCGAGGAATTCGGCTGGGCCCGGACCGAGTTCTCGATGGCCATCGCGCTGCAGAACCTGTTCTGGGGCATCGGCCAGCCGCTGTTCGGCGCCGCGGCCGAGAAGATCGGCGACCGCAAGGCCATCATCCTCGGTGCCATCGCCTATGCCGCGGGGCTGGTGCTCAGCGCCGGCGCCACCTCGCCCGGGGCCATGCAAGCCTATGAAATCCTTGTCGGTTTCGGCATCGCCGGCACCGGCTTCGGGGTCATCCTGGCGGTCGTGGGCCGGGCCAGCTCGGACGAGAACCGCTCGATGAGCCTGGCGATCACCACCGCCGCCGGCTCGGCCGGCCAGATCGTCGGCGCGCCGATGGCCGAATATCTGCTGGGCCTGTTCCCCTGGCAGTCGGTCTTCATGATCTTCGCCGCCCTCATCCTCGCCGCGCTGCTGGCGCTGCCCTTCATGCGCGCCCCCCAGCCCGCCACCCGGGCCGAGCTTGAGGAAAGCATGGGGCACATCCTGAAGACGGCCTTCCGCGATCCCTCTTACACCCTGATCTTCCTCGGCTTTTTCTCCTGCGGCTATCAGCTGGCCTTCATCACCGCCCACTTCCCCGCCTTCGTGACCGAGATGTGCGGCCCCATCGCCTCGGGCGGGCTTCTGCACGATCTCGGCATCACCTCGACCTCGCGGCTGGGGGCGGCGGCGATCTCGCTGATCGGGCTCGCAAATGTCGCCGGCACGCTTTTCGCCGGCTGGCTCGGCAACCGCTTCTCGAAGAAATACCTTCTGGCGGCGATCTATACCGGCCGCACCCTGATCTCGGCCGCCTTCATCCTGGCACCCGTAACCCCCGGAACCGTCTTGCTTTTCTCCGTCTCCATGGGGGCGCTCTGGCTGGCCACGGTGCCGCTCACCTCCGGCCTCATCGCGCATTCTACGGGCTGCGCTACATGGGCACGCTCTATGGCATCGTGTTCCTCTCGCACCAGCTGGGCAGCTTTCTGGGCGTCTGGCTGGGCGGACGGATGTATGACATCTACGGCAGCTATACCGCCGTCTGGTGGGTCGGCGTCGGCGTCGGCGCCTTCTCGGCGCTGGTCCACCTGCCGGTGAAGGAACGCCGCCTGGTCCCGGCCTAGCTTCCTGCCCGCCAGGCCTCGAGCACATAGCGGCTGGTCATCAGGTCCAGATGCGCCCCGCCGCCGTTCTTGGCAATGGTGATCTCGTCCTCCGATTGCCGTCGGAACGCGCCCAGATCGTAATAATCCGCGACGATCTCCTCGCGCTTCAAGGCTCCGGACTGCAACGGAAAAATCAACTCGCCGATATGCTCAAGCGTGGTGGCATAGCTGTCGACGAAGACCCGCGCCCGCCGCATCGCCTCGTCATCGACCTCGCGCATGTCGGGCCGATAGGCCCCGATCAGGTCGAGATGCTGTCCGGAGCCGCAGCCGGCCCCCTCGATCACCGGCTCGCTCGCCATCGTGGCGCAGCAGATCACCTCGGCGGCGCCCACCGCCGCCTCCAGATCCTCGGCCACCTTCATGCCGGGATACTGGCCGCCATCGCCCGCGCGGCGGCGGGCGAGCGGTTCCAGACCGTGAACTCGGCCGCCGGGAAGATCGCAGGCATAGGCCTCGCGCATCGACCGCCCCACCGTGCCGGCGCCCACGATCAGGAAATTGCGCATCCTTCCGTGCCAGTTTCGAGGCCGAAAGCAGGCTGTCGCCGGCGGTCTTCCACTTGGTCACCAGATGGAAATCGACGATCGCCTCAAGCGTCCCATCGTGGTCGGAATAAAGATTCACCGCCCCGTTCACCATCGGCTTGCCCGCCGCCTTGTTGCCGGGAAAGATCGTGGCGCTCTTCACCGCGAGCCCCATGCCGTCGATCCAGGCCGCCCGGCTCAGCAGCGTATCGGGGTCGCGATAAAGAAACGTATCCCCGATCTCGGCCCGGGGCAGCCTGTGCCCGGCCTCGAAAGCGGCCAGCAGCCCGGCCCAGCTCAGCTTCGCCTCACCCTCGGCAAAGGGGATCATCGTCACGTCCATCGTACCTCCTCGTCATCCCGCCAGACTGCGCCGCGCGCCCCGGGGGAACAACCCCCAGCTTCATCTGACCATAAATATCCCGGGGGTCCGGGGGCTGGCCCCGGCCTCGCTTCGGCCTCAACCCTTCGACACCGCGCGCATCGCCCGCTCCAGCGCGTCCAGAAAACGCGAGCGGTCGGCCTTGGAAAACCCCTTGCCGCCGCCCTGGCGGAACAGATCGGCGGCGCGCAGATCGGTCATCAGGTCACGCATCGCCAGCGCCTCGCGCACATTGGCCTGGGTCAGCCGCTCGCCATTGGGCTTCAGCACCAGCGCCCCCGCCTCGACACAGCGCGCCGCCAGCGGGATGTCGGCGGTGACCACCACATCGCCCGCCCCGGCCCGCTCGGCGATCCACATGTCGGCCACGTCCGGCCCCTCGGGCACCACCACCATCTCGACCAGCGGATTGCGCGACGGCCTCAGCCCGCCGTTCGACACGAAGGCCATCCGCACCCGGTGCCGCGTGCCGACGCGCTCGACCTCGTCCTTCACCGGGCAGGCATCGGCATCGACCAGGATCATGCGTAGAGCGCCTCGGCATGGAAGGCGACGTGATCCTCCATGAAGGACGACACGAAGAAATAGGAATGGTCATAGCCCGGCTGCAGCCGCAGCGTGGCCTGCTGCCGCCGCGCCGCCACCGCCTGGGCCAGGTCCTCGGGGCGCAACAGGTCGATGAACTGGTCCTCGGTGCCTGTGTCGATCAGCATCGGCCCGTCGAAGCCATGTTCGCGCATCATCAGCGTGGCGTCGTGCCGCCGCCAGGCGCCCTCGTCCGCGCCCAGATAGGCGGTCAGCTGCTTGCGGCCCCAGTCGCTGGCCGTCGGGTGGCAGATCGGCGCGAAGGCCGAGACCGAGCGGTAACGCGCAGGCAGGCCCATCGCCAGGGTCAAGGCGCCATGGCCGCCCATCGAATGACCGGTGATCGCCTGCCGCTCCATATCCAGCGCGAAACTCTCGCCCAGAAGCCGGGGCAGCTCCTCGGCGACGTAATCCCACATCCGGTAGTGCGGCGCCCAGGGCGCTTCGGTGGCGTTTACATAGAACCCCGCGCCCATGCCCAGATCATAGGCCTCGTCATCGGCCACCCCCTCGCCGCGGGGCGAGGTGTCGGGAAAGACCAGCGCGATCCCCTGCTCCGCCGCCCAGCCCTGGGCACCGGCCTTCACCATGGCATTCTCATGGGTGCAGGTCAGCCCGCTCAGATACCACAGCACCGGCACCGGCCCGTCCTTCGCCTCCTCGGGCAGGAAGAGGCCGAAGGTCATGGGACAGCCGCAGGCCTCGGAGGCATGGCTATAGACCCCCTGCACCCCTCCGAAACATTTGTTTTCCGATACCGTTTCCATTGTTTTCTCCTGTCTTTCGTCACCTGCACAAAGCCGCGTCCCGCCAGGGGTTGCAAGCGGTTTCCGGGCACTGCGCATCGATCCGCTCCCGTCTTGCCAGTGTCCAAATACCGCCGGATTTCCCGCCTATTGTGTTCCATGTCCTCTTGAGATGCGAGCCCGCCATGCACATCCTGACCCGTTTCCTCCTGCCGCTCGTGCTTCTGGTGCTGCCGGCTCTCGCCCTGGCCCAGCCCGATTGGCGCGAGAATCCCGGCGATCCCCGGCGCACCGATCTGGAGGCCCTGATCGAGGCCGGCGACAGCGATGCCATCGAGGCCTTTCTGGCCGACGCCCAGGCCCGCTTCGTCGCCGGCGAGGTACATGCCGACGACATCCGCAGGGTGTTCGAGGCCTTCGCCACCACCGATCCCGCCATGATCGCCCTGACGCGCGCCTGGCTCGAACGCGATCCCCAGTCACCCTATGCGCAAACCGCGCGCGGCTGGGCGATGGTGACCGCCGCCCAGCTCATCCGCGGCGGCAAGTTCGCGGCCAAGACCTATCCCGAGGCGCTGAACCAACACACCTTCTTCGCCAGCGCCCGCGACCGGCCCAGAGCGCCGACAAGGCGCTGCCCGATTTCATCCCTGCCTCCGACCTCGTCCTGGCCCTCGGCAACACCGGCGGAACCCGCAATCAGGCGTTCGAAACGCTCGACCGCGTGATGTCCGCGCATCCGAACTGGGGCAGCGTGTCGCGCGGGCTGTTCCTCACCCATCCGGGCTGGGGCGGCAATGTCCTGATGGCCGACGCGATCTGCGCCAAATACGGCCCCGCCCTGACCTGGATCGAAGATATCGACCCGGTGCTGTTTTGCCGCCTCTACGCCGCCTTCGATTATCATAAAGAGCGTAACGACTGGGTCCGCGAAGAGATCTCGCGCAACGACAGCCCGCGTCTCGACTGGATCCGCCTTTTCATGGTGATGAATCCCCAGTCCACCCGTGCCCAGGCCGAATGGGCCCGCGATTACTTCGCCGCCCACCCGGAATTCGAGAACATCGGACGCGCCGAGAAATACGATCTCTACATCGCCTCCCGCTTCGGCTTCGACCTGATCGAAGAAGAGGTCACCCGCCGCGCCCGCGCCTCGGCCCGCAAGGCGCTTGCCCATGACCCCTACAATCCCCGCCTCATCCGCATCCTTCAGACCCCCGTCCCGCACAAGACCATCTTGCCCGAGGGTCAGATGCGCGTCGAAACCGTCGAAGGCCCAAGCCCCGAGGAAGTGGCCGACTATGCCCGCCGGCTGGTCATATCCGCCCCGTTCGATCCGAAGCACTGGAACGCCCTCGCCGCGACCCTCCGGATCCGCGATCCGGGCGCCTTCGAGACAATCGACGCCTACATGATCAACGCCATCGTCTATTCGCTGCACGACCCGGAACTGGTGCAGAACTACCTCTACAAGCGCCTGCGATGGATCAGTCTGCATGACAAGCTCACCGCGATGGACGAAGCCGACCGGACGACAGGCTGGCGCAAGGCCTGGCTCGACGCCACCCCGCGCGAGGCCCTGGTCTGCCCCGCGCTGCGCGGCTGGCGGGTGTTCCAGGCGCTGTGCGACGGGCGTGACGCCGTACCCGGCTGCGCGCAGCCGCAGGAACAGCCCGGGGCTTTCGAGGCGCTGCTGGAACAGGCCAGGGCCGCGGGCCAATGCGGCACCGTGCTGAATGCCCCGATTGATACGCTGTTCTACAGCCCCATCGGCTTCGACCTGACCTTGCCCGAGGATTGACGCCTTCACGGTGGCCGGGGCAAGCCGGTTCGAACCGGCTTCGACAAGGCTTTTCGAAAGCCTTGCCCGCGCCCGCCTCAGATGGAAGGTCGATATTTCGTCCAGCGGCTTCTTCCTCAGCGCCTTTTCGGGCACCGTCGCATCCTCGGCCGGATGGCCCACGGCCACGATCATCAAGGGCTTCTCATGCTCCGGCCGGCCGCAAATCTCGGTAAGAAATTTCATCGGGTTGGGCGTATGCGTCAGGCAGGCCAGCCCGGCCCGGTGCAGCGCCGCGATCAGGAAGCCGCTGGCGATGCCGCTGCTTTCGGGCACATAGTAATGCTTGAACCTTGTGCCGTCCTCGCGCAGCCCCCAGCGCTGGGCAAAGACCACGATCAGCCAGGGCGCAAGCTCCAGATGCGGCTTCGAGACGCCGGTGCCGATCGGCTCCAGCGCGCTCAGCCATTCGTCGCCCGCGCCGCCGGCATAGAACTTCTTCCTCGACCTCCGCCGCGCGGCGGATCTGCGCCTTCACGCCCGGGTCGGCAATGGCCACGAAATGCCAGGGCTGGTGGTTCGCCCCCGAAGGCGCCAGCCCGGCGGTCGCGATGCAATCCTCGATCACGCCGCGCGCCACCGGCCGGGTCGAGAAATCGCGGATCGTATGCCGCCGCTTCATCTCGTCGCGAAACTGGGCCGCCCGCGTGGCGATCTCCTCGTCGCTCCGCTCGATCCAGTCGCTCAGAGGCTGCGGTCTGTAATCCTCGGCCATCGGCCCCTCCCTCACTGATAGAGCGTCATCACCCAGGCGATGACCAGCGGCACGGTCAGCACGCTGACCGCCGTCGAAATCAGGATCGAGGCCGACACCCGCTGCGGCGCGATCCCGTAATGTTGCGCCAGGATATAGATGTTGCCCGCCACCGGCAGCGAGGCGCAGGAGATCATCACCGCCGCCGGATAGGGCTCGAGCGGGAAGAGAACCAGCGCCGAAAACGCGACGAAGGCCGGGTGCAGGAAGAGCTTGGCAAAGCTCAGCCACGACGCGATCACCATCCGCTCGGCCGATTTCGACGCCAGCGAAGCGCCGATGGCGAACAAGGCGCCCGGCGTCGCCGCGCCGCCCAGGATGCTGACGAACTCGTTCACCGGCCCCGGCACGTGCCATTCCATCGCCGAGACGAAGAGGCCCAGCGCCATCGACATGATCATCGGGTTCTTCAGCAGGCCCATGCCGACGACGCCCAGAATGCTCCAATGCATCCGCCCGTCGCGCCCGCCGGTGACCAGGATCACGATCAACGAGCCGAAGACGATCAGGTCCATCGACAGCACCATCATCACAGGCCCCACCGATTCCGGCCCCAGAAGCAGCGCCAGCATCGGCACGCCCAGGAACCCGGTATTGCCGATCACCGTGCATTGCGCTTCGATCGAGGCTTCCTCGATCCCCTTGCCGCGCAGGAAGGCCACGATCAGCCCGATGCCATAGACGAAGCCCGAGCCCCAGAGATAGGCCATGATGAAGCGCGGTTGCGCCAGGTCGCTGAGCGCCAGGTTCGACGAAAACCGGAAGATCATCGCGCTCAGCGCGAAATAGAACACGAACTTGGTCAGATAGGCGGTGGCTTCCTCGGAAAAGAACTTCGTCCGCCCGGCGCCGTATCCCATGGCGATCAGCGCGAAGAAGGGCAGTGTCTTGAGGAAAATCTCGAACATTCCCAAGTCCTAGAGGGGCTGGGCGGGCGAGGCAATGGGCGATAACCTCGTCCCATGCTCGACGCCGCGTTCCAACATTTCCGCACGACCGCAAATGTGGGTGACCGCGCCTGCTGCCCGGGCGATTACCTTGAATTCGGCACCACGCTGAAGACCGATTTCGGCGCCGACCTGCCGGCCTGTCGCCTGGCCGTCTTCGGTGGCGGGCAGGTCTGGAACCAGAGCCTCGACGCGCTGATCTATCATTCCGAAAAGGCACGCAAGAAGGTGCTCTGGGCGGTGGGGATCGACGCCACCACCGCAGGTTCGCTGCCGTTCGAGATCGCCCGCGCCCAGGCCGCGCTGATCTCGTCGCGCAACTGGGGCGTGCCGGGATGCGACTATGTGCCCTGCGCCTCGGCGCTGTCGCCCTTGTTCGACGCCCCGCCGCCGCCGGCGCATGAGGTGGTGCTTTTCACCCATGCCCGCAAATCCGCGGGGCTCTTGCGGCCCGATGGCATCCCCGAGATGACCAACCACGGCGTCACCATGGCCCAGGCCATCGCCCATATCGCCAGCGGCGCGGTGGTGGTGACCAACTCCTATCACGGCACCTATTGGGCGATGTGCCTCGGCCGCCGCGTGCTCTGCCTGCCGTTCGGGCAGAAGTTCCACGGCTTCCGCGATACCCCCGCCATGGCCGACCCGGCCGACTGGACCGCCGCCCTTGCGACAGCCCGCCGTCACGACGGGTTGCTGGACGAGGCGCGCAGGCTGAACCGGGCCTTCCACGAAAAGGTCCTGTCCCTCTGACCGCGCCCGCCCGGCCGGTTTTGAGAAATCCGCGAACTGTGCTAGGCTTCCCCTACGTCGCCCTGCGCCTGCAACGGGCCGCGGGGCGCGGTTTTCGCCAAGTTCATTGTTCCAGAACCCATTTCGCAGGAGGCCGCCATGTCCCGACCCATCCCAACTCACCGGATCGCCCGCCCCCGCCGCGGCCTGACCGCGGCGCTGGCCCTGACCGTGGCGGCCCTGAGCGGCTGCACCACCAGCGTCACCAAGGAAAACCTCAGCGTCGACGGCAAGACCTATATCGTCGAGAAGAAGGTGCAGCCGTCCTCTCTCTACGACGACGTGTCCTACTCCCTCACGGTCAATGGTCAGTATGTCTCGTGCATCGGCCATGTCTTCGGCTGCATCGAGCAGGTCCGCGCGATCAACAGCCGGCCGGCCCCGGCCCCCCAGCCGACAGCACCGGCGAGGCCCGCCACCAGCACCCAGACGCCTGCCCCGACCACAACGCCACCCCCCTTCGACGGCGCCGACTGAGCCTGCGCCGCGGGCTCGACAATCCCGGCGGGCCACGCTAGCTCTTGACGCATGGAAACCGGCGCGGACAGCACGTCACACCCGCGGCCCCGGCGCGGTGCCGCCGGGCTTCTGGCGCTGGTCGCCGCGCTTTTTCTGACCGCCTGCTCGACCCCGCCGCCACCGATGGCCGGCGAGGCGCAAATCGCCGCCCTGGCGCAGGAGATCGCCGCGCTCTCGCCCGAGGTCGACACGGCCGAGGCCGATCGCGCCGCCCATGTCGCCTATGCCCGCGCCTTCCAGCTGTCGCGCGAATACGGCATCACCGACCCGCCCCTGGTGCACAACACCAAGGTCAATGCCGGGTTGCGGCCGCGCGGGCTCTGCTGGCACTGGGCCCAGGACATGGAGACCCGCCTGGCGGAAGAGCAGTTCGAAACGCTCGACCTGCATCGTGCCATCGCCAATTTCGAAAACCCGCTCCGGATCGAGCATTCCACCGTGATCGTCTCGGCCAAGGGGCAGGGCATGTATGACGGCATCGTGCTCGACGCCTGGCGCAAGGGCGGGCGTCTGACCTGGGTCGAGACGACGAAAGACCGCTCCTACAAATGGCAGCCGCAACGCCAGGTGCTTCTGGCCAAACAACAGCGCCGCGCCCAGAAGGCGAACTGACCGCTTGTCGCCCGTGCCCGGCCGCGCCTAGCCCGAGCCGATGATCACGCCCGCCGCCAGCACCAGCGCGCCGCCCAGCACCACCTGCAACGCGGCGCGGAAGAACGGGGTTTCCATGTATTTCTTCTGGATCCAGGCAATCGCCCACAGCTCGAAGAAGACGATCACGAAGGCGGTGATCGTCGCCGTCCAGAAATGCGGGATCAGATAGGGCAGCGCATGGCCCAGCCCCCCCAGCGCCGTCATCACGCCACTGGCGATGCCGCGCTTCAGCGGGCTGCCGCGACCGCTCAGTTCGCCATCGTCGCTGGCGGCCTCGGTGAAGCCCATCGAGATGCCCGCGCCGATGCTGGCCGCCAGGCCCACCAGGAAGGTCTGCCAGGTGTCCTGCGTGGCGAAGGCCGCCGCGAAGATCGGCGCCAGGGTCGAGACCGACCCGTCCATCAGCCCCGCCAGACCCGGCTGCACCCAGGTCAGCACGAACTGGCGATGCGCGTTGCGCGCCTCGTCCTCGCGGGCCTCGTCGCTCAGATGTTCCTGTTCCAGTCGTCCGGCGACATGCTGATGCCCCGCCTCGGCCGCCGCCAGATCGCCCAGAAGCTTGCGCGTCGCGGCATCCGTGCTGTGCTTCGCTGCCGCCAGATAGAACCGCTCGGCATCGGCCTCCATCCCCGCGGCCTCGTCGCGGATGCGCTCGATCCCCAGGTTCTCGACCAGCCAGACGGGCCGCCGGGCGTAATAGCCCGCCACATGCTCGCGCCGAATGAGCGGGATGACCTCGCCGAAGCGCCGCCGGTGCATCTCGATCAGGCGCTGGCGGTGGCCGTCCTCCTCCTTCGCCATGCCGTCGAAGATCTTGGCCGTGTCGGGAAATTCGCCGCGCAGCCGTTCGGCATACATCCGGTAGATCCGCGCATCGTCCTCTTCCGAGGAGATCGCCAGCGCCAGCACTTCCTGCTCGTTCAGCTCGGAAAACCGCCGCCTTTGGGTAAGAAACCGCATCACTGCCCCCGGGGTCGTCTCGTTCGGTCCGAACCTACGCCCGGCGACCGGGGCAGGCAAGCCCGCGGGGGGGCGGCATAATGGACTTGCCGCAACTGAACCGGGCAGTTTAGTATCGCGCTACCCCGCACCCTGCGGCCCGCCGGAGACCCGATGACCTTCACCTGCCGCCCTTCCCGTCCCGACCCGGCCTCGGGGATCAACCGCAAGGGCCGCAAGTTCGATCAGGTCCTGGACGGCGCCCGCCGGATCTTCCTGGCCGATGGCTTCGAGGGCGCCAATGTCGACGATATCGCCCGCACCGCCGGCGTCTCGAAGGCCACGCTTTACGCCTATTTCCCCGACAAGGCGCAGCTTTTCACCGAAGTCGCCCGCTGCGAATGCGACCGCATGGCCGAAGCCGCCCTGCAGGAAATCGACATGTCGCGGCCGATCCGCGAGGTGCTGACCCGCGTCGCCACCCAGATCGCCACCTTCCTGGTCTCGGACTTCTCGCTGGCGATGTTCCGCATCTGCATGTCCGAGCGCGACCGCTTCCCCGAACTGGCGCGCAGCTATTATGAAAGCGGCCCCGAAATGGGCCGGCGCCAGCTCGAGGCAGGCTTCCGCGACGCCGTTGCGCGTGGCGAGCTGAAGATCGAGAACTTCACCCTCGCGGCCGAGCAATTCGCCGACCTGGCCCGTTCGCATATCTGGCTGCGCGCCGTCTTCGGCGTTCAGACCAGCTTCACGTCCGAGGAGATCGCCGAGGTGGTCGAGGAAGCGGTCGAAACCTTCTTCGCCCGCTATGGCCGTTGACCGGATTCGGCCCGGGACGGGACGGGATGAGACGGTTCAAGCCTCGGCCTGGTGTTCAAGCTTGTTCAGCCAGGCGCCGGCGAAAGGCTCATAGCGCCGCCAGCCGCTGACGCTGCCGTCATAGACCTTGCGCCGGACCTGGGTCGAGGATGCGGTCAGGACCGAACGTTGCGATTTCTCGGGGCTGAGGCAGGCCTCGTTCCAATCGAGCCCGAGCGCCGCGATGAAGGCCCGCGTCTTTCCCTGCGGATCGGCCACCAGCGCGTCATAGTCCAACGTCACGATCCGGCCCGGGAAACGCTCTTCCCAGAACGTCATCAGGTCGCGGTAGAGCACATAATATCGCGCGATATCGTCGGGATCGTAGGAAAACCCATTGCCTGCGCTGGAAAAGAAGTTCCGGAAGTTCGACCAGCAGGTCGCCCGGACATCGCGCACCACATGCACGATACGGGCCTGCGGGAAGGCATGGACGATATGGCCGATGAAGCGGAAGTTCAGCGGCATCTTGTCGGTGACAAAGCGCGCGTGCCAGGCTTGTGGCGGCAAGTTCGACAGATAGTCGGCCTTCACCCGTGCGCCCTTTTCCACGAATGACGCGCCTGCGCCGGCCCCCAGCCAGCCCCGCCGCACCGCATGCATCAGCGCGTTCAATTCGCCGAACGCCGTTACCTCGGGGTGCCGCTCGAGGATGGTTTCGGTCAGTGTGGTGCCCGAGCGCGGCAGGCCGGTGATGAAGATCGGAACCGGCACCTCCTCGGGTCCCGGCGGCCTCTCGGGGGTGCGGGCCTGGGCGAATTCGGACTTCAGTGCCGCGAACATCCGGACGTCCTGCTCCGGGTCGTATCGCATCTGTGCCCGGCGGATCGCGTTGGCCTGGCACAGCGCCGCATGGGCGGCGCCGTAATCGCCCTTGTCCTCTTCGATCTTGGTCAGGGTATAGAGCAGCGACATCCGCACCGCATGGGTTGTCGGGGCCTTCAGCAATCGCCGCGTTACCGCTTCGACCACGGGCTCATCCGTCATGTCGAAGCGATTGGCGAAATTGGCCAGCGCCGTATGATTGTCGGGCTCCACCTCGATCGCCGATCGGAACGTCACCTCCGCTGCCTCGGTCCGGCCCAGCGCCGAAAGGATCACCGCCTTGGTGTCGCGCATCCGTCCATCGCGGGGCCAGCGCGCAATCGCCCGATCCAGACGTTCCAGCGCCGCTTCGGAATCGCCGGTATAGTGTTCCAGCCGCGCCAACATGCCCTGATATCGCGGCGCGTCCGGGGCCAGTTCGCAAGCGGCGGAAAAGCACAGTCGCGCCTCGGCCTCGATCCCGGACCGTTCGAAGCAGGCCCCGAGATTGGCCAGGAATTCCGCGTTCTCCGGCGCCAGTCGCACCGCTTCTCCCAGGATGGTGAGAGCCTGCGGAAACTGCCCCGTCGCGGTAAGCGCCAGGCCCAGATCGTTGCAGGCCACGGCATCGTCCGGATGCCGCCGCAATCGTTCGGCCAGAACCTCGACCGCGTCTTCCGCGCGCTCCATGGCCAGCAGCAGATCGCCCAGCATACCGGCGAAACGTCCACCGGCGCCCTCGATCTCGACCGCCCGGCGCAGCAAGGCCTCGGCCTCGTCCCACAGGCCCAGATGCCGCGCCGACAACCCGGCAAGCGCGTTCAGCGCGCCATGCTCGGGCAGAAGGCGCAGGGCCTTCTTTGCCCGGTGCAGCGCCTTGCGATGCTCTCCCTGATCGAACAGCGTCTGAATCGCGTTCAGGTCGGGCTGTGGCGCAAGACCACGGGCAACCGCGGATGAACGGGCCATGAAACCTCCGGTGGATCGAAACACCGGCGCAACATCGCCCATGAAGGCAAAGAAAGCGTTACCAGCGCCCGGACCGCTCATCGCGTCCGGCCGCGCAGCCTCAGTCGATCCGCCGCAGCTCGAGCTGATTGTTCGCCCCGCGCCGGGTCTCGAACAGCTTCAGATCGGCGATCAGGTCGCTCAGCTTCTTGCGGCCGTAACTGCGGGTGTCGAAATCGGGATGCGCCGCCAGGATGCGCTGGCCCAGCCGCCCGAGGTTGTACCAATCCTCCTCCTGGTCGATGCTGTCCATCGCCTTCAGGATCAGATCGCGCGCCTCGTTCAGCTTCGGCCCCGGCTTGGGCTTGCCGCCGCGCCCGCCCATCTGCGCCGCCACCTCGCCCGCGCCTTCCAGGTTTTCCAGGAAGATGAAGCGCTTGCAGGCCTTGCGGAAGGCTTCGGGCGTCTTCTCGGCGCCGATGCCGAAGACATCCAGCCCCTGTTCGCGGATACGGCTCGCAAGCCTGGTGAAATCGCTGTCGGAACTGACCAGCACGAAGCCGTCGAACCGGCCCGAATGCATCAGGTCCATGGCGTCGATCACCAGGGCGATGTCGCTGGCGTTCTTGCCCACGGTGTTGGCCGGCTGGTGATGCGGCACCAGCCCGAACTCGGCCTGGACCTTGTTCCAGCCGCTCATCTGCTGGCTCGAGAAATCGCCATAGACCCGGCGCACGCTGGCCTCGCCCATCGCCGCGATCTCGTCGAAGATCGCCTTGGTCCACTTGGGCGAGGTGTTGTCCGCGTCGATCAGAACCGCCAGAAGCGGGGTGGGCTCGGCCATGATGTCTCCCTCTCGGTTGGCGCCACCCTACGCCGCCGCCGGCCGGGGCGAAACCCCTTGCCTCGCCTGGCCCGCCTGCGCCACGCTGGCCGCAAAGGAGGACCGCCCATGCACTATGCCCCGCAATCCGACCCCTGCCCGCTGCCTTTCTCGCCGTTCAAGTCCTGCACCGTGCCGCGGCCGATCGGCTGGCTCTCGACCGTGTCCAAGGCCGGCATCGCCAACCTCGCCCCCTATTCGCAATGGCAGAACCTGACCTTCGACCCGCCGCTGGTGATGTTCGCCGCCAACCAGCTCTCCTCGGGCGAGCGCAAGCATACCGTCGTGAATGCCGAGGAGACCGGCTGGTTCGTCTGGAACATGGCCACCTATGCCCTGCGCGAGGCGGTGAACATCACCGCCATGGAACTGCCCGCGGACACCGATGAATTCGACCGCGCCGGCGTCACCAAGGCGGCCTGCATCGACGCCCCCGGCCCCCGCGTCGCCGAAAGCCCGGCGCATTTCGAATGCCGCTATCTCTCGACCCACCGGCTGCGCGGCAATTCGGCCCATGGCTGGGTCGACGTGGTCTATGGCGAGGTCATGCGCATCCATGTCGACGACGCCATGCTGACGCCCGAGGGCAAGATGGACATCCCCCGCATCCGCCCGCTGGCCCGGCTGGGATATTACGATTACACCTCGGTCACCGAAACCTTCGAAATGCGCATCCCCTCGGACAACCCCGCCACCCTGGCCGGGCTGGAAGGCAAATCCGGCTGATCGCGCCCCGCCCGAGCAGGCCGCGCGGGGCGGGTGGGAAGGCGCTCCGCCGCCAGCCGCGCAACAGCGAAGGGGAGCGCGGCCTGCGGGCGGGCAGGCTCAGCGCAGGAAGACCGCGCCCTGCATCGTCTCGGGGATCTCGGCGCCCAGCCGGCTCAGGATGGTTGGCGCCAGTTGCAGCTGGTCGATCTCGGTATCGCGCTCCGGCCCCTGCGCGGGCCCGAAATAATACATCGCCGTCAGCTGCTGCAGATCGCCCCGCCCGCCGTGATGGCCGCGCTCGTCCTGGCCATGATCGGCGGTCACGATCACCTCGTATCCCAGCGCCCGCCATTTCGGGATGAACGGCGCCAGCATCTCGTCCATCACCGCGCAGGCATGGTCCATCTCCTGACAGTCGTGGAAGAACCGGTGCCCCATGCTGTCCAGCGTGCAGGTATGCAGCATCCCGTAATTCAACCCGAACCGGCCGCACAGATTGGTCAGCGTGGCGAACAGATCGACATCCGACGGCGTCATCTGGTTGATCAGCCCGTATCCCGTCATGGTGTGGAACCGGCCATGGTTGATGGTGTCGCTCGCCGGCTCGTCATACTCGATATCCCGGACCAGATCGAACGGATGGCGGTTGAAGAATTCCGACCAGAACGAATGCGCCACCGCCCCGGTCACCCCGCCCGCCTTTCGCACCTGGGCAAAGACATCCGGCTGGCTCAGGCGAAAGACGTTGCCATTGCCGGTGCAGCCATGCACCTGCGGGCTGACGCCGGTATGGATCGAGGCATAGCAGCTGGCCGAGATCGACGGCAGCACCGCCCGGTGCACCCATCTCTGCGCCGCGCCGCTGTCGACCCAGCCTTCCAGATTGCCGAACAGCCGGCGGAAATTCCTCAGCGGCACGCCGTCGAGAATGATCAGAAGCAGTTTGCGGTCCATGGTCTCTCCCGGGTTTTACCGCGACGAGTGAACCACAGCCGCCGCGCGGGGGCCAGAGCCTCAGGCAATTTCCCGGTCCGGTTCCGGCGCCGGTCGCAGCCGGCTCAGCCATGCCAGCAGGATCGCCGCCAGCGTGCCCAGCCCCGCCATCAGGCCCAGCACCGCCCACGGCCCCGCCACCACCAGAAGCCCGGCCAGAACCGGCGGCGCCAGCGCGTTGATCAGGTTCAGCGGCACGGCAATCGCCGACATCGCGGCGGCATAGTCGGCCCGGCGATAGAACAGCAGCGGCATCGTCGCCCGGGACACCGCGAAGGCGCCGCTGCCGATCCCGAACAGCACGAGATAGGCCGCCACCGGCACCGACCACGATGCCGGCCCCAATCCCGGCCCCGCCCCGAACAGCCCGACCGCGACCAGCCCCAGCGGCATCGCCACCGCCGCGACCTGGGCCGTCGACAGCGCGTCCCAGCGCCGCCCGCCCGCCAGGTCGATGATCCGCCCCGCCAGCTTGAACAGCCCCAGAAGCGAGGCGATGGCGATGGCATGGCCCATCTCCGCCCCCAGGGCCCGGAACAGCTCGATCCCGATGCTCTCGATCCCGAAACTGACGAACCCGTTCAGCGCGACGGCCAGCACGATCAGCAGGAACACCCGGTCGCGCCCGCCCGCCCCCGGCGCGCCACCGCGTCACGGCCGGTATCCGCCTGCGTGCCGCCGGCCCCGGTCTCGGGCAGCCCGAACAGGGTCAGCGGGGCGATGACGAAGGCCATCGTCACGCCATAGATCGCCGCCGCCCCGCGCCAGCCCAGCAGGTGATCCAGCAGCCCGGTCATCGGCCAGAACACGCTGCCGGCAAGCCCGGTGACCAGCATCAGCGTGCCGATGCGCCCCCGCGCCGCGGCATCGGCGACATCCGCGAGATAGGCATAGGCGGCCGTGGTCAGGAACATCGCGCCCCCCGCCCCGGTCAGCCCCCAGCCCGCGAAATAGACGACCGGCCCCGGCGCCGCGGCCAGCGTGCCAAGCCCGCAGCCGATCGTGACCGCGCCCGCCGCCATCACCCGCCGCGGCCCGAACCGACGAAACCCGCGCCCCGCGCCGGGCGCGGCCAGCCCCATCACGGCGAACATCAGCGAACTGCCAAGGAACACGGCGGGCAGGTCCATCTCCAGATCGGCGGCAATGCCGCGCGCCACGACGGCAACAAAGCCGACGGCCCCCCAGCCGGCGATCTGGCCGACGGCCAGGATCAGGAAAACGACAACGCTGCCTCGCACCTCTCCGCCGCCAATCCGTTGCGCGAAAGACCCCAAAGCCCTGGCACATGCCGGCCCTGCGAGCCGTCTCTTTCGCGCTTTGCGAACCGGCTTGCCCCGGTTCCGGGGTCGAATTGAACCGCCCTAGCAAGCTTCCATGACAGTTGCGTGTCGCCAAACCTGGGACAGCCGGCAGGCACCCGCCCCGCCGCTACAGGACCAGCACGCCCGATTGCTTGGCCTTGTCGTCGGGTTCGACATGGATGGCGATCTGCGCCTGCGGCATCTCGGCCTTCAACGCCTTCTCGATCCGGTCGCAGATATCGTGCGCCTGGGTCACGCTCATCGCGCCGTCGACCACCAGGTGAAAGTCGATGAAGGTGGCGCGGCCGGCATGGCGGGTGCGCAGGTCATGCGCCTCGATGGCGCCCTCGGCCGCCTCGGAAATCACCGTGCGGATCCGGTCCAGCGCCGCCGTGTCCACCGCCTCGTCCATCAGCCCGCTCAAGGACGAGGTCATAACCTTCCAGCCCGACCACAGGATATTCACCGCCACCAGCGCCGCCAGCGCCGGGTCGAGCACCGCCCAGCCGGTCACGATGGCCAGCAACACGCCCAACGTCACCCCGACCGACGAGATCACGTCGCTCAACAGGTGATGCCCGTCCGCCACCAGCGCGCGGGCGACCGGTGCCGGCGCCCGTAAGAGATCAGCTTCCAGCACCACAGCCCGTTGATCACGCTGGCCACCGCGTTCACCGCCAGCCCCGAAAGCGGCGCCTCCAGAACATGCGGCTCCATGAACCCGGTGCACCGCCTCGCGCAGGATCAGCAGCGCCGCGATGATGATCATCACGCCTTCCAGCACCGCGCTCAGGAACTCGGCCTTGTGATGGCCGTAGGGGTGGTTGTCGTCCGCCGGCACCATTGCCACCCGGATGGCGATCAGCGCGGCCACGGCGGTGGCCACGTTCACCGTGCTCTCCAGCGCATCCGACATCAGCGCGATGGAGCCGGTCATCCACCACGCCAGCGTCTTGATCGCCGGACGACCAGCCCGACGACGATGCTGCCGGCAGCGATTTTGATGGCTCTGTCATGGGCTCAGTCTCTTAGAAGTCCGTTGCGAATTCAACGCCCGGACCGACATCGGATCCGGACGGGGCTGGTGGCCGCGGCGGGCGAGACACCCGCCAGCCCCGGCCGGCGCCTTATCCGATCATCACATTGATATGCGTCGCCACGCTGCGGGCCAGAACGCTGGGCTCGTATCCGCCCTCCAGCATCGACACGATGCGCCCGCCGGCATGGGCCTTGGCCAGCTCGACCATCTTCTCGGTCACCCAGCGGTAATCGTTGTCGGTCAGCGCCAGGCTCGACATGTCGTCGGCGACATGGGCGTCGAACCCGGCCGAGATGAACACGAACTCGGGCGCGAAACCGTCCAGCGCCGGCAGCCAGTGCTCGGCCACCGCGGCGCGGAACTCGGCGCCGCCGGCGCCGGCGGGCAGCGGCATGTCGACCAGGTTGGCGGTCTCCTTCTCGTGCCCGGTGAAGGGATAGAACGGATGCTGGAACGACGAACAGAACAGCACCCGCGGCTCGGCACGGAAGATGTCCTCGGTGCCGTTGCCGTGATGCACGTCGAAATCCACGATGGCGACGCGGCTCAGCCCATGGGCGTCCAGCGCATGGGCGGCGGCCACGGCGATGTTGTCGAACAGGCAGAACCCCATCGCCTTGTCATGCTCGGCATGATGCCCCGGCGGCCGCACCGCGCAGAAGGCCGAATGCGCCTCGCCCGCCATCACCAGATCGACGCCCAGAACCCCGGCGCCGGCCGCCCGTTCGGCGGCGCGCAGCGTGCCCGGCGACATCACCGTATCGCCGTCGATCTCGACCGGCCCGGCCGAGGTGTCGATGCCGAAGACCCGGTCCAGGTATTCGCCGTCATGCACCCGCTCCAGCTGTTCGCGCGTGACCAGCGGCGCATCGTGGTATCGCACCACGAAGTCGAGCCCGGACATGATCAGCTGATTGTCGATCGCCGACAGACGTTCCGGCTGATCGGGATGCATCGGCCCGGCATCGTGCGCAAGGCAATCGGCATGGGTGATATAGGCCAGCATGTCGCCTCCCCCCTCGGCATTTGGCGCAGGCCGGGCTGAACCCCGGCCTACAGGTCCTGCCCCGTTCCTTACAACCCGAGGGGCGGCTGCACCACCGCCATTTCGCCGCGGCAGAGCCCGCCCGGACCCCCTGGCGCGATCGAAATGTAGGCCGGGGTTCACCCCGGCCCCCCTGCCTCACAGCTCGCGATGCACCTGCACCACTTCCATGTCGTCCGGCATCCGCTCGACCCGGAAGCCCAGCTCTTCCATCAGATGCAGCATCGGCCCGTTATCCTTCAGAACCGTGCCCTCGATCAGGGTCAGCCCATGGTCGCGGCCGGCCTCCATCAGCGCCTTCATCAGCCGCGTGCCGATGCCCTGATGCTGCACCTGATCGCCCACCACGATGGCAAACTCGCAGCTGCGCCGGTCGGGGTTGATGACGTAACGCGCCACCCCGATCTGCTCCTGCGCGCCCTCATCGCCGACCAGCGCCACCAGCGCCATCTCGGTGCGGTAATCGATCTGGGTGAACCGCGCCAGCATCTCGGCGCTCAGCTCGTTCACCGTGCCCATGAAGCGGAACCGCTTGGCCTGCGGCGACAGCCCCTTCACGAAACCGCGCTCGGCCTCGGCATCCTCGGGCCGGATCGGCCGGATGGTCAGGCGCTGGCCGTCGCTCAGATGGGTCTCGTGCGTCAGATGCCGCGGATAGGGATGGATCGCCATGTGATCGTAAGGCCCGTCCTTGCTCGGCGGCCGCGCGATCACGATCCGCGCATCGACGCACAGGACGCCCTCGGGGCCCGCGAACAGCGGGTTCAGATCCAGTTCGCGAATCTCGGGCAGCTCGCAGACCATGTCCGACACCCTGAGCAGCACCTCGACCACCGCCTCGCGTTTCACCGCGTGGCGGTCGCGGAAGGCGTTCAGCAGCCGCGCCACATGGGTCCGGTCGATCAGCCGGTCGGCCAGCACCGCGTTCAACGGCGGCAGCCCCACCGCATTGTCACGCAGGATCTCGACCATGGTGCCGCCGGCGCCGAACATGATCACCGGCCCGAAGACCGGATCGCGGCTCACGCCCACCACCAGCTCGCGCGCATCGTCGACCTCGGCCATGCGCTCGACCGTCACGCCCTCGATCTTGGCCTCGGGGCGCATCTTCTTGGCCCGCTCGGTGATCTGGTGGAAGGCCGTCATCACGTCGCCCGCGCTCATCAGCCCCAGCTGCACGCCGCCGACATCGGATTTGTGGCTGATATCGGGGCTCAGGATCTTCATCGCCACCGGAAAGCCCACGGTTTCCGCCGCCACCAGCGCGTCGGTCGGGCTGCGCGCCTCGAGCGTCATCGCGGTCGGGATGCGGAAGGCCCGCAACACCGCCTTGCTTTCCACATCGTTCAGCATCTTGCGGCCGTCGCGCAGCGCGGTGTCGATGATCATCCGCGCGCCGGTCACATCCGGCACCGCCACATCGGTCAACGGCCCCGGCACTTCCAGCGCCAGCCGCTGGTGCCGGTAATGCTGCGCCAGATAGGAAAACGCCTCGACCGCCCGCTCGGGCGTGATGAAGTCGGGAATCCCGTTCTCGCTCAGCAGCTTGCGCCCTTCCGCGACCGAGGCCTCGCCCATCCAGCAGGCCAGCACCGGCTTCTTGTTGCCGCGCTTCGGGACCGCATCCACCACCGCCTGCGCCGCCGCGCTGGCATCGGTCATCGCCTGCGGCGTCAGCATCACCAACACGCCGTCCAGGTTCTCGTCCGCCAGGCAGGCCTGCACCGCCGCCTTGTATTTCTCGGCCGAGGCATCGCCCAGGATGTCCACCGGGTTGGCCCGGCTCCAGAAGGCCGGCAGCACCTTGTCCAGCGCGTCCCGGGTCTTGTCGGAAATGTCGGGCACTTCCAGCCCCAGATCGCCCGCCCGGTCGGCCGCCAGAACCCCCGCCCCGCCGCCATTGGTCACGATCCCCAGCCGCTTGCCCAGCGCCCGGGTCCGCGCCGACAGGATCTCGGCCGCTGCGAAAAGCTGTCCGAAGGTCTGAACCCTGACGGCCCCCGACCGGCTCAGCGCCGCATCGAACACCGCGTCCGAGCCGATCAGCGCGCCGGTATGGGTGTTCGCCGCCTTCGAGCTTTGCACATGCCGCCCCGATTTCAGCACGATCACCGGCTTCGACCGCGCCGCGATGCGCAACCCGCTCAGGAAGCCCGGCGCCTCGTTCACGCCCTCGACATAGAGCAGGATCGCGTCGGTCTTGGGGTCGTTGGCCAGGAATTGCAGCACGTCGCCGAAGTCCAGATTGGTCGAATTGCCCAAGCTGACCACCGCCGAAAAGCCCAGATGGTGCGGACCGGCATAATCCGAAATCGCCGAACACAGGGCGCCGGATTGCGACACGATCGCCAGCCGCCCCTTCGGCGTTTCCGAATTCAGGAAGGTCGCGTTCATCCCCAGCCAGGGCCGCACCAGCCCGACGCAGTTGGGCCCCATGAAGCGCACCTTGGCCTTGCGCGCCGCCTCGATCAGCTGCGCCTCCAGCCGCTTGCCGTCCTCGCCCGCCTCGCGGAACCCGGCCGACAGCACGATGGCCGCGTTCACGCCCGCCTCGCCCAGTTCGGCCATGATGCCGGGAATGGTCTTGGCCGGCGTCGCGATCACCGCCAGGTCGATCTTCTCGGGCACATCGCCGATCCGCTTATAGCAGACCTGCCCGCGCAGCTCGTCGTATTTCGGGTTCACCGCCACGATCGGGCCGGCGAATCCGCCTGCCAGAAGGTTGGCATGAACCTTCGATCCGACACTCGCCTCCGATTCGCTGGCGCCGAACACGGCGATGGATTTCGGATTGAAAAGCGTCTCATGCGGACTTTTGAACATAGCTCGGCCTCGAAGAAGGAAATGCTGCGCTGCAACATAACATGCTGCGGGTGCAAAAAACATGACGCATCGCAAATGACCCAACGGCAACTGCCGCCCCCTTCCGGCCGCGCGGGGCGGGAGCGCGCAACGCCTGGTCCCGGCGACCGGCCGAAGGGGTGGGAGCGCGGCCGGAAGGGGGCGGCTCAGCGCCTCGCAGCGAAGAAATCCCGCAACAGCGCCGCCGCCTCGCGGCCGGAAATTCCCTCATAGATTTCGGGCACATGATGACATTGCGGATGGCTGAACACCCGCGCGCCATGCTCGACCCCGCCGCTCTTCGGGTCCGACGCACCATAATACAGCCGCCTCATCCGCGCCGCCGCGATGGCCGTGGCGCACATCGCACAGGGCTCCAGCGTCACGTAAAGGTCGTGCCCGGTCAGCCGCTCGGCTCCCAGTTCGGCACAGCGGGCGCGGATGACGTTGATCTCGGCATGGGCCGTCGGGTCCGACAGCTCGCGCGTGCGGTTGCCGGCGCGCGTCACGATGCGGCCCTCGGGCGACACCAGCACCGCCCCCACCGGCACCTCGCCGCGTTCCGCCGCCGCCCGCGCCTCGTCCAGCGCCGCCGCCATGAACCCGTTCATCTCCATAGGCTCCGCAATAGCCGCTTCCGCTGGCTGCGCCAATCCGCTATCTCCCTGCGTCATGAGCGTCAAACCCCCTCCCGGCGACCGCATCGCCAAGGTCATCGCCCGCGCCGGCCTCGCCTCGCGGCGCGAGGCTGAACGGATGATCGAGGAGGGCCGCGTCAGCGTGAACGGCGCGGTCATCACCCGCGCCGCGCTCAACGTGACCGACGCCGACCGCATCACCGTCGATGGCAAGCCGCTCGACGCGCCCGAGCCGCCCCGGCTCTGGCTCTATCACAAGCCTGTCGGCCTGGTGACCACCACCCGCGACACCCAAGGCCGCCCCACCATCTTCGACCGGCTGCCCGAAGACCTGCCGCGCGTCATGACCGTCGGACGGCTCGACCTCAATTCCGAGGGCCTGCTGCTCCTGACCAATGACGGCGCGGTGAAACGCAAGCTTGAACTGCCCTCGACCGGCTGGCTGCGCCGCTACCGCGTGCGTCTCAACGGCCGCCCGACCGAGGCCACGTTCGAACCGCTGCGCACCGGCATCACCCTCGATGGCGAGACCTTCCAGCCGATGACCGTCACCCTCGACCGCCAGCAGGGCGCAAACGCCTGGGCCACGGTCAGCCTGCGCGAGGGCAAGAACCGCGAGATCCGCCGCGCGATGGAGGCGGTGGGCCTGACCGTCAACCGGCTGATCCGCACCTCATACGGCCCGTTCCAGCTGGGCAACCTGAAACCGGGCGAGGTGCAAGAGCTGCGCCCGCGCGTGGTGCGCGACCAGCTCGGGCTCGACGCCGACGCGCCGCCCAAGACCGGCACCGCCACGCGCAAGCCCGCCCGCACCGCCCAGCGCCGCCGCAAGGGCTGAGCCGCGCGGCTTTTCACCCCGCCCCCGTTTGCGCTAGACCCTTGAGCAAACGGAACAAGGGACACATCCATGCTGGCCGATCTTCTGACCGCCGAAAACCTCGGCAATCTCCTGATGCTCTGCTTTCTCCAGGCGGTGCTGGGCTTCGACAACCTGCTCTATATCTCGATCGAAAGCCAACGCGCGCCGGTGGCGCATCAGCGCGCCGTGCGCTTCTGGGGCATCATCATCGCGGTGGCGCTGCGTGTCGTGCTGCTTTTCGTCATGATCCACCTGATCGAGCTTCTGTCCGAGCCGTTCCATGTCTTCGACTGGCAGGGCGTCATCACCGGCGGGGTCAATTTCGCCACGCTGGTCTTCATCTTCGGCGGGGTGTTCATCATCTATACCGCGGTGAAAGAGATCGGCCACATGCTGTCGCTCGACCATCTGGAAACCGACGTGAAGCAGAAAAAGGGCAAATCCGCCGTCGCCGTGGTGGCGCTGATCGTGATGATGAACCTGATCTTCTCGTTCGACTCGGTGCTTTCGGCGCTGGCCATCACCGATGTCTTCCCGGTTCTCGCCCTGGCCATCGTGCTTTCGGGCCTCGCCATGCTGCTTCTGGCCGATGGCGTCACCGCCTTCCTGGAAAAGAACCGCATGTACGAGGTGCTGGGCCTCTTCATCCTCCTGATCGTCGGCGTCGTTCTCTTGGGCGAATCCGGCCAGGCCGCCGCCCATGCCACCCATGACGAAGCGATGGCGCTGCATTTCTTCGGGTATGAGGTGGTGCCGATGTCTAAGACCACCTTCTATTTCTCGGTCATCGTGCTCTTCGCGGTCGAGGCGCTGCAATCGGGCTATGCCCGCAAGCTTTCGGCCGAGCGTCGGGCAAAACACCACTGAGCCGCGAACCCGCCGGCCCGCACCGTCGGCGACAGTGGCAACGACGGCGGCCGTGGCAGCGGAAGCGCCAGGTCCGGATCAGGCGATGCGCCGCATCGCCCGGCCGGCACCGGCGCTCGCAAGCGGCGGCGCGCTAGGACCGGTCTCGAACTGGGCCATCTCCTGCGCCAGGGTCTGGGCGCTGTCGGCCAGGCTGACGGTGGCGGCGACCTTTCCTGCACCATCGCGGTATTGGTCTGCGTCACCTGATCCAGCTCGCCCAGGCTGGTGTTGATCGCCGCGATCTTCTGCGACTGCTCTTGCGTGCCGCGCGATCTCGCCGATCAGCCCGGCGACCGAGCCGATATTGCCGACTTGATCGGTCCAGCTCGCTTCCCGCCGCAGCCACCAGATCGACGCCATGCTTCACGTCTCCGGCGCTTTCCTCGATCAGGGTCTTGATCTCGACCGCCGCGTCCGACGACCGCCGCGCGCCAGCGCGCGCACCTCGCTGGCCACGAGGGTGAAGCCGCGCCCGGCCTCGCCGGCGCGCCATAGCATTCAGCGCCAGCAGGTTGGTCTGGAAGCAATCTCGTCGATGACCGAGATGATCTGCGAGATCCGGTTCGACGAGGTCTCGATCCGCTGCATCGCCTCGACCGCGTCGCGCACCACCTTGCCGCTTTCCTCGGCGGTGGTCTGCGCCTCCGCGGCGACCTGGCGCACATCGCGCGCCTGCCCGGCGGTGGCGGTCAGCGTGCTGGTGATCTCCTGCACCGCGCCGGCCGCCGCTTCGAGCGTTGCCGCCTGATATTCGGTCCGCTGCGCCAGGTCCGACGAGGAAACCCTGATCCGGCCTGCCGTCGTGGTGACCTGCTCGACCGCCGTCTTGACCGCATTGATCGCCCCGGTCAGCCGCGCCAGCGCGCTGCCCAGCGCGGTGCCCAGCCGCGCCAGATCGTCCGAGGCCGCCACCGGCACCTGTTGCGCCAGGATGCCGTCTTCCATCCGGGCCAGACAGGCCGCCAGCGTCTCGATCTCGGACTGGCGCCCGGTGATGTCGTTGGCGATCTTCATCACCCGCACGACCTTGCCCTGCGCGTCGAAGACCGGAGCATAGGTGGCTCGGATCCAGACCGTGGACCCATCCTTTGCGATGCGGGCGAACTGATCCTGGAAGAAGGCGCCGCCGGCCAGTTGGGCCCAGAATTCCCGGTATCCGGGCATGGACCGCTCGGCCTCGGACAAGAACAGGCTGTGATGTTTGCCGACGATCTCGGACAGGTCGTATTTCATCACCTCGAGAAAATTGTCGTTGGCCCAGAGAATCGTGCCATCGGGTGTGAACATGATCCGCGCCTGGGTGCGGTCGATCATGTCGACCACCCCGCGCAGTTCCAGCATCTCGGGCGAGACCGCATCCGGTGTATCGACGGCCTCGGGGCGGGCGGTTCGCTTGAACCATTTCATATGGCATCACCTGTCTTCGCTTCCGCGCCACCCTAAGCCCAAGGTTTGAAGAAACAGTAAGCGGGCATGGCCCTGCCCGGTCCTGCTCGAAAGCCGGCAATCTTCCCCCTAGCGCTGCGCCGCCGCATTCCCTAAGTTGAACAGGGAATTCACCGGGTGCTGGGGCCGATGTCGGAAACCGGACTGCAAAAGCTCGCCTTCGTGCTGCTTCTACTGCTCATCCTCTACGTCTCGATCTGGGGGGGTGTGTGATGGCCCAGCGCTATGGCGGCAAATACAGCCCCCAGGGGACGCCCGGCGATGCGCCGGCCACGACCCAAGGCAGCTTTCGCGGCGCCACCCGCAGCCGCGCCGGCGGCCGGGTCAACTTCCTTTTCCTCGCGCCCCTGCCGCTGATCTTCCGCGCTTTCGGCAATGGCGCCTCGGGGCTGGCGCTGAACCTCGTCGCGCTCGGCCTCCTGCTGCTCGCCGCCTGGCTCACCCGCGACGGGCTTCTGGCGCAGGAGGCTTACGAGGCGCGCAAGGTCGCCCGCCGCCCGGCGATCCCGCGCAAGATGCTGGGCTCGGCCCTGACCGGCGCCGGCCTCTTCGTCGCCGCCTTCGCCGCCAAGCCCGGCCTGTTCGAACCGCTGATCTATGCCGTCGCCGGCGCCGTGCTGCATTTCGCCGCCTTCGGCCCCGACCCGATGAAGAACAAGGGCATGGAGGGCGTGGACGAGTTCCAGACCGACCGCGTCGCGCGCTATGTCGACCAGGCCGAGGCCCACCTCAAGGCCATGACCGACGCCATCCGCCGCACCGGCGACCGCGAGGCGCAGGCCCGTGTCGAACGCTTCCAGACCCAGGCCCGCGACCTGCTGCGCACGGTCGAGGACGACCCGCGCGATCTGACGGCGGCGCGCAAGTTCATGTCGGTCTATCTTCAGGGCGCCCGCGACGCGACGGTGAAATTCGCCGATATCCAGGCCCGCAGCCCCGGCGCCCAGGCCCGCACCGATTACCTCTCGCTTCTGGCCGATCTCGAACAAAGCTTCTCGGCCAAGACGAAATCGCTTCTGCTCGACGATCACTCCGACCTGACCGTCGAAATCGACGTTCTGCGCGACAGGCTTGCCCGCG